>CAKSSN010000007.1 GCA_934489015.1 uncultured Clostridia bacterium
CTCCTGTAGTTTTTTTGTTTCAATTCTATTATACAGGATTCGGAGCAAATATGCTCGTTTATTTTGTAAATTTTTTTTGACCTCAACATTTATTATAGAACAAATAAAAACAAGCAAATTAATAGGGAGCCTTTTACAGCTCCCTATCAGCAACTCAAACTGAGTTCGCCAAGATATTTAACATACATATTATAACATATAATCATTAATCTGTCAAGTGTTTTTTGAAAAAAATTTTTAACTTTTATATTTTTTTATTTCAGTTACCCAATACTGCTCTTGATCATCAATTTTATAATTTTGAACAAATTTTAAATCTGTTTGCCATTTTCTTAAAGCGTTTTGATTTCCGGTTTTTTTACCATTCATACCGATGAAATATGTTAAATAATTTATTACATCTGACTTTGACATTATATGTTCATCCAATATTTTTGAAATAATGTATTGTCGCTCGTCGCCTGAATATCCACTTGCGGCATTTACGTTATAACCACATAATTTTAGCGGCGATAGTTCGGCGAGGGAAGTAGTTGATGGTACATTAAAATCCTCATCAACAAATTTTAAATTACCAATCAAAATCCCATACTTTTCTTTATATGTTTCATATTCTATTCTGCTCATAAACAGTTTGTTACAGTCTCTGCAATAATTAACGTTTAGTTTAATTGTTTTATTGTTCCACCCCAAAAAAGAAGCCGAAGCCGAAATAATGTTATGGTTGTTTCTTTGACAAATAATTCTTCCAGAATAAACGTATAATATTCCATCAATATTTTTTCTGTCTATTTCAATGTCGCGTTCAAAAATTTGCAAATGATTATTGCTAATCTTCATAACTTTTTCTGTCGTATAAGAATAGCAATTTGGATTAAACGGGTAATATTTCGCTGTTGTAATTTTCGTCATTATTACATCTTCTATTAAACCGCATAAAAATGCAGGACTTTTAAAATTTGTACACATAACGCGACATTCGTCTGCGTGCATCGTTCTTACTATTTTTTCATCATACAACATATTAAATATGATATAATTAATATCTTTGTTCAAAAAATTCGTTATAAAATCATCGGTGCCAAATATCTCTATCGTAAAATTTGTTATGATTGTAGCTAACGTCTTTTTTCCATGACATTTATTATATTTCTCATGAGTTTTGAAAAATATCTTATCATCTCCATGTAAAATTATTTTACATTCACTTTCATCAAGTAACCCATTACTAATTGCATTTAGGTATAATGTATATCTTATAATCCTTATCTTTTGTATAAATTTATTAATATTATCATCAACCTCAGATAATATATCATACAAAGATATTTTATCATATGAGTTTATCGGAGTCTCTGAGTCTGAATTATATTTTAAGATTGCATACCGCCTGTTTTTCTCATCAGAAAAAAATCTTACAAATGCTTCAGATTTATTTTCCTTATAATCTTTTTTAAAATTATTAAGAAATTTTTCTTTTGATTCTTTATTAAATTCTCTTATTTGAACTTTTACATCATACATAATATACCTCACAAAACATACCACGTCTTTAATGTCTTGTTAAAGCAATTAATCAATCCCCAGTCCCCTGTCCAAACTTTGCTACCAAAACTGCAAACACCAATGCTGTAATTAACGTCGCAATAAATTCTCCGGTCAACAACGACAACAATATAAGCGGTACAAATTTTATTATCACATTTTCAAATCGTACTTTTTCATACCAGTTATTCCACATATAAAATCATTTCCTTTCTATACGAATACATACACATATATACAATATTTTATCCTTATTATACCATATAATGCACATATTTTCAATATCTTTTGTCAAAATTCTCTTTAAACTCACAAAAAGCATAAATATTAATAATAATGCGACACAATTTTACATATAATAAATTGTATAAAAAAGCATAGAATATTCTCTATGTTTTTAGTGTGATATGTTCTATCTTTACATATTTACGTATTTATGCTATAATTACAGAGAGTGATGACTATGAAAAATCTTGAAACGAACATAATAATAAATAGAATAAAATTCTTACAGAACGAAATAAATTTATCCACATATAGACTTGCAGTGTTATCGGATATGCGTTATTCTGATTTGGACAGTATTCTTAAAAAACCACATATGCCGACTATAAGAACACTGTGTAAAATATGCAACGGGCTCGACATTTCTTTGTCAGATTTCTTTAGTGGTATAGAAAAAGATCCTTCAAACACACTCTCCACCGATGAGTTTATACGTTTATGGAACAATCTTGACCAAACCTCCAAGAAGTATGTTAAGATTTATATGAAAGAATTAGCTAAAGAACCTATATCACATGAGAAAAAACAATTATGAAAACAAATGAGCGGTTTGAATGTATCGCTGAAAAATTTGCATTTTTATCAAATGAATTGCCATCAAATCATTTAAGGACGGGGTGCGGACATTCATAGCGCCTTTTCCTGTAGTTAGCGAAAGTGGGAATATCTTTGATAAGCTGTTGTCTGTAATCATGTATATGAGATGTGATGCAGCTACAGTTGGGACAGATATGTTTGTCCATTTCAATATTAATAATGATAAAATTGTTATCTAAAGTGACTTTTTTTACGATAACCCCTTGTAAATTAGATTGTGTATTATGTAAAGTGAGCATATTTAGAATTCTCCTGTAGTTTTTTGTTTAATTCTATTATACAGAATTCGGAGCAAATATGCTCATTTATTTTGTAAATTTTTTCTGACCCCAACATTTATTATAGAGCCATTCAAAATACATAAATTATTATTGCTCAATTTTTGCATATGGGAGAACTTACACCCCAACAATTGACAAAGAGCCATAATAATCAGTATGGACGGTGAGCTATAAAAGCTATCCGCGTACCTGTTTAAGGCAATAAAAAACCGAGAGCGTTTATAGAACATCTCAAATCCTATAAGAACTCTCGGTATGGTGCGAGTGATGGGACTTGAACCCATACGTCGAAGACACACGCCCCTCAAACGTGCCTGTCTGCCTATTCCAGCACACTCGCATTCCGAACTAACAAATCTATTATACCAGATTTTCAGGGCTTTGTCAACACTTTTTTTAAGTTTTTTTTCTAAATGTTAATTTATAATAAATATGAATTTAAAAAGCGGGATTTATACGGCATAAGTCACAAAACAGAGCTTATCATATATTGCCTGTTCTGCGCTGCTGCCTTATTTCGCGCCTTATTTTAGCAGCTTCCCACTCGGCTTTTTCCTCATCGGTTACACATTCAAGCTGCGGTATTTGAGTCGGGTTTTCATTTTCGTCAAGCGCGACCATTATAACATATGCCTTATTTATAAGCCGTCTTTCGCCGCTTAGCATTTCAACATATGTTTTAACGCAGACCTCCATTGATGTTCTTCCGGTATATGTTATGCTGCCGACAAGTACAATAGTGTCATTTGCGTATGCTGCGGCCTTAAATTCAAGAGAATCGACAGCCGCTGTTGTAACATTGCAGCCCGAATGGCGTCTTGCCGTAACGGCTGCAACAATATCTATCCACTGCATAAGCTTGCCGCCGAAAAGGCGTTTATAGCCGTTAAGCGTACCTTGTGACAGGATTTGGACTTGTTCTGTTTTTGAGTCATTTACCCTTTTTGTCATGTCTTTCTTCCTTTCGCCGCATCTGCGGCACATATATAAAAGCAGGCTGCATTTATCACAAAAATAAATGCAGCACTAAAAGTTATATCAAGCCCTTCATTGCGAGAATAACAAGTATACAGGTTACAAGCAGTACAGCCGACAGAATTGTAACGGCGGCATTCAGCTTGCCCTTTGGATGATTGTTTCCGTCATTTGCGGGCTCAAAGCGCCTTACAGCACGAGATATAGGCTTATACACTATAAGCGTTATTGCGGCGTTTATAAGCCCTTTTAAAAGGTTAAAGGGGAGGAATACGGGTAGCAGCATTTTGGCAAGCTCTTCTCTTGGCATACCCATATACAGCGGCGTTATAAGATAGTTCCACGCAAGCATTACAAGCGTCATTGAAATAACGCCGCAGGCAAGGCCGCTGACAGCGCCGGTAAGAGTATGATTTTTCTTGTATATATAAGCTGCGGAGCAGGCAAAAGCCGATGTTGAAATAACATTCATCACAAGTCCGATAGGTCCTGTTGTGCTCACCGTAAGCATTTCCAGAACCGAAACAACCGCTGCAACTATAAAAGCTGCAAGCGGACCGGACGTGAAGCCGCATATAACAATTACCATATCCTTAGGGTCGTATTTGAGAAATTCAACCGTTGAGATAGGAAACCTCCCGACAATCATTATCACATACGAAAGTGCTGCAAACATGGCAAGAAGCGTCAATTTTTTGCTCTTATTCATTTATATATTCCCTCCCAAACACAACAGGCAGCCGGGCAAATTTTCCCGACCGCCCATGATGTGCATTAATTATTTTGCTTTGTTTATATCGTTTTCTCTTATTTCGGCACGTCTTATTTTTCCGTTAAAGGTCTTCGGAAGCTCTTCAACATACTCGATTATTCTCGGATATTTGTAAGGAGCCGTATTTGTCTTTACATAGTTCTGAAGCTCTTTTGTAAGCTCATCTGAGCCTTCAAAGCCTTTGGAAAGAACTATTGTTGCCTTTACGACAAATCCGCGCACCGGATCGGGCACACCTGTTACGGCAACCTCAAATACTGCCGGATGCTCTGCAAGAACGCTTTCTATTTCAAAAGGTCCTATTCTGTAGCCGGATGACTTAATAACGTCGTCGTTTCTGCCGACATATCTGAACATACCTATTTCGTCGCGGTATGCAACGTCGCCCGTGTGATAAAATCCGTCATGAAGAGCCGCAAGAGTGTCTTCCTTGCTGTTGTTATATGACTGAAGAATACCGCAGGGCTTTCTTTCGCTGCTGAGAACTCTTATGCAGATTTCGCCGTTTGTACCTCTCTGGCAGTGCTCTCCGTTTTCGTTGAGGATATGCACGTCCATACCGGGAACGGGAAGTCCTATAGCGCCCGGAGTAGGCTCTGTCCAAGGTTTGATTGTTGCGATACAAAGCGGTGTTTCGCTCTGACCGAAACCTTCGTAAATTTTATGACCTGTGATTGCAAGCCATCTGTCAAATATTTCGGGATTAAGTGCCTCACCTGCGGTGCAGCAGTGTGTAAGTGATGATAAATCATATGAAGCAACATCCTCCTGCAAAAGCAGACGATACATTGTAGGCGGCACGCAGAAGGTTGTAACCTTATATTTCTCCATTTTCTCAAGGATATCCTTTGCGTTAAATCTGTCAAAGTCATATACCAAAAATGCGCTCTCACCAAACCACTGACCGTAAAATTTACCCCAAAGGCACTTAAGCCAGCCCGTATCGGAAATTGTAAAGTGAAGTCCGCCGTCAACAACTCTGTGCCAGAACACGCCTGTCATGATATGACCGAGCGGATAGGTAAAGTCGTGAGTAAAGATTTTCGGATAGCCTGATGTTCCGGACGTAAAGCCCATGATCATTGTATCGGTTGCCTTTGTGTCGTTTGCACCTGTGGGACGTGTCCACTCGGAGTCTGCGGCATTAAAGCCATCCTCGAAGTCAAGCCAGTCATCGCCGGCATTTTTATGCTTTGTTACAAGCTTTTTCTCGATTGTTTCATACTGATCCTTAAGCTCGTCAAAGCACTCTGTTGCGTCGCCGTCACCTGTGATTACGGCATATTTAATTTTACCTGCATTGCAGCGGTAAACATAGTCCTTAGGCTTAAGCATATTTGTTGCCTGAACGGCTATAGCACCAATTTTGTTAAGTCCGAGCATACAAAACCAAAAATAATAGCTTCTCTTAAGAACGAGCAGCATCCTGTCGCCTTTTTTAACGCCGAGATATTTAAAGTAGTTTGCCGCCTTATTCGACATTTCCGAAATATCTTTAAATGTGAAGCGTTTTTCCTCGCCCTCGTTTGAGATCCATATCATAGCAAGCTTATCCGGCTTTGTTCTTGCAAGCTCATCTACAACATCATATGCAAAATTGAAATTATCATTCCATGTAAGCTTATAATTTTTCTGCGCGTCGGCAAGAGATATAAAGTCATCTCTTGTTGCTCCGACAAATTTTTCGTATATTGGCATTTTCTATTCCTCCATTAATGAATTATTTGACGACGACAGCTATAAACTGTACCTCTGAATCACCCTGCGCTTCGACAGCGTGCGGAATTGACGAGTCAAAATATACGCTGTCACCTTTTGAAAGCTCATAGGAAATATCGCCGATGTAAAATTTCATTTTACCCGAAAGTACATAGTTAAATTCCTGTCCCTCATGACCGTGAAGCACCGGCGATTCATCATCCGGGCTGACCGTTACAAGAAACGGCTCCGATTTTTTGTTTCTGAACGTGTAAGCCAGGTGCTTATAATCGTACTCATGCTCACGCTTTACGGAATAGCCTTTGCCATTTTCAACAACACAGCACATTGAAAGGGTCGGAGAGCTTCCGCTGATAATGTCAAGAACATCAACCCCTAAAATTTCTGCTGCGTTAAAAATAAAGCTGAAAGAAAAGTCCTTGTTTCCTTCTTCATATGCTGTGTAGGTTTCTATGTCAACACCGAGTTTCTGAGCCATTTCTTCAATAGAATAGCCGCAATCCTCCCTTAGCGTTGCCAGTCTGATACCAATTTCTTTAATCTGATCATTCATCACTCTCTGCCCCTTTCTTAAAATTTTTTTATTTAGTAGTTATATCCGAGTGCGACCGCCTTTAAATTAGGCGCAAGAAGCTTCTGCTTTTTCGGCGGAACAAGCTTCTCCATAGTTTTTTCAACATTTTCGTAAGGAATTATTCCCGTCTTCTTTATCATATATCCGATCATAATCATGTTTGCAAGACCGTCAAGCTCATTTTCCGACGCAAGTTTTGTTGCCGGAATATAATATCCCTCAACATCGCTGCGCACAATTTTTCTTTCGATAAGCGAGCTGTCGACAAAAATCTGAGCTCCGGGTACTGCCGCATCCTCATATTTGTCAAGAGACGGAAGATTCATTGCGATTAATATATCCGGATTTGTTACGATAGGTGAGCCTACAGGCTCGTCGCTGAGAATAACGCTGCAATTTGCGGTTCCTCCGCGCATTTCCGGTCCGTAAGACGGAAGCCAGCTGAGCTCTTTGCCCTCGATAAGACCCTCATAGGCAAGAAATTTACCCGAAAATAATATTCCCTGTCCGCCGAAGCCTGCAAGAAGAATTTGTTTAGTCATTGCTCTTATCCTCCTTGTTTGCATATTTATCCTTATACACGCCGAGCGGGTAGTAAGGAATCATGTTTTCCTCCAGCCATGCCGTAGCCTTTTCCGGAGCCATGCCCCAGTTTGTCGGACAGGTTGAAAGAACCTCTACAAGCGAAAATCCTTTGCCCTCTGTCTGATATTCAAACGCTTTTTTAATAGCTTTTTTAGCGTTTCTTACATTTTTAACATTGTTTACGGCAACTCTTTCAAGATATGCGGCGCCTGTGAGCTGAGATAACATTTCACAGACTCTTACCGGATAACCTACAGCCTCAACGTCACGTCCGTAAGGCGAGGTTTGCGTTACCTGCCCCGGAAGCGTTGTCGGCGCCATCTGACCGCCGGTCATTCCGTAAATTGCGTTATTTACAAATATAACGGTAATGTTTTCGCCTCTTGCTGCCGAGTGAACGGTTTCTGCCGTGCCTATTGCGGCAAGGTCGCCGTCACCCTGATATGTAAATACTATATTATTCGGATCCGATCTTTTAACTCCCGTTGCAACGGCAGGTGCGCGACCGTGCGCTGCCTGAACCATGTCAACATTAAAATAATCATATGCCATAACGCTGCAGCCGACAGATGCAACGCCGATTGTTCTGCCCTCAATTCCGAGCTCGTCAATAGCCTCTGCAACAAGGCGGTGAATTATACCATGCGTACATCCCGGACAGTAGTGCAGCACCTTATCCGTAAGTGCGTGCGGCTTTTCAAAAACCATCATTATTCAGCACCTCCAATTTTATTTGCTTCTGCAATTTTCTCAAGAACGTTTTCGGTTGTCGGGATCATGCCTCCGACTCTGTTGCAAAGAAGAACAGGCTTTTTGCAGCGTGTTGCAAGCTCAATATCCTCAATCATCTGACCCATTGAAAGCTCAACGGAAACAAATGCCTTTACCTTATCCGCAGCTGCATTTAATGCTTTTTTCGGGAACGGCCAAAGCGTGATAGGTCTTATCATGCCGACCTTGATGCCCTTTTCTCTTGCCTTGTCGATTGCGTTCTTTGAAACTCTTGAAGCAACGCCGAATGCAACTATGCATATTTCCGCATCGTCCATTCTGTACTCCTCGTACATAGGCTCGTCCTCTTCAATTTTCTTATATCTTTCATATCTGAGGAAATTGGTTTTTTCAAGCTCCTCAGGCTTAAGAAACAGTGAGTTTACAATTCTCGGCGCTCTTTCGCCATTTGTTCCGGTGAGAGCCCATGACTTATCGTATTTTTCAATTTCGCCCATATCAAGACTTACCGGCTCCATCATCTGGCCCATTGTACCGTCCGATAAAATCATGCAGGTCATTCTGTACTTTTCGGCAAGGTCAAAGCCCTTAAATGTAAGGTTTACCATTTCCTGAACAGATGACGGTGCAAGAACGAGCATATGGAAATCTCCGTGTCCCGCTCCTCTTGTAGCATGGAAATAATCCGACTGTGACGGCTGAATACCGCCGAGACCCGGACCTCCGCGCTGAACGTTTACAACAAGCGCCGGCAGGTCGCAGCCTGCAAGATATGAAAGTCCCTCGCTCTTAAGAGAAATACCGGGACTTGAGCTTGAGGTCATAACTCTTTTACCTGTCGAAGCCACGCCTATAACCATGTTAATTGCTGCAATTTCGCTTTCAGCCTGAAGAAACACGCCGCCGATTTTCGGCATTTTCTTAGACATATATGCTGCAACCTCTGTCTGAGGTGTAATCGGGTAACCGAAATAGTGATGACATCCTGCCATTATAGCGGCCTCTGCCAGAGCTTCATTACCCTTCATCAATACTTTTTCTGACATTTGGTTCAATCCTTTCCTGTAGTCTATTTTTCAACCGTTATTACGCAATCGGGACACATTGTTGCGCAGAATGCGCAGCCGATACAATCCTCCGGCTTTGCTACAGCCGCCGGATGATAACCCTTTGCGTTAATATCGCCCGTGAGTGCGATTATGTGCTTTGGACAAGCCGCAACACAAAGACCGCAGCCCTTGCACAAATTTGTGTCAAAAGTTACCTTAGCCATTTTACTCCTCCATTATTCTTTTTCTCTCTGCCAGCTCTGCTGGACGTATATGTCAATCGGCATAACGTTTTCTATATCAAGCTTATCCGCTATGCCGGACTTTGCCGTTGTAAACGCTATCGGAATACCGGCCTTTTCGCTTATTTCCTCCGCATATTCGATTGAGGATATAATATCCTCCGGCGTTGTAAGCACGCCGAGATTTGAGTTGTTTACAACTGCGGTAAACCTCATTGATGCAGCCGCTTCAATTTCGCGCATTATTTCAACAGCGGAAGCTGCGTCACGCGTCAGCGGACGAAATTTATTTACAACGAAAAACATATCATAATTGTTTTCCTCTTTTATTGCGTCCGAATATCTTCCGAGCGCAAGCGCACCGCGATCGTCGCCGCCGACGTCGAGGACGGAAAACAAATCCCTGTCCTCAACTACGGCATATGTGTCCGCCGGCAGAGCCGGCAGATCAACGTTTGAGTCCGCATATTCCGACGATATAAGCTTTATACCATGCTCAGTCAGCATTTTTTCGCTGTCCTTTGTTCTGAAATACGGATTTACTATATCAAGATCGGCAATGCATACGCGCGGCTGCATTTTTTTTATATAAAGCGCATAGTTTATTGCAATATTTGTTTTTCCGCTTCCGTAATGCCCTGCAAAAACGGAAATTCTTTTATAATTTAAATCGTTGTTGTCCAATTGAATTTATCCTCGCATTTTCCCCACTGAATACCTGTGAGAGTGTCATAAAGCTTTTGGCTTACCTCGCCGATTTTGTTGTCGTTTATTGTGAATACCTCATCAACATATCTGAGCTTTCCTACAGGAGAAATAACAGCGGCAGTACCCGTTCCGAAGCATTCCTCAAGCTTTCCTGTATGTGCGGCTTCAATAAGCTCGTCAACCGATACTCTTCTTTCTTCAACCTCATAGCCGAACGATTTGCACATTTCAATTACGGAATTTCTCGTAATACCCGGCAGAATACTTCCGTTTAACATAGGAGTTACGATTTTTCCGTCAATCTTAAAGAAGATATTCATTGCGCCGACCTCTTCAATGTATTTTCTCTCAACACCGTCGAGCCAGAGAACCTGTGAATAGCCGTCATCATGAGCCTTAACCTGTGCTGCAAGGCTTGCGGCATAGTTTCCGCCTGTCTTTGCAAAGCCCATTCCGCCTCTTACGGCTCTTACATAATCGTCCTCAATCCAAATTCCTACGGGCTCAAGACCGTTTTCGTAATATGCGCCGCTCGGTGCAAGAATGATTACAAAAAGATATGTCTTTGACGGAGCAACGCCCAAAAATGCGTCCGTTGCTATAATAAAGGGTCTGATGTAAAGCGATGTACCGTCAGCTTCGGGAACCCAGTCCTCGTCAACTTTTACAACGGCCTTGATTGCTTCAACAAAGTCCTCTTCTGGAATTTCCGGAATACAAAGTCTTTTGTTGCTTGCGTTTGCGCGCTTAGCGTTCATGTCCGGTCTGAAAAGACGAACTTTTCCGTCAGCACCTCTGTATGCCTTAAGGCCCTCAAACATTTCCTGCCCGTAATGAAATACCATAGCCGACGGCTCAAGAGTAAGCTCTCCGTAGGGAACAATTCTTGCATCATGCCAGCCCTTGCCCTCTGTGTAATTCATCATGAACATATGGTCTGTAAAGATTTTTCCGAAGCCGAGCTTTTGATTTTTATCCGGCTTCTTTTTGGGATTTGTTGTTTTTGTGATTTTAATATCCATCTTCATCATGCCTCTTTAAAAATTTATTTTTTTAATCCGATATGTAAAAAAGCTTACGGATTGCCGTAAGCTTTTGAAAGATTGATGTTTAAAAAAATATATTGCAGTTATAATTTAACAGCTCATCAATTCAAAATCTTCGGCAACACAATTAGCACTAATGACCGCAACAGCGATAATTAGCGCGCTAATAATTATTATGCCGAAAAATGATGCAGATAAGCTCATAATAACATTTCCTTTCAAATTGACTTCAAAAGCCGTAAGCTTTTTCAATCGAATTAATCTTTACATTATCATACCACACACAAAGCCCCATGTCAAGACAATGAGCGAATTTTTTTAAATATACCGTCTTTTTTTACGTTTTTCTTAAAAAAAACTTCAAATTTCGATTTATTAACGTTATTTTTCATAAAAATGCGTATGTAGTCTATGCTCTCGGATGCGCCTTTTCGTAAACCTCTCTTAAATGATTGTCCAGAAAAGCCGTATAAACCTGCGTTGAGGATATGTCGGCGTGACCCATCATAGTCTGAATTGACTTGAGGTCCGCACCGTTTTCAACAAGGTGCGCCGCAAAGGAATGCCGCAGAATATGCGGAGTTATTTCCGTTTCTATACCTGCCGCCCTTCCGTACTGCTTTATTATTTTCCAAAAGCCCTGACGCGATATACTGCCTCCGGAGCAGTTTACAAAAAGCATATCCGACGAATTTGAGTGAAGTAGCTTTCCCCTTGACCAAAGAAGATACCTTTTAACAGAAACCGCCGCGTCCTCGCCTATGGGAATAAATCTTTCCTTAGAGCCGGAGCTGCACCTTACATATCTTATATCCGTATTCACGTCGGTGAGCTTCAGGCCGATAAGCTCGCTTACCCTTATGCCGCTTGCATAAAGCAGCTCAAGCATTGCTTTGTCGCGGCAGCCCTTTGCGTCCGACTTGTCCGGCGCTCTCATAAGCCTGTCCACCTGCTCAAAGGTTAAAACCTTAGGAATTTTCTTTTCTATATGCGGAGCTTCAAGCCTGTCTGTCGGGTTTTCCGATATTTCTCCGCCGCGAATTAAAAATGCGTAAAATGATCTTAAAGACGTGAGCATTCTTGATATGCTTGACGCCGCACGTCCCTCGCTCTGCATTTCAAGCAAAAAAGACAAAACGTCTGTTTTTGTTGCGTTTTGTATGCTCTTGCCGCCGAGAGATATAAAATGAGCATAAAACTGCGATATATCGCGCTTGTATGCTTCAACAGTATTATCAGATTTATTTTTCTCAAGCTTCATGTATGTAATGTATCTTTCAATACAAGAATTCATGTTACGGACTCCTTCTTATGTAATAGCTTTGTTACATTGCTGTAATGCAACAATAATATTATATCACATTTTTTTAATTTGTGAAGCCCTTTTTTAAAATTTATTTTGCAGATTTTTTGGTTTATTTAACTTTGTTTTGTTTATTTACCTATTATTGTATATAACATATTCATAAATATTGTGGTTAAAAAAGCTTGACATAAGGAAAGAACACAAAATATAGTCAGAGAAAAAAACGAAATAATCAAGAAATTTTTTAAAAAATTTTTTCTTATTTCATGACGGGAAAACGACATTTTTAGTGAAAATGCCGAAAAAATGACGAGTAAAGGCACGCAAAGCATCATTTCGGGGAGCAGACCGCAGCAAAAAAGCATACCTCTTGCGCCGTAGCTTACGCAGAAGCAGGCAGCGGTATATCCGGTTACAAAGCCTCTGTATACAACGGTATACACGTTTAAAAGACTTCCCGGCATAAAGGATGCGGAAATAAAAATGCTTATCCATATTATAAAATTTTTAAGTATTAAGGCTTTTATATCATCGGGCGTTGCTTTGCCGAGCGAGCCGAAAAAGGATGAAAAGTAGCCGGAGAGCATTTCACCGGGCGCTCCCGACGCATATACTGCGCCGAGAAATATACCTATTGTAAAAAATATTAAAGCCGCAGCCGCAAACCGACGCGGAAAATTTGTCAGTCCATCGCGCATAATAACCACATCTCCCGAAAAACAAGTCTATAACATTTTATTACGGGAAACGGCGTGATATTCTCATAGTTTTATAAAAATAAAAATTTCAGCCGGGTTATATAAAGCAAAATTGCTTATACAGTCGGCGGCTGAAATTATTTTATATATCTTTTCCGGAAAGGCGCACCCTTATTTTTTCTATGGCTCTTTTTTCTATTCTCGAAACCTGAACCTGAGATATTCCGAGCATTGACGCAATTTTCGACTGAGTAAGCGATTTTGTGTATCTTAAAATTATAACCTGTCTTTCGCGGCTTTCAAGCGCGTCAAGTCCTTCGCTTATCCATATTTTGTTTATAGACTGCTCCTCATGTGACTCGACAGCCGACTGCATACCGAAATCGCATAAATCATCAATAGGTACGCAGTCGGAGCAGGCTTCAAACGCATATGCGATATTTTCCGCCGATATTCCGCTTTTCTCCGAAACCTCATTAATTGTCGGCTCTCTCGATAATTCTCGCCGCAGCTTTTCCTCCGCCGCGCGCCCCTTATATGCTGCTTCCTTAACGCTGCGGCTTACCTTGATAATTCCGTCATCGCGCAGAAAACGCCTTATTTCTCCCGAAATCATCGGTACGGCATATGTGGAAAATTTAACGCCGAAGCTGCTGTCAAATCTTTTAATCGCCTTTATAAGACCGATTGAGCCTATCTGCATCAGGTCGTCCGCCTCGCAGCCTCTGCCCGAAAATGCCTTAGCCACGCTTCTTACAAGCGGCAGATTTTTTTCTGTCATTTTTTCAAATGCCGCTGCACTTCCTTTGTTTATTTCCTCAAGAAGCACAGCGTTTTCATCCATTCTCCGCCGCCCCTTTTATCGTCTTTTTCATTGTAACGGTTGTTCCCGCACCTTTTTCGCTTTTAACCGTTACAGCGTCCATAAATTCCTCCATAATCGTAAAGCCCATTCCGCTTCGCTCCATTTCGGGAGCGCCCGTATAAAGCGGCTGACGTGCAAGGGCAATATCGTCTATTCCGTCGCCGCTATCGGAAATACAAAGCGTTACCGTTTTGTCCTGTATTTCCCCCGAAAGGAGTACAGTGCCTTCTTTTGATTTGTAGCCGTGTATTATGGCGTTTGTCACCGCTTCCGATACAGCCGTCTTAACCTCTGACATTTCTTCAACAGTCGGGTCAAGCTCCAAAATAAATCCTGCCGCCGCAAGACGCGCAAAGCTTTCGTTGCACGCAATTGCGGGAAATTCGATTTTCATAAAGTTATTCATATGTATTTTCACCGCCTTTAATAAATTTCCGCAATGTGGTCAATTCCGGACATTCTTATAATTCTTTCCGTTTCGCGCGACATTCCCAAAAGGATTATCTTTCCGCCAAGCGCCTTAACCGTTTTGTATCTGCCCAAAAGCATCCCTATTCCCGACGAATCCATAAATGTAACGCGCGAGAAGTCAAAGGCTATGTTAATCGCTCCCGACCGCATCAGCTCATCTTCAATGCTTTTTCTGATTTGTTCGCTGCTGCGGTGGTCAAGCTCACCGTCAAGACGTACCGTTATAAGCTGTTTTTCTCCTGTAAGCTCAATTGTCATAAATATCATTTCTCCTTTTTTCCGGTCTGCTGCTTTATAACGCCGGTATTTTTTTGCTGTACCTTTATATTTCGCCAAAGACATGTTAAATTCCTTTGTCGAATTTTGCAAGGTTTATGACATCTTTTGCAAAGTTTCTGATATTTTCTTAACAATCATAAATAAAAAAACGGGTTTAAAATGCTTAACTATATATTTTTTACCCAAATTTAAAACTTGTACTTGACTATTTTACTGTTTTGTTATAAAATAGAAGAAAATAAACAGACAGCTGCAGGCTCTTGCTTTTACGGCTGCCGAAAAAAATTTAATAAAGGAAAGGTGTTTTTTATGACAAGCTTTTTAAGTATTGCACCGGTGCTGGTTCTGGTATGTGCAGTTATCGCGCTTTGCTTCTCGGTGTATCAGTTTTATTCGGTTAAGAAAAAACCTGAGGGAACGAGCTCTATGATTTCTATCGGAAACAAGATCCGTCAGGGAGCTATGGCTTATCTGAAGCGTCAGTATAAGACGGTAGGTATTTTCTTCGCGGTTATGTTTGTTGTTTTATGTATTCTTGCCGGCGGCGGATTTTTAACATGGTTCGTTCCGTTTGCGTTTCTCTCCGGCGGATTTTTCTCCGGTCTTTCGGGATTTATCGGTATGAAAATTGCTACATATGCCAATACAAGAACGGCTAACGGCGCAAGAGAAAGCCTTAACAGCGGCCTTAAAATCGCTTTTGCCTCCGGCTCTGTTATGGGTCTTACGGTTGTAGGTCTGGGACTTCTTGACATAAGCGTATGGTTTCTTATTCTCCGTGCAATATATAAAACGGATGTAAGCAGCATTATGGGTGCAATGCTTACCTTCGGAATGGGTGCAAGTTCAATGGCGCTTTTCGCACGTGTCGGCGGCGGTATTTTCACAAAGGCGGCAGACGTAGGAGCTGACCTTGTTGGTAAGGTTGAAGCAGGAATACCTGAGGACGATCCGCGTAACCCTGCCTGTATTGCAGATAATGTAGGCGATAATGTAGGCGACGTTGCCGGAATGGGCGCCGACCTTTACGAGTCATATGTAGGCTCTGTAATTTCGTCGGGCGCACTTGCGGCGGCAGCAGGTCTTGGAATGGGCGGAGTTATAATTCCCATGCTCATTGCCGGAATAGGTATAATCGCTTCAATCATCGGTACTTTCTTTGTAAGCACAAAAGAGGGCGCAACGCAGAAAATGCTTCTCGGCTCTCTGAGAAGAGGTACATATATAAGCTCAATCATATCGGCAATAGCTTCAGCCGTTGTTATATTCACGCTGCTTCCTGATAACACGGGCGTTTTCTGGGCTGTTGTGTCCGGACTTGCCGCAGGCGTGCTTATAGGATTTTTCACGGAATACTATACATCCGATTCATATAAGCCGACAAAGAAGCTTGCCGAATCGTCAGAAACGGGAAGCGCTACGATTATTATAGACGGTATTGCGCTCGGTATGCTTTCAACGGCTATTCCGGTTGTTATAATCGGTATATCAATTCTTATAAGCTTTGCAGTTGCCGGCGGCTTCTCCGGCGCTGAAAACGCATTTGAAAGCGGACTTTACGGTGTTGGTATTTCGGCTGTCGGAATGCTTTCAACACTCGGAATAACTCTTGCAACAGACGCATACGGACCTGTTGCCGATAACGCCGGCGGAATTGCCGAAATGTCGGGACTTGAAAGCACTGTACGTGACCGCACCGACGCGCTCGACTCGCTCGGAAACACTACGGCAGCAACCGGAAAGGGCTTTGCAATAGGCTCTGCCGCACTTACGGCGCTTGCGCTTATAGTATCGTATACGGATAAAGTTCAGGGAATATGTCAGACTAAAGGAATTGACTCTATACTTAATCTTACGCTTACAAATCCGCGTGTGCTTGTCGGACTTTTTGTCGGAGCAATGCTTCCGTTCCTCTTCAGCGCATTTACAATGCAGGCTGTAGGACGTGCGGCTCAGAAAATCGTAATCGAGGTGCGCAGACAGTTCAGAGAAATAAAAGGACTTATGCAGGGAAAGGCGGAAGCCGATTATGCAACGTGCGTTGATATATGCACGCGCTCATCGCTTAAGGAAATGATTTTGCCGGCAGCGCTCGGTATTCTCGCACCTATTGTTGTAGGTCTTTGTCTCGGAGTAAACGGCGTTGTCGGAATGCTCGCAGGAGCGCTCGTTTCGGGATTTGTTCTCGCTATAATGATGGCAAACTCAGGCGGCAGCTGGGATAATGCAAAGAAATATATAGAGGCAGGAAACTTCGGCGGAAAGGGCTCTGAAAATCATAAGGCAGCCGTTGTCGGAGATACGGTGGGCGATCCGTTTAAGGATACCTCCGGTCCGAGCATCAATATTCTTATAAAGCTTCTGAGCATGGTTTCAATCGTGTTTGCGGCGGTAGTTGTCAACTTTGAATTGTTTATAAGATAAAAATAAGAGGCTGTTTAAAAGGTCAATTGACCTTTTAAACAGCCTTTTCTTATTAATATTTCTTTGTTTATCAATTTACTTTCTTTTCGAGATAATCCGCAGCATCTTTCAGCGTTACAAGCTTTCTTATATCCTTTTCCGGAACCTCAATATCAAATTCATCCTCAAACGCTACAATAATGTTTATAATGTCAAAGGAGTTAAGACCCAAATCCGCAATAAGCTTTGAATCGGGCGAAACCTTATTTTCGTCTATGTCTATAACCGATTTTAAAATTGAAATAACCTTATCATACATAAATTTAATTTCTCCTTTCTTTGCGCCTTACTTGCTGCGCTTTATTTTCTTTGTTGTTGTCTTTTCAAATTCTTCTGTGCGGAATTTTGTTTTTGCTATCTGCTTATATAAAGGCAGAGTTTTGTTAAGCTCCGTAATTTTTTCTTCAATTCCGTCCCTGTTTTCCGCATAGATTTCGGCGGTTATCAGTCCGCCGTTCTCGTAAACTATAACCTCGTCGACGTTTTCTATAAGAATAATCATGGCTTCAAGCTCTTCGGGGCTTACATTTTTGCCGTTGGGCAAAATTATAAGATTTTTCTTTCTCCCGGCAATGTAGAGAAAATTATTTTCGTCAAAGCGTCCCAAGTCTCCGGTTTTAAACCAATCTCCGTCAAAGGCACGCGCCGTTTCTTCTTCCGCTTTGAAATAGCCCTTTGTTACAATTTCTCCTCTGATATATATTTCTCCGATACCGTCCGAGTCCTTGTCAACAATTTTAACCTCGCAGCCCGGCACAACGCAGCCCACGCTCGGAAAATTATTGTGCCTGTTTCGCGTTGTCGCAACAATCGGGGAACATTCCGTAATTCCGTAGCCGTTTATTGTCTTTATTCCGAAAGCGCTTATTCCTTCAATAAGCTCGCTGCTTATTGCCGCGCCGCCGGATATGAGCATTTCAAGATTTCCTCCGAAGCCGTCAATTACCGACTTAAACAGCTTCCGTCTTAAATCTATCCCGATTTTAAGCATGGCGTTGCTGAATTTAACCAGGTTTTTAAGCGCCTTATCCTTATTCTGCTTTTTCGCGTTTTCCCAGACGTTTTTGTAAAGCGACTCTATAATCAGGGGAACTACCGAAAGATGTCTTGGCTTTGAAAGAGCTATGTCACGCTTTAAATATTTAAGGCTTTGGTTTATGAAAACCGGATAGCCCAAAAGGAGCTGACAGAGCACGCCCGCCATCATTCCGAAAGTGTGATGAAGCGGAAGCAGGAGTATTGTGCCTTCGGTTACATATAAATTTTTGCAGCTGTCAACGGCGTCACGTGCAAGATTTCCGTGCGTCAGCATAACGCCCTTGCTTATTCCTGTTGTTCCGGAGGTGTAAACGATTGCCGCCAAATCATCGGGCTTTATTTCAATATCCTCTGCTGCTTTTTCTTCAAGCGCCGCAAACTCGCTCATGCAAACCGCCTTTATGTCTCCGAGCTGCGCTTCTTCAATCTCATCGCTGTAGTTTTTTGAATAAAAAACAATTTTACATTCTGCCCTTTTTATAAGCGCTCCGGCTTCGCTTCCGCTTAGCTCCTTATCAATCGGAACGGCAACATTTCCGCTGCAAACCGCCGCAAAATACGATAAAATCCATTCATAGCTGTTTTCTCCGTAAATTGCAACATTGCACCCGTCATATCCGCAGGAGCGCAAAAAGGCAATAAGCTTTTCCGTATCGCCCGCAAACTGCGAATATTTAATTTCAGTAATGTTTTCTTTTCTGTCCGCAAACCAAAACGCCTTTTTGTCTGCATACTTGGTTTTGCATAAGAATAGCAAATCCTGAAGCGTTTTCAGCTCCTCAACCTCATAAAGCGGATAATTTATATTTTTCAATTTAACACCACATTTCAATCAAATTTTATTTTCTTATAATATTATATCAGAAAAATATTCCGCTGTCAATCCTAATTTAACAAAGCACTGCTTTTTTTGCTCTTTACTTTAAGAATTAATTTTCGGGAGCTTACTTTGCAAATTTACGCAATTTTCTTGACTTTTAATTTCCGATATAGTATAATAAAGTAAAAGGCGGGGAGCAGCAATGGAAACAGCAAATTTAAATGCGGGATTAATATTAAAGCAGCTGAGGAAAAAGCTCGGCATAACGCAGCGTGAGCTTGCCGAAAAGATTAACGTAAGCAACAGAACTGTTTCGGCGTGGGAGAATAATACAAGACAAATGAAGCTTGACAAAATGCTGAAAATTCTTGAAAGCTGCGATATGTCGCTTTACGAGCTTTTTACTGACAGAGATTTTCCGATGAATAATTTCAGGCTGTATATATGCAAGATGTGCGGCAATATAATCATAGCTCACCGTGAGGCGGATGTAAGCTGCTGCGGTATGCTGCTTAAGCCGGAAAGCATGGAGCACTTCGGCAAATTCCCCGAATATGATGTACAAAGGCGCGACGGATATATTAAGTTTACAATATATCACGATTCACATATACGCCATTATATAAAATTTATTTCATACATAACCGGAAAGGGAAGTTCATATACAACGCTTAGCTATTCATCGCCGCCGGTTTTATATGCGCCCGATTACGGTGAGGGCGAACTGCTTGTTTATTGTACAAGGCATGGGCTTTGCCATGCGCATTATTTGGGTAAGGAGGACTCGGAAAAGTGACAGACCATGAATTTCCGCTGAAAAAGCTTGTAAATGTTAGTACGCTTTATACGGCGTATGATGATATTAAACGGTTTGACTTTGTTTTTGACGGCGAACGGCACGATTTTTGGGAGCTTGTTTATGTTGTCAGCGGGGAAGTCGGCGCAACGGCGGACAGCCGCGTTTATACGCTCAGAGAAGGGCAGATTATTTTCCATAAGCCTATGGAATTTCACAAGCTCTGGTCAAGCGGCGGAACGGAGCCGCACGTTATAATTCTTACTTTCGGCGCGGACGGCGAGGCTATGAAATATTTTGAAAACAGTATATTTCTCATGTCGCCCGACAGTGCGGACGAGCTTTTTCGCATATTTGAGGAAATAAATCTGTCATTTGACAGAAGCTCCGACTCAAAATTATCTCTTAAAAAGGATTATGACGAATATCGGTTAAATATGCTTGCGGTCAGAATTGAGCTGCTGCTTTTGAAAATTCTTCAGGGTACAAAGCAAAGCGTTAAGGAGGACAGGCACGCTGCGGCGGAAATATACAGAAAAATTATATGCATTATGGAGGAGAACATAGACAAAAATCTTTCAATCTCCGATATTGCCGTCAGATGCGGAATAAGCGAAAGCTATCTGAAAAAAATTTTTACGAAATACTCCGGAAGCGGAGCGGCAAAATATTTTCTCAGGCTTAAAATTTCAAGAGCCTGCACAATGCTGCTTGCCGGGAAAAGCGTTGCAAGAACGAGCGAGCTTTTGGCGTTTGGCAATCAGCAGTATTTCAGTACCGTGTTTAAGCGAGAAACGGGATATTCGCCGACAGCTTATAAAAAGCATATTTTAATAGACGGCAACCGCGATAAAAGACGGTAAAAGTTTAAAAAAGTCAAGCTCGGCTTGTTGATTTTAAAGTTGTTTATAAATAAGCGAAAGCTGCCGCCGAAAGTCAATTGACTTTCGGCGGCAGCCTTTTTATCTTGTATAATATCAGCCGCCGATAATAATTATCTTGGCAACAAACGCACCGTTTGACTGCGAGCCGTGAACGGTAACCGTCTGTCCTACAGCAATATCCTTTACCTTCTTGGCAGCTCCCGCTTCGGTGAGGATTGTTGTTGTACCATCCTTGCAGTAAACCGTTTCTTCAATTGTGTAATTGTCGCTGTTTCTGTAGGAAACCTTGATAAAGCCGTATGCCGAATTTACAGCCGTAACAACGCCGTCGATTTTTCCTGTTGTTGACTGCGCGCTCGATGCTGAAATTTTCGTTACTGTTTCGCTTTCAAGCGTTATTTTTACAACGTCGCCTACTCTGAAATCGTAAAGTGTTCCGTCGTCCCCGTTAATTTTGATTGAAACGCCCGTAGCAACGGCAAATTCTCTGTCCTCACCGTTTACGTTTACAACGATTGACGGCATTTGAGAAATATTAATCGACTTGATTGTTCCTTCAATAGTTTTGCTCGTTGAGGTTGCCTTAATTCCGGTAATCTTTCCGTAGTTGAGCGTGAGCGTAACTCTGTCGCCTACATAAACCGAGCTGAAGTCTGCGGTATCGTTATTTTTTATAACCGTAACATCATCTGCTATAGGATATGTATTTCCGTCATATTCCTCTTTTGCATGAGTGATTGTCATTGTAAACTCCGGCTCAAGAGATATGTCGCTTATAACCGCGTTTGTAATTGTCGTTTCCTTTGTTTCGCCCATTATTTTTTCAACCTTGCCGTCAACAAGCTCAAGCTTTACATAGTCATACTGCTTGAAGTTTGTAAGGCTTGACGGTGAATCGTTATATGTTACCGAAACGGACGGACTACACTCATATGATGTGTTTGTCGTATCTCCGTCTTTTCTTATTGTAATTCTTGTAACGGAGCCCGAAGTGCTTCTTGCCTGGAATGTTCCCGAAATCTGCTCATCGGGTACCGATGACAAGGTGTCTATATAAGCAACCTTGTTGTTTGAAAGCGTAACAATTGCCGAAACGCCGACTGTCATATATTTCGGGCTTGTTTCAACGCCGTCTACCTTCATAAGAACGTTTGCAAGATATGTATATTTAACAATATCTCCGTCCTTGTCGGTCATTGAAACAATTCGTCCGTTTGTGTCAACCTCAGAGAGCTTGCCTGTTACAATGGTGTAGTCCATTTTGCTTACCATACGGCTGAGCATTACTGCCATCTGGCTTCTGAGAACGCTTGTGTTCGGTGAAAAGGTTCCGTCCTCCATACCTGTCATAACGCCGTTGTCGGAAACAAATTTAACGTATTGAAGCGCATTTGACGGAATATCTTTCTGGTCGCTGAAGTCAAGCGTTACCGACTGCGAGCTTGTTGCCGACTTTTGTCCGCCCATTGCCTTTGTTATTATAATTGCCGCCTCATATCTCGGCATAGCCTCGTTTTTGAGCTTGTCCTTAAGATATGTGTTAAGGTCGTCAACCGATAAAACATCTCTGTAGAGCAGGAAGCAGATTTCATCCGTTCCCCATGTAAGTCCATATGGCTTTAATGTTTCGCCGAATGTGTCAACAGCCTTTTTCAAAACCTCTTCATTGGCCTCGTCAAGCGCGCCCATTGCTCTTGAAAAGAGCGCAAGAACTTCAAGACGCGTAACACTGTTGTCGGGCTTAAAGGTATTGTCGTCATAGCCGGTTATGTATCCTCTGTCAACCATGTCCATAACCTGACTGTATGCCCAGTCGTACTTGTCCTTTGAAAAATCACTGAATTTATCTGCTGCCGACGCTGTCAAAAGGCAGGAAGCCATGATAGCACCCGACAGAACTACGCTTATTAATTTTTTCACTGTTATATCCTCCAATTCCAAGAAATATTCAGACAGCGCAAAATCCGTTTTTCAGCTGTCTGTACTGAGTGTTAAGGGTATAAATCCTCTCTTAGTATAATAATAACACAAAAAACGCAAATGTTCAAGTATTTATTCGTAAATTTTATTAAATTTTTGTTACCAATATATTTGTTTTTTGTTACTTTTATGAAAAACGAAGTATTTGTACTATAATATTATATTTAATAATTTTGAAATTCCATAAATTACAGCTTGATTTTTTGTATAAAGTAGTGTATCATAGCAATCGTGGTTGACATAAGTCTAAAACTTACGTAAACCAAATACAGAGCACAGCTCTGAAAAATCAGGAGGTAACTTAATGAAAGGTTCAAACAAAAAGTTTATCAGCGGACTTTTGGCGCTGGGTACTCTTTCATCGGGTGCAGCATATGCACAGATACCGGCAGATGTTGCCGGAACAGGCTTTGAGGAGCCGATACAGGTTCTTGCGGCGCTTAATATTATGATAGGCGACGGCAACGGCAAGTTCAGACCGAACGACAATCTTACAAGAGCTGAGGTTGCAAAGCTGGCTATTCATGCAATGGGAATAGACAGTGCGGTAAATTCATCCGATCAGTCCAAATTCCCCGATGTGTCGGAGGACTACTGGGCAAAGGGGTATATTAACCTTGCAACATCAATGGGCATTGTTATAGGTGATGATAACGGCAATTTCAGACCGTTTGATCCTATAACCTATGCGGAGGCTATGACTATTATGGTAAGAGCAACCGGATACACTCCGTCGGCCGAGCAAAAGGGCGGATTTCCGAGCGGATATATTCTTGTCGGCTCTGAAAACGGAATGAACAAAAACGTAAGCGGATCGGGTCACAATCCGATTACGAGAGGAAGCGTTGCTTACCTTACTCTTAATACTCTTAAAACAAATATGATGGAGCAGACAAATTACGGCGGCAATGTAAAATATGAAGTCGGAACAAAAACTCTGCTTACGGACAGACACAAAGTTACGGAGCTTACCGGACAGGTAAAGGCAATTGCAACGTCGGCTATTGACGGGGCGAGCACATTAAATGACGGTCAGGTTAAAATCGACGATAAAATTTATGATGCGGACTGCAACGTAAGCAAGCTTCTCGGCTATAATGTAACATTTTATCTTAAGGATAACGGAAAAGGCGATGAGTCGGTAATTCTTGCGCTTCCGACAGAGGGCAAAAATAATGCCGTAACAATCGACTCGGATTTGTTCGATAAGGTAACAAAGAAAAATTCAAATAAGGCAATAAGCTATTTCACGTCAGAAAGCTCATCAAAGACGCAGACAGCCGAGCTTTCGCCGTCAGCCGCACTTATTTATAACGGCAGACACAGCGCGCTTGACGACAGTCTGCTTGATCTTGACGGAAAAACGGCTGAAATGACGCTTCTCGATACCGATAAGGACGGAAAATACGACTTTGTTTTCGTGACAAGCTTCTACAGCATGGTTGTTGACAGCGTAACGTCTTCGGGAAAAATAAGCGATAAAAACAGCTCAAAGACAATTACTCTTGACGATGATGTGACATATACCATTTCAAGAGGCGTTGAAAATATAAAGGTTTCCGATCTTGCCGAATATGACGTTTTGTCGGTTGCCGAAAGTGCAGACAAAAAGCTTTATGAGATTGTTGCTTCAAACCGCACAGTTTCGGGCAAGGTTTCCTCAATCAGCAACGGAAAATACTTTATAGGCTCCGACGGATATAAATTGTCACCCGATTTCAAGGGCGAGCTTAAGGTAGGAACAGAGGCGACATTCTATCTTGACTATAAAAACAATATTGTATCAACCGACTCTTTCTCAAGCCTTAGCAGCGACTACGGATATATGACAAGAGCATATTATGTTGACAATGACGAGGTTGTAAAGTTTAAGATATTTGACAAAAACGGCACGGAAAAATTATATGAGGGTGCGTCAAAAATAAAGCTTAACGGCAACGGCGCGCAGAAGGATCAGACTGTTTTGAAAACGATACTCGGCGGCGGAGAGTTTAAGGCTCAGCTTGTGACCTTTAAGCTTAACGAGGACGGAAAAGTTTCCGAAATCAACACGGCTAAGGACAATTCGTCAACGGGTGCGGTTGATAAAAACAGCTTTACGCTCAACTACAGCCTTAAAAACACAGCATATAACGCTTCAAACGAAAAGCTCGGCAATGTTAAAATTACGGACGAAACAGTAATATTTGATATTCCGGCAGGCTCGGAGGACTATTCGGTAAAGGATAAGTCAATGTTTGAGGACAAGCAGAAATACAGTGCGCTTATATTTGACGTAACTGAGGATCTTACGGCAAGAGCCGTTATAGTAACAAGCTCGGAGCTTTCAACAAACGCTTCGGAAAGCATAGCAGTTGTTAAGGAAATTTCTCAGGGAACAAACAGCGATGATGAAATATCCGACGTGCTTGTTGCGCTCACAAACGGCAGTGAAACAAGAATTTTTGCGGAAAACGAAAATGTTCTTAAAAAGACCGACGGCAAAAAGCTTAAGAGCGGAGATATTATTCAGATAAAGAAAAATTCATCCGGAGAAATCGCAAGCATAAGAGTTCTCTTTGACTCGGAAAATGCCGACGAGGAGTTTACAAAAGCTCCGGCAGAGGATCTTGATGTTGTATACGGAAAGGTTACAAAGAAATTTGCTTCTTCAATTAACGTTACCGTAAACGGCGGCAGCGCGGTTAATTATTCAATTCCGTCAGACGCTCTTGTTTACAAGGTTGACACAAAGGCTTCAAAGAATAGTGTGTCAACTGCAAAGACATCTGATATTCAGGTATATGATGCCGACGATGAAAGCAGAGTATTTATAAGACTTTACAAAAACGCCGTTAAGGAAATTGTAATAGTTGAATAACCGATAAAAATAAAAAATCATCTTCTCTTTTTAATAATCTCCAAAAATATAAGGCGGTGCGAAATTCGCACCGCCTTATACGTGGATTATTAATGATTAATACATTCCGCCCATTGACGGATCCATTCCCGGTGCTGCCGCTTTTTCCGGCTCCGGAATATCTGTTACAAGGCTTTCTGTTGTAAGAACCATGCTTGCAACGCTTGCAGCGTTTTGAAGCGCACTTCTTGTAACCTTAGCCGGGTCAACTATACCTGCCTTTATCATATCAACATATTCGCCCGTAAGTGCGTTATAGCCAACGCCCTTTTTCTGCGATTTAACCTTGTCAACTATAACAGAGCCCTCAAGACCTGCGTTCTTTGCAATTTGCTTAACCGGCTCTTCAAGAGCTTTAAGCACAATCTGAACACCTGTCTTTTCGTCGCCCTCTGTTTCTTCAAGAAGCTTTTCAACCTCAGGAATAACATTAATATATGTTGTTCCGCCGCCGGCAATAATGCCTTCCTCAACAGCTGCCTTTGTAGCTGCAAGAGCGTCCTCAATTCTGTACTTCATCTCCTGCATTTCTGTTTCGGTTGCAGCGCCGACCTTGATTACGGCAACTCCGCCGGAGAGCTTTGCAAGTCTTTCCTGGAGCTTTTCCTTATCAAATTCGGAGGTTGTAAGAGCGATTGCCGCTTTTATTTCTTCAATTCTGTTCTTTATAGCGTCGGAGTCGCCTGCACCGTCTACTATGATTGTGTTTTCTTTCTGAACTTTAACCTGTCTTGCACGGCCGAGCTGAGCCATTGTTGTGTCCTTAAGCTCAAGTCCGAGCTCTTCCGAGATAACCTCCCCGCCTGTAAGAATAGCTATATCGCGGAGCATTTCCTTTCTTCTGTCGCCGAAGCCCGGAGCCTTAACCGGAACAACAACAAATGTACCTCTGAGCTTGTTTACGATAAGAGTTGCAAGAGCCTCGCCCTCAACGTCCTCTGCGATTATAACAAGCTTCTTGCCTGCCTGAACAAGCTGTTCGAGAAGCGGAAGAATTTCCTGTATGTTTGAAATCTTCTTGTCTGTAATAAGTATATAAGCGTCATCTATAACAGCTTCCATTTTTGTTGTGTCTGTTACCATGTAAGGCGAAATATATCCGCGGTCAAACTGCATACCCTCAACAACTTCGCTGTAGGTTTCGGCTGTTTTTGATTCCTCAACGGTTATAACGCCGTCTGATGTAACCTTATCCATAGCGTCTGCTATAAGCTCGCCGATTTTCTCGTTTGCTGCCGAAACGGAAGCAACTCTTGCTATATCGGCCTTGCCGTTTACCTTTTTAGCTCCTGCAACGATTGCATCGACTGCTGTGTCAACAGCCTTTTGGATACCCTTTCTTACTATCATCGGGTTAGCGCCTGCCGTTACGTTCTTGGCGCCCTCACGGATAAGAGCCTGAGCAAGAAGCGTTGCTGTTGTTGTACCGTCACCGGCAACATCGTTTGTCTTTGTTGCAACCTCTTTTACAAGCTGTGCGCCCATGTTTTCAAACGGATCGGAAAGCTCAATTTCCTTTGCAATTGTAACACCGTCGTTTGTTATAATCGGTGAGCCGAATTTTTTGTCAAGAACGACATTTCTGCCCTTAGGACCGAGTGTTATTTTAACTGTATCAGCAAGCTGGTCAACGCCCTTTTGAAGCGCCTGTCTTGCGTCTTCGCCGAATTTAATCTGCTTTGCCATAATATATCAAAACCTTTCTGCTAAATATTCAAAATAAATCTTATTCAACAATTGCGAGAATATCGCTCTGTCTTACTATTATATATTCTTCGCCCTCTAATTTTACCTTTGTTCCGGCATATTCGCTAATGAGAACCTTGTCGCCTGCCTTAACGGTCATTTTAACCTCTTTTCCGTCAACAAGTCCGCCCGGACCTACTTCCTTAACCTCCGCAATCTGCGGCTTTTCCTTTGCTGCGCTTGTGAGGATAATTCCGCTCTTTGTCGTTTCCTCAGCCTCGCACATCTTAATTACAACTCTGTCAGCCAATGGCTTAATCTTCATATATATCTCCTCCTTAATTACACATCTCTGTTAGCACTCATCTCTCTTGAGTGCTAATAATATTATAGCTCATTTTGGAAAATAGGCAAATCCTGCACAGGCTTAAAATAATTGATTTAATTAAAATATCTTTTGTTTTCTTTGTTTTTCTTTTTCAATCGCTTAATTTTGCAGTTTTTCATTCGCACATACTTTCCCAGTCAATAAGAGCGTCTTCAAGGCTTGCGTAAACCGTGCCGAACGTAAGAGCCGTTATATCCTCCTGCGGATAAACCTCAGGCGATATGGTTGTTTCCTTTATAACCGTTTCGTCCGAATACATTTTTAAAGTATTGTCTTCAAGCTTTATTTTAAACACGGGCGCTTCGGGCTTTTTTTCGGCTTCTGTCGGGAGCGAAGCGGCGACGGCGTGCGCGGTGGGGACGGGCTCGGAATTATTGGGAGCATTTTTTTCGGCAAGTAAAAATCCGACAGTTACGGAGAGTATCAGCAGCGCAAGCAGCGCCGCAGCAATTAATAATCTATAGTTTCTTTGCATAATTTTGCTACCTCTTTTCTTTTTTGCGTTTATGCGCAAAAATTATGTATGGTTTCTTATGTATATTTTCCCAAAGACAAAATAAATATGCGCGGTTTATTAAAAAAATATCCTACTATATAATATATAGCGAAATAAGTCGGTTTAAAAGCGATAAAAATAAACGTTGACAAAAAAAGATTTATATGATATAATGAGTTTAGTGAAATTAATCGACAGCATAAATTTTTCTGACATCAAAGTATTTCTGAGATGAAAGATGCATTATTTTAGCAAGATAGGTGCGTCTTTTTGGCGTACCTTTTTATTTTAGGGAGGAAAAATAAAATGTATAATCCGAAATCATTAAAGGCGGATGAGTTTATATCCGACGAAGAAATTAATGAAACTCTTGCGTATGCGGATGCGCACAAGGACGATTTGGAGCTTATCGACAGCCTTATAGAAAAGGCGAAAAAAAGAAAGGGACTTACTCATCGTGAGGCTTCCGTTTTGCTCGCGTGCGAAAACGAGGAGAAAATAAATGAAATTTATGACCTTGCGGAGCAGATAAAAAAGGACTTTTACGGAAACAGAATAGTAATTTTTGCGCCGCTGTATCTTTCAAACTACTGCGTAAACAACTGCGTTTACTGTCCTTATCATATTTCAAACAAGCATATTACTCGCAAAAAGCTTACTCAGGAGGAGGTAAAAAACGAAGTTATAGCGCTTCAGGATATGGGGCATAAGCGTCTTGCCATAGAAGCCGGAGAGGACCCTGTGAACAATCCGATTGAGTATATTCTCGAATGTATTAAAACGATTTACTCCATAAAGCATAAAAACGGAGCAATAAGGCGCGTAAACGTAAATATCGCCGCAACAACCGTTGAAAACTATCGCAGGCTCAAGGAAGCCGGGATAGGTACATACATACTTTTTCAGGAAACGTATCACAGAAAAAGCTATGAGGAGCTTCATCCGGCAGGACCGAAGCATGATTATGCATATCATACAGAGGCTATGGACAGAGCTATGGAGGGCGGAATTGACGATGTTGGTTTAGGCGTTCTTTTCGGTCTTGACAAATACAGATATGAGTTTGCCGGGCTTTTAATGCACGCGGAGCATCTCGAAGCCGTTCACGGAGTAGGGCCTCACACAATAAGCGTGCCGAGAGTAAAAAAAGCGGATGATATTGATCCGTCAAGCTTTGATAACGGTATAAGCGATGAAATATTTGCAAAGCTTTGCGCGCTCATAAGAATATCCGTTCCGTATACGGGAATGATTATTTCAACGCGTGAGGGAGAAGCGCTCAGAGAAAAGGTTATCAGACTCGGAGTTTCGCAGATAAGCGGAGGATCGAGAACGTCTGTCGGCGGATATACCGAAGAGGAGCGTCCGCATGATACGGAGCAGTTTGACGTATCGGACCAGAGAACTCTTGACGATGTTGTATCGTGGCTTATGCGCATGGGATATATTCCGTCGTTTTGCACCGCCTGTTACAGAGAGGGCAGAACGGGCGACCGCTTTATGAGCCTTTGCAAGAGCGGGCAGATACAAAATTGCTGCCATCCGAACGCGCTTATGACGCTTAAGGAATATCTTATGGATTATGCCGGAGAAAATACAAGAGAAATAGGCGAAAAGCTTATTAAAGCCGAGCTTGAAAATATACCTAAGGAAAAGGTAAGAAAAATTTGCGAGGAAAACCTTGAAAATATAGAAAACGGGAAGCGTGATTTCAGATTTTGAGGAGGAGTGACATATGCCAATGAGTGCGCCGCCGGCGTCGGAGAGAGTGCATATAGGCTTTTTCGGACGTACAAATGCCGGGAAATCAAGTATTATTAATGCGGTTACAAATCAGAATTTATCTATTGTATCCGAAATAAAGGGAACAACGACCGACCCTGTTACAAAAACAATGGAAATTCTTCCGATGGGCCCTGTTGTTGTAATAGACACGCCGGGTATTGATGACGATACGGCTTTGGGAAGAAAAAGAGTTGAAAAAAGCCTTGAGGTGCTTGAAAGGTGCGATATTGCCGTTATTGTGACGGACGCGGCGGAGAAGTTTTCGGACGCGGAAAAAGCGCTTATTAAAAAAATTAAGGCTCTTAAAATTCCTTATATAGTCTGTATAAATAAAATTGATGCTGCCGAAGGTGCTGCGGCGGAGGGCGATATATCCGTCAGCGCAAAAACAGGAGAAAACATAAATGCGTTAAAGGAGCTTATAGCGAAAAAAATAAATAAAGACAGCAATAAAAAAATAATTGGTGACAGGCTTAGAGCAGGCTCGTTTGTTGTACTTGTAATTCCGATTGATTCCGCCGCGCCGAAAAACAGAATTATTCTTCCGCAGCAGATGGTTTTGCGCGAGGTGCTTGACGCAAATGCGGCGGCAATATGCGTTCAGCCGAGTGAGCTTCAAGGTGTTCTTGATAAAGTAACCCCCGATATTGTTATAACCGACAGCCAGGCTTTTGCGGAGGTTTCAAAAATCGTGCCGGAGAATGTTGATCTTACGTCATTTTCCGTGCTTATGATGAGGTACAAAGGCGAGCTTGAAGCTGCATATGCCGGTGCCGCCGCGCTTGACAAGCTTTCTGACGGTGATAAAATTTTAATTTGCGAGGGCTGTACGCATCACAGACAGTGCGAGGATATAGGAACGGTTAAAATGCCGTCTTGGATAAAAAAATATTCCGGAAAAAATATAGAATTTGATTTTACAAGCGGAGGGGATTTCCCGAAAAGTCTGAGCGGATATAAGCTCATAGTTCACTGCGGCGGCTGTATGCTCAATGAAAAGGAGATCAGGCGCCGTATGCGCCTTGCCGAAAAAGAGGGTGTGCCGATAACGAATTACGGCATAGCCATTGCCAAAATGAACGGAATTTTGGAGCGTGCGGCAAGTGCGGCAAACAAGAGCTTTATTTAAATTAATAAAAGGGTAAAAAACTCCGAATTGAAAGCAATTACAAAGGGCTGCCTGCAAAAGTTAATTGACTTTTGCAGGCAGCGTTTTTTTGGGGTAAAAAATTATTTTTACTATTGATATTTTTCTGAAAATCTGCTATAATTATATAGACGATTTATATTCGTCAAAAAGCAAAAAAGAAAGAGAGAGAAGAAAAATGAAGAAGGTAACAAAGGCAGTAATACCTGCCGCAGGCTTCGGAACGCGATTTCTGCCTGCGACAAAGGCTGTGCCGAAAGAAATGATTCCGATTGTGGACACGCCGACAATTCAGTATATTGTCGAGGAAGCGGTCAATTCGGGGATTAAGGATTTGCTTATCGTGACCGGACGGGGAAAGGACGCGATAATGAATCATTTTGACCGCTCATTTGAGCTTGAAACAATTTTGGAGCGTGAGAGGAAAACGGAGCTTTTAAATGCCGTAAAGCGTGTTTCAAATATGCTTGACGTTCATTTTATCCGCCAGAAAGAGCAGAAAGGGCTCGGCGATGCGGTATATTACGCAAAAGAATTTGCGGCCGGTGAGCCGATTGCCGTTTTGCTCGGCGATGATGTTGTGGTTAATAAAAAGCCGTGCCTTAAACAGATGATTGAAAAATTCGAGGAGCTTGGGGGAAGCATACTCGGAGTTCAGACGGTTAAGCACAGCGATGTTTCAAAATACGGCATTGTAAACGGTGAGAAAATAGGCGAGAGAACATATAAGGTTGACGGTCTTGTCGAAAAGCCAAAGCCGGAGGATGCGCCTACGGATGTTGCAATTCTCGGCAGATATATAATTACGCCGTCAATTTTTGAGTGTATTGAAAAAACGCCAACAGGCGCCGGCGGAGAAATTCAGCTTACCGATGCTCTGGCGCTGCTCGGAGAAAAGGAAGATATTTTTGCATATGATTTTGAGGGCAAGCGCTATGATGTCGGAAACAAGCTCGGCTTTTTGCAGGCAACCGTTGAATTTGCGCTTTCGAGAGATGATCTTAAAAATGATTTTGCCGAATATTTAAAATCGCTTAAGCTTTAAATGCAATTAATAAAAATTCCCGTATAACTCATGCTTATACGGGAATAATTATATATATAAAAATTTTTAAGGCTGCGGAGCGGAAAAAGCTGCTCCGTCACGGAAAGGAACGGGCATGGAGGAAAAATTAAAATCATACTGCGGAGCGGATATAAGCAAATGCAGCAATAGGGATATTTATTATGCACTTCTTAAAATGTGCAGGGATATGTCACATCCGGAGCAAAGCAACGGCAAAAAGAAAAAGCTTTATTATATTTCGGCTGAATTTTTAATAGGTAAGCTGCTTTGCGGCAATCTTATTAATCTCGGCATATATGACGAAATAAACGATATTCTCAAAAAAAACGGGAAAAGCCTTAGCGATATTGAGGACGAGGAGCCTGAGCCGTCGCTCGGAAACGGCGGACTCGGCAGACTTGCCGCCTGCTTTATGGATTCGGTTGCATCGCTCGGATTAAACGGAGAGGGCGTAGGGCTTAACTATCATTTCGGGCTGTTTCGTCAGGTATTTAAGGATAATTATCAGACGGAGGTGCCCGACAGGTGGATTGAAAAGGAAAGCTGGCTTAAAAAAACCGATATATGCTATGATATACCCTTAGGCGATGCTTTTGTAAAAGCAAGAATGTATGATATTGATGTCATAGGCGCAAACAGAAATACGCGCGCACTTCATCTTTTCGACCTTGAAGGTGCGGACGACAGTCTTGCAGGCGGCGACTCCATAAGCTTTGACAAAACAGCCATAACAAAAAATCTGACGCTTTTTCTTTATCCCGATGACAGCGACGAAAGCGGCAGACTGCTGCGCGTTTATCAGCAGTATTTTCTTGTCAGTGCGGCGGCGCAGTATATTCTTGCCGAGTGCATAAGTAAGGGCTGTAAGCTGTATGATCTGCCCGATTATGCGGTGGTTCAGATAAATGATACCCATCCGTCAATGATAATTCCGGAGCTTATTCGGCTTCTGATTGAAAAGGGTCTTGACGCCGACAGGGCAATTGAAGCGGTGAAAAATACGTGTGCGTATACAAATCATACTATTCTTGCCGAAGCGCTTGAAAAGTGGCCTATCGAATATATAAAGAAAGCGGCGGGAAGAATTGTTCCCGTTATCGAAATGCTTGACAGCCGTGTGCGCAGACAGTTCGGAGCTGAAGAGCTTCAGATAATCGGCGCGGACGGAGCTGTTCGCATGGCAAATATGGCAATTCATTTCAGCTTCAGCACAAACGGAGTTGCCGCGCTTCATACCGATATTTTAAAGCATAGTGAGCTAAGCGGCTTTTACAATATATATCCCGAACGTTTTAACAATAAGACAAACGGAATAACCTTTCGCCGCTGGCTTATAAAGAGCAATCCGCCGCTGACGGATTTTATTACAGGTCTTATCGGCGACGGCTTTAAGCGCGACGCGGAGCAGCTGCGCAGCTTGGAGCGGTATGCCGATGACAAGAGCGTTTTAAACGGACTTTTAAAAATAAAGCAGGGCGCAAAAAATAATCTGAGCGGATATTTGCAGCAAACGCAGAATATATCTGTTGATGAAAATTCTGTTTTTGATATACAGATAAAGCGCCTTCATGAATATAAGCGTCAGCAGATGAACGCTCTTTATATAATACACAAATATCTTGAAATAAAGTCGGGTATTTTCCCGCCCGTGCCGATAACGGCGATTTTCGGAGCAAAGGCAGCGCCGGCGTATACAACGGCAAAAAATATTATTCATCTTCTGCTTTGCCTTGAAAAGCTGACGGAAAATGACGAACAGGTAAGAAAGCATCTGCGTGTTGTGATGGTTCAAAACTATAATGTTACGCGTGCGGAGAAGCTTATACCGGCGTGTGACATATCGGAACAGATTTCTCTTGCGTCAAAGGAAGCAAGCGGAACGGGAAATATGAAGCTTATGTTAAACGGTGCTATAACGCTCGGAACAAATGACGGTGCGAATGTGGAAATACGCTCGCTTGTGGGTGATGATAATATTTATATTTTCGGGCTTTCGAGCGATGAGGTTATAGAAAAATATAAAAGCGGAAGCTATAATCCGGCGGATTTTTATAATTCGGACGAAAATATAAAGCGTGCCGTAGACTTTATCGGTGGTGCGGAGCTTATGAAAATCGGCGGAGAGGGCTTAAAGGAGCTTAAGCGCGAGCTTTTGGAAAAGGATTATTTTATGACGCTTGCCGATTTTAATTCGTATGTGAAAACAAAGGATGCAGCCGTGAGCGATTACACCGACAGAACTTCTTGGGCGCGTAAAATGCTTATAAATATCAGCCGTGCGGGATATTTCTCGTCGGACAGAACGGTTGCGGAATATAACCGCGACATCTGGAGGCTTTAATAATTATTTTTAGGAGATGGTTAAAATCAGAGCAGCAGGAATTTTGATGCCGATTACGGCGCTCCCGTCAAGGTGGGGGATAGGGTGCTTTTCTAAGGAAGCGTATGATTTTGTTGACTGGCTGGAGCGTGCCGGGCAGAGCCTGTGGCAGATACTTCCGCTCGGACCTACGGGCTTTGGCGATTCGCCGTATCAGTCGTTTTCGGCTTTTGCCGGAAATCCGTATATGATAAGTCTTGACGAGTTTATCTCGGAGGGGCTTTTAACGGATGCGGACTGCGAAAGGTATAATTTTTCGGACGGGGAAAAAATAGATTATTCGGCGCTTTGGGAGAGCCGTTATAAGCTTTTAAGACAGGCGTTTGAAAAGAGCTGTCACAGCAGTGACGATGCTTTTAAAAGCTTTTGTGCCTATAATGCATATTGGCTTGATGATTATTCGATTTTTACCGCGCTTAAAAATAAATTCGGCGGCAGGGAATGGCTTTTGTGGGACGATGAGCTTAAAGTGCGCAATAAGGAAAAAACGGATGAGGCAAGGCAGGAGCTTTGTGAGGAAATTGAATTTCAGAAATTTCTGCAATACAAGTTTTTTTCACAGTGGAGCAGGCTTAAAGCGTATGCGAATGACAAGGGAATAAAAATAATAGGCGATATTCCGATTTACGCGTCAATGGACAGCGCTGATGTATGGGCAAATCCGGAGCTTTTCCAGCTTGACGGCTATACTCCTACGGCCGTTGCAGGCTGTCCGCCGGATGCATTTTCTCCGAAGGGTCAGCTTTGGGGAAATCCTCTTTACCGTTGGGAAAAGCATAAGGAAACAGGCTATGAGTGGTGGATAAGACGGCTTGACTATTGCTTCCGTCTGTATGATATGGTGAGAATTGACCATTTTCGCGGATTTGACGAATATTATTCAATCCCCTATGGGAATAAAACAGCAGTCGGCGGCGAATGGAAAAAGGGACCGGGCTACAGCCTTTTTGAAGCGGTAAAGGCTTCAATCGGAGATAAAAGCTTTATTGCGGAGGATTTGGGCTTTATAACTCCGTCAGTCGTCAGCCTGCTTAAAAAAACCGGATTTCCCGGTATGAAGGTGCTTGAATTTGCGTTTGATTCGAGAGATTCATCCGGCGGCGGAATATATCTTCCGCATAATTATCCCGAGAACTGCATTGCGTATACCGGAACACATGACAATCAGACGCTCAGAAGCTGGTTTTCGGAAATATCCGACGATGAGCGAAAAATGGTCAGAGAATATCTTGCTGACAGCTTCACTCCGTCCGATAAGCTCAATTTTCCGCTGATAGCGCTGATTATGCGCAGCAGTGCAAAAATATGTATTGTTCCGATACAGGATTATCTGGAGCTTGGCGAAGAGGCAAGAATTAATACGCCGTCAACTCTCGGTAACAACTGGCGCTGGAGATTAAGAGAGGGTCAGCTGACAGATGAGCTTGCGGAGCGTATTTGCGGCATGACTGCCATATTTGCGCGCTGCGGCGCAAAGTCTTAGGAATGAGCTGAAATGTTTTATTCTCCGCTTATAAATGTCACGTGCGGATATTCGCTGTCAAGGTATTCCGCCAGGTCAATATCGCATATTACAAAGTCAAGCTCGCCGATATTGCAAAGCTTGTATGCGGAATAATGATTTATTTTGCTGCCGTCGCATAAAAACACCTTTTTTTCGCTGTTTTTCAGCATTTCGCTTCTTGGCTTTATTTCGTCTGAAAAGCAGTCGTAAAGCATACCGTCCTTTGCAACGGACTGGACCGAAAAAAAGCAAAAATCGGCATGAATTGAGCTTATAAATTCCTCCGTATATGCTCCTGTGCAGCAGGTACGGTTTTCGCGGCTCAGTCTGCCGCCGGCAAAAAAGGCGTTAATGCCGTGCTCTGCGCAAAGCGCCATAGCGGAAAGCCCGTTTGTGATAACGGTAATATCCTTTGTATTTTTCAGATATTCAATCATGAAATATGTGCTCGTTGAGCTGTCTATAAAAATAACATTTCCCGGTTTTACAAGCGATGCCGCCTTTTTAGCGGCAATCGCTTTTTCTTTTGTGTTTTTGTGCTGCCTGAGAAAAAACGGTATTTGTCTGTTTGACGACTTGTTTATTTCCGCGCCGCCGTAGCTTCTTGTTACAAGTCCTTTAAGCTCAAGTCTTTTAAGATCCCGCCTTATGCTTGACGGACTTATATGTATCCTTTTCGCAAGATAATCAACTGTTGCGTACTCGCTTTCGCCGAGCAGATTTAAAATTTCGCGTTCTCTTTCGCTGCCGTACATTTTTATAACCATTCCTTTCTGTGCTCTAAGGCACAAAACCTAAGTCCTACACTTTTGCCCCGTGCAAAAAGCTGTGCTATAGGCTTTTTCACACCTCTTACTTTTCAATTTTTCTTTGCGCATTGTTGCTCAAAGTTTATGTAAATATATATTTTCTTTCTTTATTTTCGCCATTGTTGCTTTTTATTGATTACTATTATATAATATTTTTATGCTTTTGTAAAGAGCAAATATAAAAATAAAAAAGGAATTTTTAAAATGGATTTAAAAAAAATAAAGCTTTTTTTGCTTGATATGGACGGAACAATTTATCTTGATAACGATTTGTTTGACGGAACGCTTGAATTTTTGGACTATGTGAAAAAAAGAGGCGGAAAATATGTTTTTCTGACAAACAATTCATCAAAAAGCGTTGATAAATACGTTGAAAAAATGAGCAAAATCGGGATTAAAACACAGCCCGATGAGTTTATAACCTCAGTGAATGCAACCGTGCTTGCGCTTAAAGAAAAGGATTATAAAAAAATATATGTGTTCGGAACAGAGTCATTTAAGCAGCAGCTTGAAGAGGCAGGGCTTCCTGTTACAAGCGAGGCGGAGAGGGGAGTGGACTGCCTTTGCATCGGCTATGATACGGAGCTGACGTTTAAAAAGCTTGAGGACGCATGTATTCTTCTAAAAAATGATATAGATTTTATAGCTGCAAATCCCGATTGGGTATGTCCCACATGGTACGGCTATGTACCCGACTGCGGCAGTGTTTGTGAAATGCTTTTCCGTGCGACAGGGAAAAGGCCGCGTTTTATCGGCAAGCCTCAGCCGGAGATGGTGTATCTTGCTATGAAAAAATTCGGCTGCGGCAGAGAGGAAACCGCTGTAATCGGGGACAGGCTTTATACGGATATAGCCTGCGGAGTTAATGCCGGAATAAACTCTATATTTGTTTTGAGCGGAGAGGGGACAATGGAGGATCTGAAAACAAGCGATGTGCAGCCTGATGCAATATATAAAAACATAAAGGAAATATATGAAGAGCTGAAAGGGTAAAAATTTTAATATGAGTAAAGCAGCGCTGCACAATAGCGCTGCTTTACATTTTGAATTTAATTATCAAAGCTCAAATGCTTCCACACAAATACAGCAAGCACGCCGTTTACGGCGAAGGCGATAAACCATGAAATAGGGTAGGAAACAAACAGAGCGTCAAGCGTCATAAAGCTTTTAAAAATCGTTTTAATATAAACAATTCGCAGAATACATATCGCAAATACCGATATTACCATAGGCCCGAACGAATAGCCGAGTCCGCGCAGAAATGCAACCACCGTTTCGTTCAGTCCGCAAAGGAAGTATGTAAGGCATATTACCGTCAGTCTTGTAACTCCGGCGTCAATTACGGGCGCGTCCTTTGAGTAAATGCTGAGCAGCGGACGTGCAAAGAAAACGACGAGCGCCGATATAGAAAGCACAACTCCGATTTCAAGACCTATGCATACATAAAGTCCTTTTTTTATTCTCTGAAGCTTTTTTGCACCGTAGTTCTGACCGGTAAATGTCAGCATACCCTGCGAAATTCCGTTTAGAACGCAGTAAACAAAGCCCTCGATGTTTGAAGCCGCCGTGCTCCCTGCCATTATTGTTGAGCCGAAGCGGTTTACGGCAGACTGTATTATAACGTTTGAAATTGAAAACATACTTCCCTGAATGCCTGTAGGCAAGCCGATTTTTGTCATCATTTTAAATTCGCTGCCGTATATGCGTATGTTTTTCGGGTCAATGCGGTAGCTTTCCTTGCTTTTTATAAGGCATATTATAACGCATACGGCGCTTATTGCCTGTGAAACCGATGTTGCGATTGCAACTCCGGCAACACCCATTTTAAAGATGATAACGAATATAAGGTTAAGAATAACATTTACAATTCCGGCGGCGGTTAAAAATACGAGCGGACGCTTTGTGTCGCCTATTGCTCTGAGTATTCCGCTGCCGAAATTGTAAAGCATAAAGCCGGGCATACCGATAAAGTATATTTTCATATAAATTGTTGCTTCGTCTATAACGTCGGCAGGCGAGTCCATAAGCAAAAGAAGTCTGCGCGCAAGAATAAAGCCGATAATCATAAGACCTATTCCGAAAATAGCTGCGGTTGCAACGCAGGTGCTTACCGCTCTTTCCATGCCCTTTTTATCGTTCGCACCGAAATATCTTGAAATAACAACGCTTGCGCCGGCAGAGTAGCCTATAAAAATATTTATAAGCAGGTTTATAAGGCTTGACGTTGAGCCGACGGCTGCCATTGCCGTCTGACCGTCAAATCTTCCCACAACTATAATATCCGCGGCATTAAAAAGCAGCTGCAATATGCCTGACATTACGAGCGGAATGGAAAACAGCGCTATACCCTTAATAATACTGCCGTCACACATATTAAGTTCATATTTTTTCATAAAATTTACCTCCGCGCTTAAAAACGCTTGTGCAATTGATTTTATATGCATGGGCAGATATGCATTTGTTCACCTGATTATTTTTTCGTATGGGTATTCCATAAAAAGCATTTTGTATTTTGCCGAAGCCATATCGTTGTATTCAAGCTTCTCCCATTTTACTCTGCCGCCGATTATTTTTTCTATAGCCGACAGATTTTCTTTTGTGTCGCATATTCCCGGTATAAGCGGCGTTCGTATAAGGCATTGTCTGCCTCTTTCGATCAGATACTCAAAATTTTTAAGTATGGCATCGTTATATACGCCGGTATATTTTTTATGCAGCTGTCTGTCCGCAATTTTCAAATCCATAATGAAAAAATCAATTTTTTCGACAGCTCTTTTAAAAATCTCCTCATCGGCATATCCGCTTGTTTCTATAGCCGTATGGCAGTCAAGCTGTGATATGGTGTCAAACAGAAATTCCGCCTGCATGAGCGGCTCGCCACCCGAAAAGGTAACTCCGCCGCCGTTTTTTTTGTAAAATTCCGCGTCCTTCATAAGCCTTTCGGCAAGCTCCTTTGAAGTTATATCCCTGCCGCTGACGCTTATAAGGCCGTTTGGGCAAATGTGAATACATCTGTCAAATTCGCGGCAGTCGGGATGATTGCAGCCTTGTCTGCACCTGCCGCAGCCGGTGCAGAGCTTTGTTTTTACAAGAAGCTGCTTTTTAATGCTCAGTCCCTCAGGATTATGACACCATACGCAGCGGAGCGGACAGCCCTTTAAAAAAACCGTAGTTCGTGCGCCGGGTCCGTCATGGAGCGAAAATTCCTTTATGTCAAAAATTACGCCGTTCATATCACATATTCCTGACGTCTTATCACATGGTCCTGATATTCCTTGTCGAGCTCAACAAAATATGCGCTCCAGCCCCATATGCGAACAACGAGCTGACGGTAATTTTCCGGATGAGCCTGTGCGTCATGCAGCTTGTCGGCGTTTACCGCATTGAGCTGAAGCTGATGACCGCCCATATCCATGTATGATTTTACAAAGCCGGCAACCTTTTTAATACACTCCTCGTCCGTGAACATACTGTGATGAAATTCGAGCGTGAGCGGTCCGCCGTTTATTGCCTTATTAAAGTGCTGCTTTGAAAATGATTTTATAACCGAAACAGGTCCGTTTATTTTTGCAAAAAGGCTCGGCGAAAAATTAGCTCCGAACGGCTCGCCTTTTCTTCTGCCGTCGGGTGAAGCTCCTATTTCGTCTGCGTGCCATAAATAGTACATTGCGCTGCCTGTTCCGGCACGGTAAATTCCGCCGCGACAGTTTTTTCTGCCCTCAAGACTGTCCGCGAACGCGTCGAGCAGGTTTACGGATATTTCGTCAACCTCATCGCAGCCCGTACCCATTTTTTCTGTTTCAAATCTGAGCTTGTGCAAAAGCTCCGCGTTATTTTCAAAGTCCGCGTCAACGGCGGATATAAGATCGTCGGCGCTGACGCTTTTTTCGTCAAAAACATATTTTTTAATTGCATACATTGAATCGGCCGCCGTTGAAAGACCCGTTCCGTGTATGCCGAAATTGTTGTATTTTATTTTATCCATGCACACGTGCATAAAAGGTGACGGAACAAACCATAAATCCTTAATATTGCCGCAAAGATTATCGCACATGGAGGTTATTTCTTCTGTCACGCAGCTGTAAAACTGCTCATATGTACCGCACTTTTTAAGATCCCTGTGCAGGCAGGTGTCAATTGCTTTCGGAAAAGACAGCGCCCCGATATTTGCAACATCCGCACCGACGCCCGGAATAATAAATTCCCAGCAGGCAGCGACAACGTAATTTCTCGCGTCCGAAAGCTCGTAGCCCTTTCCGATAAGTCCGTCGATTACAACGTCGTCATTGGAGTACTGCGGAAAGCCGAGCCCTGCCTTTGTAAGCTCACTGCCGAGCTCATAAATTTCAAGCGGAGTGTTTTTATTTACTCTGAGATTTATTTTCGGGTCTATAAGCTTTAAATTTCCCGAAGCCTTAAGACAAAGCTTTGAAAGAAGGTTAAAGACCTCATTTCCGTTTTCGTCAACGCCGCCGAGTACCATGCTCTGACCGTTATCACCTTGCTGAACGCCGGGATAAAGATCCGAGTCCTTGTTAAAAGACAGGAAAAAGTCCTCAACCAATTCAAGCGCTGTCTGCTCGGTATACAGCCCCTTTTCCATATCAGCTTTCAGGTAGGGGTACATATATTTATCAAATCTGCCCACCGTAACATGATAGTTCCCCTCAAGCCACAGCGAAAAATGAATTATTCTGAAAAACTGCAGTGCCTCGCGAAAGCTCTTTGCACCGTGCGCGGGAACGCGGCTTAAAACCTCCGCAATGTCATTCCTGCCTTGCTTTTCGGCTTCTTTTCTGTAGCGCTCGGAAAGCGATAATATGCTGTCAATTGCGCGCTTTCCGTATTCGTCCGCACTCTCGCGTGTTTTTAATAGGCCGTCCTTTATTATTCTTTCGTAGTCTGGCGAAAGATTTGACATATATCCAAGCTCGTGAATATAATGCTTTTTCTTAATTTCTGTCCATTCCTCATTTGTGAAAATATCGGGAATGTTTTTGATTGTTCTCATAAAGCATATTTTTTCCCCCGGCAGTATAATGGGAGTTTCCGCCTTGCAAAGCTCTTCAAAGCGATATGCCATTCTCTCCTCCGGTGACATTGCTTTATCAAAGCTGAGGGTAATGCTTTTTCTGTATGCATGATGCTTTTTTTCGAGCAAATATTCCTTAAGCATTATTTACCCTCCCTTATTACAAGCTTTCCGTCTGTAACGCAGGCATACTCGCCACGCTCGACAAGCTCAACGCTTCTTCCGATTACGCTTTTTATTGTTTTAGGTGATATGAATTTATCGCATCTGCCTATGGCCGCAAAGCCGTCATGTATCGGAGCGACAATATAAAGCTTATATTCATCGGCGTTTTCAAGGGTTAAATCAAATGCTTCGCCTTTTTTGAGTATTTTAAGCTCGCGGCTGAAATGCTCGTAAACAGCAAATTCTTCTCCGGAGAGCCCGTCAATGTCATCGGGTGAAATGCTGCCCGAAACAGCACCGTTATTTTCATCAATGTTAAATGCCGCAATAACGCCGCTTTCGCCGCAGATATTCTGAATTTTAAATATTTTGCCCGAATTAATCGGATTTTCAAAAATGCAGTCTGCCGACGGCATACCCGGTCTGTCGCAGCGGAGAATACGTCCGTCGTCAAGAACAAGAGGCATAAGAACCTCGCGTCTGCTTCTGTCAAGCTGATCGCTTACGTATATAGGTCCGCCGCTTATTGCGCGCAGTATACTGTTTTTCTCTGCCTGACCGTCATCTGTCCACCACATATCCCAGTCGCACCAGTAAAGCTGACCTTGAATAAGGCAGTTGTACGCGCACTGCGTAATGTGATTTGTAAACCATTCTCTGTTATCGGGCAGGAAATCGCCGCTGCATCTTGAAATCGGGCTTACCGTCCTGTTCCACATATTTTCGTTTGCGGTACCCATGCAGTTTATCATAGCGCTGCCGAAATGCTGACCTACCGACGCCTCCATAGCAGTATGCATTTGAGAGGAAACCTCGCCTATAGGTGCCATTTTTTCGTAAAGCACGCGCATTATGCTTTGATTGTCTATTTTGATAAACTCCGCGCCGCATTTCATCAGATAATCATGATATTCGTTGAAGAAAGCGTATGAGTTTTCAAGCTTGTAATCGCATACATAGCTGCCCATGTTTGAAAGAACAAGCTTATCTTTAAACTTCGCATAAATTTCGCCGTCGGGGTCTGCTCCCATCCAGTAACCTGTTATCGGGTGCCACATTCCGACCCTTACGCCGTGCTCGTTCATTTTCTTTATGCAGCCGTCAAGACCGTTGGGGAACCTTTTCGGGTCTGCCTTAAATGAGTAAAGCTTTGACGAATGCATAAGTCTGAACATTTCGCCTCTGTCAGAATATTCTCTGCCCCAAAAATCTCTGACATCGCCCCACATATCGTCAATAATAGCCCATTTAACCGGTATATTCTTTTCGGAAAACTCATCGCATTTTTTCAAAAGGTCTGCTTCATTTACGCGAATTTCCATAGCGTCCCAGCTGCACCAGCCGAGATATTCAAAAATTTCGGAGTAATGGCGCTCCTCGCGCGTGCGGCAGCCGTTGTTTATAAGGCGTACTCCTGCCTTTGCGCAGCGCTTTAAAAGCTCAAACGGGTTTTCTCCCTCCGCATATACAAAGGCGTAGCCCTTGCAGGAGTGAAGCAAATCATAGTAGCTTGAAAGCCTTGCGTAAAGCCCGTTTTCACCGCCTGAAAGCACGCATTTGTACTGCTTTGTAACAAGCGGAACAATAACTCCGCACTTTCCGTCCGCTTTTTCGTAAATCAGACACTGCGTTTCGTCGGGAACATCTTTTAAATCGCTGCCAAAGGACGGAACACACCAAAAAGCGCATCTTCTGAAATTAGACATCCATTTTGAAACTCCGTCAATTTTTATGTCTATTTCTGCACCGAAATCGCCGCAAAGCATTTCGCGAGAAAATCCGTCTATATAAACCGCGTGAACACCGTATTTTTCCTCGTCCTCCAGCCTGACATTATAATCCTGTGTTTCTCCGCCGGAAAGCCTTAAAAAAGCATTTAACGAATACATAATAATTACCTCCATTAACGTTAATGTATTTTTCTTTATTATATATTATATTAATTGCTTTGTCAATAGGAAAATCGAAAATTTTTAAAAATGATAAAAAGCAAGACAACATACAGCGTCTGCTGCAATGTTATCCTGCTTAAAATCAAATCAAAGAACTCACAATAATAAATTCTTAATTATTTAGCGGCTTCATCAACCTTAATTACTTCTTTTCCGTTGTAATAGCCGCAAGCCTTACATACTCTGTGAGGCATTTTATATTCGTGACACTTAGGACACTCAACCATACCGGGAACTGAAAGCTTCCAGTTAGCACGTCTTTTATCACGTCTTGATTTTGACACTTTACCCTTAGGTACAGCCATTTACTACACCTCCTAAATATTCAAAGGTCAGCTGTCTTTATTGCTGTCCATTATTTTTCTCAGCGCGTCCCAGCGCGGATCGGTATATTCTCTGTTGCAGCCGCATTCTCCTTTGTTAAGGTTAGCGCCGCATTCGGGGCATAAGCCCTTGCAGTCCTCGCTGCACAGATACCTTGACGGAGCGTTTACGAAAAATCCGCTCATAATGACTTCGTCCGGCTCTATTTCGTCGCCGGAGAATATAACTGCGTCGCCGTCGTCATTTCCGCTCTCGCGCACAAATACCTCTTCAACGCCGTAATCGAGCGTCTGACGGGTCTTTTCAAGACATCTTGCGCATTTGGCGTAAAATTCAGCCTTGACGGTGCCTGCAAGAACAAGCTCCTGACCGTTATTTGTGAGCGTACCCTCAAAGTGAGGAGCGCACGCAAATTCATATTCATCTCCGTGATAGATAAAATTATCTGTATTAATATCGCCGCTGACGGAAATTTTTCCGCCGGGCTCATTTAGCGCGTCGGTTAGCTTAATTTTCATGGACAAACACACTCCCACCGAATAATTTTTTATTCATGCGGAAATTATTTCAACTCTACCTTAGCTCCTGCTTCTTCCAACTTAGCCTTCATAGCTTCAGCTTCGTCCTTAGCAACAGCTTCTTTAATTGTTCCGGGTGCACCGTCAACAAGAGCCTTAGCTTCCTTAAGTCCGAGACCTGTAAGCTCTCTTACGATTTTGATAACGCCGAGCTTAGATGCGCCTGCTTCAGCAAGAACAACATCAAACTCTGACTTTTCTTCAGCTGCAGCGCCGCCCTCAGCAGCACCGCCGGCAACAACAACGGGAGCAGCGGCACTAACACCGAACTCTTCTTCCATCATCTTTACCAATTCAGCAACTTCCAATAATTTTAACTCCTTAATAGAATCAAGGATTGCATTCAAATCTGCCATTGTTTTTTCCTCCTAAACATTTAAATCGCGGTGAATTTAATTTTCACCTGTGTGCGCTTGGCGCAATTTACAAAATGTCAATCACTCAGCTGTCGTTTCTTCAGCGGGTGCTGCTTCCGGAGCAGCTTCCTCTGCCGGTGCTTCTTCCGCAGGTGCAGCTTCTTCTGCCGGAGCTGCCTCTGCTGCCTTCTTTGCTATAAGGTCAGCTATTTCTTCGCCGCCGTCAGCAATAGTAGCAAGCAATCTTGCAAGGTTTGAAATAGGTGCGTTCAAGCTGCCCATCATCTTTGCAATCAATGTCTCTCTTGACGGTGTAGCCGCCAGCTTTTTGATTTCATCAAGACTCATAACACTGCCGTCCATAAAGCCTGACTTAAGCTCAAGCTTCTCGTTGTCCTTTGCGTAATCCGCAAGAACCTTAGCCGGTGCAACTGCGTCCGTATCGGAAACAGCCAAAGCCGTAGGGCCGTGTAAAATCTCGTCAAGTGCGTCAAGACCTGTTTCCTTTGCAGCAAGGCGGAGCAGCGTGTTCTTTACAACGAAGTATTTAACGTTTGCAGCTCTGAGCTTTCTGCGAAGGTCAGTATCCTCTTCAACAGTAAGTCCGCGATAGTCGACGAGGACACCTGTCTGTGCAGCCTTTAAAACATCAATAAGCTCTGAAACCTGAGCTTTTTTTGCTTCTAAAACCTTCTCACTTGGCATGAAATTCACCTCCATAAAACATAAAATGTTTATTCCGCATTAAAAAAGCTTTGCATATCCACAGACACGCAAAGCAATAGTAATCTTTTATTAATCACTATCCTCGGCGGGACTTATTTTTATGCCTGCTGTCTACGGAATTTGTTTTTCAACCATTTAATTATACATCACCGCACGGGTTTTGTCAAGCTTTTTTTGCCGATTAAAAATATTATGTGTATTTTGCACAAAGCAAAAGCGCGCTTATTTATAGAATTTAAACCGTTTATCCGATTTAATGCCCAGACAGCTGTCATCCGCAACAACATAATGCTCAATCAGCTGTATTCCCACCATGCTCAGACAGGTTTGAAGATTAACCGTTGTTTTAATGTCGTTTTCCGACGGCTGCGGAACTCCCGTCGGGTGATTGTGAGCAAAAATAACGCCCTTTGAATCCGCGTTAATCGCAACCTTTACAATGTTTCTCGGATCGGCGTTTACGTAATCGTCCGAGCCTCTTGTGAGAAGATGTGTTTTTGTGATTTTTCCGCCCGATGAAACGCAAAGCATATATAGCTGTTCGTTTTTGGCGCTTGAAAAGAGCGATTTTATGTACTCGGTAAGGCTTTCCTTGTTGCTTATGCTTTTGTTTGACATATCAAATCTGCATTTGTTGTACGCTCCGAAAAGTGCGCGCTGCATTATAAGCAGCGTTGCCGTTCTGTCGCCTATGCCGGCGACGCTTTTTATCTCCTCGCGGCTTGCTTCAAAAACGGCGCTCAGGCTGCCGAAGTGATCTATAAGAGCGTGCGCGGTTTTGTTTGTATCCTGCCTTATGATTGAGTAGCTCAGCAGCATTTCAAGCATTTCATGCTCGTAAAAGCCGGTAAAATCGTCATGCAGCTCAAATTTTTCTCTGAGCCGCTTTTTGTGGTCCTTATGAACGCTTGTTTTCTTTTTTGCTTCTGCTTCCTCCGCTAAGCTTTCGGATAAGTCGGTTTGGAGCTCATTTTGTACTTCACTGATTTTTTCTTCCACGCTGAAATATCCTCCTTGCTTAAAATTCGTATTTTTTTATGACGGCAGCGGCGTCTGCCAGCATTTCAAGCTGTTTTTTGCTCATGCCCTTCATTTCGCGGCATACTGCTTCGGCAAGCTTTTTTTCCGGCTCTCTGTTATCGGTTTCGGCAAATGCGTCTGTCGGAACGCCGAGCGCGCCGGCGATTTTAATTATAATATCAAAATGCGGATTGTGGTAGCCCTGCTCTATTCTCGAAAGGTGCTTTTGCGAAATGTTTATTTTTTCCGCAAGCTTCTCCTGCGTATAGCCGGCTTTGAGCCTGCAGTTTTGTATTCTGAGCCCTATGCCTATCAAATCGGCATCTTTTTCTTTTCCGGACATATGGTGTACCTCACTTGAAAACTTATATATTAATTATAAAATAATTGTATTAAAATTTTAACCCCGCGCGTGTTGCTAAAATACTATATACAAGTAATAAAGACGTGTAAAGAAAATCCCGACCGTGCGGTCGGGATAAAATCTTTATGTATACCGAAATTATTCAGCATCCTCTGCAGCTGCTTCTGTAGCATCCTCTGAAGCCTTCTCTGATGCAGCTTCCGAAGCGTCCTCTGAAGCCTTCTCTGATGCAGCCTCTGAAGCCTTAACTGTTGCTGTAGCTTCTGCTGAAGCTGAAGCGTCAGCGTCGCTGTTATCAGCCGGAGCGCCGCAAGCTGTCATTGCCAAAGCCATCATACCTGCTAACATTAATGTAACAAACTTTTTCATAATAATTTACCTCTTTCTTTAACATATAAGCTTTGCTCACTTATGTGAGCTATGTAAATTTTACAACATAATATTTATACCGCAATTCAAACGAAATGTCAATACTTATGGTTAATATTTGTATATAATGCACAATGTTTTTTTGTTTTAGCCGTCAATAAGTATAAAATTAATGGTCGATTTTTGACATATTGCACAACAAAGTTTTATTCGTGATTACTTTTCGGATGCTTTTTCGAGAAGCGTGCACAGCTCATTTTTTGTAAAATTATATTTGTTATTGCAAAACTGACAGGTCATTTCCGCGCTGCCCTGTTCGTTTATAATATCCTCAAGCTCCTTTTTGCCGATCGAAATAAGCGCCTTTTCCATACGCTCTCGTGAACAGCCGCACTTGTATTTCGGGTGTTCTTCTTTGTTGTTTACAAGAAAATCTATTCCCGCCGTAACCTCAAAAATAATATCCTCAGCCGTCATTCCCTCATCAATCATTGTTGTTACCGGCTTTATTTTATTGAGATTTTCCTCAATTTTTTTTGCTGTTTCATCAGTTGAGCCCGGCATCATCTGAACTAGAAAGCCGCCCGATGCCTTGATTGAGCCGTCCGTGTCAACGAGAACGCCAAGCCCCGTCGCGGTGGGTATTTGCTCGCTTTTTGCGTAATACATTGTTATATCTTCCGCAATTTCGCCCGACACAAGCGGAACCTGACCGATATATGGCTCCTTAAGTCCGAGATCGCGCACAACGCTGAGCGTTCCGCATCCGACAGCGCCGCCCACATCAAGCTTACCCTTTTTGTTAAGCGGGAGATCAACATACGGATTTGTTACGTAGCCCTTAGCCTCAAGAGCGGCATTGCAGCAGGCAATAACGCTGCCTATAGGACCGTCGCCCTTTATCTGAATTGTTATCGAATCGGTATCGTTTTTAAGGCCTGCCGCCGACATCAAAACGGCGCCTGTGAGTGTTCTTCCCAAAGCAGCCGAAGCAGTGGGGAGTGTGGAGTGAATTTTTTGAGCTTCACCCGAAAGCTCTGTTGTAACTGCCGCGAAAACGCGTACAGAGCCGTCAACGCTTGTTCCTCTTTTTAGTATATCTGTCATAATAATCTCCGTTTCTGCCGCCCTGTGCGGCATAGGTTTTTATAAATTCTCTTATCCGCAGAAAAATAAATAATAAGAGCGTATATGCTTTTTAGCTGACTAAAACAGCTCTTTTTTACTGCTTTGCTTTAATCATAACATGAATTTTTCCGTCGTCAAGCGCGCGGATATTTTCGTTTTCAAATTCTACCGACAGGTTATATTCGCCCTCCTTGCAGCCGGACGCGTCGGCGGTTGCCTTTATTTCGGGTCCCTCGCCCTCCGGAACGGAAAGGCGCATTGTAAGCATAAGCGGATTTACCTCAACCGTCAGACCGTCGGGCAGGTTTGTAACCTCAACGGCTACAGGTGCTGTAATTTCGAGCCTGTTTTTAATTGTGGCGCGGAATTTTACTTCGCGGTTTTTAACGTAAACATTTTCGCTGTTTTCAAGCTCCGCCGTAAATTCTCCGGAGCCCGTTTTGTTTTCTTCGTTTTTAAATATTGCCGTAACCTCTTTCGGTGCGTCGGAGCCGATCGGAACGCCTATATCGACAGTCTGCGGAGATATGCTCTTTGAGTCTATCTCAAAAGCGTACCGCTGTGAAAGCTCTTCTGACGGCTCTACCTTTACCGCTGTGGTATATCTTTGGTAAACGGTGTTGTTTACCGGTATTGTGACATATGAGCTGTATATGGTTGCCGTGTGCGCAAGCGGAATTTGGTCGCTGTCCGATATTTGATATGAATACATCGTTTTTCCGCTTTCCATTATGCCGGAAGCGTCTATTGAAACAATGCAATACTGCGCATCGGTGACTTCAGCTTTTGAGCCTGTTATTTGCAGGCGGTCTATTTCCGGCTCCGATGCAACTATTGTGCTTTTTAGCCTGTCCGTTCCCGTTTGCTTTATAACTATGGGTATTTCTTTTTTATAGCTCGGCTCTATTTTAAGCTCTACCGATGAAAATTTTTGCTTTTCAAGGCTTATCGAATCCGGCAGGCTGACTGTCGGATAAGACGTTATTTCCCCCTGATCCGAAATGCCTGACAGGTCTATTTCGACTCTTATTTTATCCATTCCGTCGAGAAGCTCGCGGCGCGTACCTCTTACCTTTACCGAAAACGACGGCAATTCCTCTCTGTCTACAAGGACAAGCCCTTTATCTCTCAGTGCGCTCTCGCCGACAAACCGCACAGCAACGTCCGACATTGTAACGGTGATTGACGGATTTACAACATTTATTGTAACAAACCATACTATTATAGCGATAATTACGGACGATACAATGCGTTTTATTTTTTCAAAGGTTTTGTTTTTCGGGCGTTCGCCCATTTTAACCGAAGGTGTGTTTTCGTTATTTCTTTTCATTTGAAGCACCTCCTTTATGGAATTTCAAGAGCTTGCTTGGGCTGTCGGTGCTCAAAAATCTTTCAAGCGCGTGCCGCAGCGGCTCTCTTGAAACATTTCTTGTAAGCGCGCCGCCCATAGCTATGGAGATTTTGCCCGTTTCCTCACTTACAACTATTATAAGAGCGTCGGAAACCTCAGATATGCCGAGCGCTGCGCGGTGGCGCGTTCCGAGCTCTGAGGAAAGGTTGTTGTTTGACGTGAGCGGCAGAAAACAGCCGGCGGAATGTATTCTGCCGTTTCTGATTATTACCGCGCCGTCATGCAGCGGGCTGTTTTTGAAAAATATGTTTTCGAGAAGCTCACGGCTTATATCCGCGTCAAGCTTTATTCCTCTTTTTGTGTGATCTCCGAGCTTTGTGTCGCGCTCCATAACTATCAAAGCGCCCGTTTTAGCCTTTGCCATATCGTCAACGGCGTTTACGATTTCGTCAAATACGGCATTTTCTCCGGCAATTGTTCCGTCGCCGTTCGTTGTTGCAAAATCGAGTATGCGCCCGAATTTTGATCTGCCCATTTTTTCGAGTATGCTTCTGAGCTCCGGCTGAAATATTACAACGATTGCAAAAACACCTACCTGAACTATGGCGCTTAAAATGTAGTTGATTACCGTAAGATTTGCCCAGTCGCTCACAACCATTATCACAAACAGCAGCACTATGCCCTTTACAAGCTGCATTGCACGCGTTTCCTGAAGCCATTTTATCAGGTAAAATATAATTACCGTTACAAGAAAAATGTCAATAAAGTCGCTTATGCGTATAAGCTTTAAATATGAAAATATATATTCAAGTGCGTTTTCCATATCTGTCCCTCTCTTTATATGTTTATAAAACTAAATATTCATTTTAAAATCGGGAAATTCCTTTTTAAGCTTTTGTATGAGTCTTTGCGTAAATTTTTCTTTTTCCGCTTCGTTTTTCTCAAGTGTCGATTTATATCCCCAAAGGTGAGTGAATGTGTCGTTTGCGGCGCTTTCAAGCTCCGCTTGAGATGAAAAACAGTCTATGGGAATATTCATTTTTTCTGCCGTCATTGAAAATAGTCTTTGCTCGGCAAAAACCATCGGGCAAAGCGTATCCTTTTCGGTGCACAAGCGCATAAAGCGCATTGCATAATCCGTATAACGCTTTAAAAAATCATCTCTTCCTATGTAGTAAAATGCCGCATTTGACGGCGGCACGCTCCATGAAAAGTCGTCGTCAAACGATATATACGGCTCTGCGTTTGGATAAACGCTGTCGGATAGATTTTCTTTGTGTATAACATAAATTCCGTTTGTATTATTTATCTTTATCGGCTTCCAGACAATAAAGTCCGTGTCGATTACCGCAATCGGCGCTTTCTCGTTTTTTAGCGCAAAGATTTTGCCTGCCGCCCAGAAAACGCTGCGGTCAACATATGACGGAATATCGTCAAGCAACGTGGAAATTTCGTCCCATGCGCCTGCCGCGCCGCTTTCTGTCAGAAATTTTTTTCCGGACGTATCGGTCACAAGCTTTATTTCTCCGTTATATCTTCTCCACATAAGTGCGGAAAGGACCATTGTATAAAGCAAATAGTCTTCTGTTTTTTTGCCGTTCGGGCCCGCCTTGAGCGCTTGTATTGCTTTCAAATTATGTGTCCTCCCAAATAATATGCAGACCGTAGCCCGATCCGCCCGATGACTGCGGCAGGGAGCATGGCAGGCTTGCGATGTTTATTTTAATTTTTTTCCCGTTGCTGATAAGAAAACCTTTTCTTGTTTGTCTGTTGTATTTAAATTTAATGCTTTTTCTTCCCAAATTCAAGGCTCTCCTTTCATTTCAGCGTTTATTTGCTTTGAATTTTTTTGCGGTTTTTTAAAAATTCGTTAAATTCCGCGCCGCACAGAAAAATATTCATGCAAAAGTACAGCCACAGCATTAAAAGCACAATTGCCGTCAGACTGCCGTATATCAGCGAGTAATTCGTAAAGTTATTTATATATGCCGAATATATGAGCGAAAACATAACCCATCCCAAAGCGGCAAGAAACGCGCCCGCAAGCTGATGGCGAAAGGCTATTTTCTGACCCGGCAGAAGCACATAGAGCATTGCAAAAACGAGCGTGAGCAGCAAGAGATAAATTATTGCCGGGAATTCAAACAAAAAGCTCGACAGTGTATGAATTGCCGGGAATGCCGCTTCGGACATTTTTACAAGCTGGCCGCTTATAACAAAAAGCATCAGCGTTATGCACAGCGCAACGATCATTATCAGTGTGTACGCAAGCGACATAAGCCTTGATTTTACATAGCCGCGATTTAAGCGGTAGATGTTGTCAAGTCCCGTCAGCAGCGCCATAACGCCCTTAGATGCCGCCCAAAGCGCCGTAACGGTTGTTACGGAGGCTATGGGTATGGTGCTTCCGGAGTAAATTTCGTCTATAAGGCTGTTTACAAAGGGTACAACCGCTTCGGGCAGAAATTTTCCGCCCATAGCAATCAAATCGCCCTGAGTCTGAGGAAGTATAAATTTAAGCATACTGACCATAAGCATCAGAAACGGCAGCGCGGATATGATTATAAACAGCGTTGCCTGAGCGGCGTATACCGGAATTTTATCATCGTTTATTTTTTCGTATACTTTTTTGAGCATACCGAATAAAGCTTTAATATCGTCTTTATTATTCTTCATTTTCAAATTATATCAGTCAAGCTTAAGCACGGACATAAATGCCTCCTGCGGCACCTCAACCGAGCCTACCTGACGCATTCTCTTTTTACCCTCTTTTTGCTTTTCAAGCAGCTTCTTTTTTCTTGTAATATCGCCGCCGTAACATTTTGCAAGCACGTCCTTGCGCATTGCGCGGACGGTTTCTCTTGCTATTATCTTTGAGCCTACAGCTGCCTGAATAGGTACCTCAAAGAGCTGACGCGGAATATTATCCTTAAGCTTTTCGGCCATTTTTCTGCCGCGACTGTATGCGTTATCCTTGAATACTATAAACGAAAGCGCGTCAACAAGCTCGCCGTTTATGAGAATATCGAGCTTGACAAGGTCTGATTTCACATATCCCGAAAGCTCATAGTCAAATGAAGCGTAGCCTTTAGTTCTTGACTTTAGAGCGTCAAAGAAGTCGTATATTATTTCGTTTAGCGGCAGATCGTAATGCACAAGCGCGCGCGTCTGCTCGATGTACTCCATGTTTTTGAAAATTCCGCGTCTTTCCTGGCAAAGCTCCATAACGTTTCCGACGTAATCGACGGGAACGAGTATTTCCGCCTTTACAATCGGCTCCTCCATATAGTCTATTTCGGACGGGTCGGGAAGATTTGTCGGGTTGTCGCACCAAAGCAGCTCGCCGTTTGTTTTATGAATTTTGTAAATAACGCTCGGCGCGGTTGTCACAAGGTCAAGATTATATTCCCTTTCAAGGCGCTCCTGTATTATTTCCATGTGGAGAAGCCCTAAAAAGCCACAGCGAAAGCCAAAGCCCAGAGCAATTGATGTTTCCGGCTCAAACATAAGCGAAGCGTCGTTTAGCTGCAGCTTCATAAGAGCTTCTTTTAAATCCTCATACTGCGCGCCGTCAGCCGGGTAAATTCCGCAGTATACCATTGAGTTTACCTTTTTATAGCCGGGAAGCGGAGCAGGAGCCGGATTTTTAACAAGCGTTACCGTGTCGCCGACTCTCGTGTCGCGGATATTTTTTATGCTTGCTGCAATATATCCGACATCTCCGGCAAGCAGGCAATCCTTTGAGTTAAGCCCCGACGGGTGCATTGTTCCGACCTCAACAACATCAAATTCAGCCTTTGTCTGCATCATGCGTATTCTGTCGCCCGGCTTTATGCTTCCGTCCTTTACGCGCACGTATACTATAACTCCGCGATAGCTGTCATAGTAGCTGTCAAATATGAGCGCTTTAAGCGGAGCGTTTTCATCTCCGGACGGCGATGGGATTTTGTCTACTATTTCTTCAAGCACCGCAGCAACATTTTCGCCTGTTTTTGCCGATATTTTAGGCGCGCCCTCTGCCGGTATTCCTATAACGTCCTCTATTTCCGCTATAACCTCCTCCGGATGCGCTGCCGGAAGATCTATCTTATTTATAATAGGTACAACTTCAAGGTCGTGGTCTATTGCAAGATATGTGTTTGCAAGCGTCTGCGCTTCTATGCCCTGAGACGCGTCAACCACAAGCAGCGCGCCCTCACATGCGGCAAGGCTTCGTGAAACCTCATAGTTAAAGTCAACATGACCCGGCGTGTCAATCAGGTTAAGCGTATATACCTCTCCGTCGTGTGCTTTGTATTTAAGCGTTACGGCGTGAGCCTTTATCGTTATTCCTCGTTCTCGCTCAAGGTCCATGTTGTCAAGGAGCTGCTCCTCCATATCCCTTTTTTCAACCTCTCCGGTAAGCTCAAGCAGTCTGTCCGCAAGCGTTGACTTACCGTGATCTATGTGTGCGATTATGCAAAAGTTTCTTATCTTATCCTCTCTTGATTTCAAGGTGTAATCTCCTCCAAAATACAATAATCCATTATAATTATAACATATATCATTGCCCTTTGTCAAATATATTTTGTTAAAAGTATAAATTTAATATGAACTTTTATGTAAAACGGTGGTATTTTGTTTCAATTTGATATATAATAATATTCCGCAGGCTTACATATTTTAAGAAACGGAGATAGCTATGGATATAGAAAATATGACGGCGGAGGAATTTAATAACGCCACTCTTACATATTCCGCCGCACTTAAAAATTTAAATGTTATGTTTGAAACGATAAATGACGAGTTTATAGCGCGGTCTATGTCTAACCCTATTGAGCATATAAAGTCAAGGCTTAAAACGCCGCAGAGCATTTCTGCAAAACTCAGGCGCAAGGGCTTTGAGCCGACGTGGGAAAATGCGCTTGAGCATATAGACGATATTGCCGGCATACGTATAATATGCGCATTTACAACCGATATATACCGCATTGCAACGGTTATAGAGTCGCAGCAGCACATAAAGGTTCTGAAGGTGAAGGATTATATAACGTCGCCTAAGCCGAGCGGCTACAGAAGCTATCATATGCTTATAGATGTTCCGGTATATTTGTCCGCAAGGGCGGAAAAAGTTACGGTTGAGGTGCAGATAAGAACAATAGCTATGGACTTTTGGGCGAGCCTTGAGCATAAAATGCAGTATAAGTATAAAACGCTCATACCGCGCCAGCTAAGCGATGAGCTTAAGGACTGCGCAAGTATAGTTGCTTTTCTCGATGAGCGAATGATGAATTTAAATAAGGAAATCGAAAAGGAATAAGAAAAACATACCTCTGTTTTTGGACGGAGGTATGTTTTTTTGCGCAAATCTGACTTTTTGCATAAAAATGTCGGAATTTTATATAAAATATATACATTTTAGCAGGATTTGTATTGACAATAATTCTTTTTTATGCTATAATTTAATTATCAATCAGTAATTTATTCGGGAGTGATTCAGTGAGAAGCATCGAGTACAGAGAAGAAAAGAAAAAGGAGATTATGCAGAAGTGCTATGAGTGCTACTGCGACAACGGTTTGAGGGATACAGGCATCAAGCTGCTCGGAAAATACTGCGGTATGACGGCGGCAAATCTTTATGTGTATTTTGACGGCATAGATGATTTGATTATTCAGTCTACGGAATACTGTATGTCAAAGGTTGAGGACGACTTTATGGAGCTTTCGCCGAAGGGGCCGGAGGATATTTTGAGGTTTATTGAAGAAATTCCTTATTGGACGGCGAAAAAGCACGGTAAGAAATATCGGCTTATGTATCAGGTATACACTCATCCGAAATATATCGAGCACGGTAAGGTATTTTTTGAGGGAGTCAGCAGAAGATACAGAGAGTATGCAAAGCAGCTTTCTCCGAAGCTCGGAATTGACGAAGAGCTTCTCGCGGGTTTTATTTTTATTTTCGTGCGCGCTGCCGTACATTATGCCTTGTTTGAAAATGAGGTTTATTTAAAGGCAGAAATGGAAGCTCTCAAAAAATCGGTTTTTTCAATACTAAGGCAAAATTCAAAGAAGCAATTTCAAAGCGACAACAATAAAATATAAGGTTACAGGGAGGTAGTATTCTTATGAACAGAAAACGATACGTTTCGGCTTTACTGTCGGTATGCATGATAACGGCGGCGGGAACAAGCGCTTTGGCAGATACAATTAAATTCGGCAGCCGCTCGGAAATTAACTGGGATGATGTCGGACGCGGCTGGGGAAGCGTCAGTCTTGCGGAAAATAAAATACTTTCTGCAAAAGAGGGAGAAAAGATAGAGAATATAGATAGCAAATACTCGGTGTTTGACGGCTTTAAATTTATGCGCGGTCAAAATTATTATGACGGAAGCAGCACCGATACGGCTTTTGTATACGACTCCTCGTCAAACGGCGGCCCACGCCTTTCGGACGGCAAGTATTTTTACGGTGTTTATAATCCGAGTAATAACAAAAAGAATTTTAAGGTTGATTTTGCTGCAAGATTTGACAGCGATATGAAAACGCTTATCGCAAAGGGCGATATAAGCATGGCTGTTGTTGCGGAAACGAAAAATGCGAAAGGAACATTTCACAATCATACCGGAATTGCAAATTTAAGAATGTATTCAAATGCTTCGCCCATAAAGCAGGAGATAACCACAACCGACAGCAAGTTCAGCGGAGCGCGCACCGTATCTGCCGGATGGAAAAAGCTTGATAGCGATATAACGCGTGTGGCTCTGAATTTGAGAAGTGAAAGAGGCGGCCTTAAAAAGTGGAACGGCGCGGCGGTATATAATGTAAGAGTATATCTGCGCGACGAGGGTAAGCCGACCATAAACAGCAGCGGAATTTATGATACAGGCTTTGGCACGCGTAAAAATGTAAACGGCGATACGGTTCATACCGCGAAGGTTGGGGATACCGTTTATTATTATGTAGGCTTTGACGAAAGAGTCAAGGTCGATCAAAACAATGCAAAAAATCTTAAGCTTGTTATAAAATCAAATCCGAGCGGCTCTGAGGAGTTTAAGGCGGATTATGATAAAACGGACGGAAACAGACTTGTTTTTAAATATACCATTCCCGACAATACGGGCAGAAAAACGGAGATAGAGGTTTTCGGAACACCGACAAAGCTTATCGGCGGAACCAAATACATAACCGATATTGCCGGAAATCCGCTTGAGAGCGAGAATGTTGGCGGATATAACAATACGACTCATACAATAGACGATACGCTCACTCTTTTAAGGCCGGAGGCCTTTACCGATGACGATAAGCTTTATCCGATAACCATGCCGAGAAATAAGTCGTGCAATCTTTACGGAGAAATTCCTCAGGAGATTATTTCGTCATCAAAGGGACGCCAAAAGGAAATATTCCCGAAAAGCACAACATCGGGACCGATATTTAAGATAACATTAAATGAAGAAATTCAAAAATCGTCGCTTAGTTCATCAACGCGCCTTAAGCTCAGAGTGTATGACGCGGACAAAAAGCCTACCGACAGATATGTTTATGCTTCTCTTGCCGGTGCGAGAACGGTGGGCGTCAACGACAAGGTGCAGGCAAACGGAATAAAGAGCGACGCGTATACCGAGCTTTATTTCAGATACTGCCCGGAAGAGCTGCAAAATCTGCCGGTATACTATTTAAGCTTTGCAGGCGACTATAACAGCGGCAGCTTTGTGTGTGCGGAGGACCTTTTAACAACAGGCGGAGAAAAGCTTAAAAATATATCCGATCTTGAGGTAGACTGCAAAAAGCTTGTTATTGACAGCACATATACAAATCTTGCTCCGCTTAAGCTGAATGTTATGATAGACACAGCCGCACCGTCGCTTGACAGCTCAACAATCCCGAGTACATGGGAAAAGGAGCTTAGCGGCGACAGTACGCTCACATTTAAAGACAGCGGTGCGTTTGACACAAACGGAGCTTATATATCGCTTGTTTATTATGACGATAATAACAATGCGAAATATCTGAACATAAAATCCTCCGGAAGCAAAACCGCACAGCGCCTGCAGCTTGCGGCGCAGTCTAAGGGCAGCAGAGAAGCGGTTCAGGTAAATCTGGGCGGAATATCGCTTGCTTCGGAATATCCCGAAAACAGACCGGTATATATTGAATACGAAATAAGCGACAGAGCAGGAAACAAAGCAACTAATAAGGGCATGAAAAATCTGAGGGCTTATATAGACTCAACCGCGCCGACTGTTAAGGGCGTCAGCGAGGCGCGTGACGGCAAGGACGCTGTTGTTTCGTATGAGGTTACGGACGCAGGTGTCGGCGAAATTTCGCCTTTAATAGAATATACGCTTAAAAATCTTTCGGATCAAAATTCCGCTGATGAAAACTACAGCACAAATGACGCAAATCAGCAGATAAGAGTTTCGGCAAAGGAAAACAGCCTTGACTCATGGCAGGTTTTTGCAAGCTTTGCCGATACGGTAGGAAACAGAAGCGCAAAGTTTCCGTCGGGAATATTTATGACAGCTTCGCGTGAGTTTGCAATAGGTCTTAAGGATAGCGCAGCAAACGCCGTTTCCGACGTTCATGTTATTACGGCAGAGGCTCTTAAAATGCCTGAGAAGGACGTAAGCTTTGATGTAAGCTTTGGCTGGGTCAAGGGCTCTGCGGCGCCTGAAAACAGCGCGAAAACAGCTGTAAGCTTTAAGAGCGTATCCGAGCTTACATCATATAATTTTGCAAATGAAGAAATTCAGAGACAATACGGCGGCGGAGATTTGTTCGCCGGAGAATACACTCTTGTAATTAAGGCAACAATGATGCCGGAGAATATTTCGCAGCTTTTAAGACAGAGCTACTATTTTGACACAACAGCTCCGGAGGGAAGAATTGCGATAGGCAAGAGCCGCGACGGTGTAAATTCTGTTTATAGTATCGCCTATAATCTTTTCGATGATGCTGCCGATTACAAAGGCGGAGCCTTCGTAAAGGACGAAAATATAGAGCTTTCCGGTGAAAATGCGCCGAAAATGGAGCTTTACATAGGCGAAAAATTGGCTGACAGCTTTGCGCTTGCGAATGCGTCCGACACGAAAATGATAGATTTTTACAGAGATTATGCGCTTGGCGGAGAATATACCGACGAAACGCAGGCTTACGTGAAAATACTTTTCAGCGATAAATTCGGTCATAAATCGGAAATAACAAGCGAAAAAATGGCTGTTGATTTTAAAGCGCCCGAGATAAGCGAAATAACGGTTAAGCCGGCTTTGAAGCAGTACAGGGACGGAAGCTACATTATAAATGATTTTACGGACATAAGCGAAATTTCGGCGGTTATTGATGACAACGCCAAAGATAAGATAGACGTTTCATATATGCAGGGCGGAGAATATAAAAGGGAAAGACTCTCTGCCGGAGAGGTAAGCATAAAAAATCCGATCAGAAGCGATTTTTCGGAGCGCTACGAGGACGGAGCATATAAGTATTATTACACCTTTGATGCTGTGGATATGGGCGGAAATGCTTCGGAAAAATCCGTTTCGTTTATTGTTGATAAACAGACTCCAGAAATTTACAGCCTTGATTTAAGCGGTGCCGATAAAATGACAAACGCCGACAGTGTAACGCTCAGCGCGATGTACAGAACGGATATGTATGAAACAACCGATGATATTGAAGCGTCGGCAGGCTCGGCGGAGGTAAATAAAACAGGTGACGGCAAACTTGAAATAAAGGTGACGGAAAACGGAAGCTATACGCTGACAGTCCGCGATTTTGTGGGTAAAATCTCGGAAAGAAGCTTTGAAATTAACTGCTTCGACCGCGAGAAGCCCTCAGCGGAGCTTATAAGCACCGTTCAGACACCTGAGGGTGCACCGTCAAAATACGGCGAAATTGTAATAAGAGCGCATGATAATGATTCGCTAAAGGTTTTGTCGGCGGCGGTTGTTCAGGGTGAGCCGAGCGAAAATGATTTCTTCACCGATACGGCTTCGGCGCGCGAAATTGCGCAGACAGATGAGGGCGGAGTTTATGAGGAAAACGGATATTTCGGCGATAAGGACGGATTTGCTTATGCAAAGCTTGAAAACGTATATGCTCCGAACGAAAACGGCGGCGCAGGCGCAGGCTACAAGCTTACCTATGGCGCATTGCCGAGCGGAAGCTATAATGTTTATGTTCGCGTTGAGGATAATGCCGGAAACGTTTTGACAGAAAAGCTTTGCAGCATTGAGGCGTCGGGAGAGAGGGCGCAGACAGATGTGACATATACGCCGAATACAATAACTGGCGGCGCTGTTACCGTGCGCACGGTGAGCGATATTCCTACAATGCTTCAGTATAACGCAGATGATGAGGATAACATTTCCGTTATGCAGGAGAACGTGAGAAGAAGCAGACAAAACGGATATACATATTCCTTCGGCGGAAAAACGGTTACGCTTCCCTTTGATGAAGCAAGGGATAAATATATTGAAATAAAGCGTAAGATAGAAAGCGGACGTGAGGGCGAGCTTACGGACGAGGAAAAATATATCTACAAAAATGACAAGAGTGACGACTACGGATCAAAGTACGATTACTATTTTAATGTAAGAGAATATACAACGCCGGTACTTGATATTTATGACTATCTTTCAAACGAGTGCTTCTACAGATCGGAGTCTATGCACGATGAGCAGACGAATACGTATTTCAGCGACATTGTCACGGACGGCAAAAAGCTTGTATGGTACAGCGATGTGCTCAACATTACCGATCAGGAGGGAGATGCTATAAGACGGCTTATGCGTTCCGGAATAGGCGGCGAGAGCGACTTGGATGAGGTAAATCTCTACAGCATGGACGTTATGGATTATCCGGCAGACTTTGATAAAATGAATATAGCCGAATTTTCATCCGATGAGCTTAAGGTATATGATAAGGACCTTGCAAAAAATCCTTTTGAGTATATGAATTATATTACTAAGGATGAAGCGCTTGCGTTTTTCGGAGAAGACTTTGACTTGTCGCTTCTTGAAAAATCGGGCGATGATTATGTGGCTCCGGTAGAAAACGGTGATGAGAGATTTTATATATCTGATCTTCCGGCAGCGCTTCAGCCGTATTTTAAGGACTGCTTGCTTTATGCAAGTCCGTTCGGCAGCATGGGCGAGCCGCTTACATTGAATGAAATTGACGAAACCGTTAAGGCTATCGAGGTTGCAAAGGAAATACGTGAAACCGCAGCGCAGCGCATTGCCGAGAAATATATAAGAAGCTATGTAGGCGCTGACGGCGGCGGATATTCCATGCAGCATATGCTCAAATTCAAATTCAATAAATCGGCGGAATATATTCTTCTCGACAGGCTCGGAAGAACAACTGTTTTGCCGATAGAGATTGACTGGATTGACCCGTCGGCTCCGCACGTGCCTGAGGAAAACATAGAATTTCTTGTAGGCGGCGCGCCGTTTGATGAAGCATATACAAATGCCGAGTCGGCAGAGGTTTCGGTCACACTGCCGAGTGACGGAATTTATGCGGAATACTATCTTGCAAATATTCCTGACGGAGCAGCCGCAGCGGAAGAAACCGTTGACGGATACGATATGCCTGTTTATAAGAGCTTTACATTATCGGTTACGGATAATACAGATGTTGAATTTGATGTTGTAAATCCGAGCGTAATAGGTGATGAAACAAAAACGGCTCTTGCACATCAGGTATACTCGGTAAATAGATTTGACAGAAATGCCCCGACGGCTAAATTGAATTATCTGTCGGCAAAGGCTTCTGACGGTACGTTTGTAAATACAGATGTAACAGTAAGCCTGAGCGATATTTCCGACGACTTTACGGAAAATGCGAATATAAAGGCAAATGAGCTGTCACACACGTTTACCGAAAACGGCGATTTCACATTTACTCTTACGGATGATGCGGGAAACGTAAGCTACATTACGGCGAGCGTTGACTACATAGATAAAACGCCTGTAAATCTCACCGCAAAGGTTATGAGCGGCGCAAAGGAAATTGACAGCTTTAAAATCACGTCAAACGCGGACGATTATAAAAATACGTCTGTACGCTATGACTACAGCGGCGGATACTTAAATGAGGACGCGGAGGTTTATATTTATTCTTCAGGCTCTCTTGTAAAGGTTATGAAGGTGTCGGACAGCGACGAGCACAGCTATGAATATACTTCAAGATCGTCAAGCAAGGGAACGCTTACGATAAGCGGCATGAAGTTCGATATGGAGCCGCCGTCGGCTGATGTTTCCTACAGCTATACCAAGGCGGCGGGAAATGTAAAGGATTATGTTACGGCAAATATTTCTCTTTCGGATAACATATCCTCCGATATTAAGCTTTTGTCGGTAACGGGACGCGATGACAGCGCAAAGCTGTATGATACGTCCGATGTAAAGGAAAATGCCGACGGCACAAGAAGCGTTGTGTTTAAAAATAACGGCTATGCAAAGCTGATGTTTGCCGACGAAGCGGGGAACACGACTGAGGTTAATTTAAATGTTTCAACGCTTGAGAGAAGCCAGCCCAGAGCGTTTGTATCGTACAGCACGAAAAAGCTTACAAACGGCGATGTTACTGCCAATATAAGTCTTGATAAAATTGCCGATTATCAGATATATGACGAAAACGGCACATTGCTCAGAGATTACGGCGGAACATATTCATCATATATATCGTACACGTTTACAGATAACGGCTCAAGGGTTTTCAAATTCCGCGATACGAGCGCGAACGAAACCGACGGTCTTATTGCAACGGTTGATAATATTGATAAGCAGAAGCCTGTTCTGACGGCGCGTGTGGAGTATGATGTAATGTATGACGACTCCAATAATAGGGTAAGTTTTCCCGGATGCGCAACAATTGTTCTTGAAGCGCAGGGTACCGATATTCTTGAGGGAAATGACGCGGATACGGTGTTTATAACAAATGCCGCGCAGTCTAAATATCACACCGTTATGAATAACGGCAGGTATAACTTTAAGTATATGGACGAGGCAGGAAACTTTGACACGATTTATGTTGATGTAACAGACATTGACAAAACCGCGCCGACAGCTTCGGACAGCGGAAATCCGACATCGTGGACAAATGAAATTCCGAACATAACCGTAAGCGCAAACAGAAAAGCGGGCGGCGGTGAGGCATATGTTGTTCAAAACGGAGAGAAATACACAAGCGTTACGTTTAATCCGACAGAAAACGCAGTTTATTCGTTTATGATAACAGATGTGTACGGCAACAGCTCAACGCATACCGTCGACGTAAAATATGTTGACATTACGCCTCCGGAGCTTAAATATACCGGAACGCAGAACATATTTATAAAGAGCGGAGAATTCAGCAGAGCTGATTTTGAAACGGTAACCGCAGAGGATTATGAGTCCGGCGTAAAGGGTGATGTAACGGCCGACTACGGCTCGTTTGACCAAAACGTACCCGGAAGATACCCTGTTACGTTTATGGCTGAGGACATTGCCGGAAACAAGGCATACCTTACAAGATACATTCAGGTAATAGGTAAAAACGATGTGTTTGCCGCAATAAACGGCGAAATACTCGTACCCGGTGAGCAGACAAATTACTGGATCGGCAACGATATGGAGCTTTCGTTTGTAAATGCAGACAAGAACGGAAATAAGGTTTCATATGCGTTTGTTAAAGGCTACTATAACGGAGCGGAGCTAAAGGGCAAGTCATTTAAGACGCTCGCTGCCGCTGATGCGAAAATCAGTCTTGAGCCGGAGGAAACGGGAATGTATACATTGTTTATGCAGACCGAAAACAGAATAACCTATGTAATGTATGTATTTATTGCAGGTTAATGGGATGCTAAAAAACCGCAAAATCAATTCGGGATTTATGAAAGGAGCAATAATGAAGAAAATATTATCATTTATCCTTGCTGCCGCGCTGTTTGCAGGTGTGCTTCCGACAAGCTTTGCCGACAGCAGCGACATAAGCATTGATAACGATTATATAAAAGCATATGTAAAGCAGGACGGCTCGGCGTTCGGGATTAACACCGTAAAGGGTGTTCCGGCAAAGCGCTACGATGACAATCAGCCGCTTTTGTATGACGGCGATGATAAATTTGCCACGTCCTATACCACCGTCAGAATAATAAAAAATCCGGGTGCGGCAAACGAGGAAGCGGCGGATTACGTTTATGGCAGCTCGCAGGGCGTAATTGTTTCAGCGCCGCAGGTACAGCAGATAGACGGGGAAAACCGTGCTGTTGTATCACAGTGGGCAGTTGACGGAGTGACTGTTACGCAGAAAATTATAATAAATTCAAATACGGCATCTGCCGCAGGCGGATATGCCGATGTTGAATATTCATATTATAATGCAAATCCCGCGCCTGTAGGAGTGGGTATAAGAATTTTGTTTGATACGAAAATTGCGTCAAATGACGGAGGTTCGTTCTTTGTAAACGGCTCTTCAAATGCAATTTCAAGAGAAACGGAGTTTGAGGGCGACAGCGTTCCGGAGTGGTTTTCCGTATCGGACAGCGTTACATATTCGACTACAAGCGCATACGGACTTTTAAAAAATTCGTCAATGCGCCGTTATCCCGATAAGGTGCAGGCGGCTCACTGGTATAATCTTGCGAACACGCTTTGGGACTATTCGGTAAATACGGGTCTTAATTTTGACGATTATTATAACGAATACCGCTGCCCCGACAGCGCTGTTTCGATTATGTTTAACCCGGAGCTTGTAGCCTCCGGTGAAAGCCTTTCGATTGATACAATGTACGGTGTGGGAGAGCTTTCCGGTACGGAAACATCAACCGACGGCTGCGTGCTGACAGTAACTCAAAAGGAAGCGCTTTATCCGAATGATGATAAATCGGGCTATAAAAATGACGGCGAAATAACGCTTTATCTTACAATTGATAATTCCGACAGGGATTCGCGTCAGATAGTTGACGGAAAGGTAAGACTTTCGTTTCAGGATAAAATTGTTGATGATGAAAACAACATGACGCAGGAGCCTGCCGTTTGGGTAGCCTCCGAAAGGGAAGAGGACGAAGTAATCAGCGTCGGAACGATAAATCGCGGCGCGATAAAGCGGAATATTCCAATTAAGCTTAAGGCGCGCCCGGTTTACGAAAAGGATGAGTCAAACGGCGACCCCGACGCACCGGATATAGTTTACGCACCGACATCCGGATATAATCTTCGCACCTCAATTGACACAAGAAAAATAACAATGAGCCTTACCGGAAACGGAAATCCGATACCGACAGTAGGCTCAAAGGTTGTAACGCTTCCGTCGCTCGGTGACGGAGAGGTTGACCTTGCCTTTACGGAGATTAACCCGAAAAAGATTTATTATGAGGGATATTCGTATTTTGCAATTCAGGCAACCGGCAGAAATTTCGGCATTATGACCGATAAGACAAACTGGACGGCTTACCTTACGGATATTGTTTCGGGAGATATTATAAATATCGACAGCTTCAACTGCTCTGTCGACACCGAAAACAAGCAGCTCGGTCTTCTTGTTGATATGGAAAGACGGCTCGGAAAATTTAAGCTGACGATAGAGTTTAAAAACAGCGTTGAATATCTCGGTAAAATGGAGTTTGACAAAAAGTCGGATTACATTGAAACAACGAGTGACGAAAAATATAAAAATCGCGGCTATTCCGTTGCGGTAATTGCCAGAACGTCTGAAAATACCGATTATGAAATGGCACTTTTCACGACCGAAACCGGAAAAAGTCTTTTAGGCTCGAAATCACCTGAGGAGCAGTATGCGGAATATAAGGAGAAAATAGAGGAAAAGAAAGGCGAAATGCTCCTTGAAGCGCGCGGAGTTTTCAAGGTGCTTTATAAGGAGGGTAAAGACGGGCTCGGTGAAAAAGGCTTTGTTATAAGCACCGATCCGCAGCGTAACAATCCGGATATTATCGGTTTTGAGTCGGTAGCCGGCTCCGATAACGTAAAGCTTAATCGTATACTTTATTACAATACAAGTATACCTATGACTATAAAGGCGGACTTTACAAGTGACGGAAAGCCCTCTGCAATGCGCATTGAGGGTGACGGAGATTTGAGCATAATAAATGCGTCAACAATCTGGAAAAACCGCTTTATGATTAAGCTGCCTATGGGAAGCTATTTTACATATGACATTGATGACGAAGCGGTTGCATCGCGTGCGGAAGCGCCGAAGCTTCAGCTTCTCGGCGGCGGCTGGCTGCTGCAGAATTTGGGCGGATTTATATTCAGTTTAAATTACGGCGTTCTCGGCTGTCAGGACGGAAGATATACGATAGATTTCAGCGGCTCTGTTTCATTCCCGCTCGGAATGAGCAAGAGTGAGGACGAAGCGCAGCCGTCAGCGTCTGCATCTCCGTCGGATCAGCCGTCTGACTCGCCGTCAACGGCGCCCACACCGCAGCCGTCCGACTCGCCGTCGACTGCGCCTACGGCAAGACCGACAGCGCGTCCGTCATCTGCGCCGACATCCGCGTCGGGATCTGGAACTTCAACCGGAACTCCGCCGCCGCAGACGGTTTGGAAAGCCGGAACTAAGCCGACTTCAACGCCGATAATGACGTCATCTCCGACAAGAGTGACAGCGGCGCCCACAACAGCGCCGACAGCAGCACCGTCTGCCGCACCTACGACAAGACCGACAACAGCGCCCACGTCCGCACCGACAACAGCGCCCACGTCCGCACCGACAACGGCGCCGACGACAAGGCCGACAACAGCACCTACATCGCAGCCGTCCGCATCACCGTCGAGCGCACCTACAACACGGCCTACAACAGCGCCGTCTGCAGCACCGACGTCTGCACCTTTACCGTCGCAGGCTGCGGCTGCCGCAAGGTCAAAGGCAAAAGAGCTGTTTTCTGAGGGAAATTCATCTACAAAATCTCTCGGAAGATTTGGTGACGGCGGCTCGCTCGGAATATCTATAGATTCGGTTTTGTTCGGTGAGCATGAGGACAGAAAAGATGAAGAAAAAATAATAACCGGATTTGTCGGAGTTGCGGCAACGGTTAATCTCCAGCTGCCGAAATCGGTATTCCCGGCAGGCGGAAATCAAAATAATGACCCGGCTCTTTCAAACGGAGCTGCGGCGTCAAACCCGACAGACCCGTCGCAGACAATTGTAAGCGCAAGCAATTCAAACGCTACAACTGCGGCAGGTCAAAACCAAAATGCAAGCGCCGCAAGAGCTAAAAATAAGGGTAAATTAAACAGCTTCTCTCTCGGCGCAACGTTTAACACGTATGAATTTAATGCCGGAGTTGATCTCGGCTTCGGAGTAGGCCCTATAAGCACAGCGTTCAGAATGAGCCTTGCGGAAATGGACAACGGTAAAATAATGCTCGACAGCATTTACCTTGAAATAAAGGGCTTTACCGTTCCGATTGTTCCGGGCGTATCGAGCCTTTCGGGACTCGGCGGCGGAATAACCGATCTTGCAAGCTCTATAAATTATAACGGTGACGCGCGTCCGCCGGTTACCGTAAATGTAATGGCGGCATTTGATATTGTAACCGTTATGGTAATGCAGTGTGATATGTCGGTTTCGGGCAACGGACTTTCGTTCAGCGTAACAGGCGCACCTAAGGGCTTTGATCAGATTAAGTTTGTGGCAAAGGGCGAATTTGACTGGACCACAGGCTTTACAGCGCGGCTTTCCGGTACCGTTGATATGTTTTCGGGAGTCGTAAAGGGAAATGTGAGCCTTGCGCTTACAACAAATCCGCAGTTTTATCTTATAGGAAAAATAAGCGGAAGCCTTAATATTCCGGGACTCGGAACGCTTGCCGGAGTGTCGCTTGCGATAACGAATAAGTTTATCTCCGGCGGAGTGAGAGTGTTTATATTCAGCGGAGGCTTTGTATATTACTATGACAGCAATAACTTCCGTCTGCTTTCGGGCAGTGAGGTTGATGAAATAGCTGATATTGATTTTGACTCGGAGGAATTGACGAAAAAGACAACAAATCCGAATGCTCCGAGCCAGATGAGTTTTCTTGAAGCGTTTGAAGTGCCCGGAGAAAACGGAGCTGTAACTCTTATGGGTATAGGAGCAGGAGCGAGCGTGCTTGAAACAAGCGTTGACCGCTCTGTAACGTCTTCATTTGCCGGAGCGGCAGGATCGGGCGGAGCAAGCGGCTTTGATACAAATATTACGCGCTCACAGATAACCGGAAACGATATTGTTCTGAGAGTATACTATAGCGGAGATACTGCGCCGCAGCTTTCTGTTACAAGACCGGACGGCAGCGATTATCCGCTTGTTGAATACGACTATGAAAAGACTCAGGAGGAAAACAACGCACTCGGAGCAAATATGCTCTTTAAGGAAAGGGAAAACGCAAAGAACGGTCAGACTGAAAAATATGCGTATATCAGCCTTTATAATCCATCGCTTACAGAGGGTAAATGGAGCGTTAAGTCAACAAACGGCGCACAGATAAGCGATTATACAGTTTTATCCGTTCCGACTGTTACCCCGAAGCTTTCTGTTGACAGCGCATCAATTTCGGGAAATATACTCAGCGCATCATGGACGGCAGACGACAGCGCAAATGTTACGGTATCACTTGTTCCGTCAGATGAAAACGGAAAGCCGGTTATAGAGTCGTTTACCGATGAAAACGGAAATCTTATAGAAAACGAACATCCTGGATATATACTGCACAGCGCCGTAGGCTCGGCAAATGCGGATATTGATATAAATATTCCGTCAGGCAGATATATTGTAAGGCTGGATTCGATAGTAAATAACACTATGTTCACAAGCGCGTATACGTCAGAGCCGCTGATGTATACAAACCCGAACACGCTGTCTGAGCCTGTATTTGAGGCTGTGGCAGGCGGTGACGGAAGAATAAACATAAAATCAACCGTTCCGGAAAATGCAACAGGTGTTCAGTTTAATGTATACAAGCGCACGGAAAACGGCTCGGCAGAGCTGCTCGGCGGAATAGGCGGATATGTGGGCGATTTCGACGGCAAGGGAGAAATAGAAACATATTTTAAGGGTCAGAATACCGTTCTCGGAAGCGACGGCGAAACGAGATACACGTCGGCGATAGTTCCGGGTGAAACATATTTTGTTGAAGCGTATGCGGTGAACATGAACGAGGGGAGCGGATATTATTCGAGCGAAAGGGTGAGAAGTACTGATATAACAGTGCCTGTTCCCATTCCGCCGCAGGTAAAGGTTGACGTAGTTTCATATGACGCAAAAAGCAAAACGGACGACAAGAGCATACCGTATTTGCAGATAACAAACCCGAATTTCCTTATAAGCTATGAAATCACCAATTTCGGCGATGCTCCGAACGATGAGGTTACGGTAAGATTTGATGTTGACGAAAAGCGCTACGGTGATGTTCTTACAAACAGAGCCGGAGAAAGCGCGTGCGGATATGCGGCGTTCAGCCTGACGGACGGAGATCACTTTGTAGATGTTATATTTACAAATAAGGCAGGCGATGTTACGGTTGTAACCAAAAAGCTTTCGCTTGACTCAATTCCGGCGGATATAAAAATAGAATATCCGCAAAACGGAAGCCTCTATGATCCGTCTGTCGGAATACCGATAAGGCTTACAACGGACGATAATGCAAAAATATCGGTATATCTTGACGATGTGCCGGTTGTGTCGGAAAAAACCGTTGGCGGACGCGACAGAGTCTTTGAAGAAACAATACCCGTTATTTTGCCGCTGTATTCGCACGAGGTTAAAATTGTTGCTGCGGATAAAAACGGAAACACTACAACGCATATTGCAACCGTTGTAAACAAAAACGCGTCAAAAATCGGCGGAATAAAAATTAAAGCCGTAAATCCGTCCGGAACAGAGGCTACGGAGCTTACCGCAGTCGGAGTTGACGGCAGCGGAAACGAGCTTGGAATTGACATTTCAAAGGATCAGCTTGTATGGACACTGCTTTCCGATCCGTCACAGGCGGCACTCACCGTTGCCGACGGCAATAAATCGGCAGTTGTTATGAGAAATACGGCAAATCCGTTCAGCGTTATGGCAAGGCTTAACGTAACGGGCGGAGAGAGTTATTCGGATATTTACGATTCCGGAATTGTCGGCGCTCAGAGTCAATCCGAGCAAAGCGGTCAGTCATCCGGAAGCGGCAGCGGCGGCGGTGGCGGAGGAGCTTCGGTTAAGCCGTCAGAGGCTTATCCGAAAGAGGTTCTTGAGCTTATTGAAAAGGTCAGAAGCGAAATGTCCGATAAGGCTGAGGTTAAAGCGTATAAGATGTATTCCGGTATAGATTCCGTTTCAAAGCAGGGCGGAAACACTGCGTTTGTTGCCGGAGGAGATATATCGGGTGAAAACTATATTGTACTCGGAACGGACGAAAGCACCGACCGCTATACCGATGGCTTGCCAAGCGGCGGAGCGTTCCGCTCGGATATTGTAAGAGCGGAATCGATTAAGCCGATTGACAAAATGCTTCTCGATCTTGAGGTTAAAAACGTTGAGAATGAAGAAAATCTCGGAATTTATCGTTATTCGTATAAGACGGGAAAATGGATTTATATCGGCGGAAGCCTTGACAGTGCAAGAGCAATGCTTTCCGAATACGTAAGCTCAGGCGGACTGTATGCCGCAATAGAAAACCCGAACAGACCGGGCTTTGAGGATATTGATGGAAACTGGGCGAAGCTTTATATTAACAGTCTTGCGTATGCAGAGCTTGTAAACGGCTATGAAGAGGGCGGTCATAAATATTTCATGCCGCAGAGTGAAATTACAAGAGGAGAGTTTGTAAAAATTCTTACTGCTGCATCGGGCGATTCTCTTGAAGATAATGATGTAAGTATGTTTGAGGATGCAGACCAAATTGCCGAATGGGCAGCGCCGTATGCGGCAGCGGCTTATAAGGCAGGCTGGCTTAAGGGCAGCGTGACTGATACGGGAATAAGAGCAAATCTTTCCGACAGAATAACACGTCAGGACGCTATGACACTTGTATACAGAGTGTTCTTTGAAGGTGAAAAATCTTCCGGAACTCTTGCGTTTTCCGACAGCTCGGTAGTATCCGAATACGCGTTTGACGCCGTAAGCTATCTTACGGAAAACGGCATTGTATCCGGATATGAGGACGGAAGCCTGAAGCCGCAAAGCTTCCTGCTTCGTGAGCAGATTTCCAAAATTCTTTGGATCAGTATTTTAAAATAATTTAAAATCGTATAAAATGTGCCTTTCGGGAATTTTTAAAAATTCCGAGAGGCACAAATTTTTTTGAAAAAATTTTTAAAAAGCTATTGACAAACTACTACTTTTGTAGTATAATCTAAGTGTACTACAAAAGTAGTAGTTTAGATGTATACATTTAGCTTATGAAATTCGGCGCTAAAAAAATATGCAACTTGTTTTTTGCGCGGCGCTTTAAAGGAGGATCATATGAAAAAAAGAATATCCGATACGGAGCTTGAGGTAATGCGCGCTGTATGGGCTATCGGTGGGGAAGCTTCAACAACGAATATAAAGCAGTACCTTGAAGCAGACAGAGCATGGACAAACGGAGCTCTTCAAACCATACTTGCAAGGCTTGTGGATAAAGGGTTTCTCACCGCAAGAACAGAGGGGAGAAATAAGCTTTTCAAGCCTCTTATAAGCGAAAAAAGCTATATTGCAGAGGTTAGCGGCAGCCTTGTTTCAAGGCTCACGAGAAGCACCGTTACTCAGATAGTTGCGGCAATGTATGAAAACAAGGCAATAGCCGAAAGCGATCTCGATGAGCTTGAAAGCTTTATTGAGAAAAAGCGTATGGAAAGGAAAAAGTTATGATCGGTTTTTTTACGGATGTGATAAAAATTACGCTGCCGGTTTCGGTTTTAATTTTGTTTTTTATGCTTTTTGCTTCGCTTTCCAAGCACGCCCTTACGGTCAAGTGGCGCTATTATATATGGCTTTTGGTGTGCATAAGGCTTATTCTTCCTTTTCCGCTCAGAGTGGCTTCTCCCGTGAATATAACGGTCGGTCAAGGCACTGTAGCGGTAATGCGGCAGCAGAGCAGCGTATTTTACATATGGCTTATCGGAGCCGCATTATTTTTAGCGCAGCGCGCAGCGGCATTTATTATTTTCAGCCGCAGCATAAAAAAGCATGAGGTAAAGGTGAGCGAAAAAATACAAGCCGCCTTTGAAAAGCTTTCATATCGCAGGGCAAGGGTCATTGCATCAAAATATTCACCCGTGCCGCTTACGTTCGGCATATTTTGCCGCACAATTGTTTTGCCCGATAAATCCTACACCGATCGGGAGCTTGAGATGATTTTAAGCCATGAAATAATGCATTGCCGAAATCATGACTGCGTATATAAGCTTATTATATCGCTTGCAAGGGCTGTTCACTGGTTTAATCCCTTTGTGCATATAATGTCGCATTTTGCGGCAGGCGATATTGAGCTGAACTGCGACTATGACGTGACATACGGCAAAGATATTGACTGGCGCAGCGATTATTGCAAGACGATTGTAAGCGGAGCGCGCCAAAGCATAGGGCGCGGAAGCTTTTGTTCAAATCAGTTTTTCTCGTCGGGCAGGCTTTTAAGAAAAAGAATTTTTGAGGTGCTTGATTTAAAGAAAAAGCGGCGCGGCATAATTGCGTTTGCTTTGTCGTTTGTAACGGTCGTTTTGTGCGGCGGCGCAGTTGAGTATACCGCGAATAAAGCATACAGTGAGGATAATGCGCTGTCAAGAGCGGTAAATGCGGTTGCCGAGCAAAAGGCTTTGCCGACCGAAATGCCGCCGATGACCGATAACCGCGAATATGCGGCTGCAAATCAGGCGACAAAAAAACCGGAATATGAAAAGAAGCAGCAGACAAAAAGCAGTGAAGTTAAAGAAATCGGCAGCGCTTTGGCGAAAGAAGAAACGGCTGAAGCCGTACCGGTCGCTTCAGAAAATAATGAAGCATATGCCGAAAGCAAAAGTACACTTAATGCACAAAGCGTTTCGGCAGAAGATAACGCAGAGAATATAAAAGTAAGCTTTAATGAAGAAAGCAAGGAAACGTTTTCGCGAACCTACAGCGGAAAGGACGGAACAGCTCTTTATGCTTCGGTGACGGACGGAGAGGGCGAGATACGCATAATAAACACAAAAACGGGAGAGGTTGCCGCAAGCGGCACAGGTACTGTCAGCGCATCTTACAGTGGAGAAGAGGAGTATTCCGTTCAGATTTTACAGAAGGACAATTCAAAAGGCGCTGAGGTTTATGTTTTCGGAGCTGAAAAGAGAGTGGACAACAATTAATTTTGAAAGGGGAATTTTATATGAAGAAAATACTTAAAACGGTTCTGTTACTTCTTATCGTGCAGACAGTTGTATACGCAAGCGGAATACAGGACAAAAACACAGTCGATTTATCCGAAAAAATTAAGAATATGTTTATATCAAAGAGTGATGAGCAGAGTGAATTTTATGCCGCTTATGCAATAAATGACGGAGCATACCTCGAAAATGCAAAATCCTTTTCCGAATTGCTGCGCAGTGACACGGACATTTATTATGTGTATTTTTCAAAGGACGGAAAAGAAAAAAACGCCGTTGAAATTCAGGGCATATCGAAAAAAGACGGAAAATGCGTTTTTGACAATATTTACGGTGACAACGAAGACGGAAAAGCGGCTATGGAATACGACGGTACGGGCGCGGCACTGAAATTTGTATCCGAAACAAGCCTTGAGGATATAAACGCAAAAAAGGCTTTTCCGCTGTTTATAATGACGGAGGACAATTATATTTTAAAAAGCGCCGTATGGGTAACGTATAACGATAATACGGAAGCCTTAATCAGCGATATAAGCTATGATAGCGGCAATGCCATATACAAAGCAGTTATGCTTGATACTTATCTGGAGCAAAATGCTCCGAAAATACCGGAATGTGTTGACTTTGCAGCGTTTTCCGACTGCGATGATAAAAGTGTGACAACGCTTAAAAGACTCGGAATTATAGACGGCTATGACGGCAAATTTAACCCCGACAGCACACTTACAAGGGCTGAGTCGGCAAAGCTTATAGCGCGTATGATGATGTACGGCGAGACGGAAGTTCCTGATGGGCTTCCTGTGTTTTCCGATACGGCAAATCACTGGGCGCGCACCGACATTGGTATACTTGCGCAGCTTAACGTTGTAAACGGCTTCCCGGACGGCACATTTGCTCCGGACAGCGCAGTTACAAAAATACAGTTTGCAAAGCTTCTTTTGAATCTTCTCGGAAACGAAAAAAGAGCCGCAGCCTTCGGCGGATATCCGGACGGCTATGCAAGGCTTGCCGCAGATGAGGGAATATGCTCCGGTGCGGATGACTCCGGCGTAACAAGGCTTGACGCGGCAAAAATGATTTACAATGCGCTCTCTTGCAGCGTATATGTTGTGACCGGGTATGATTTCGGCTCCGATAATGCCGTTTCGCAGACTCTTAAAAAATCCGATAAAACGGCGCTTGAATATATTTGCAGGTGCGACAAGGTAAAAGGCGTTTTAAAGGTTTCGGCGGACGGGAAAACGGGATCAATAGGCAGCCGTGATTTTTATCTCGGGTATACCGATGCAAAAAGCTATGCAGACAGAGAATATACTCATTATATAACCTCAACGCCGGATGGGGATATATGGCTTATGGCACAATAAGCGCAAAATTAAAAAAGCGGCGTAAAATGCGTCGGCGGATTGGCTTTACCTATTAAATAAAGCGAAAGACAGACAAGGGGAACGTAAAAAAGCTCCGAAAAGCCGTTTTCTATTCCCTTGTAACGAGTAAAGGCTGCCGCCAAGAGTCAATCGGCTTTTGGCGGCAGTCCCTTTTTACTTAATATATTTGTGAAAAATGTACCTCTTGAGAGCGTATAATTATTATATTTTCACCAAAGCTATAAAAAAAGCCGAAAAACACTTGACAAATGTGATGAAAATAAGTATAATTAAAAAGGTGTCTAATAAGTTTTTGTAATTTGTTGGATTGAAAATAATTGTTATCGTTTTCAGTAACAAAAATATTGGGAGGTGTTATGCATGAAAAGAACATTCCAGCCTAAAAAGCGACAGAGAGCAAAGGAACACGGCTTCAGAAAGAGAATGAGTACTTCTTCCGGAAGAAAGATTTTAGCAAGCAGAAGGTTAAAGGGCAGAAAAAAGCTGTCTGCATAATCGGTTGCTAAGCATAAATGTTCAGGCAAGGAGAGAAGGGACAAAGTCCCTTGACTTTTTGCCTTTTTGTATTATTTGAAATTATGAAAAAAGAAAAAAGACTGAAGCTTAACAAGGATTTCAGAAGACTGTATGCACGAGGCAAAAGCGGAGTTTCCGGCTGCGTTGTTGTGTATGCGCTCAAAAACAAAAGGAAAACAATCCGCGTGGGTCTGACCGTCAGCAAGGGCGTGGGCAATGCCGTTAAAAGAAACAGGGCAAAGCGGATTATGCGCGTTGCGTTTGACGCGCTTGAGGGAAACATTGCAAACGGATATGATATAATAATCGTTGCAAGGAACAGAATTGAGGGCAAAAAAAGCGGACAGGTTACGCGCGACTTAAAAGCGGCGCTTATTAAAACGCAGCTTTATGTGTGCTCGGACGACTGCCGCGACAGCGAATAAAAAAATGAAAAAATTATTACTTTATTTAATTTTATTTTACAGACACCATATTTCCCCGTATAAACAAGGAGGGGCTTGCTGCAGATTTATTCCGACCTGCTCGGAATATGCATATATCGCCGTAGAGCGATACGGAATTATTAAAGGAGGGTTTCTCGCCGTAAAGCGGCTTTTAAGATGTCAGCCGTTTTGCAAGGGCGGATATGACCCGGTTCCGTAATAAAAGGTGCAGCACTATAAACAGAGAGGATTAACGCTATGTTTCATTATTTAATTACAAGACCTCTTGGGTATATTATCGATTTAATATATAAGGGTGTTCAGAATTACGGTCTTGCTATTATCCTGTTCACCGTTATTATTAAGGTAATACTGCTTCCGCTTAATATTAAATCGCAGAAAGCAATGCGTAAGCAGCAGAAAATTCAGCCTATCATGGCAGAGCTTCAAAAGAAGTATGCAAATGACAAGGACAAGCTTCAAAGAGAAATGATGAAAATTTACAAGGAAAACAACGTCAGCATGATGGGCGGCTGTCTTCCTATGCTGATACAGATGCCTATACTTGTCGGACTGTATCAGGTTATTCAAAGACCTATAACATATCTTGCCGGAGTTACGGAATGGACGCAGGAAAATCTTAATATTGTAGGCGCAATAAGAGATAAAATGGTTGAGAGCTTTCCGGAGCTCGTGGGCAATCTTGCAAGCACAGATCTTGCCATGCTCGTTAAAACGGGACAAATTCAGATTTCAAAATGGTGCTCAATTCTCGGTGAGCATCTCGAATGGGCGTTTAATTTTAACTTTCTCGGACTTGATCTTTCAAATACGCCTATGACTGCGGTAAACAGAATACTCGCGCTTAATTTCAGCGATATGGGAATTGTTCTTCTCATACTTATTCCTATTCTCGCAGTTTTGTCAACATTGCTCAGCACAAAAATAACACAGGTTCAGTCAGGCACAAAGCCGTCGGGCGATGCAAAGGATTCCTCCGCTCAGATGGCAAACACAATGAACGTAATGATGCCGCTTATGACAGGATTTTTTACATTAACTCTTCCGTCGGGAATGGGTGTATACTGGATTATAAGCAGTCTTGTGCAGGTTGTTCAGCAGCTTGCGTTAAATTATTATTTTGATAAGAAAGGGGACGACGTAGATGTCAAGCTACCCAGCAAAAACAATAGAAAAAAAGGGAAAAACCGTTGAGGAGGCTTTAGCGCTCGCGCTTGAGGAATTGGGCGTAGGAGAGGACGAGGTTACTTATACGGTTATAGAGGAGCCGTCAAAGGGCTTTCTCGGTATAGGAACAAAGGACGCTGTTATAAGAGTTGAGGTTAAGGACAGCATTTCCGGAAGCGCCAAAAAATTTCTTTCGGATATATTCAGCGCAATGAATATGGAGGTCGGAATTGATGTAAAGCATGATGACGATGCAATTAACATCGACCTCAGCGGCGATAATATGGGAATTATTATCGGAAAAAGAGGAGATACTCTTGACAGTCTTCAATATCTCACCTCGCTTGTTGCAAACAAGAACAGAGATAAATATGCATATACGCGCGTAACGATTGATACAGAGGGCTACAGAGAAAAGAGAGTTGAGTCCTTAAAGGCACTTTCCGAGCGTCTTGCGGCAAAGGTAGGCAGAAGCGGAAAGAGATATACTCTTGAGCCGATGAATCCGTATGAAAGACGTATTATTCATGCAAATCTTCAGGACAACGAATATGTAACAACATTTTCTATCGGCGATGAGCCTTACAGAAAGGTAGTCATTGCACCGAAAAACGAAAAGAAAAAAACATATCAGAGAAAGCCGCGCAGAACATATGATGAGAAGCCGGCTAATGAAAAATATACCGTACATGACGGATATGCTGAAGATGATGACCTGCCGAGAACATATCCCGGCGGGGGTAAACCGGTTGATAAGCCCAAAGCAAGCAGCTTTGAGGAATATTTGGCGGAGCATCAGAATGATTAATTTTTAAAATATCGGGGCGCCGCAAGCGGCGCCTTGTTTTACTTTAGAAGGGGATAAGTCTGAATAAAATCTCCCATAGCGCAGCTTTTTGTTCGGGGCGGTACCATCGTACAGCACCACTCACTGCAAAGCAACACTCTGAACGATTTTCTTTCAGACTTAAATTTTGTGCCTTACAGCACGGAAAGGAATGGTTATAAAAATGATTATAAGAAAAGCCGAATTAAAGGACGTTGCAGACCTGCTTGAAATTTATAATTATGAGGTTTTAAACAGCGTTGCAACTCTTGATTTAAAGGAAAAAACGCTTGATGACAGAATAGAGTGGTTTAATCATTATAATAAGGAAAATCATCCTCTTATCGTGTGCGAATGTGACGGCAGGGCTGTGGGATATGCAAGCCTTTCTCCTTATCGCGACAAGGAAGCGTATAAATCGTGTGTTGAGCTTTCGGTTTATGTTCACCCTGAATACAGGGGCAGAAAAATAGCCTCCGCACTTATGGAGAAAATTATTTTAATGGCAAGAGAGGACGGCCGCACCCATACGGTTGTATCGGTTATAACAAACGGAAATAAGGCGAGCACAAGGCTTCATGAAAAATTCGGATTTGAGTTTTGCGGCTGTATAAAAGAGATCGGAGAAAAATTCGGCAAGTATAGGGATATAGATAATTACAGACTCGGAGTCTGACAGAAAGGACGCTGAAAATGGCATTTGACGCAGTTGCTGTAGCCTGTCTTACAAATGAGCTTAAAAGCGAAATAACAGGCAGCAGAATAGATAAAATACATCAGCCGGAGCGCGATGAAATAACTCTTAATATACGCTCTGCCGGCAGCAGCCATACGCTGCTTATATCGGTCGGTGCGGCGCATCCGCGAATTAATTTTACCGAAAGGCAGAAGAAAAACCCGATTACCGCTCCGCTTTTTTGCATGCTTCTTCGCAAGCATATCGGCGGCGGAAAAATAACGGCTGTGGAGCAGGTCGGCTTTGAACGCATAATTTCAATTCATATAGAAAGCAGAAATGAGCTTGGCGATTTGACCGAAAAGCAGCTTATTGTTGAAATAATGGGTCGTCACTCGAATATAATTTTAGTCGGAGAGAACGGAAAAATTATTGACGCAATCAAGCATATCGACTTGTCGGTGAGCTCGGTAAGACAGGTTTTGCCGGGACTTATTTATGAATACCCGCCGGCTCAGGATAAAATTCCGCTTACGGAGTTTGGCGGAGATTTGTCTTTTAATGTTTTGCAGGGTGAGCTTCTTTCAAAGGCTGTTTTGTCGAAAATATCGGGAATAAGTCCGCTGACCGCAAGAGAGCTTGTATACCGCGCATACGGTGCGGCGGATATAAAGCTTTGCGAAGCAGGCGATTTGCAAAAGCTCTCGGCGGAAATAAAAAAGCTTGCGGGCGAGGTTAAGAGCGGCTTGTTTTCGCCGTGTATAATTTATGATGAAAAAGCGCAGAAGCTTGCTGAGTTCAGCGCTATAGACATATGCCAGTACGGCGGCGCAATGAAGAAAATTTTGCATAATTCCATGAGCCGCGTAATAGACGAGTTTTACAGCGGCCGTGACGCGCTTGAGCGAATGAAGCAGAAGAGCGCCGATGTTGTAAAGCTTCTCGGCAATCTTCTTGAGAGGGCGTATAAAAAGAGAATTATACTCAGGCAGACAATAGCCGAAGCGGATAAAAAGGATATGTATCGGCTGTACGGCGATTTGATTACGGCGAATATTTATAGGATAAAAGAGGGTGATAGGGAGCTTGAAGCTGTAAGCTATTATGACGGAAGCAATGTGAAAATTCCGCTTGACTCTGCTCTTGCTCCGGCTCAGAACGCGCAGAGGTATTATAAAAAATATCGCAAGGCAAAAACAGCCGAAACGGAAGCGGCAGTTCAGGAAAAGCAAAACGAAGAGAATATAGACTACCTTGAAAGCACGCTTGCGTCGGTTGAAAACTGCACAAGCGAAGCGGATATTAACGCAATCCGCACGGAGCTTTCGGAAACGGGATATATCAAAAAGGGCGGCAGAGCAAAGAAAAACAAGCAGTCCGAAACTTCAAAGCCTATGCATTTTGTGTCGCCGGACGGGTTTGACATATACGTCGGAAAAAACAATACACAAAATGATTACCTGACGCTGCGACTTGCAAATTCGTCGGATATATGGTTTCATACAAAGCAAATTCACGGCGCTCATACAGTAATCAAGCTTAAAACCGACAAAAACGTGCCTGAGGAAACAATGCTTATGGCAGCGCAGCTTGCGGCATATTATTCAAAGGGCAGAAGCTCAAATCAGGTCCCGGTTGACTATACGCAGATTAAAAACGTTAAAAAGCCCTCCGGTGCAAAGCCCGGAATGGTTATATACGATAATTACAATACAGCTTACGTTGCACCGAAAAAGCATGAGGAATATATGGTGGAGTAGTATTTTAAAATGGATGAATTTATTAATTTGACGGAGGAAAACGTAAATGCCGAGCATTTGTGCTGTATTATCCGCTCAAAAAAGGCACACGCCGGGATTGAAGCAAAGCGCAGATGGCTGTCGGAGCGGCTTCGTGAGGGTCATGTTTTCAGAAAGCTTGATATAAAGGGCTGCGCATTTATAGAATATGCGCCGCTCGATACTGCTTGGGTCCCGATTGAAGGCGAAAACTTCTATTATATTTACTGTCTTTGGGTTCAGGGCGCGCCGAAAGGGAGCGGATATGGGCGCAGCTTGATGGAATATTGCATAAACGACGCAAAGGCGCACGGAAAATCGGGAATATGTATGCTCGCTGCAAAAAAGCAAAAGTCATGGCTTTCCGACCGGAGCTTTGCTGAAAAATTCGCCTTTACCGCAGTGGACGAAACAAGCGACGGCTATGAGCTGTTTTGCTTGTCGTTTGACGGCACGGCGCCGCATTTTTCGCAAAAGGCAAAAAAGCAGAGCATAGAAAATAAGGAGCTTACGGTTTACTATGATTTTCAGTGCCCGTATATTCCGGACCGCATTGAAAAGCTTAAAGCCTATTGCGGTGAGAAAAATATACCGGCAAATTTTATTTTGGTGGATACTCTTCAAAAAGCAAAAAATCTGCCCTGCGTATTTAATAACTGGGCTGTATTTTATGGCGGAAAATTTGTTACCGTCAATCAGATTGACGGCGCTATGGCAGAGAAAATTATAAAAAAATCGGTTTAAAAAATATAGGAGGTTTGTATGGATAAAAATTCAAGCATTACTTCACTTATGTCGGCGTTTGTGCGCGCGTATCATGCGGAGAACGCGAAAAATCCGATTTTTTCGGATACGCTTGCAAAAAGACTTATAACAGACAGCGAATATAAGGCAATATCCGATTATATATGCGGCGGAATTGACTTTTTTGCGCCCGATAAGAAGAATACCTTTAAGGATAGGGAAGAAGAGCTTTCATATCTTGTGAACACATTTCTTGCGCCAACGCTGCTTGCGCGCGCCGCGTTTTGCGAAAGCGCACTTAAAACGGATATGAAAAGCGGCACGGAGCAATATGTTATTTTGGGTGCCGGGATGGATACGTTCGCGCTGCGCGAAAGGGAGCTAAAGTATGATGTTTTCGAGGTTGATCACCCTCTTACGCAGGCGGATAAAATAAGCAGAATAAACAAAGCAGGACTTGAAGCCCCGAAAAAGCTTCATTTTGTCGGCGTTGATTTTACAAAGGACGATTTAAAGGCAAAGCTTATTGAAAACGGATTTGACGTAAATAAAAAAACGTTTTTTTCGTGGCTCGGAGTAAGTATGTATCTCTACCGTGACGATATTGAAAAAATGCTTGCGGCATTGCCCGAAATTTCGCCCGAAGGCTCCTCGCTTGTTTTTGACTATGCAGGCGCAGGTCTTTTTCTTTCGGAGGTGCCGCGCGTGCGTTGCATGATAGAAATGGCAAAGGCGGGCGGCGAGCCGATGAAATCGAGCTTTGATATGCTCAGTATGGAAATGCTGCTCTCGGAATACGGCTTCCTCGCGTATGAGCATATTGATACAAAGGAAATCGAGAAAAGATATTTTGGCGATCGCGCGGATATGCTTCATGCGTTTGAAGATATTAATTTCGTGCACGCCGTTTTGAAAAAATAAACAGATAATAATAGAGTCTATTATTGCAGGGATAAAAACGCAACGCATATTTATTATATGCCAGAGCCGGTAGGTAGCCCGGCCGTCTTGCAGCTTTGCGAGGTAAGTAACCTGCCCCTCCGGGTTGTCCGTTCCCTGTTCATAAAAAATTTTAAAGGAGGGATTTGCTATGGACAGGATATGTGTAGGATTAACGGTGTATTTTGAAAATCCGTTCTGGGCAGGCATTTTTGAGGTGTCGGCTAAAGGAGCGGTATCGGCTTCAAAGGTAATCTTTGGCGCAGAGCCGAAAGATTTTGAGGTTTATGAGTTTATTTTAAAGCACTATTATGATTTGCAATTCAGTCCGCCTGTTGAGACAGAGCAAAAAAGTGCGGTGAAAAACCCGAAAAGGCTTCAAAGGGAAATAAAAAGACAGCTTTGCAGCGGAAAAACGGGTACAAAATCGCAGCAGGCTCTAAAGCTGCAGCAGGAGCAGACAAAGCAGCTGCGCCGCGAAAAAAAGCGTGAGAAAAAATGCGAAAAATCGCGTATTTTATTTAAAATGAGGCAGCAAAAAAAGCGTCAAAAGCGCAGAGGTCATTAAAAAAGCGTGGGGTACTGCTCAGTACAGCACCCTACGCTTTTATTGACTGTTGCTTTTAACGGTCTATACTGAAAGTAGCATCGTTATTTATGCTGATTTAACAGCCAGATAAGGAGTGGCTCTGTAAACGCTTTAGCCCATGAGCCGTGTCCCACTCCATCATACAAATCAAATTTTACATTGTTGTTTGTCTTTTTAAGACTGTTTACCATATCAATTGTATTTGACGGCAAAACAACATCGTCCTCGCTTCCGTGAAAAGCCCATACCGGCATTTTAAGCACAGACGCGTTCCACGGCATACCGCCGCCGCAGCATGGGGCTATTGCCGCAAACATATCGGGATATGCCATTGCCGTGTACCATGTTCCGAAGCCGCCCATGCTAAGTCCGGTAAGGTATATTCTGTTCATATCCGCATGGTAATGCTTGCATACCATGTCAATGAATTTCTTTATGCTTTCAACCCTTGCAGCCCAAAATGTGTTTTCGGGGCATTGCGGCATAACGAGAATACAGTTTTTAAATGAAGCACAGTCGATTGTTTTTGCAAATCCGTGTACAAGCACCTTGTCCAAATCCCTGTCGCCGTCGCCGCGCTCACCTGCGCCGTGAAGCTGAAATATAATTGCCGGATTTTCGGATATGTCATCCGATATATATGATATAAATGAAAATGGATAACCGTCATGTGAATGTCTTTCAATTTTCAATTTAAATTCCTCCCGATTTACAGCGTTTTTAAAAAGCCTATAAGTCTTTTTGCAATTTTTTCGTTTCCTGCGTCATTAGGATGAAGACCGTCCGGGCAGTACATTTCTTTTTGACGCGCATTATCTGGCATAATTCCGCCGCTTGCGTATAGGTCAAGAACCGGAATTGAGTAAAACTCGGCAGTTTCGCGGATTTTGTCAACATATGCTTTCAGCGCAAGTCCGTTTGACTCGTTTTCGGTGTTTTCGTTTTCTCTGTGAAGAGGAGTTATAAACACAATTTGCGCCAACGGATATTTCGTAATAAGACCGTTCATTAAATAATGAAGCGCGCCGCAGTATGTATCGGGAGTTCTGTCCGAAAAGCTGCCGAACGGAGCGTCACCGTGACCGTAATCGTTTGTGCCGCCGAATACAACAATAACATCAGCGTCATCGTCCATATCCGCAAATCTCTGGCAAAATGACTGCGTGTCAATAAGTTCCTTTATCTCTCTTTGATTTGCTATTCTTGTTGCGCTTATTCCGTAATTTCTTATTTCGGCGCCTGTAGTGCGTGCAGTAACTTCGCTGAATCGTGCCTCGCCGCACGATGTACCTACCCCTTCGGTGATGCTGTCACCGAGAAAATTAATTTTTGATTTGTTAAGCTCCATTTTCTTTCTACCTCTTTTTTAAAAAACTTACCATGTAACTATATCACAAATATCCTCTTTTGTCAATATCAAAAAAGCTTTTTTATCAATAATTCATTTTACGGCGCATAATTGCATTTTAATTATAATATATTGCTAATATAAGTAATCGGCGTATAATGAAAATTAAAAGGGGACACATTTATGGAGCATACATATTCAGCGGAGCAGTCGGCAAAAAAACATAAAACGGATATTAATTCGGGGCTTAGCGAAAAGGAAGCAAAGCGGCGGCTTCACCGCTTGGGAAAAAATCAGCTGACGGAGAAAAAGAGCAAGGGAGTATTCCGTCTTTTTTTCGAGCAGTTCAATGATTTTTTAATAATTGTTTTAATGGCAGCGGCGTGCATTTCTTTTTTTACGAATATATATGAAAACAGCGGTGATATTGCCGAGCCTGTTATAATACTTGCCATTGTTGTTTTAAATGCGCTTTTGGGCGTTATTCAGGAAAGAAAGGCAGAAAAAAGTCTTGAAGCGCTTAAGAAAATGACAGCGCCGGAGGCAGCGGTAATACGCGGCGGAGCGGAGAAAACAATTCCGGCGGCAGAGGTTGTCGAGGGCGATATTGTGGCGGTGCGCGCCGGGGATATAGTGTGTGCCGATTTGCGGCTGATAAGCAGCGTAAGTCTTGAAGCGGACGAATCGGCGCTTACGGGGGAGAGTGTGCCGGTCAATAAGGACTGCACTGCTGAGCCGGCGGAGCTTGCGCCGCTTGCCGAGCGCGTTAATATGGCATATTCGGGAACGTATATAACCGGAGGTTACGGCATCGGAATAGCCGTTGCTACGGGAATGAATACAGAAGTCGGGAAAATTGCTGCAATGCTCACCGGAGAGGAAAATGTGCAAACGCCGCTTCAAAAAAAGCTTGATCATATAGGAAAGTGTCTCGGAATATGCGCGCTTGTGATTTGCGCTCTTGTTTTTGCTGTCGGCGTGCTGCACCGTCTTGCGCCGTTTGATATGTTTGTAACGTCAATAAGCCTTGCTGTTGCGGCAATACCGGAGGGATTGCCGGCAATTGTGACAATAATGCTTTCCTTAGGTGTTCAGAAAATGGCAAAGTCGGGCGCAGTTGTGAGAAATCTTACTGCGGTTGAAGCGCTCGGCGGCGCTGATGTGATATGCACCGATAAAACGGGAACGCTTACTCAAAATAAAATGACCGTAATGCATATTTTCGGAGATAAGTCGGCAGCGCTTAAAAACGGTATGCTGTGCAGTGCGCATAATACAAAAAATCCTACCGAGCTTGCCATAGCCTCCTGCGCGGAAAAAGAGGGCGTAAAAGCGGAAAAAAGCCTTAAAAAAAGCGCGGAGTTGCCGTTTTCTTCTGCCACAAAGCAAATGAGGGTAATGTATGAGGATTATCTTGCCGTAAAGGGCGCGCCGGAGGTTATACTTCCGCTCTGTTCGTTTTATTCGGATAACGGCAGCGTTCGGAATATGACAGATGAAAAAAGACGGATTATTGACAGCCAAAATAAAAAGTATGCGTCGGAAGCGCTCCGCGTTATTGCTGTGGCATATAAAAGTAAAACAAATGATATAAATTCATCTCAGCTCGTTTTCTGCGGACTGGTTGCTATGTCCGATCCGCCGCGTCCGGATGCGGTTATAGCCGTTTCGCAGTGCAAAAAGGCAGGAATACGCCCTGTTATGATAACGGGAGATCACGTTGTTACGGCGTGCTCCGCCGCGCGCATTACCGGAATACTGACAGACGGAGGAAAATATATAACAGGCTCCGAGCTTGATAGAATGACCGATGATGAGCTTTGCGAAAAGGTCGGTGACTACAGCGTTTTTGCAAGAACAACACCCGAACATAAGCTCAGAATTGTAAAGGCTCTTAAAAAGAATGATTTAATTGTCGCAATGACGGGCGACGGAGTAAATGACGCTCCGGCGCTCAAGGCGGCGGATATAGGCTGCGGACTCGGCAAATCCGGAACAGAGGTTGCAAAGGCGTCATCCGATATTGTGCTGACCGACGATAATTTTGCAAGCATAGTCAAGGCGGTGCGAATGGGCAGAGAAATTTACGAAAACATAAAAAAGTCCGTCAAATTTTTGCTTTCGAGCAATATAGGTGAAATTTTCACCGTTTTTGCCGCAATAATTCTCGGTCTGCCCTCTCCGCTCGGAGCTATGCAGCTTTTGTGGATAAATCTTGTGACAGATTCTCTTCCGGCAATTGCTCTCGGCGTAGATCCGCCGGATTGCGATCTGCTTACAAAGGGAAAAAATACAGCGCATTTGTTTAACGCTTCAATGACGGCTTCAATTATATTTGAGGGGCTTATGGTGGGTGCGCTCGGACTCGGAGCATTTTGCACGGGAGTATTTCTATATGGAAGCACGGCGGCAGGCAGAACAATGTGCTTTTGCGTTCTTAGCCTTTGTCAGCTTGTTCATGCGTTTAATATGAGAAGTGAAACGGAAAGTATATTTAAAGTAGGAATATTTAAAAATAAGCTTCTTGTTCTTTCCTTTATTATAGGCTGTGCAATGCAGGTGGGCGTTGTGTGTTTTCTGCCGGAGCTTTTCGGTGCAGCCTCGCTCGGATTTTCGCAGTGGTGTATAATAGCGGCTCTTTCTGCCGCTCCGCTCGTTGTGGTTGAGCTTCAAAAGGCTTTGAACAGACTTTTTTATTCCCTTTGAAACGAGTAAAGGCTGCGCGGTAAAAGTCAATTGACTTTTACCGCGCAGCCTCTTTTTCCTTAATTAAACATTTTGCAGCGGTGTTTAAAAATGTTACAGTCTGTAACATTTATGTTTTTTGTAAAATAAAGTCCTCGTTTTATGTAAGATTTCCGTAAAACTGCACATAATATAGCGTGTAATTTAGATAAATGCAAAAAAACATTAATTTTGTTTATACTGCACAACTAAGTCGATAAATATTAATTAAAAATATAAATACAATACAGTTTTATTGCATATTTTAAATTATTTAGCCCGATTTATGTTACAAATGGGTTGCTAATATTACAAAAACATTACACAACAATTAAAAAAACATTTGACAAATGGAGAATTTTGTTGTATAATAGACGTGTAACAATTTTGAAATGTAAATAAACATAGTACATTTCAATTAGGAGGTACTTTATTCATGGGAAACGCGAAGCATACAACTGCCGCAATTTTGGCGGTTGCTATGATAAGCTCTTTGGCAGTAAAGCAGGCTTATGATTTTAAGAAAAGCAATAGATTGGCTGCAATACTGAATAATTCGTCTGCTGGCGAAATAACGCTTGCGCAGAATTCAATTTCAGTAACGCCTGAGGATGCTGCCGAGCTGTTAAACGAAACATATACACAAGAAGAGCTTCAAAGCATTATAGATAAGAAAAGCTCCCTGCCTGAGAGCTATGTAAAGCTTACATACGGCGCACTCGGAGTATATGACACTCCCTCCGAAGAGGGAAATGTTATTGATTCTCTTACCAAATGTGAAAATGTTGAAATTCTCGAATCTACTGAGGACTGGTATAAAATCGCATATGGCGGCGGCAAAACCGGTTATGTTGCAAAGTGCTATGTAACGGAGAGCAAGGCAGAGGCTGAATATGCGGCAATGTATTTTGATAATTATCAGTGCGCTGTAATCAAAACAAACGGCGATAATGTAAATCTCAGAAGCGCGTCAAGCAAAAATGCGTCTGTAATCGGTCAGCTTGAAAACGGAAGTCCGGTTGTTATTGAATACGGCGAGAACGGATTTTATAAGGTTTTGTACGGCGCTGATTATGACGGCGGCTTTGTAATTGCCGACGCTGTAAGCATTGCGGATAACAGCTGGGTGTCTAAGAATGATGTTTCGGCTGTGCAGACTCAGGCAGAGCAAAGACGTGCGGCGGAAAAGGCTGCAAAGGAAGCAGCGGAGAGAGCGGCTAAGGAAAAGGCTGCAAAGGAAGCTGCCGAAAAGGAGGCTGCCGCAAAAGCGGCTAAAGCTGCAAAGACTTCCAAGAAGTCAACAAAGGTTTCTTCCTCCGACGGCGGAACATATACAGCTCCGGCTTCGAGCTCTAAGGGACAAACTATAGTAAATACCGCTAAAAAATATCTCGGCGTTAAGTATGTGTACGGAGGAACAACTCCGAGCGGATTTGACTGCTCCGGTCTTGTTCAGTATGTATGCAAGGCGGCAGGAATAAGCGTAAACAGAACGGCGGCGGCTCAGTTCGGAAACGGAAAGGCTGTAAATAAGAGTGATCTTCAGCCGGGCGATTTGCTGTTCTTCTCAAGAGGCGGACGCGTAAGCCATGTCGGAATATATATAGGAAACGGTCAGATGATTCATGCGCCGCAAACAGGCGATGTTGTTAAAATTTCTTCTATCAATACAGCATACCGTAAAAACGGATATGTGGGAGCGAGAAGAGTATACTAATTGTAAATGGGGCTGCGTGGCAAAGGTTGATTTACTTTTGCCGCGCAGTTTTTATTTGAGAGGATGGGAAAAAGCTTTGGAAGAAAGTAAACCAAACTTGAGTTTCTTTTTTTCTTGCGATGCGGAGTTTTTTTTACATCCCTTTTTGCTTTTTGCGAGGTTTTTTGTTTTTATAACGTATTATTAAACAGAAGCGCTTCTTTAGAAAACAAACAATTTCGGGGAGGAATAAAATTGACCGATGAAGAAATGATATGCGGAATTTTAAATAAGAATCAGTCAAGCTTTGAAGCATTGGTTGACAAATACGGCGGATTGATAAAATCAATAGTATGGACTCATTTGTACTGCCTTGCGGCCTATCGTGAGGAGTGTATAAATGATGTTCTGCTTTCGGTGTGGAATAACATTGACAGGTTTGATTCGTCAAAAAACACGCTGAAAAACTGGATAGGCGCTGTCAGTAAATATAAAGCGATTGATTATAAAAGAAAATATATGCGTGAAAATATAAATGTTCCGCTTGACGAAGCGCTGCCGGATAAAAAGGCCTTTTGGGATGAACTTCAAAGCGATATAAACAGTCTGCTTGAATGTTTAAAGCCGGAGGACAGGCAGATATTTTACCGTCACTATATTCTCGGCATAAAAATTCCCGAAATGTCAAAGCAAAGCGGCAAAAGCGAAAGCTTTTATTTTAGCCGTCTTTCCCGCGGTAGAAATAAAATAAGAAAGCATTTTGGCTTGGGCGAAAGGAAGGCTAAAGAAAATGAAGAATGAGTTTGACTATTTAAATGATGTGAAAATTGACTTTTCGCAGTATGAAATTACCGATTTGACGGAAAAGGAGCGTATAAAAATGAAAAAGGCAAACAGAAAAAGAATAAGCAGGGGCAAAATTTTGGCTCTTGCGGCTTGCATAGCGGCAGTTGCGGCATTTTCGCAAACAGCGCTTGCAACGGATTTGTTCGGCAGAATAGTTAAAACCGTGACAACCGGGCATAACAGCTTTGTGCAGACGGATATGACAGGCGTCAGCGCGCCGATACCTAAGGAATACAGGGGCTATCTGTTTGATGAGAACGGGAACGAAGCAACAAATTATACCGACGGGGCAATTTATTATGATCGCAGCGGAAATAAAATAGAAGACCTTGAAGACTATCTTTCGGAAAATGTGCCGGAGCTTAAAGCGGCAAAGGAAAAGCAAAATGATGATCCGCTTGAAGAATCAAAGAAAAACGGTTATCCTATTATTAAGGATATAAACGAAATTGACAGCTATCTTTGCTTTAAGTCCGCTTTGCCGGAGTATTTGCCGGAGGGGTATAGCTTTTACGGAGCGACGGCATACGGCGATCAGTATTTGTTTGTTTATTATAAAAATGATAAAACAGGAAAGTATATAATGGTTGATGAACGTATACTTAATGAGGAAACAGCCTTTTCAACCGGAACTGACGGAAAAATTAAGGAAACAAGCATAAACGGTCATAAAGCGGTTATCCTTGACGGCAGGTCGATTGATTGGGAACAAAACGGTATATCAATAGGCATAGCGTTTTGCCATAGTAAGATAAGCCAAAAGGATGAACTTTTGAAAATTGCAAAATCGGTTGTGCAGTAAATTTGTCACCGCAGCATGAAACTGCATAATAAATAAAACGATTGTTTTAATTCGGATGATAAATTCGGATAAAACATTTGATTTAATTTTAAAATTATTAAAAATTTCATATCGTATGTGCAAGGCTCGAATACAAAATGTGTTCAGAAAAACTGCGGAATAACTCAAAGAGAACTTGCGAAGCAGTCGGGTGTTTTGCTGCGCTCTATACAGACGTATAAACAGCGTAACATAATTAATAATGGACGGGCATGCAAAAGCGTTGGGTTATAAAACGGAGAATTTAATAGAGTATTAAGTTTGGGGCTGCCGACAAAAGTTAATTGGCTTTTGCCGGCAGCCCTTGTTTGTTCGCAGGAGAATAGGAAAAGCTTTAGTATTTTTTAAAATTTGAAATATAGTGCTGTTTGTGAGAAATTAACAACCATACAAAACAAATCAACACAACATTTAGTTGTTTTATATAAATGGATTTAATTACAAATAATACCGTTTATAAACTTCAATATTACATACATGTCTTTTGTATTACAATGTATAGAATTTTATAAAGAAATTTGGTTATTTTTAATAATTTAACAATGCAAAATAAAGCAGTTTACATAAGATAATAAAGCTTTAAAAATAAACACATCGAATTTTGTCATAAAATGTCGAACGATTTTTCTGGACAAGTTGCGGCATTAGGTGTATAATTATATACAAAGATGGTTATAAAATGAAATTATGGAATAATGATTTAAAAATGAATAAAAAATAATTCATGTCGGGCATTAAATTATAATATATAAGGTATTTTGTGATTTAATTTTATAATTGTCTAATATATAAATATGGAGGCAGATAACAAAATATTTGTTATCAAAAAATTATGGTAGTAAAAACAGCACCGTACACCTGACGCATTAATCGTGCTCGGATTTTGGTAAAAATAAAAAATATGTACAATAAAAAAGCATCGGTGGCATATTGCTCCGTTTAAATTGCGTGATTTTTTATTAAATTTTATAGTATTATATTGTAAACATTTAAAGATAATGTTTTAAATTTACAATTTATATACAAAGTTTACATAATGTAAAAATTTTAATTGTATATATTTTACAAATTTAAACAAAGATATTGAAATTTTATAAAATTATGGTATAATTGTATTTAGACGTGTCATTCTAAACGAATGCATATGCGCATAGTTTCATTTTTAAATATTCAGATAGAGAGAGCTCAAATGCAATTGTTTAAATGTCTTAATTAAAAAATCTAAAATAGGGAGTTGAGAAAAAGTGAGGTTTTCAAAAATTTTATCGGCATTAATTCTGACGACAGCATTTTCCGTTGTCGGTCATGCGGCTGAAACCAAAAATGTTTCCTTTAAGGTTACAATGGATGGAGGAAATGTTTCCGTTTCCGAAGAAGCTCTTACGGGCAATATTGATAATTCAGAGCTTGACGTTGTTGTTTACCGATGTACGAAAGAGCAGAAAACGGTAGTTTACACCGGAAAGCTCGGCGGTTTTGACGGCGGCGCATGGAACAGTACGGACTTTTCAAAAATTCAATATTCGCTGCTGCTTGACTGGGAAAACAAAGATCAATATTATTGTATCGTACCGATGCAATATGTGTCGCAGAATGTATCGGTGCAAAGTGCGCAAAATGCATTAAGCTCAAGTGCGCTTATCATGTATGACAATAAGTATTATGAAAAAGTACTTGTTCCGGGAACGGAATTATCCGTGCCGCTTACGATTAAAAACAGCGGCGGTGCCGATAAAGAGGTATTTGCGTACATAGCTCAGTATAACGCAGACGGAGGATTGGTCAGCCTTAAGCGCGGAGAAAATATAACCGTTCCGGCAAACACGACAGTCAGCAGCAGTCTGAGTGATGTGATTTTGGCCGAGCAGGCGGCTTCGGCAAAGGTGCTTTTATGGGAGAACGGTACATTAAGGCCTGTAAACAGCGGAATTTCGCTCGGCACCGGTTCAGCTGATTATTACGCAAATGATTTTACGGCTGCACAGGAGCTGCTTGCGGACAAGCAGATTTGCGGCGTTATTGATACGGACGAGGATATTGATATTGTCAGGCTTACGCCGTCTGTCTCCGGGATTTATGCAATTCGCACTCAGTCGGACGGAAATGTTTTGACAGGGCTTTATAATTCATCCGGAGAAATTATTGCGTCAACTGCGCAAAATAACGAATATATACTTTATCTGCTCACGGGCGGCGAAATGTATTATCTGCGTATGAGCGGCAGTGCGGGCAAGGAATATACAATAACACCCGGAAATAAACAAAATGTGGTTGAACTTTTGCTGAATACCGGCTCGCAGGCAAGCTTTTCCGAAGCAGACGATTGCAGCGTATTCCTATTCTCGCCGTCAGAGGACGGAGAATATCTGATTACGGCGGTTAATACGCAAAGTGTTGATGCAAAGCTGTATAACAAAAAGCTTTCGCTGCTTCAGGTCAGCGAAACCGGCGATGAGAATGTAAGCTTCAGATTGTCGCACAATATGCAGGCAGGTAACGATTATTATATTCTTGTTTCCGGAAGACTTAATTCCCCTGATGACGATTTTACAATGTATGTAGAACGTCCGCTTAGTATTGTTTTAATCGAATGAGTTAAAAAATAATTTATATGTTTTTTACCTGCCGCGCTTAATGACGGCAGAATAAGTAAGACATTTTAAACGATAAAGCTTAGAAAAGCACGTTCGAGATAATCAATACTAAAAAATAATTAAAGAAACAAGGGGAAAGTCATGAATTTAGATTACATATTGAATGAAAATAAATCGAATAACGGAGAAGCTACAGGATATGGTGTTACAGTGAAAAAGACGACTGTTCTTAGCGACGGAAATATTAAGACTGAAAGCGCTTCGGCAGAGAATATAAGCTATAACAAGAGCGAAGTGCTTAAGTTAATTGATATACTTAAAAACGGTACGGTAACGCCTATGACGCTTAAAGAAATTGTCGAGGAATTTGTGGTTGGCAGGCTTTGCTTTTCAAATGCAGATTAAACGATAATTACATAGTGTAAATGTTTATGATTAAGGCAGGCACTGCGGTATTATCTGATAAACGGTGCTGCTGTGCCGCCTTATTCATTTACATTACAAAAAAACGTTGAAATTAAAACAATTATTATATCTATACAATTTTGTATGCAATATTTACATATATAGGTATACATAATTGTATACATTTTACAAAAATCAAAAAAATATTGTGAAAGTATTGAATTTAAGGGAAAACAATGATATAATGTAAATGTGATATCAAGTAAATTTTATCACTTACCTTAGATTTGATACGGTCAAATTATAATGTAAGGGGGATTGAAAAATGTACAAAAAGGTTTTAAGCGTATTTTTTGCGGCTGTTTTATCGCTTTCGGGTTTAAGCGTTTTTGCGGATGATGAAATAACCGACGACTCGTCGGAGGAAGCTTGTGCAACCGGCGCGCTCGAAATGACGGATGAGCAGATAAGCAATATCAAAAACAGTATCCCGATGATTGTTGACGTGAAGCCGAACAGACTGTTTTATCAAAGGCTCAATGAGGAAAACGGAATTGCTTCCGATTCGGGTCTTGCAGGCGGCGGTATCGGAAGCAGTCTTGCGGATGACGGAGATGAGATCGTATCCGAAATTGTTTCGGATAATTCGCAGATCAGTACCAATTCTATGGTTTCACTTATGAGCGCTGACGATGAAGTATCACTTCCCGCAAAGGTTGATAACAGCAGGGAAATGACGTTTCCTGTCATTGAAAATCAGGGAAATATTAATTCATGTTACGGCTGGTCTTTAGCATATTATCAGCTGACAAATAATATAAATAAAATACGCGGTACCGATGCAAGGAAAAATTCAACAACTAATATAAGGGAAAATGTTTTTTCGCCTAATTGGGTATACAATCTGGGGAACGATGGTGTTGATGAAGGTATGAGAGGGGACTCGGCGTTGAACGTTTTGTATTCCTATGGTTGCCCTCCCACAAACGAAGTATATACCAGTACCAAGAAGAGTTTCTCATGGTATCCAAATGCGGTTGTATGGGAAAAGGCTTTATACAATAAATGCGATGTTTATTACGGTAGCGTAAACCCAAACGGTGAGGATACACCTGTTACAAACCCAAACAGCTCAAATTTGGATGCTATTAAAAAGCTGTTGGCAGACGGCTACGTTGTCACAACGGAAACCTGCGCTTTATATGATAAAGAAAAAAATCGTCCTATAGTGAAAAGAGGATATACAAGCAGCAATGCGCACGAATATGTGTGGACAGAAGTAAGAGATACCGGTGCTTTAGGTCATGCCGTTACAATAGTAGGCTATGATGACAACTTTAAGGTTGACATTAACGGCAACGGTTCATACGAAAGCGGCGAGCGAGGAGCTTTTAAAATTGCAAATTCCTGGGGTACTGCTGCTCCGAATCACAATAAAGGTTTTGTTTGGCTTGCTTATGATGCACTGAACAGAAAGTCATCTGTTTTAAGATCAAATAATGTACTGAGAATTCCAGCATTCAGATATAACAATATGTTTTTGTTTGTAAAACCGAAAAAGGAATATAAGCCGCTTTTAACAGGCTCTGTAGGGATAAGAACAAAAAACAGGGGAAGCTTGATTGCAAGGATAGGAATTGTTGATAAGGAGAATAGCAGAAATTATTGCGAAAAACAAGTAAGCACATTTAGCTATAATTTGATTAATGTCATTAATCCCGATGAAATAGAGGATCCGAATTCTGTTGCATTTGATATTAGCGGAGGAAACTATAATTTAAACGGAGTAGGCTCTTACCATACGGATGAGGTAGTTTTTGATTTTACATCTCTTTTAACGGATTTTGAGCTTAAAAAGGATCATCAGTATGAGGTTTATGTTAAATTGTCCGATTATTCCGGAGGAGTGTCGTCAATAGAATCATTTACGTTAAAGGATAATAATACGGGAACAATATATCAAAGCGAAAATTTGCCTGTATCCACCGGCAGCGGTCAGTCGACTGTTGAAGCCGGCGTTGATTATGTCAGCAGTATAATAAGCGCAAAAAATGACAAGCAGTTTAAACTGACATTTAACAGCGAGCTGAACGAAGCTACAGTAGATGAAGACAGTATATTGATAAGGAAATCCGATGATGATTGTGTTTTGATTAATGTGGCGTTGGATGAAACAGACAAAAAGGTTACCGTGTCGCGTAAATTCGGGACATATGATACGGATTTTTATACAATGAATATACTGACGTGGCTAAAAAGTAAGGGCGGTAATAGTCTGAAAGAAAACGTATCTATACCTTTCTATATTCCATTTCATTAAACAGGGGGTTCTATTTTGAAAAGGTTTTTAATTTTTTTGATTAGTGTATTTACTGTATTTTTAAGTAGTGTAACATTTGCCGATGCTTCTTTTATTTATAGACGTGATAAAACAATATTTCCACGCAAATCTTATATTTCTGTTTATGTCTATCCTAATGGTGAAATAGATTTGGATAAAGGCAGACAATATGATATGCCTGAAGATTATTTGTTTGATTTGTGCAGTGATTATGAATGTATGATGACGTATGATTTCAGATCAGAGGATAAGGAGAACCCACATCCTGATATCAATAAAGAGATAAAAGTAAAGCTTTCCGCCGGAAGCCGTGCAGGTGGACTTACAGAAAAGCTGGGTACGGATTTCAGAATATTTTATGTTGGTTCTGAAAATCCGGAGCCGATAGAGCTTACAGAGTCAGAGAATGAAGTTACTTTTGAAATAAATAAGCTTGGAATGTATGCATTTTACTTTAATGAAGGAAGATATAAGGTTGCTTTTTGTAAAAACGGTAATTTTGGCGATGATGAATTCCCGCCGACATACTGTATTTTAACTGATCTGAAAATAGATGATGTAATAAAGTTTCCGCCTATTCCGGAAAAAGAGGGATATGTGTTTACGGGTTGGAAGTCGTATCGCGGATCAGGCATTAGTTATGTAGAGCCTCAACCGCTTACACCGCTTGATCATACTATTTATCTTCCGTCATGGTACCCTGAAGCAGACTACGAGCCGCTTACCATAAAGCTTACTGCCGACGATGATATAACAAAAGGTAGGGAAGACGGTAAGACTGTTACGGTAACATTATCTGACGGATTTTTTACGAAAGGATACGACGGCGAATATGACAGCTATGTTACCGAATTGGAAAACTGGCAGCTTTGCGGTAGCGATGATATTTCTATCGCAAGTGCAGAGCAAATCAGCGATAATTCGGTAAGACTTACGTTGTCGGGAAACAGTAAGGACATATATACAGACGGACATATATCAATAAAATTAAAAAGTGATTTAATTGAATTTGTAAAAGAAGAAGCTCCGGCGGAAGATGAAGATGAGGATACCGATTCGGATATTGAAGATGAAACGCCGGCAGATATAAAGTATAATGAAAACGGCGATGAGCTTGTTCCCGAAGAGCCGGACGATGATGACGATTCGCCGAAACGCGAAGAGCCGCTGACAAAAGCCATATTGGATGAAGACGGAGTAAGGCTTGAGTGGTATACAACCGAAAATGAGGTTGTATTGAACAAGCAGAAAAAAGCGTCATCCGGCGGAGGCGGCGGTGTAACCGTCAACACGGTAAGCTTTAATACGGACGGTGCAGGCAAAATTTCTTCTCAGAGAGTTGTAAGAAATGCGCTTGTTCAGCAGCCGCAGACTCCGTTAAAGGACGGATATAAATTTGACGGCTGGTATACCGATAAGGAGCTTACGAATAAGTATGATTTTTCCGAAAAAGTTACAAAAAGCTTTACTCTTTACGCAAAATGGGTTAAGGATGAAGCTGCGGACAACACGCCCGACGAGCCGAAGACTGATAATAAGATAATTCTTACAATCGGCAAAAAGGGTGCGATTGTATTCGGAAGTGAGAAAGAATCCGACGTTGCTCCGCTGATTAAAAATTCGGTTACCATGCTGCCGTCAAGATTTGTTGCGGAAGCGCTCGGCGCATCGGTTTCCTGGAACGAGGAAAAAAGAGAGGTTACAATAGTCGGCAAGAATAAATCCGGCGAAAATGTTGAAATAGTAATTACAATCGGTTCAAAAAATGCGGTTGTAAACGGAAATCAAATCGAGCTTTCAGAGGCTGCGTTTATAGAAAATGACAGAACATATACACCTGTTCGGTTTATTTCGGAAAATCTGGGCGCAAGCGTTGATTGGAACAGTGAAGACAATACTGTAACCATAAACAGCTGATTTGTTTTATAAAATAAGCTAATTATCTTTATTTTGCAAAGACCGGGGGAAATGGAAAGGGAGCCTTAAATAAGGCTCTTTTTTCATACTTTGTTATAATTTCATAAAATCGACAGCTTATTTTGGTGTGTTTATACAAATATGGTTTTTCTGATTTTATGGTGTTGACATGGTGTGTGACGGGTGATATAATATACAAAAACAAGAGGGCGTGGTTATAATGAAAAAGATATTTTTAAGTAAAGAAAAAAATTTTTATAAGGCAAATCTTCATTGCCATTCCACAGTTTCGGACGGATCAAAAACGCCGGAAGAACTGAAAGAAATGTATATGCAGCACGGATATTCTGTAATTGCATATACCGATCATGATGTTTTAATTCCGCACGGTGATTTAACAGATGATAAATTTCTTGCACTGAACGGTTATGAAATGGAGATTAACGAAAAAAGCAACGATTTTTCACTTTCTAAAACCTGTCATTTATGTTACATTGCTCTTGATGAAAATAATCTTACGCAGGTATGCTATCATAGGGAGTTGTATTTGTTCGGAAATGCTCCGAAATACAGAACGCTTATTAAATATGACGACCGAAAGGCGGATTTCGTAAGAGAATATACACCGGATAAAATAAATGAAATGATTAAAGAGGGCAGAGATAACGGATTTTTTGTTACATATAACCATCCTGTATGGTCGCTTGAAACACTCGGTGAATACGGTAAATATCGCGGCATGAACGCTATGGAAATATGCAATTACGGCTGCATGGCAGAGGGGTATAGCGATTATAACGAAAAGGAATATGATGATATGCTGCGCGGCGGAGAGCGGATATACTGTATAGCGACAGACGATAATCATAATTACAGAGAGGATTCGTTCGGCGGATTTACCGTTATAAATGCCGATAAGCTGGAATACGGCTGCATTACCGCCGCTTTGACAAGCGGTGATTTTTATGCTTCGCAGGGACCGGAAATTTACGAGCTTTGGTATGAGGACGGGAAAATCGGTATAGAGTGTTCCGACTGCGCGTCTATTGTTTTGTCAACAGGCAGAAGACGTGCCGATATTATTAAAGGGACTGATAAGCCGCTGACTTCGGCTGTTTTTGATACTTTTGACCTTGATAATTACGTAAGAATAACAGTTACTGATTTGTGCGGAAAACATGCAAATACAAATGCATATTTTGTTGATGAATTAAAAAAATAAGTAAAATAAAGCTGCGGACGTTTTGTATTCGCAGCTTTAAAATTTTTAATTTATGCTTTTTATAATTTTTATTATTTCGTTTTTTTCGAGCCCGTCATCGGAGCTCAAAGCGTATGCGTTTTCGCCGTCATTCCATACGGCGGTGTAGTATTTTTTGTCGCTTCCTTTTAATGTAGCGGTTGTATTTCCTATAATTTCTGTTTCGCATATATCATACACGTTATAATCACCGCTTATATCCTCATCTGTTTTTTGTGTGCGGTAGGTTATCGCGGAGTCCTTATCATCGGAATACGATATTTGAACAAGCTCATCGCCTATCAGCAGCATAGAGGATTTTTCAAATCCGTTCGGGAGGTATGACGGAGTTTTTATTTCATATCCAAGCTCGGCGTTTATTTCATCAAGGCTCATCTCGTCCGAAAACGTATTGCCGCCCATAACAGTATTTTCGTCGTTGTCTATAGGCTCATTGTCCTCCGGCTGAATTGACGGTACTGCGCTTTGAGGCGGAATCTCGGAGACAGTCGGCTCGGCGGTTTTATCCGGAGCCTGAGGCGAAAGCGTGGGCACTGTATCAGTTATCCGACTTTTTGGAATTTCTGTTTTTTGCGGCGCGGAGGGCGTAGTATTTTCGATTTTTGTTTTATTCGGCGCAGGGGTTTGCTGATTTGCTGCATTTTTTGCTTTTTCCCGTCCGTTGCCGGTCGTTTCACCGGGTAAATTTAATTCGGTATTATCCGGCGTTTCCGTCACGAGCGGAGACGCGCTTTGAGGGGGAGTCGGCATTACGTAATATTCTTTCGATACATTAATTCCGGTAAGGCATATCGCTATGCAGGCTGCCGCACCTGCGGCATATCTTATATATCTGTATTTAATAAATTTTTTTGATTTTTTGTCATTTATAATTTTTTCGGAGGCGGCTTTTTTTATCTTTTCTTTAAGTTCATCTGAAGCGACTATTTTGTCCATAGCTTCGTTGTATTTATCACTCAAAATCGTAATCCTCCTTTAAAATATTTTTTAATTTTTCTCTTGCTCTGTGAAGCAGAGATCTTACCGTTGCATCGGTTTTGCCTGTAAGCTTTGCAATTTCGGCTGTTGAATATCCCTCGTAATAAAACATATGAACAGTTATTCGGTACTTTTCCGGAAGCGACATAACGGCGCTGAAAACTTCGGAATTTTAGTTGTAGCTGTCATATGCTCCTATTTCGGCAGCGTCGTCTATAGATGTTTTATGCTTATTCCAAAACAAATTGAGCCTGCTTTTGCACATATTTATTGTTGCGCGGACGATCCAAAGCTTCTCATGCTTTTCGTCATTAAATACCGGCTTTTTATCTATTATCTGCATAAATACGTCCTGAACGGTATCTTCGGCATCTGCCCTGTTTTTTAGATATGTATATGCTATTCTCAGTATGGTTGTGCTGTATTTATCAACAAGACAGCTTATATAATCCTGAGTGATTTCCAAAACAAATACCTCCGATACAATTTATTTTTTATATAAAGAATATTTCTGCTGCCGTTGTGTGCGCGGCAGCAGATGAGTGTTATTTAAGGCCTTTTATAAAGTCTGTAACAGCCTTTTCACCGAGCACCGTATTCGATGAAAGTGAGAAAGTATATTCGCCGTTTTTCCAAAATGCAGAGGTGGTTTTTCCATTTTCTCTGAACGTAACATCCAAATTGTTTATTTTAAGTGTTTTTGTTGTTTTATACACGTTGTAGTCGCCGCTTATATCGTCGCTGCCTTTTGCCATTCTGTATACAATTTCGTTTTTGTCGTTTGAATAAAACAGCTGAAATACCTCGTCAGATATTGTTCCGATATAAGAAAGCTTATATCCGTTCGGAAGAGTTGACGGTGTGAGTACATTGAAGCCTACAGCCTTTTCAGCTTCATCTATGCTTTTGTAATCCTTAAGCGGATTTGGAATTTGTGTGCCGTTATCTTCGTTTTTAAAGGTGATAACATTGTTCTCTACCGTAAATGCTTCGCCGCAGTTTAATATGTTAAACATTTCTGCGGGGACAAAGGTTGTTCCGTTTTTATTTACCGGTGCTGCGCCGAGCACTGTCGGAGCTGACATACCGATTGCTTTTGAAGAAGCCATATAATAACTGTCCTCGCCTATACGGATTTTTGTGTTTACCTCGCCGTTATCAAGGCTTACGCTTTGCGTTTCGCCGTCCCACTCAACTTTAAAGCCGAGCTTTTCCGCAACGCTTCTTAGCGGAAGCATAATGTTTTTACCCTCTGTGTATACGCCGCCTGCCGGTAAATCCGTTCCGTCTATAACAATTCTGTAGGCTGCCTGTGCAGGTGCGCTTGTGAGCAGCGGCTGCTGAGCGTATGCTCCGGATGAGCTTAAAATAATTCCGAGTGCAACAATTGTATTTATAATTTTTTTCATGATTAATTTCCCCTTTAATATTTATTTTTTTGATTTGCTTTTTTGAGGTCCTCACTTATATAACAAATCACGATTGACAAATGTTGCACTTATTTAAAAATTTTTTTTAAAAACTCTTGAAAAAGTTTTTTATATGTGGTATACTGTTATTATGTTCTTTAATATGTACCCGTAGCTCAGCCGGATAGAGCGTCAGACTCCGACTCTGAAGGTCGTGCGTTCGAATCGCATCGGGTATACCACGTCGGAGCAGGCAATAAAAAGCTTGCTCTGTTTTTTTTGCAAAAATCAAAGCCTTGCGGCGCGAATAATCCTATAGCATTAATATCATCCGAGCTTTTTATTTAAAAAATACATTTTCTTTTCTTATTATATAATATATCCTTAAAATTTTCAAGCGTAAATTTTTAATGTAATAAAGGTGTAAAACAAAAAATATAAATTTTTTTCAAAAAGTACTTGACAAATTTGTTCGACAGGTGTAAAATATAAATACATTCGACAATTGTAAAATGTAATGCTGCCGATTATGAAAACGCGTATTATAATCGGTTAATTCAAAAAACCGCAAAAGGAGCTAAGTTAAATGAAAAAAATACCCGACAGCGAGCTTGAAATTATGATGATTATATGGGACGCCGGAAAAAGCGTAACATCGGATTACATAATGGAGAGAATACAAAAGGACTGGACAAAAACAACACTTTTAAATCTTCTTACGCGCCTGTGTGAGCGCGGTGCGCTTTCGCGAGGAAAGGAAGGCAGGCATAATATATATTCTCCTCTTATAAAAAAGGACGAATACCTGCAAAGTGAAAGCAAAAGCTTTCTGTCGAAAATGTATCACAATTCGCTTACCGGACTTGTCGCATCGCTTTATGACGGGAAAAGTATAACAAAAGACGATCTTGACGAGCTGAAAAAATTTATTGAGGAGGCAAAGTGATTGATAAGAAATATATTTCAGGTTTCACTCACAACCTCAATTGTTTTGGCTTTGGCATTTGTCTTTGACCGTCTGCTTACAAAGCATATAAGCGCACGCTGGCGCAGACTGATATGGCTTATGATGGCAATTCGGCTTATAGTTCCGTTTTCGCTTGAAATAAAAAGCGCACCGGTTAAGCTGCCTGAGGTGAATTATGATATTGCTGTAAGGGCGCCCGTTATTCAAAGCAGAGGCGACGCGGAGATATATAATGATATTGATAATTCCGAAAGCTATGCGCCTGTTTTGAGCCTTAAGGAGCTTATATACATAGTGTGGGCGGCAGGCGCTGCGGCGGTTATGCTTTATTATATCGGCGGCTATGTGCAGTTTCGCATGAGGATAAAGTCGCACCTTAAAAAACGCGGCGGAATATATGTATGCGATAAAATTTCCGCTCCGGTTATGACGGGATTTTTCAGGCATATAATAATTCTGCCCGATAAGGAATATAGCGACGAGGAGCTGCGCCTTATAGTGCTTCACGAGCAAACGCATATTAAGCATGGTGATGTGTGGTATAAGCTTATATTGGCTGCGGCAAAGGCGCTTCACTGGTTTAATCCGCTTGTTTATGTGCTTGCGGCAAAGGCGGAGAGGGATATTGAGTTTGCGTGCGATGATGAGGTTATGACGGGAAAAAATATAGATGAAAAAAAGGAATATCTTCGTACAATTTTAAAGTCTGCGGACAATTAAACAGAATTTTGAAAGGAGTGTGTATTTATGATAAAAGCACCTTATTTTTCAACGTCGTTTTCAAAGAATGGAAAAAAAATCAAAAAGAGATTTGATAATATTTTAAATATGAATAAATCCGTAAAGGGAAAAGGATATTTTGTGTTTGCGGCAGCTCTTATAATGCTTGCCGGAACGCTTGTTGCGTGCTCAAATGAAAGCATTGGCATAATCGGCGGCAGTGACGGACCCACATCCGTTTATGTGTCGGACAGCAAAACGACTGCACAAAAACTTTATGACGCCAAGCTTAAATATATCGGCAATCATGTGGGAGTTGGCAAGGTTTTATCGCCGCTGGGAAGTATAAAGGGTCTTGAATGTACCGGATTTGAGCTTCAGACAACCGCAGAGCCTTACGGAATGATAATAAGCTACCGCAAAACAGGTGATGTTGATTATGATGAGATGAAGCGCCAGGCGGCTGTTGTGCTTTGCCTTATAGAAAATGCGGGATTTGTGGAGTATAATATTGACGGCGAAAGCGTGAGATATACCATTGACGATTTAAATGCGCAGCTCGGAGCGGATCTTAAGAAAAGCGGAGAAAGCCTTGAAAGCTTCACAGTGCTATACAACAGCCTTTACGCTCCTGTCGGCTCTCTTGATGAGGGAATAAGCCGCGCGATTTTGTCGCAAAATTCGGGTGGCTATTTAGGCGGCGAATGTGTTGGTGAGGGTCATATAATCCTTAAAACAGAGCCTGAGGACGAAGCGCAGGCGGTGCTCGGAAAAGCGGTAAACACAGTGGTATACGCTCTTGCGTCTTACTGCGAGTTCGGATTTGTCGACGATGCGTTTGTTGATGTCGGCGGCTGCGGAGTTGAGCCTGTTAAAATAGTTCTCGACAAGGATTATAAGCTTGTCAGCTTTACATTTCCGCAGGATGGCTCATATTATGTGCCGTCGGTCAAGGATAATTTTCCAAAAGAGCTATGGAGCAGAGCGCTTAATGTAAGTAGCGCCGACAGAACAGAGTGCGATGCACAGGAGAACAAATATGCTGAGGAGTATCTTAAAAGAATAGGAAGAGATGCGAAAATAAGCAGAATGAGCGAGCTTGACAGGCAGTCGGTTAGGATAAGCGCTGAGGCGGCAAATAAGCTTTTTGACAGCTACGGAGAATATTATCCTATTGTTGAAAACGGCAGCCGCGAAACTGTTATTGACGGCGTAAGATATAAATATGTTACCGCCTACAGCGGCACGGACGGCAAAGGAAAAATAACATTTTCAAAGTACGCGGACGGAAAGCTTGCCGAAAAAACGGTTATAAATGTTGACGGTGACAAGCTCTCGTATGATGAGTTATACAACGCTCCGAAGCTTTTAGAAGAAAAATAATCTACATATTTTACAAAGTACAGCTTACTATATAATTCCGTTGTTGTTGCAAATGCATATAATATAAAAAAAGTATTGACTTTTTTTGAAAAATGGGGTATAATAGATTTTGTTGTACGGCGGTATAGCTCAGTTGGCTAGAGCATGCGGTTCATACCCGCAGTGTCAGTGGTTCAAGTCCACTTACCGCTACCAAGTCGGAGCAAGCCATAAAAGGCTTGCTCTGTTTTTTAAAATTTATAAAATAAAATATTTGCACAAAGTGTCGGTCATATGCGCTTTTAGAGAGCGGTTTGATGGGTGAAAAGGGAATCGGGTGAAAATCCCGGACGTTTAACAGTCGCTGTGTGCGCAGATATGCATTGTATTCGTCGGCGAGAGCCGGTCATTGGGAAACCGAGAAGGCAGAATATATTGATAAAGAAGCGATATGCTTTTGGTTTGCGTGAGTCAGAAGACCTGCTTTGGTGCCGCTTTGTAAAATGCATCGGCATAGAAGCGGCAGTTCCGACAAGCTTTATATGCTTTGCGTTTGCTGTCGGTTTGCATTTTCACAGGAAAACTCTGCTGTGGTAATTATTAATTTAATTGCCGCAGTATTTTTTATAAATTTACAAATATTAAAGGAGAATTGAAAAATGAAAAAGCTATTGTCATTATTTCTTTCGGCGGTAACGCTGATAGGCTCGTCAGGCATTTCTATGGCTGAAGGTGAGAAAACGGTTCAGGTGTATGCGGCCGCTCAAAGCTACGGTGCTTTTATGGCTGCGCCGCAAATGCTCAGCGTATCGGAAAATGAGGCGGAGAAATACGGTTATACCGATTTTGTTGAGGGGGTGTCGGCTCTTGACGTGCTTGTAAAGGAGCATGAGGTTATATTCGGAGATGAGTTTACCGCTGAAAGCAAGGGTGATTATCTTTATGCCGACGGCTATGTTTCTACTATATTCGGCGTTCCGACAAGTGCAAACGGCTTCCTTTTAAACGGCGGCTATCCGAATGACGGTACAGAAAGCGCCTACGGCGGATATAACGGAACAACGGTATTTACGCAGGAGGTTAAGGATAACGACAAGCTTGACTTTTTCATTTATCAGGACAATTCAAATTGGTCTGATAAATATACATGGCTTGACTGCGAGGTTTCGGAAAATACATTAAAGGTGCACGCAAGCGGCTCAATGGCGATGTACGGATATATGTACAAAACGCCTGAGGCCTTTAAGGCAGGCGCTTCCGCTCTTTGCGGCGCAGGGCTTGCATGGGTAGACGAAAACGGCGGACTTACGACTGTTGACGGTGTGCTGACAGACAACGGCGGAAATGCCGAAATTGCAATGCCGTCATCATACGGTGAGAAGCTGTATCTTACCGCAACCGGAGAGGACGACAGCGAAAGCCCGGTAATAATGAACATAGCGGAGATTTCTTCATATGCACCGCCGACTCCGTCAGAGCCTGATGTAATACACGTGTCTGAAATAAAGGTGCAAAGTGAGCTTAAAATGACTGTCGGCGAGCAGAGCAAGCTCGGCTATACTGTACTTCCGGAAAATGCGTCGGATAAATCGGTTACGGTTACATCATCGGATGAAACGGTTATAAAGGCTGACGGAGATGCTTTAACGGCTCTTAAAGCAGGCAGTGCGGAAATAACGGTGACCGCAAATGACGGAAATATTTCGGGTAAATGCACCGCTGTAGTTACAGAAACTCCGTCTGCTCTTGACGTTATGCACGCGATTGCGAAAAAGTACTCGGTAAGCGGAATTGCAGCCGATCAGAATGCGCAGTGGCTTGCGGCCGATATGGCAGCATACGAAAGACTTTATGGAAATGTACTTTCGGAAAAGCAAAAACAGGAATTTTTAAATTCGCTGATTGAAAAAGCCGATTCGGCAAAATCGGCAGGAGATATTTCAAAGGCAATTATAGCGCTCCGCGCTTTAGGCTATGATCCGTCCGATGTTGTAACGTCGGATCAGAGAAAAATTGATATGGCTGAAAAGCTCGATGAGCTTATAGCGGCGGATGATAAGGGCGTAAAAAATATATACACTCTTCCGTATGTAATAATAGCCGCCGACGGCTGCGGCATGGACAGCAGTGCACTTGTAAGCTATGCGCTTGAGGCAAAGCAAAGCTGGCAGGATACAAAATACGGAACCGATGCGGCAACACCGATGCTTGCCGCGCTTGCTCCGCACAGCAGCGAAAGAGATGACATAAAAGCTGTAATTTCCGAAACGGCAGAGCTTGTAAAAAAGGCTTTGACAGAAAATCAGTTTTCAAAAAATGCTGCGTCAATAGGTCTTGCAATTACGGCTTTTTCAGCCTGCGGCGAAAATGCGGATGATTATGTAAGCTCACTTATGGCGTATGCTTCGGATACGTTTGACGGCTTTAATCCGACAAGCAATACATTTTCTACAGAGCAGGGTTTTCGCGGACTCGTTTCGTGGCAGCTTGCGGCAGAGGGTAAAAAGGGAATATTCGACTTTTCGGATAATCCGAAAAATCAGGTAAGAGCCGACTGGGCAGAGTATTGCCCGGTAACCTTTGAGGTAATTCCGTCAGGAGCGACAGTTACGGTTGACGGAGAAACGGCTGTATTTGATAATTCATATGACCTTAAAAGCGGAGAATACAGCTATAAAGCCGAAAAGGACGGATATATTTCGCAAAGCGGAAAAATAACCGTTTCGGAGGAAGAAGCAGCGGAGCATAAGGCGAAAAAGGTTAAGCTTTCGCTTGCAGGCACTTCGTCGGGAAGTAATAAAATATCAGTTAATATAAGCGTTATGGCGCACAGCGAGGATAAGTGCGGCGGCGAATTTACGTATAAGAAAAATTCATCCTCATATAAAGCTTTGGCAAAGGGAACGGTTTCGCTTTCTTCGGGACAAACTGTTTTTGACGCGCTCGATAAGCTTTTAAAGGATAAAAATATAAGCTATACCGAAAAAACAGTTGGATATATAAGTCAAATCGGAGATTATTCGGAATTTGATCACGGAAAAAATTCCGGCTGGATGTTCATGGTCGGCGGAAAGGTTTCGGAGAAGGGCTGCCGCGATACGTATTTAAATAAAAGCACAGAGGTTATATGGTTTTACACTGATGATTATACAAACGAGTACGGCTCTGAAAAATGGTCGTCCGGCGGCGGATCGGGAAGCTCATCAAAGGTTACCGTAAAATTTGTTTCGGCAGGCAGCGTTTCGGGCAGCGTTTCCGTAAGCAAGGGTTCGTCTGTCAGTCAGCCCGATGATCCCAAACGTGACGGCTACAGCTTTGGCGGATGGTATACCGATGAGAGCTTTGAAAATAAATATGATTTTTCCGAAAAGGTTACAGCAAATATCACCCTTTATGCAAAATGGGAGAAAAATGCCGATGATGAGGAAATAAAGGGCTTGGATAAGAGCAATAAAAATTATAACGATATAAAATATGCTTACGACAATAAGTATATAAACGGTACGGAAAACGGATTTGAGGCGGAGCTGCCGATGACAAGAGCTATGGTTGCCGAAATTCTTTTCAGAATAGAGGGCAGGCCGAAAGCACATGGCTCGCACTTTAAGGATGTTGCTCCTGGTGCATGGTATGAAGAAGCTGCCGCATGGGCGAGCGAAAACGGCATTATAAACGGAATTGACGCAGAAACGCTTGCGCCCGATGCGGCTGTAACAAGACAGCAGCTCGCCGCAATTTTGTACAGATATGCAGCATATAAAAAGTATTCCACCGAAAGCGCGGAGGATATTTCATCCTGCGGTGATAAGGCAGATGTTGCCGGATATGCCGAAAGTGCATTTGGCTATTTGTATTCGCTTGGAATTATGAAGCTGCCCGAAAATTCTCTTAAGCCTAATCTTGAAATGTCAAGAAATGACGCAATTTCGGCTGTCGTGCAGCTCATAAAATCAAATAATAAATAAGAAAATACACTGCCTGTGAAGCTTTATCCTTAAATTTTCACAGGCAATTTTCTTTTATTTTAAATAAAAGCAACAAAAAGAAAAAAAATTTAAAAAAACTATTGCTTTTTTATAAAAAATGTAGTATAATATATAGGCGATTGAATTTTTTGGTGATGATGACCGAGCCCGTGCGATCGGCAGCCGTGAACCTTGTCAGATGGGGAACCAAGCAGCAATAAGCGGAAGCGCCGATGTGTTACGGTAAACTCGGTCGGAGCCTTTTTTGACAACACACTGCACCGCAAGGTTAATTTGAGCGCAATAAAGGCTCGAAAAAATAGCCTTAGGTGTTTTTTTTGAGGTAGTTTAAAATGGCATATAAAGCTATATACAGGAAATGGCGGCCTGTCACGTTTGACGACGTTATAGGTCAGAGCCATATAACCGAAACGCTTAAAAATCAAATAAAAACCGACAGAGTGGGTCATGCTTATCTTTTTTGCGGCACGCGCGGAACGGGTAAAACAACGGCGGCAAAAATTTTTGCACGCGCCGTAAACTGTCCGAATAATAAGGACGGAAACCCGTGCAACGAATGTGAAATATGCAAAGGCATATTAAGCGGAAGTATAATGGACGTGACGGAAATAGACGCAGCTTCAAATAACGGAGTTGACAGCATAAGGGAGCTCAGGGACGATACAAAATATGTAACCGCGTCGGCAAAATACAGAATTTATATCATAGACGAGGTTCATATGCTCAGCTCAAGCGCATTTAACGCGCTTTTAAAAACGCTTGAGGAGCCGCCGGAGCACGTTATTTTTATTCTTGCGACAACAGAGCCGCAGAAGGTCCCGCAGACTATTCTTTCAAGATGTCAGAGATATGATTTCAGAAGAATAAAGCCTGCCGATATAGTTTTGCGCCTTAAGGAAATAGCTTACGGTGAGGGACTTAAAATAACAGATGAAGCGTATAACCTTATAGCCCGTCTGGGCGACGGCTCTATGAGAGATGCGATAAGCGTTCTTGAAAGAGTTGTTTCGGCAAAGGGCAGCGAGCTGACGTATGAGGCAATTGTAGATACGCTCGGCATAGTTCCTCTCGATACTGAATTTGAAATGGCGGCTGCGCTGATAAATTCGGACAGCGACAAAATTTTTTCGCTCATAGGCGATGTTATGGACGCGGGGCGCGATTTAAACGTGTTTGTGGACAATCTTACGGCGCATTTCAGAAATTTGCTTGTGTGCAAGGCGGTGAAGGATCCGTCAAGGCTGCTTGATTACAGCGCTGATGAAATTGTTCGCTTTGAAAAGATGGCGGAAGGCTGCACGTATGAGAAAATATCTTATATAATTTCATCACTCGCAGATGCAAAGGAAAAAGCAAAATGGGTTAAGGCTCCGAGAGTTATTTATGAAACAGCGCTTATTAAAATGTGTACGCCGGAGCTTGACACATCAAACGAAGCCGTTATAGCGCGGCTGGGCGATATAGAGGAAAAAATAAAAAGCGGAACGCTGAGCGTTGCGGCGGTAGGCAGCAGCGAGGCAGAGCCTGATGTTAAGAAAAAGCCCAAAAAGAAAAAGGTGCCGACAAAGCTTTATAATCCTATAGCGCCGTCGGAGCTTAATAATTCAAATCCGCTTATAGTGTGTGCAAAAAAATGGGACAAGATAGCGTCCTCCGTTGTTAAGGCGGCGCCGCATCTTGCTATGGCGGTTATGGGTAAGCAGATTACCGTTGACAAGGACGGATTTATAATCGTTTACGACAGAAGCACGCAGATGGGCGATAAAAATATTGCGGAAAATCAGATAAATCTGATAAGCGAGCTTGTCAGAAAGTCAACGGGTCTTGACATATGCGTAAAGGCGGCGTTTAAGGATGAGATTGACGATTATATAATAGATATTTGGTCGCTTCCGGGCGAAGAGGAAAGCCCGTCCGATACCGACAGCAAAGAGCCGTCGGCTGAGGAAGCTGCGGCGGAGGAAAGATCTGAGGTGAGCGAGAGCTATGCTCATGAAGGCTCGTCCGATCCGCTCGATGACGTAATGGCGAGCATGGATAACTTTGTCGATAAGGTTGATGAGCGTGATTTTCTTGACTTTAAGCGCGAGGAAAACACATTTTCGCAGTCGTCCTTTGATGATGACGACGAAAATGACGAGGAAGAGTTTCTTGAAGAAAATGATTTTTCGGACAGAAAAGATTAATTTGTCAGATCGGATATTTGCCCTATTGCGGCAGTGTCTGAATATATATTTAATATTTTTTGGAGGTAATTATGGGAAAGTATAAGGGATATGCAGGTGCCGGAATGAACACGAACAAAAACATGAACAGTGTTATAAAGCAGGCACAGAAGATGCAGGAGGAAATGGAAAAGGTTCAGTCTGACCTTGAAGAAAAAACAGTTGAAGCAGCTGCCGGCGGCGGTGCGGTAAGCGTTGTCGTAAGCGGAAAGAAAGAGCTTGTTTCAATTGAAATCAAGCCGGAAGCCGTTGACCCGGAGGACGTTGAAACGCTTCAGGATCTTATAATGGTTGCCGTAAACGAGGGAATTAAAAAGGCTGATGAAATGATGACTGAGGGAATGAGCGCCGTAACGGGCGGTCTTAATATTCCGGGTCTTTTCTAAGCTGTTTTCGGAGGTTTTAAACCGTGTCTGAGGAAATGTCGATTGAAAAGCTTGTAGAACAGTTTCAGCAGCTGCCGGGAATAGGTCCGAAAAGTGCTGAGAGAATAGCTTTTTATTTGCTTGAGAGGATGTCTGCGGAGCGCGTGAATACTATGGCGGAAACAATCCGCGAGGCAAAGGAGAAAATAACCTTTTGCCCGGTATGTCAAAATCTGACCGCGACCGTTCCGTGTTCTATCTGCGCTTCGGGTAAGCGCGACAGGTCTGTTATATGCGTTGTTGAAAGTCCGGAGGACGTTAAGGCGATAGAGGAAACAAACGAATATAACGGTCTTTATCATGTGCTTCACGGTGCGCTTTCTCCGTCGGAGGGCATTTCTCCCGATGATATAAAAATAAAAGAGCTTGTAAGCAGGCTTTCGGACGGCTCCGTTTCGGAAATAATCATGGCTACAAACCCGACCGTAAACGGAACGGCAACGGCTGTTTATATAGCGCGCCTTATTTCGCCTTTGGGAATTAAGGTAACAAGAATTGCTCACGGAGTTCCGGTGGGAAGCGGTCTTGAATATGCCGATAAAATCACTTTGATAAAGGCTATTGAGGGCAGACAGACAATTTAGAATTCACGTAAAAGGGTGCAGAATTATCATACAGCGCCCTTTTAAATTTTACTTTGAAAAATAATTATAAATTTTTATAATATCCTGTTGCAATTTGCCGAAAAATAATGTATAATAAATATAATAAAAACAAGCCGTTTTCTGCGGCGGACGGAGGAGAGAAATGAAAAGGCTTTTATGCTCTTTTATATGCGTTATAACGCTTGCTTTAAATACTGCTGTTTTTGCAGATGAAATATACCGTGAGGACGAAAGCTTCAAAGCGCCGTCCGTTGACGCCGAAGCGGCTGTTCTTGCCGATATGAAAACGGGCAGGGTTATTTACAGTAAAAATCCCGATGAGGAGCTTTACCCGGCGAGTACAACAAAAATTTTAACGGGTATACTTGCGCTTGAGCTCGGGAAGCTCGACGACGTTGTAACGGCTGACGTTGCGTCGCTTGCGCCGATAACAAACGAGGATTCTCATATGGGAATTTTAATCGGCGAGCAGCTTACAATGGAGCAGCTTATAAACGGTATGCTTGTTTATTCGGCAAATGACGCGGCAAATATTATTGCAACTCATATTTCCGGCACAAGCGAAAAATTTGTTGAGCTTATGAATACAAAGGCTCGCGAAATCGGAACGACGCATACCAATTTTACAAATGCATACGGTATTCATGACGCAAATCACTATACAAGTGCGTCCGACCTTGCGCTCATGGCAAGATACGCTATGCAGAATGAAAAGTTTCGCGAGATTGTTGCGCAGAAAATATATACAATTCCGCCGACAAATAAGTATACTACCGAGAGAAATCTGCCGAGTACAAATTTGTTTCTCGGTACGGCGCGCTCCCCGAAATTCTATAATAAGAGCGTAACCGGAATTAAAACAGGTCATACAAGCGATGCCGGCTATTGCCTTGTAACGAGCGCAAAGAAAGAGGATACGGAGCTTTTGTGCGTTGTTTTAAAATGCAAAAATCAGGACGCGTCATATAATACAACAAAAGCGCTGCTTGACTACGGCTTTACAAATTATAAAAATACGACCGTTGTAAAGGCAGGCGACGCAGTAACCGATTCAAAGGTTATCGAAGCGAAAAACGACCAGAGGCTTGCGCTTACGGTGTCGGAGGATATAATGGCGTTGCTTCCGAGCGAAACGGATATTTCCGAGAGTGTTGAAACGGTTTATGATATTCCCGAAAACCTCAGAGCGCCTGTCACAAAGGGCGACGTTATAGGCAGCGTTTCATATAACTATAAGGGAACAATGATAGGTCATGCAGACCTTATCGCCGCAAATGATGTTGAACGAAACAATCTGCTTTTTATATTTAATATGATTGTTCTTGTGCTTACAAGCCCGTTTTTCTTCATCCCGGCAATACTTCTGATTATTATTCTCATAATCAGACGCATAAATATCAGAAAGCAGGAAAAGCTTAAAAGAATGCGCCGTTTGCATGAAAGGGAAAGCGACCGTATTATGCGCAGCGGCTCAAAAACACCTGTTAATACAAGGTTTAAGGATACGTCAAATAAGCGCAATCCTAATTCAAGATATAAAAAATAAATTTTATGAAATTCTCATAGCGTTCGCTGTGAGAATTTTTTTAACAGAATTAAAATAGGACTTGACAAAAATAAAAATATGTGATATATTTATTATATCGTAATAAATATATAAAGAGGTGTGCTGTATGTCGAAAGCTCCTGCTGTTGACAATGCGCTTAAAATTATAGAATTTTTTTCACAATGCAATGAAGAGATAGGAATATCTGATATTTGTAATTCACTCGGAATTAATAAAAATATGACTTCAAGAATTATTGAAGCTCTTTTGGAGGAAAAATGGATATATTTAAGCAATGAAAATCAAAAGAAATATCGTTTTACCGTCAAACCGTTTTCGCTGATTTCAAAGAGTATTCCCCAGCGTGCTTTATGTGAAATTGCAGAGGGTGAGCTGAAAAAATTAAATAAGCTTTTGGGTGATTCGGTTTATCTCGGAATAAAAAACGGGAAAAACGTTTTATATCTTTTACATTTTGACTCAACAAAAGAGGTGCGAATTAACGGACGCGTAGGCGGAGAATATCCTCTTCATACCTCAGCGCCGGGAAAGGTGCTTCTTGCATACTCAGACGAGAAAGAAGCCTATTTTGCATCGGAAAGTGAAATATCACGTTTTAATAAAGAGGCAGATAAAATACGCCTAAGCGGCTATGCGATTGATGATGAAGAATTTGCGAAGGGAATTATATGCATAGCCTGTCCCGTGTTTGATCATACAGGCGCCGTTGCCGCTTCAATCGGTATTTCAAGTCTTACGATATACGATGATATTAAGTCGCTTACGGAGAAAAAATATCCGCTTCTGAGAGAAGCGGCGATTAATATCTCAAAAAGTTTCGGAATGGAGAACTGATTATGGCACTGTGTAATGAAAGGCTTGAAAGCTATATAAGAAATAAACATTTTGATTATCTGAACGGACTTTCGGGAGAAAAGAGATTTACCGAAAAATTCAGACTTATGCTTGAAGAAACAGGTCTTGAAATAAGGACGGAGGATAAAATTGCCGGGTGGTTTACCTTTGACGGAGAGGACTGCGAATATAGGCTGTTTGATGATGAAAAGCTGAACGGAGCGGAAGAGAAAATAGTAAGCGGTCCTGAAAAATTTGCAAGCAAAACATCGGTTGACAGAGGTCACACTTTAGTTGACTACGGCAGAATAATTTCATCCGGTCTTTGTGCATATGAAAAAGAGCTTGACGAAGAAATAAAGAAATTCCCCGAAGATAAATATCTTGCCGCAATGAAGGAAACGCTGAAAATTGTTTTTAATTTCACTCAGCGCATCGCCGGCTTGGTTTATAATAGAGCGCAGAGCTGTTCGGGAGTAGAAAAAAAGAAGCTTTTATCCGTTTGTGAAATGGTTAAAAGACTGCCGTTTTATCCGGCGGAAAGCTTTACAGAGGCAGTACAGTCAATATGGATTATTCATTTTTTGCTGCCTTTGGCGGAAAACGCATGGTACAGTATATCTCTCGGAAAATTTGATGAGTATATGTATCCGTTTTACAAAAAAGCAATTGACGGCGGAGCGGAAAAGGGAGAACTCAAGGAAATACTATATAATTTTTACAGTCTTTTAAACAGTTATGCCGACGGAGCCTGTCTTTTGAATATCGGAGCGCAGTACAATGAGCTTTCAGAGCTGATTATAGAATGTCAAAAGGAATTTAAAATGCCGGCTCCGATTTTAGGGGCGAGAGTTAATGATGATACTCCAGACTGCATATGGAATATGCTGATAGATGAAAGCCTTTTTTCTATGGGACAGCCCACATTTTACAGTGAGAAATCATGCATAAAAGCACTTTGCGAAAGAGGAATATCGGATATTGATGCACAGCGTTTTTCTAATAATTCCTGTATGGGTATAGGCCTTGCGGCAGAAGAATTTAACAGTATGTGGGGCTGTGTTTTGTGTGTTCCGGCAATTGTCAGAGCTGCTGTTGACTGCGGGAAAATATCGGATATGTGTGATATAACCGTTTCGGGCATAAGTGCGCCAAAAAGCCTTGATGAGCTTTATAAAAATTTTGAAAAATGCGCTTTATATCTAATTGACATATGTGTAAAATCATATGAGAAAAGAGCGCAGCTAAGCGAAAAAACAATGCCTGACTGCTTTGTATCGCTTCTTACCGACGGGTGCATTAAAAATCATCGTGACAGAATAAGCGGTGCAAATTATCATAATGTAACGATTGAATGTATGGGTATGGTAAATGCGTCCGATGGAATATATGCGATAGACCGCCTTGTGTTCGGCGAAAAAAAGTATGCTCTTGATTATTTTATAAATGCCGTAAAATGTAATTATAAAGGCTATGAAACGCTCCGGTCAGATGTTGAAACGTGTGCCAAATTCGGTGAAAATTCGGATGCTGATTTGTTTGCGGCAAGGCTTGCGGAGATTTTGCAAAGGATTATAAGAGGCTTTGACCATGACAATGTTCATTTCCTGCCATCGCTGCATACTCTTGACCATAACGTAACCTATGGAGAGCTTTGGGGAGCCGGATTTGACGGAAGATGTTCGGGAGAGCCGTTTGCAAAAAATGCCGATGCGTCAAATAAGGTCAGAAGCGGCAGCCCAACATCAATGATTTTGTCGTCGTCAGCTTTGCCGCAGTATAAATTTTTCGGCGGACAGCCGATTGATGTTAATTTTCAGCCGAGTATTGTAAAAAATCACAAAAACGAAATAAGAACGCTTGCAGAGGTTTATTTTGAACGCGGCGGCTTGCAGTTTCAGGTAAATTCGCTGTCATCGGATATTTTGAAAAAGGCGGTAGAAAATCCCGATATGTATCGTGATCTTGTTGTGAGAATAGGTGGATTTAGCATTTATTTTTGCAGAATATCAAGAAAATCTCAGGAAGAATTTATTGAAAGATTTGAAAAGGAAGAAAGGGATGTATGATGAGTATAGGTATTACAGAAAGCAATGTGGAAAGGCTTAGAGATCCGTTTGTGCTTGTTGAAAACGGAAAATATTATATGTACGGCTCCGGCTGGATAGCATATAAAAGCGATGGAGATTTAACTAAGTGGGAAAGGCTTGAAAATGAGCTTGTTATAGCACCGTCGGATTTTGAAAAAAACAGATGGGCGCCGGAGGTACATAAGTATAAGGGCGAATATTATATGTTCACTACATATTATTCATCGGTAACAAAACATAGAGGCTGTACAATTTTAAAGTCATGCTCTCCTGAGGGGCCGTTTCGTCAGATAAGCGCCGGACACGTTACGCCTGGTGACTGGGACAGCATAGACGGAACATTTTTTATTGACAGTGAGGGGCAGAATTGGATGATTTTTGTTCATGAATGGACGTCAACCTTTGATGGAATAGGCACAATGGCTGCGGCAAAGCTTTCGGATGATCTGACGCATTTTATTTCCGAGCCGATAGAGCTTTTTCGCGCCGATGATCCGAAATGGGCAAATAACAGAGTGACGGACGGGTGCTATATGTACACAACAGGCGGCGGCGGGTTGCTGATGATTTGGTCTAATTTTGAGGGCGATGAAAACTATTGCGTCGGAATTGCGCATAGCGAAAACGGAAGAGTGGATGGAAAATGGGTACAGGAGGAAAGACTGTTGTTTTCAAAGGAAATATCGGGGAAATATGACGGAGGACACGGAATGATTTTTACGGGACTTGACGGAAAAAAATATCTTTCAATTCATTCTCCGCAAAAAATCACGGAAAAGGGAGAAAAGGAAAAACCGGTGTTTATACCGATAACGGAAAGAAACGGAAGCATTGAATGTGAAACCGTATAAAAGGCTTATATTTTAAAAAATTTTGGAGCTGTTTAAATTTTAAACAGCCCCTTTTATTTTCTGCTGCTTTTTCTGTACTCCGTCGGCGTACAGCCGACGGATATTCCGAAGCGCCTTATAAAGCTTGCCGAGTCGTTAAATCCGCTTTCGAGGCACACCTGAGTTATCGGCAAATCCGTAAAGGTTAAAAGCTTTTTGGCATAAGAAAGGCGCAGGTTGTTGAGATATTTTTTAAATCCCATACCGGTTTTGCTTTTAAAAAGCGCCGAAAAATATGACGGCGTAAGACCGGCGTTTTCTGCGGCTGTTTCAAGCGTCAGAGGACCTCTGAAATTTTCGAGAATATAAAGCTCGGCGCTTTGAATTTTTGTATTTTGCTCATTGCCGCACATTTTACAAAGCTTTGTGAGCAGACAGTTTAAAAGCGCCTTTGAGTATTCTATATCCTCAAAGTTTTCGCAAAGCTCCTTTATCAGAGCTGTTGCAAGGCTGCTTTTTTTATGAAGGTCAAAGCTGTTTTCGCCGCTGCTTATAATTTTTGAAATAAGCTTTTCGTCGGCAATGGATAGGTCAAAGCTTATATTAAATATTTCCGCATTGTTCAGCCAAACCCTGTGAAAGCTCATGGGAGATGTGAAAAAAAGCATATCCGGGCAAACGGCAAACCGCTTGCCGTCTATAAAATAATCTCCGCTGCCGCTGATTATATATTCAATTTCAAAATAGTCGTGCCAATGCGAAACAAACGTGTAGTTAATATTTCTCATTGACGCGGCTATAAATTTATTTTTTATTTCAAACTCCTTTGAATACATTGAAAACATTTTACCTGCCTCCTTTAAAATTTATTATAACAAAAATAATAAAAAAAGTCAATAAAAACATAAAAAATGCAAAGCTTAATCTTGTTTTTTCTGCTAATATGAAGTTAAGATTAATTTTATTCGGGGAGGGTTTAGTGAAATGACAGAGTTAAAAACAAAATGGAAGCTGTATTTTTTTGAGCAAAACAGCGTTAAGATTAATAAGCCGAGTGAGCTTACGGGCAGCGGCTGCGATTGTATACCGTGCAGCGTTCCGGGAAATGTTGAGCTTGATTTATCGGCGGCAGGGTATCTTCCGGCGGACTTGTATATGGGTGAAAATATAAGGCAGGCTGAAAAATTTGAAACGTATGAATGGTGGTATATGACATCTTTTTCATCTGAAGCGCCGGAGGAAAATCAAAGACTTTTTCTGCATTTTGAGGGCGTTGACTGCTTTGCGGAGGTTTATTTAAATGATTTTAAAATAGGCGAGTCGGATAATATGTTTATTCCGTTTGAGTTTGACATAACGCCTTATTTAAAAGGCGGTGAAAATACGCTTGCAGTGCGCCTCAGGTCTGCTGTTTTGGAGGAAAATAATATTGACACGGAGCTTTATACAATGGCGAATTTGTGGAAAAGACAAACTCAGTCGGCATATGTAAGAAAAGCACCGCACAGCTATGGGTGGGATATAATGCCCAGAGCGGTAAGCGCGGGAATATGGCGCGGAGTTTATCTTGACTACAGAGACGATTTTTATATAAAGCAGCTGTATGCAGCCGCAAGAAGTATATCCGAAGAAAAAGCCGAGCTGCTTGTTATGTATGAGCTTTCCTTGCCGCAAAGCGCTTTCGGGAAGAAAATAGAGGTCAGCATAGAGGGCGTGTGCGCAGATAGCAGCTTTAAGGCTGTAAATTTAATTCGTTCAAAGGCAGGCAGCTTTATAGCTTCTGTAGAAAAGCCAAAGCTTTGGTGGCCGCGCGGATACGGAAAAGCGGAGCTTTACAAGACTTCTTTTTCGGTTTTTCTTGACGGTGAGGAAAAAGCAAAAAAAGAATTTAATCTCGGAATAAGAACCGTTACGCTTGAACATACAGATGTAACAGACGGAAAAAACGGACATTTCAGATTTATAGTAAACGGCGAGGAAATAATGGTTAAGGGCTCTAACTGGGTGCCTATGGACGTATATCACAGCCGCGACAGACAAAGATACGAAAAGGCGCTCGGTTTGGCAGAGGATATAGGCTGTAATATGCTGCGCTGCTGGGGCGGAAACGTTTATGAGGATCATGAGTTTTTCGACTTTTGTGATAAGCACGGAATTATGGTGTGGCAGGATTTTTCAATGGCTTGCTTTTTATATCCGCAGGATTTGGATTTCCAAAATAAAATAAAAAAGGAAGCTCAAACGATTGTAAAAAGACTCAGGCAGCATCCGTCAATAGTTTTGTGGGCAGGCGATAATGAATGTGACTGGGTTTTGTCAAGACATCAAAATCCGAATATGACAAACGTAATTACAAGAGAGGTATTGCCGTCGGTTGTTTTAAATAACGATTTTTTCAGGCCGTATCTTCCGAGCTCGCCGTTTATGTCTGAAAAGGCAGGCGGAGAAAGCGATATGCCGGAGGATCATCTTTGGGGGTGCAGGATATATTATAAGAGCGATTATTATAAAAATTCAAATGCACATTTTGTAAGCGAAACAGGCTATCACGGCTGCCCGTCGGTAAAGTCTTTAAAGAAATTTATAGAGCCGCAGGCGCTGTGGCACTATAAAAATAACTCACAGTGGATTTTTCACTCGTCCGACCAGAATAATGATCCGTCGCGCGTTATGCTTATGGAAAATCAGATTTTGCAGATGTTCGGAATATATGCGTCCGATTTAGAAGAGTTTTCTCTTTTGTCGCAGCTGTCGCAGGCGGAGGCAATGAAATATTTTATAGAGCGTGTGAGAATTGACAGACCGCGCAAAAGCGGCATAATATGGTGGAATTTAATTGACGGCTGGCCGCAGCTGTCCGACGCGGTTGTAGACTATTATTATGAAAAGAAAATAGCGTATTATTATATAAAAAATTCCCAAAGACCGTTTTGCATTTTTCTTTCCGAGCCGAACGAAAACGAGCAAAATGTTGTTGCGGCAAATGATACAAATGATTTATCAAGCGGAAGCGTTGTTATTTATGACGGAGAAACGCGTGAGGAGATTTTTGCAGCCGATTTTTCGGTCGGGAAAAACCAAAATAAAAAGCTTGGTGTTATCAAAACGGATTATTCGCAAAAGCGGCTGCTTATAATTAAGTGGTCAAATAACGGCGAGCGCGGCGGAAATCATTATATAAGCGGCTTTGTACCGTTTGACGCGAAGCGATTTATCTCTTGGCATGAGATAATCAAAAAGGAGTGCTTATGAGCAGAGGTAACAAAAATATTCCTTTGCGGCGCGAAATAATATTTAATTTGATGAAATGCCCGTAAATTGTCGTCAGCTCTGAAAATTTTCACTGTATTTGTGGTAAAATATATAGCAGTGAAATATAAAAAGGAGCTGTCGGAGCAGTGAGAAAAATTACAGGTGTAAAAATAAAAAATTTCGGAGAATTTCTTATAAATGAAGAAAAAAGCAAGGCGACGCTTGAAAAATATGTTCGTGATATAAAGGCGTTTGCCGATTGGCTGGGCGGTGAAGCGGTGAGCAAGGCGAGGGTGCTGGAGTATAAAGAGTATATAATTGCAAATTATGCTCCGGCAAGCGTAAACTCAATAATTTCATCGCTCAACAGCTTTTTTGAATATATGCAGGAGTATTCCCTAAGGGTGAAAACGCTGAAAATTCAGCATCGCGTATTTTCGGAAAAGGAAAGGGAGCTTACAAAAGCGGAATATGAAAGACTTCTAAAGGCTGCAAAATTAAATGGTAACCGCAAGCTTTATTTGCTTATGCAGACTATATGCGCAGTCGGAATACGTGTAAGCGAGCTGCGCTATATCAGTGTTGAATCGCTGCAATGCGGTCAGGCCGTTATAAATATGAAGGGCAAAATGCGCGTTATAATGCTTCCGCGTGATTTGTGCGGAATATTGAAAAAATATGCGGCGGAGCAGAAAATATCGAGCGGTAGTATTTTTGTCACAAAAACAGGCAGACCGCTTGACAGATCAAATATATGGAAGATGATGAAAGCTCTTTGCGAAAGTGCCAGAGTTGATAAGAAAAAGGTGTTTCCTCATAATCTGCGCCATCTTTTTGCAAGAACATTTTACAGCTTGCAGAAAGATATTGTTCGCCTTGCGGATATTCTCGGTCATTCTTCCGTAAACACAACGCGTATTTATACAATGGAAAGCGGTGAGATATGCCGCAGACAAATACAGAAATTAGGGCTTGTGCGCTGTTGAAAAAGAAATACCACATAATCAGTATTATGTGGTTAATAAAAATTATTTACATATTTTCTACAGTTCTATAATAGCACAAAAAATCGATTTTGTCAATATTTTTATAACTTTATGTAAATATTCGTCATTTTGCAAAAAATAAACGCCAAAATCAAGACCAATCTAATAACACTTTTGCAATTGGTCTTTTTTGAGCGTTTTTTTTTATTAATTTTTTTATTCAAATTTTATTTTCAAGGAGTTTCACGCAAAATTTAAAACAAACGATTATATTTCTAACCACATAATACTGATTATGTTGTATTATATTCTGTTTTAAAAATAAAACGAATGATTTATAAACG
>CAKSSN010000008.1 GCA_934489015.1 uncultured Clostridia bacterium
TTCAAAATACACAAATTATTGTCGCTCAATTTTTGCATATGGGAGAACTTACACCCCAACAATTGACAAAGAGCCAAAAAAACTTCCTTATATAGCTGTGGCTAAAGCCGATTGACTTTTTAAACAGTCCCTTGTTCATAACAATCCCTTGAAAAAGGGTATAACACTATTTTGTAAACAGCTTCAATATATCCTTATAGGAAACAAAAATCATAAATCCGATAAGAATTAAAAATCCAACCGTATGAACAAGCCCCTCTTTTTCTCTTGAAACGGGCTTACCTCTTACCCATTCTATAATGACGAACAAAAGACGTCCGCCGTCAAGAGCCGGGAGCGGAAGAAGATTAAACACGCCGAGATTTATTGTAAGCAGCGCAACAAGATTAAGCACATACAATACGCTGTCGCTGCCCGAATGTACCGCATTATTAACCTCTTTAACAACTCCGACAGGTCCCGAAATCTGCTCCATTGAGCCGCGACCGGTTACAAGCTCCCAAACCGTTCTGTAAAGAAGCTTTACAACAAATTTAGTCATTCTAAACGACTGCGGAATAAGATTTGAAGCCGTAACATTAGCCTGCTTCGGCTGAATACCGAGTATAAATCTGTCATACTCCTGCGACTGACCCACAAGGCTCTCATTTTTTTCAAAGCTGTCGCTGTACGGAATTTCACTTTTTGTATATTCTCCGTTGAGCGTTTCCTCATAAACAGCCGAATTTTCACCATATGATATTTTAACGTGCTGCTTTGACGGCTCAAACACAACCTTTTTCCTTTCGCCGTCGCTGACTACCGTCATTTCAAGCTTTTCTCCGCCGGATAAGGATGAGGTATAAAGCTGAATATCCTGATACATTCCGATATTTTTTCCGTTAAGCTTTACGATTTTATCTCCGCTTTTAACGTCCGTATCCGCAAGATATGTTCCGGCTACAACATTTTCAATCACATTTGTATTATAAGCCTTCGCGCCCCCGACAATAAAGCAGAAAAGCACAAAACCGAGAATAACGTTAAAAACCGCACCTGCCGCAAGCACTATAACACGCTTCCAACACGGCTGCTCATTAAAATTACCCTCTTCTGCCATATCATTCTCGTCCTCGCCTGCAAAGCGGCAAAAGCCGCCGAACGGAACAATTCTGAACGAATACAGCGTTTTCTTGCTTTTTTTCTTAAATATTGCCGGTCCGAAGCCTATAGCATATTCAAGCACATTAAAGCCGAGAAGCTTTCCGAATATAAAATGCCCGAATTCATGAAGTGAAATCATTACAAGAAACATCACTATAGTTACAATTGCCGTTACCAAATCACATTACCTCCTAAATCAGTCTTGACTCTCTGTCCGCTAAAAATATATCGTCAAGAGTAGGATTTTCTATATGCGGAGCGGACGACATTTTTTTCTCTATAAACTCCGCTATCTCCAAAAATTTCAGTTTTCCGCTCATAAACAGCGAAAATGCCGCTTCATCCGCGCCGTTAAACACCGTCGGGAGTATTCCGCCGCTGCGGCCTGCCATATACGCAAGCGAAAGCGCCGGGAAAACCTCCGTATCGGGCTTATCAAAGGTTAGTGTATTATACCTTGTAAAATCAAGCTTATTTTCGCCTATCGGCCTCCTGTCGGGATATGTCAGCGCATATGCTATAGGCAGATGCATATCAGGAATGCCGAGCTGAGCTATAACGGCGCCGTCCTCATACTCTATCATGGAATGAATAACGCTCTGACGGTGAACAAGAACATCTATATTATCATAGTCCACGTCAAAAAGCCATCTCGCTTCCATAACCTCAAGCCCCTTATTGACTAATGTAGCCGAATCGATTGTGACCTTTGCGCCCATATCCCAGTTCGGATGCTTAAGAGCCTGCTGCGGCGTTATATTTTCAAGCTCGCTTCTCTTTTTACCGAAAAAAGGACCTCCGGACGCTGTAAGTATTATTCTGCTCAAATTATCTCTGCCGCATTCAAGCGCCTGAAAAATTGCGGAATGTTCGCTGTCAACCGGATATATTTTAACGTTATTCTCTTTTGCAAGGCGCGTTACAATATGCCCTGCGGTAACCATGGTTTCCTTATTTGCAAGAGCGATATTCTTTCCTGCCTTTATTGCCGCAACAGTCGGCTTAAGACCTGCTATTCCCACAACCGCCGTTACAACTATATCCGCCTCGTCACATACGGCAGCTTCAACAAGCCCGTCAGCGCCGCCCAAAACAGTTACTCCCGTATCTGCAACGCGCACTCTTAAATCAGCCGCCGCACTCTCATCGGCCATGCATACAAAACGCGGATGAAATTTTCTTATCTGCTTTTCCATAAGCTCGGCATTTTTGCCGGCTGTTAAAGAAACAATATGCATATCGCTGTTTTTTTCGACAATGTCAAGCGTTTGAGTACCGATTGAGCCGGTTGACCCTAATATTGATATATTCATAAACACTCCCCTTTTATTACCAATCGGAACAATTATAAAAAACGGGGCTGAAACAAAACATATTGTTCTGTTCTGCCCCGCTTTCGTTCAGTCCGAATTTATTTATTCGGATTGCGTTTTAATATTATTCGCAAATCTTGTTAATACATCTTGAAAGCATTGCGGCATATTCTGCTCTTGTTGCATTGCCCCTTGCATTAATTTTTCCGTCGCTGCCGCCGATTATACCTGCGCCGACTGCATTTGCAACGCTTTCAGTAGCCCATGAGCTGGTTTCGGCATTGTCCGCAAACGCTGACAAGTCAGCAGCTGTTGATTGTACACTGAGGTACTTCATGTACTTGTCAAGAATTACGGCAAGCTGCTCACGAGTTACCGGAGCTTCAGGTGCAAATTCCGTTTCTGTCATTCCGAGAACTATTCCGTTTTCGTAAGCCCATGCAACAGAAGCTGCATACCATGCGTCTGATGAAACATCGCTAAACGGTGTAGCTGTCTTTGAGTAGGATTTGTCTTCCATTCTCTGAAGCGTTGCAACAACCATTGCTCTTGTTACATTGCCCTGAGGATCAAACTCACTTTGTGCCGTTCCGTTCATTATACCTCTTGCGGTTACGAAATCAACATTCTGCTTAAACCAACTGTCAGCTGAAACGTCTCCGAAGCTTCCGCCAACTGCCTGCTTAACGGTATATGCACCATTTGCGCCTACAGTCTTAAGCATCTTGCTTGTGCTGTCAAATACGCTCTTTGCAACAACATTTCCGCTTGCGTCAACTACAACATAATCGTTAGCCTTAGCATCTACATACTTAACCGAGAAACCTTTTGCCGTTTTTGAAGCGTCAAGAAGCACTCCGCCTGAAGTTGCCGTTACTTTGTCACCATTTACATTTATTGTTGTATTTGTTACATCGGGTGATGTACTTGTTGCACCCGATAAATATACCTTGCTTGAGCTTGAGCCGCCGCCACCGCCGGTTGACTTCTTCTTGAAGGTTACGGTTACCTTTACATCGCTCTCAGGCATTGTAAACTTTCCGTTTGAAAAATTCACCTTCTTGTTGTCCGAAAGCTTCTTTACGACAACATCATTTAATGTATAGTTGTTGTTAGGCTCTGTTACAACTCTGATAACGTCGCCGGCTTTTGCAACCTTGTCCTTAAGATTTTTTCCGTCAAGCTCAAGATGTGCGCTTCCGTTATCTCCGACGCTGAGCTCAATGCTATATTCGGTATCTGTCGCTTCAAACTCTGCCGTTACGCTTACCGGTTTATTGTCATAGTTAAACGTATACTCATTATTCTTGTCAAGAGTTACTTTCTTACCATCGACATAAACAGCTTTAATCTTATAGCCTGTATTTGCAGCAGCTGTAATTGTTACATCATCACCCTTTGACGGATTTGCATTATCAACCGTAACTTTACCGTTTTTAATGCTCGAATCGATGTTAATTCCCTTAGATGCCTTTATAAACGTTGCCTTTACTTCAACATTCTTTGCCGGCATTGTGAAAGTATATGTTGTATTGTCTACCTTTGTTGCAAAGGTGTCGCCTGCATATACACTGCATACAAGATAATCGGTGTCCGGTGTAACCGTAATTGTTACGGTTTCCTTTTCAGCGGCCTTTTCCTTGTCAACCGTAACGGCTCCGTTTGTTGTTTTTGCAACAGTGACATTATATTCAGCTGCCACAACCGCTTCAAACTCTGCCTTTACCTCAACATTTTTTGCAGGCATTGTAAATGTATATGTTGTATCATTTACTTTTGTTATCGCTTCTTCTCCGGCTGTTACTGCCTTTACCTGATAGCCGCTTGCAGGTGCAACGGTTATTGTAACAGTTTCGCCCTCTGCCGCTTCTGCCTTGTCTACAGTCACTGTTCCGTTTTCCGCTTCTGCTACCGTTACCTTATAGGCTGTAGCCGGTATTGCTTCAAACTCAACCTTTACTTCAACGTCCTCCGCAGGCATTACAAATGTATATGTTGTATCATTTACCCTTGTTAAGATTTGTCCTCCGGCTACTATTGTCTTTAAGCGATAGCCGCTTGCAGGTGCGATAGTAATTGTAACAGTTTCACCCTCTGCCGCTTCTGCCTTATCTACAGTCGCCGTTCCGTTTTCCGTAGCTGCAACCGTCACGGCTTTTTTAACTATCGGAGCTGCCTTAAACGTTGCACTTACTTCAACATTTCCGTAACCTCCGACAAATTTATACAAGCCGTTTTCATCAGGTGTAATCTCAGTTTCTCCGCAGTAAACCTTGTCAACAACATAACCCTCATTAGGATACGGAGTTACCGTTATAATCTCGTCGGGCTCAAACTCAGTCTGATTAACCCCAACAAATCCGTTTTCACAAGTCTTTGTAGATACCTTATATTTTGCGAAAAAATCAAAATAACCGGCTGTCCTAATAAAGTCCTTGCTGCCGCCTTCAAAAGGCATCTTCAGCGCCTCATCGGCAAAAACACCGAAACAGGACGCACTCATTGCAGCAACGCACGCAATAGACACGATTTTTTTATTCATGTATAACCCTCCAAATGTAATATTTTATGTTTATATTATATAACAATATGACTCAAATTTCAATCGTTTTTATTTTCCAATTTCATATTTGTACATATTGCATAAATAAAAACCGACTTTTTGTATAAGCGGTAGTATAATCCCCGCTACAATTTTAAAAATTCTTTAAAATTCATCCATAAATGCTGCAAGAAGATTTGCGCAGCAGGCGGCATCCTTCATATCGGCCATCTCGGACGGTGAATGAATATATCTCACCGGCACGGAAATGCCGCCCGTTTTAATTCCGCTTCCGCTGACATGAATACTGCCGGCGTCCGTTCCGCCCTCTGTCATAACTTCAAGCTGATAACAAATATTATTTTCATCCGCAAGCTTTATTAGAGCGCTTCTTATCTCGCTGTGGCATATGACCGATCTGTCCATTATTTTAACAGCCGCACCGCCGCCGAGGCTGACCGCCATCGGACTGCACTCCGGAGTATCGCCCGTATCGGTAACATCAACCGCTACAGCAGCTTCCGCGCCGCACCCGAAAGCCACCGCTTTTGCTCCACGAAGCCCAACCTCCTCCTGAACGGTGAAAATAAATTTAAGCGTGTTTTTCGCGCCTTTTACTTTTTTCATCGCTTCAATTAAAATCCAGCAGCCGAGCCTGTTGTCAAGAGCCTTTGAAACGACTCTGCTTCCAAAGCTGTGAAATTCGCCCTCAAAGCAAGCCATGTCACCAACATCAACGCCGCACTCCGACGGGACATCTATATACATTTTGGAAATTTGATTTTTGTCGTTATCCTTTTCGCTGCCTATAACACCTACAGTGCCGTTTTCAAAAACAACTCTCCTGCCGACAAGATGACGCGTGTCAAGACCGCCGACAGCAGCAAATCTTAAAAATCCGTTTTCGCTCTTATATGTTATAACAACGCCTATTTCATCCATATGCGCAGCCGCCGCAACAATTTTCTCTCCGCCGCGAATTGTTCCCGTAACGTTTCCCAAAGCGTCAACCGTGACCTCATCGCAAAGCGGCTTTATTTCGGATATAATAAGCTCCCTTATTTTATCCTCTCTTCCCGAAACGCCGAATTCCTCCGTAAGCTTTTTTATAAGCTCCATTTGTATAACCATTCCTTTCGTTCTGCAAGACACAAAACCTAAGTCTTACACTTTCACCACGAGCAAAAAGCTGTGCTATGTGATTTTTTTCAGACTTATTTATCTGCGTTTTTATGCCCTCATATATAAAACAGTTCTAAGTGTGAAAAGGTTGCACATTTTTTTAAATCTGCGCAAAAATTTCACCGATATTTTTGCAATACGCCTTTGCAAAGCTTACAAGCGCATCAATATCCCTCAAATCCGCAACGCCTGCCGGCGAATGAATATATCTGCACGGTGCCGATACAGAGGCTGTTAAAATTCCGCCTGCCGAAAGATGTATGCTTCCGGCGTCATTTCCGCCCGCAGTTGTTTTTTTGAGCTGATACGGTATATTTTCTTTTTCCGCCATTTTAACAAGCGCATTAAAAAGCCGCCTGTCCGTTATTGTTGCTCTGTCCATGTACGAAAGAGCCGCACCGCCGCCGCATATCGTAACGGTCTGCTCCGGCTTTGTTTTATACACGTCCGAGCAGGTTGTACTCTCGGCAACAAGAGCCGCGTCAGGCTTTATCCTGTATGCGCATACGCCGCTTCCGCGTAGCCCGACCTCCTCCTGCACCGTGAAACAGTAATACGTGTCAAACGCCGGCTTTTCTTTCATTGCTTCAAGAAGCGCATAGCAGCCGGCTCTGTCGTCAACCGCCTTTGCCTTTATCCTGCCGGAGCCTATCTGCTCGTATTCCGTATCAAAGCACGCGTAATCTCCGACAGAAACATATTTCTTTGCCTCGTCCTTACACGAAGTGCCTATATCTATATAAAGCTGTGATATTTTCGGAACGCTCTTTTCCTCCTCCTTAGAAAGAAGATGGATTGCCTTTACGCCGATTATTCCGCGAACACCGTTTTTAAAGCGCACCCTTTTGCCGAGAATTACTCTCGTATCTATTCCGCCGACCGTTTTGAATTTAAGATAACCGCTGTCGGTAACGCCGCTTATTATAAAGCCGACCTCGTCCATGTGTGCAGAAAGCATTATTTTCTTATCATGACGGGCGCCGCTGCGAAAGCATATAAGATTTCCCAATTTGTCGGTTTCGATTTTTTCGGCAAATCCCTTTGCCTGCTGCCTGATAATATTTCTTACTTCGTCCTCGTCGCCGCTAACTCCGTCACAGTTACAAAGTTTTTCTAAAAGCATAAGTCCTCCTTTGCAAACTCATCTGAATTTTCTATAAACCGCACAATCAAATCGCTTGTCGCTCGAATATCGGAAAGCTTTGCCGTTTCAACGGGATTATGCATATATTTAAGCGGGATTGACAAAAGCGCCGTTGCAATGCCGCAGCGTGCCGTTTGAACAGCCCATGCATTTGTTCCGGTATATCCTCCGTCAACATCTATGTCAAACGGAATATTATATCTGTCGGCAAGCTTAATAAGTCTTTTCCCTATTTTCGGATGGATATTCGGACCGAGCGAAACTATACATCCGCTTCCGCACTCAAACGCATTTTCCGAATTATCCGGAGTTATTCCGTGACACACATCAACGGAAATTGATATATCGGGGTTTACAATATATGCTGCCGTTTTTGCTCCGCGCAGACCTACTTCTTCCTGAACGGTTGCAACGGCATAAACATCAGCCGACAAACTGTATTTTGAAAGCCGCTCAAACGCATCAATAACGGCCGCAACTCCGGCTCTGTCATCAAGCGCCTTAAGGCTTATGCTTCCGCCCTTCATTTCCCCTACGGACTGGCGCATTGTAACGGGAGCGCCGACGGAAACTATTTTTATAACTTCATCATAACTGTAGCCCGTATCAATAGACATATCCTCTATTTTCATTGCGCTTTTGCTCTCATCCGCGCTTTGAAGATGAGGCGGCTTTGCGCCTATAACTCCGCGTATATCGCGCGTTCCGTGAACCGTAACCTCCGCCGACGGAAGTATTCTCTCATCAATTCCGCCGACCGAAACAAAGCTTAAAAATCCGTTTTCGTCAATGCCCGAAACCATAAGACCGATCTCGTCCATGTGTCCCTCAATCATTATTTTAAGCGCATTTTCCCTGCCGCACTTCTTCTCGGCTATAACATTGCCGAGCGCGTCCGTATAAACCTTGTCGGCATACGGCATGAAAAGCTTTGAAATTTCATCAGAAAATCCGTATTCAAAGCCCGATACTCCGCGCATATCGCTGAGCCTTTTTATAAGCTCCTTCAAAATAACCTACTTCCTTTCTTCCGAAAAATTCTTATATCCGCCTTAGCTTGTCCTTCAGCGTAAACGCAAGATAAGCTCCCATATGCTTAGGGCTGACATTTCTCGTAACCATCTCGGAGCATACCGTAAGAGTATCTATCGCGTAGGGCATAGCAGCCGTATATACTCCTGCCTCGCGCATTCTGCCTGCATAGTCCGAATTTATAACCATATTTGTATATCCGCAGCCGATAAACAGCATATCCCTGAAAAACAGAAGCATAATTTCAATTATATCCCCTGCTTTTTCCTTGTTCTTATCAAAAAAATCCGATACATAAAATGCGTCAGACATTTTTGAGGATAATATTTTTCCGATTATCTCAAAGCATTTGCTTCTTAATATATCAAACTCTCCGCTCTCTATAAGCTCTAAAGCTCTGCCGGGATTTCCGCCCGAAAACCTGACATAAAAGTCCGCATTTTCCGAAAGCCCCGAATACTTCGATTTTATATACTCCGAAAGCTCCTCAGATTTCAGCACCGGCAGTTGCACCGCCGCGCACCTTGACCTGACCGTCGGCAAAAGTTTCTCGGCATCTGACACTATTATTATAAACACCGCATAAAGCGGAGGCTCCTCAAGCGTTTTTAAAAACGTGTTCTGCGCTTGTGCAGTCAGCAAATCTCCTTCTATTATATAAACCTTTTTATCAGAAAAAAACGGCTTTATGAAAACATCGTCATTAAGGCGGCGCACCTCTTGGGCGCCTATTGTTTTTTTCTTATCCTCCGGCAAAACGTGCTTTATATCGGGGTGAGTGCCTGCCTTTGCCATAACGCATGAGCGGCACTCGCCGCACGGCGCATTTTTTAAATTTTGGCAAACCACCGCCGCAGCTATAAGCTCCGACAAGGTATGCCTGCCAAGCCCCTCTTCGCCGGATATAATCCACGCATGAGGATTTCTGCCGCCGCGCACAGCGTCAATCATTTCCTCCGCTATATCGTTATGAAAAATATCATACCCGTACATTCTGCTCTCCAATCCTCGAAATAATACTGTGCTTATAGTATTGTTTCAGCTTCTTATCCAAAATATGCACGCAGAAAAACCACAGCGCCATTGACAAAACCGATATTAAAATTGCCGCATTTTCTCCAGCTCCCGCCGCCGTACTTATCGCATATGATAAAAGAAGTACCAAAAGCGGCGTTATATAAACAAGAAATGCCGCAAAAAGCACTCTTGACGATTTCATTTCAAAAATGACCGTGTCGCCTTCTTTTATTCCATCTTTGTACTTTGCTGTCACCCTCTGGCTTTTAAGTCCGCAGCCGCCGCTGCAGCTTTCGCAGCTTCCGCATGATGATGAGCGGATAACCGAAATCACAATGCCGCCCGGATTTACGCTTTCCACGCGTCCGTACTGCCTCATGATTTTTCACCTTTCAGGGCTTTCCCGAAATCCGCCTTGAATTTATCGCATGAGCAAATCAGCTCACGCGCATGGCTTCTTGACGTATCCGTAATATCGCCGCCCGTTATTCTCGCAAGCTCGTCCACTCTTTCCTCGCCGCAAAGCTCCTTTACGGTTGTTTTCGCTCCGTCATTATCAGACATTTTTTCAATCAGATAATGATGCTCCGCCATTGACGCAAGCTGCGGCAAATGGGTAATGCAAAGCACCTGTCTTAAAGCCGAAATTTCAAAAAGCTTTTCCGCTATTTTCTTTGCCGCCATACCGGAAACGCCCGTATCAATTTCATCGAAAATAAGCGTATCCACGCTGTCGGTAAGAACCGTTTTAAGCGCGAGCATTGTTCTTGAAAGCTCACCGCCCGACGCTATTTTCGTAAGCGGCTTCATAGGTTCACCGCCGTTTGTGCGGATTAAAAACTGTACCTCATCAGCGCCGTTTGCGCCCGGCTCGCGCTCTCTTATTTCAACTCCGAAAACAGCGTGCTGCATATTAAGCTCGCCGAGTGCCGCAGTTATTTTTTCTTCAAGCTCCGCTGCCGCCGCTTTTCTTTTTTCTGAAAGCTCTGCCGCCAAGTGCGTAAGATTTTTTCTGCACTCATCCCTGAGAGCTCCCAGCTCTTCAAGTCGCTGCTCCGCGTTGTCAAGCCCGTCAAGCTCCGCTTCGGCATTTGCGCAGTACTCGTTTATTTTATCAATACTTTCTCCGTATTTTCTTTTTAGCTTATTTATAAGGTCTATTCTCTCTTCAATGCTGTCAAGCGTTTCCCTATCAAACTCAATGCTGTCCGCAGAATTTTTTATAGTATGCGCCGCTTCCTCAATGCTGTAGGAAGCGTCCGTTATAGCGCCGAGCGCGTCCGAAAGCTCCTGCGAAAACTCCGAAATTCCGCTTATGCAATCTATCGCCTCCGAAAGCATATCATAAACGCTCTCGCCCATCTCATTTTCATATAAAAGCGTGTATGCGCGCGACGCGCCCTCAGATATTTTTTCCGCATTCATTATAACGGCTCTGTCGGAATTTAAGCTTTCTTCTTCGCCACTCTCAAGCGCGGCTTCGGTAATCTCGTTTATCTGATAGCGCAAAAGATCTGCCCTTTCGGTTTTATTTTTCTCGTTTTCGGAAAGTTCTTTTATCTCGTTTTCTATGTTTTTAAGCTTCTTATATTCCGCCGAATACTCCGAAAGCAAACCGCCTGTGTTTGCATACTCGTCAAGAAACGTTATGTGCTGCTGCGGCGAAAGAAGCGACTGATTATCGTGCTGCCCGTGAATATTAACCGCAAGAGAAGCAACGCTCCGCATAACCGAAAGCGGAACAACAACTCCGTTTATCCTCGCCGTGCTTTTGCCCTCGCTCGTTATGTCGCGCGAAAGAATAAGGCTGTCATCCTCGCACTCCGCGCCCGCCTCCTCGCACGCTTCTTTAAGAGGCTCGGTCAAATCATCAAACACCGCCTGAACAGACGCTTTGTCTGTGCCGTATCTTACAAAATCGCGGCTTGTACGCTCGCCGAGTATCATGTTAATCGAATCAATTATAATAGATTTTCCGGCTCCCGTTTCACCTGTCAAAACATTCAGTCCACCGCCGAAATCTATATGCGCGTTTTCTATTACGGCAACATTTTTTATGTTAAGTTCTCTCAGCATTTTTATCTCCCATTATACAAAAAACTCAAATAAATGCAAAACGTATTCTAAAGCACAGGGCTATTTTATAAAATACCTCTTCAGCCTATTGTCAAACGCCTTTGCACAATCGCTGTCGGCAGTTACTATAAAAATAGCGTCATCGCCCGCAATCGAGCCGATTATTTCGTCCTTCATTTCACTGTCTATCGCAGCCGCAACGGCGGAAGCCATTCCCGGCTTTGTATGAACAACGACTATGTTTGACGCATTTTTAATATCCGTAACCTCTCCCGAAAAGCGCTGCAAGGGATTATCCCAGTGCTTTGCGGCGGCATAAATTGCGCCCTCGCTGTCGGGGACCTTGATTATACCGAGCGCCTTTATATCTCTTGACACCGTTGCCTGCGTCACATTTACTCCGGCTTTGCAAAGCTCGTCTACAAGCTGCTCGTGAGTTCTTATTTTCTTTTCGTTAATCAGCTTTAAAATAAGCTGCTGTCTTGCATTTTTCATATCACTGCCGTTCCTTTCCGATCAGCATTTCGCTATAAAATAAATTTGAATTCTATGAAAGCTTTTGTATAAGCGTATCATAAAACGATCTCTTAACTATTTTTATAAGCCTTGTGGTGTATTTTGACTGCGTAATTTTTATCTCGCTGCTGTCATCTATTCTGCAAAGACCTACTCCGTCAACAACAACCTCACCGCAGCAGTTTGGTGTTTTATTGCTTTTTATGCATACGGGTATATCGCTCGGCAAAACAGCCGGGCGCGAGGTTAGCATATGCGGACAAATTGCCGTTGCAACAAAAAGCGACATCAGCGGATTTACAACCGGGCCGCCGGCCGAAAAATTATATCCCGTCGAGCCGGTCGGTGTGGAAATTATAAGACCGTCGGATATATATCTGCTTATTTTTTCGCCGCCGGAATATAAATCAAGACCGATGAGCTTTGCGCTGTCGGTTTTTTGAATTACAACGTCGTTAAGCGCATGAGCCTTTTTAATTTCGCCGTTTTCCGCCCTCACTTCAAGCTTTATCATCATGCGGTTTTCTGTTATGTAGCTTCCCGATAGCAGCCTTTCAATTCCGTTTTCAAGCTCCGTCACCTCAAGCTCTGACATAAACCCGACTCTTCCGAGATTTACTCCCAGTATCGGTATATTTTTTCTTGAGCACTCGCCTGCGGCATTAATAATAGTGCCGTCACCGCCGATTACAATTGCTATATCGCAGCAGTCGGGAATATTTTCAGAGGTATAGCACACTCTCTCATCGGACAGCCCCAGACCTGCACGCATATAAATTTGCGCCTTGCCGAAAAGGCAGTCTGTAAGGCGCTTTGTTACCGCAAAATCCGAATCCTTTGACGTGTTCGGAATTACAGCTATTTTCTTCATCATAACGTAACCTCCAATCCTAACTGCCATACACTACAATTATAACACCGTATGTATAAAAAATCAAGATAAATTTATAAAACATTCATTAATATTTTGTTACAAAGCGTTTTTTTATTTTGTTTTGTTTATTTATGCGTAAATTAAAAAAGGCGCAGCGCCTCTTTTAAATTTTCATATGAAATTTTTTGTATCAGCCTATCCGAATATCCGGCAAGCGAAAGGCGATCGAATATTTTATACAAATCGCCTGCGCCCGAAATTCCCTCCGGCATAAAATCAATCCCATCAAAATCGCAGCCGAGTCCGAGATTATTTTCCCCGCCGAGCGACAAAATATGCTCAACATGGCGCAAAATATCATCAATATCCGCATTTATATTTCCGCTTAAAAAGAGCGGATAAAGATTAATCCCGATAAACCCGCCGCGCCTTATAATCTCGCTTATTTGCGCGTCTGTCAGATTTCGCCCTGCCGTGCATACCGCACGCGAATTTGAGTGAGTGGCAAAAACGGGCTTTTCTGATAAGGAGCATACATCATAAAACGCCCTGTCCTTCATATGAGATACATCCGTATAAATTCCGAGCTCATTCATTTTTAAAATAATCTCTTTTCCAAGCGGTGTCAAGCCGCGCTCGGAAGCTATTTTATTTTCCCTGTCCCATACAGGGCCTAAAACTCTCACGCCAACGCGGCGCATTTTTGAAATATCCTCCGCACACTCAATGCACTCTCCGCCCTCGACGGTAATAAAGCAGGCTATTTTATTTAATTTTTCCGCTGCCGCCGCATCGTCAAAGCTCTCGCAGTGCATAAGTGACCGCGCATTTTTACTTATCATATCAAAATATCTGTTTTTCAAAACGCAAAAGCGTCTTTTCGCATCATTGTAAAAACGCGGCGAAATAAAGCAGGCGAAAAACTGTATATAGCTGTCATAGCCGAGCATTTCGGAAACGCTCAAACAGCTGTTTTCAAATCCGCCCAAGCCGTCCGCCGCCGATAACAAATCACAATGAGCGTCAGCTATTTTCATAAAACCTCCGGTTTCTGCCGCCGTAAACAATACATATTCGGCCAAAACTTAAATTTTAAAATGCGTCCTCTATATGATTAATTTCCGTCACTGCCGCGCCGCTGTGATATACCTCAATCACATCAAAGCGCATATCGGCACTGTCATCCTTTATAAAGTAAAGAGCCGCACGGCGCAGCTTCTCCTGCTTTCTGAAATCGACATATTCGCTCGCACGGCCGAATTTATCGCTTTTGCGTGTTTTAACCTCAACAAAAACCGTGCAGCCGTCCTTAGTGCAAATTATGTCAACCTCTCCGCTTTTACATCTGAAATTTCTTTGAATTACAAGATAGCCCTTGCTTTTCAAATATTCACACGCCGCGTCCTCGCCGAAATTACCTATAAGCTGTGTTTCCATTTCTTAGCCTTTCCGATAAACCCTAACCCAATATTTTTTTGAGGAATGTTTTTCTGTGAATTTCACAAGGGCCGTACTTTTTCAACGCTTCAACGTGTTCCTTTGTTCCGTAGCCCTTATGCTTTGCAAAATTATATTCCGGATACTTATCCGAAATTTCCGTAATATGTCTGTCCCTCGAAACCTTTGCAAGTATTGAAGCGGCAGCAATATTTATGCTTTTTGAATCGCCCTTTACAACGGTTTCACACGGAAAAATCATATCCTTTATCCTGTTTCCGTCAACGAGAACATAATCAGGCTGCGGAGAAAGCGCCTGCGAAGCTTTATTCATCGCAATAAAAACCGCATTTAAAATATTAACCTCGTCTATGATTTTTTCCGAAACGCTTTGTATATTATATGCTACAGCCTTTTCAATTATTATATCATAAAGCTCCTCGCGCCTTTTTTCCGAAAGCTTTTTTGAATCGTTGAGCCCCTCTATAACGCATTCCTCCGGCAAAATAACCGCCGCCGCATAAACAGGCCCCGCAAGCGGTCCTCTGCCCGCTTCATCAATTCCGGCAATAAGACGATAACCCTCGCTTCTTAGCCGCCTTTCGTTTTCCTCCATCTGATAGAGCCGCGCAAGCTCCTCCTCATGTGTTCGCTTCATATAATTTTACCTTCCTTCAAATGCACTTCCGTCAGACCGTATTGCACAAATAGCCCTCCGTTGCATTTTCCCTATGTATTATTTTAGCCGGGTTTCCAATCACGATCGAGTGATCCGGAACATCAAAATTCACATAAGCAAGCGGTGCAATCAAAACATCGCTTCCTATTTTTATATTTCCCACAATAACCGCATTTGTGCCTATCCAGCAGTTATTCCCGATCGTCGGAACGCCTTTTCTTTTTCCGCGATTTTCAACGCCTACGGTAACGCCCGTTGCAATATTAATGTTTTTTCCGAGCTTTGCGTCCGGATGAATAATAACCCTGCCGCTGTGACCTATATAAAAGCCCTCGCCTATTTGCGTTCTTGCCGGGATTTGTATCTGCGTTTTATACGAAAATCTTTTAAGCCGAGCTGTATAAAACAGCTTCAGCGGCATAAAAGAGCAGTCCTGTGCTTTTCTCATCAATGCAATATATTTAAGCTCCTGCGGCCTGAAAAGCCGCCTTATAAATGACTCGCCGCCCTCGCCGTAAAATCTGTATAAATCCTTAGAAAAACTATGCTTCATATAAAAAACTCCAATTGCTTATGATTCGTTTACAAGCTTGCCCGTCATATGCTCAGGTGTAAGCTCAAGACAGTTCACTCTGTCCGCTCCGCTCTTTAATTCACGCTCTGCATACTCTGTATCATCGGTAAACTTCCGGCAAAGCCTTTTGCATATTTCTATTCTTTTTTCTTTATCATCAACCGTTTTAATTCTGCCGAACACAACAACGCTTTTTATATTAAGCGCCCATTCGCCGCTTCTGCGAAAGCCCCGATCATAAACGCAATACGAAACCTTGTCATGCTTTAATATACAGTCTATCTTTTTTCCCTCTTTTGCACCGTGAAAATATATTTTTCCGTCTTCCTCGCAATACAAATGATTAAGCGGTATGCCATACGGATAACCGTTTTCATCGAGCATGGAAAGAATACCTCGCGGCTCATTTTTCAACACCTCAATACATTCCTCATCTGTAAGCTGCTGCTTAAATCTTCTCATTTTTCTGAACATAAAATCACCTATTTTAGAAAAATCCCATTAGTGCGTCAATTTAACTTTCTGCTCTGATGGGATTTTTTATTATTTTAAAAAATGTTTTTTATCAGTCCGAAGGACAAAAGGCTCATAACCAGTCCTGCCGTAAGCACTCCGAGAAAAATCCATCCGAGAGCCTTTACCGGCTTCATGCCGAGCAATACCGCAAGCAGCGCCCCTGTCCACGCCCCCGTACCCGGAAGCGGAATTGCAACGAACAGGAAAAGTCCCCAGCCGCCGTATTTATCAATCTGCTCGCGTTTTGAAAGCGCGCGCTTTTCAAAGCCGTTTGCAACCTTTCCGAGATGCTTTGTTGTTTTCATCCAGGAAAAAAGTTTTTCAATAAACAGCAGTATAAACGGTATCGGGACCATATTGCCTATCACCGCCGACACATATGTCGGCAGAAAAGCTACATTCATAAAGCCTGCCGCAAGTATGCTTCCGCGAAGCTCCAGAATAGGTATCATTGAAATCAGAAATATAATAAATTCTCCCGGAATTTTTCCCCTAAACGAATTTACAATAAGCTGTACAGCACTATCTACCATATTATTTCCTTTCGATGCTTTTTCATTTTTTTAAGGCAAAATTTTCTCTCTGCTAAAAGCAGGCGCAAAAGAAGCAATTAAAGAACTTTTTTAAAGCTCTCAAACGCGTCCTCCCAAGACTTGTTATCCTCAACCTCATAGCGTACAACATCAAATGATTTTGCAATTATTTTTCTTGCTTCCCAAATATCCGATATTGCTCCGTTTGCTATAAGCTGAACGGCAATATTACCTGCTGCCGTACCCTCTATCGGGCCTGCAATAACAGGAACATTTGCGGCATTTGCCGTCATCTGACAAAGGAACGTATCCTTTGTTCCGCCGCCTACCATATGAATTACACTGAAATCCTTGCCGCAACATTCCTTAAGCTGAAGGAATGTATATTTATATTTCATTGCAAGGCTTTCATAAATACATCTTATAACAGCTCCGTCTGTTTCCGGAACGCTCTGACCGGTACGCTTGCAGAAATCCTTAATTCTCTGCGGCATATTTCCCGGTCCCATAAACTCCGGAGAGTCGGGATCAATGAAATACTTAAACGGCTCCTCAGCCCTTGCAATCATTTCCATATCCGCATAGCTGTAGTTTTTGCCCTCGCGCTTAAACTGTCTTCTCGTTTCCTGAATAAGCCAAAGACCTATTATATTTTTAAGAAATCTTGTAGTATTATTATAGCCGGTTTCGTTCGTTATATTATATTTTCTCGAAAGGTCGGATATTACCGGTTCTTCAAGCTCCGTTCCGAAAAGCGACCATGTTCCGCAGGAAATAAACACGAAATCCTTTTCCGTTGTCGGAACAGCCGCAACAGCACTGGCTGTATCGTGAGAGCTTACGGCAATAACCTTTTTCTCCGTCATGTCAAGCTCATCGCAAATATCCTTTTTGAGATTTCCTATCACGCTGCCGCCCGGCACAATTTCCGGGAACCACTCACGCTTTAAGCCGAGCTTATCCATAAGCGAATATTCCCATTGCTTTGTATACGGATTCATAAGCTGCGTTGTTGATGCAATCGAGCACTCGGCAGCCATTTTGCCCGTAAGGAAATAGTTAAACAAATCCGGAATTAAAAGCACCTTGTCAACAAGCTCCATCAGCTCCGGCTTCTGCTTTTTGAAAGCATAGAGCTGGAAAATAGTATTAAACTCAATAATCTGGTTACCTGTGAGCTTATAAAGCTCCTCCTTAGTAATAACGCTTTCCATTTCCTCCGGAATGCCGACCGTTCTCGAATCACGATAATTATAAGGATTTCCTATCAAATCGCAATTTTTTGTCAGCAGACCGTAGTCAACGCCCCACGTGTCTATACCTATGCTTTCAAAGTCGGTTTGATTTTTAGCCTTTGTAATGCCCTGCTTTATCTCATGAAACAAACGCAGAACATCCCAATAAAAGCTTCCGCCGACAAGCACGGGATCGTTATCAAATCTGTGAATTTCTTCTATAGATATAATACCGTTTTCAAAATTACCAATAATAGCTCTGCCGCTCGACGCGCCAAAGTCAAAAGCCAATACCTTCACTTAAAAATTCCCCCGTTTAAATTATTCCGGCGTTACAACGCCCTTTTTCAAAATTACATTTGCATAAATTGCAGTCTCTCCCGTCTGCACAACCGCAAATGCTTTTTTCGCTCTCTCATAATAAGCAAATCTTTCTATATACTCAATTTTTGCCTTATCATCATGCTTTTTTATTATATCCTTGTACTCGTCCCAAATAACCGGAACACACGGATCTCCCGGAGTAACCTCCATAAGACCCACCTGATTTTCACTGTATGTATCAAGCGGAAAATAAGTAAGAATTGCGTCAAGAAGCTCAGACACCCCGTGACCGTCCGCTCTTACAACTCTCTGTCCTATTGCCTCGCCAGGAAAATTGCCGTCGGCAAGCACAATTTCATCTCCGTGACCCATTTCCATAAGCACCTTCACAAGCTCCGGTGACAAAATAGGATTAATACCCTTAAGCATAATATAAGCCCCCTCAAATAAAATTAATTTTTATCTTCCTTATCGCCGTAAACATATTCATCGGAATATGCATTGTTTCTTCTGTCTCCGTACTGATAGCCGTATCCGTAGCCATAGCCGTATTTATATCCGTACTTATAGCCGTAGCGGTAACGGTATTTATATCTGTATCTGTTTCCGTAAGCGCCGTATTTACCGTAGCCTATTCCGCCCAACGGCTTAATGTCATTTACCATATAGCCGAGAATTTTAGCTTCCGCAAAAATCAAGGCTTCTCTTTCCTTTTCAAGCAGCTCGTGAATTGTGTAATTATGACGCACTATGAGAACATATCCGTCAACAAAGGACGCCATTGAAGCCGCATCCGTTACAACCGTAACAGGCGGCGTGTCGATAAAGATATAATCATAATTTTCCGAAACTCTGTCGAGCAGATTTTTCATTTTATCCGACGAAAGCAGCTCAACCGGATTCGGCGGAATTTGTCCTGCCGGTATGCAGTCTATTCCCTTTTTCTCGCAGTGATGAATTGCCGTTTTGTCATCTATAAGACCTATGAGCAGGTCTGACAAGCCGTTCGTTTTCTCAATTTCAAGATAGCGGTGAATACGCGGCTTTCTCATATCTCCGTCGATTACAAGCACCTTTGCTCCGGTCTGCGAAAAGGTTATGGCAGTATTCAAAATACTTGTCGTTTTACCCTCGCCCGGCTCGGCACTTGTGAATATAATCTTCTTGCAGCCGTCAACATCGGCAAGCGAAAACAAAATATTCGTTCTCGCCGTTTTGTAAGCCTCCGTTATTGAAAACGGAGTTTTGTCATTTAAAATATTGTTTACCGACGAGTTTGTGTTTTCCGCCGCCGTGCGCTTTACGCTGTGTTTTTTTTCGTTTACTTTTCCGATTAATTTTGATATAGAATTATTCATATTAATTTATACCCCTTATTATTCCATTCCGAAGCTCGGTATTTCTCCGAGAACAGGCTCGTTGTATTTCTGTCTTATTTCTTCCGATGATTTTATATGAGTATCAAACAGCTCCATAAGGAATATAATAGCCATAGCAAGCACCGCACCGATTATAACGCCGAGAAGAGCATTTCTCGACTTGTTCGGTGAAAACGGAAGCGTGGGAACATAAGGTCTGTCGACAACCTCAACAGAGCCTGCCTTTACGACCGTAACAAGCTGATCTCCGGCACGTGTTAAAATACTTTCGACAATAGCGCACGCATCCTCCGGGCTCTGGCACTCAACCGTAAGGCGCAGAAGCTCGGTTTCGTTTACCGGCTCGATTGTAAGCATGCTGTAAATCTGAGTATAAGAATATTTATTATTCAAATCCCTTGCAACCTCAGTAAGAAATGTACGGCTCTTTAAAATTTCAACATACGTTGAAGCAAGACGATAGTTAGACTCAAGCCTGCCCACGCTCGCAACATCGGTAACCTGCGTTGCCTCAGTTTCACAGTTTACGTATATAGCGCCGTCGGTTTTATACATAGGCTGAATAAACAGATCGGAATAAACATATGTACCCGCTCCGAATAAAATCATCAAAATAGCTATAAGCCACCATTTTCTGATCATGACATTTAAAAGATCAATAAAATTAATATCTTCTGTCAAAACATTCACTCCCTTAAATAGCAATCAAAATTTCAATAGTCTTTATTATTATAACATATCATTTCAAAAAAAACAAGTCATTTTTAGAATTTTTTTGTTATTTAAACAAAAAAATTTTCCGTTTTAAGCATTATCTATATTTATTGTGATTTTTATAGGCTTAATTTTGATTTATATGAGTGAACATTTACATTTTTTCTTCATACAAACAGTCATTTTCTTTTTGCAAGCGGAAGCAGGAAAAAAAGCATTACGACAGGAAAAACAACAGCCGCAAGAATACCGATTTTCAGATTATCTCCGGCAAGTGCCGCGACCTTGCCGGCAAGCGTAGGCCCTCCGGCGCAGCCGACATCTCCCGCAAGCGCAAGAAAAGCGAACATCGCCGAGCCGCCGCCCTTTATATCCGCCGCAGCGCTGCTGTACGTTCCGGGCCAAAGTATTCCGACGGAAAAGCCCGCAGCGGCAATTCCCACGAGTCCGGCAAATGCAGACGAGGTAAGCGAAACGGTCAGATAAGCCGCAATGCAGAGCATTGTGCTGAAAATCATCATTTTGTTCAGATTAATTCTGTCACCGAATTTCCCGTATACAGCTCTTGAAAGTCCCATAAGAACAGAAAAAATTGTAGGACCTGCAAGATCGCTTATCGATTTTGAAATGCCGAGCGTCTTTTCGGCAAATGCGGACGACCACTGACTTACCGCCTGCTCACTCGCACCCGCGCAGCACATCAGAACAATAAACATCCAAAAAAGGCGATTTGTGCAAAGCTCCTTGAGCGAAAGTCCCTTTTCCTCATTTTCTTCCTCCGCGCAAATCGGGACCTTTATAAAAGCAAGCCCGTTCAATATGGGCACAAGCGCCCACAGCGCCGCCAGCACTCTCCAGCAGCTTACGGTAAAAAGATTAAAGGCAGCCGCCGAAATAACAACCACTCCCACGCAGCCCCAGCAGTAAAATGAATGAAGCATACTCATCGTTTTTGCTTTATGTTCGCTCGGACACGAATCGACTATAGGGCTTATTATAACCTCCAGAAGCCCTCCGCCGACAGCATAAAAAATTACGGATATTATAAGTCCGGCAAACGGATCTATTATTTCCGGGAGAACAGCAAGCATTATAAGCCCTGCCGCAGCAAAGCTGTGAGCAATCAGCGCCGCCGCGCGATAGCCGATTTTGTCGAGAAAAAACGCGGACGCAAAGTCAATGCACAGCTGAAGAACAAAATTAAACGTTATAAGCATCGTTATTTTTGACAGTGGAATATTATACTGCGACTGAAAGGTTATAAAAAGCAGCGGAACAAAGGTGTTCACTATAGCCTGCACAATATATCCGAAAAAGCAAGCTCTTATAGTTTTTTCATAATTATTTTTCATGGTGAATACCTCTTTTTAAAATAGCTTGTTGTATTATATCACACAGTCTCACAATTTTTATTGCATTTTCTATTATTTTTATTGCACATATCAACAAACTCTTTGAACATCATCAGTATTCTTTCCTCAATTCTGATTTTATAACGAATTTACAAAATTAATAATATAATAGGAAATAAATATAGCAGCAAATAAAAAAAACAATCCTTACAATAAAAAATCTGCAAGGATTGCTTTTGTCAAAAATATATTACAAATTGTATCCCATATCAAAAGCCTTTAAATTAAGCTCAATAAATTTTTCGGGTACGGTTGCCTTCAAAGCTTCAATCCATTTTTCATACTTAACATCGGTAGATTTTGCAAGCACACCGATAAGAACAACGTTTACAGCCTTAATATTTCCCGCCTTTTCGGCAATTTCGAGAGCGTCAAGCGCAGTCAGCGCGCAGGTGTCCGATAATTTTTCCTCAAGATTTTTCGGGTATTCCGCCGCGCCCGTTATAACAGGCATCGGGTTTATCGACTGAGTGTTTACAATCATCTTTCCGCCCTTTTTGAGATAAGGCAGTGCTCTGTATGCTTCAAGAAGCTCAAAGGCAAGAATAATATCCGCCTCGCCCCTATCTATAATGGGAGAATAAACCTTTTCGCCGTATTTTACATATGTAACAACGCTTCCTCCGCGCTGGCTCATGCCGTGAACTTCAGAAACCTTAACGTCATATCCTTCATCTATCGCAACGCGGCCGAGTATTCTGCTTGCAAGAAGCGTACCCTGTCCGCCGACTCCAACGATCATTATATTCATTTAAATCAGTCCTCCTTCTCAATTGCACCGAACGGACATACATTCAGACAAAGTCCGCAGCCGTTACACTGAGTTTTATCTATTACAACCTCATCGCCGCGAACGGAAATTGCAGGGCAGCCGAGCTTCATACAAAGCTTGCACTTTTTGCACTTTTCGCTGTTTATATGGCAGTGACCCGTATATTTAACCGTTTTAAGCAGAGCGCACGGACGCTGAGATATGATAACCGACGGCTCCTCGCGCGCGGTTTCCTCTTTTACAACCTTTTCAAAATTCTTAACATCGAACGGATCGGCAACAACAACATTCTTAATTCCTATAGCCTTGCAAAGAGCGATAAGATTTGTCTGAATTGTCGGCTCCTTTCTTATTGTATAGCCTGTTGTCGGATTATCCTGATGACCTGTCATGCCTGTTATTGAGTTATCGAGAATTATAACGGTGTTTATTCCCTTGTTGTAAACTATATCAACAAGTCCCGTTATTCCCGAATGCATAAATGTGGAGTCGCCTATAACCGACACAAGCTTTTTCGCAAACTCGTTTCCTCTCGCCTTAGCCATACCGTGAGCCGCCGAAACGCTTGCGCCCATGCAAATTGTTGTATCAACGCTTGAAAGCGGAGCAACGGCGCCGAGCGTATAGCAGCCTATATCGCCGCTTACCGTAAGGCCGAGCTTTGAAAGCACATAAAACGCACCTCTGTGAGGACATCCGGCGCACATAACCGGCGGACGAACGGGAATTGCGTCTATTTGCGCACTTTCGGGCGCGTCCTGACCCAAAATCTGCTTTTTAATCATAGCCGGAGTATATTCTCCGAGCATTGTAAACGCCGACTTGCCTGTTACGTCAACGCCTATAGCGCGGCAATGCTCCTCAAAGAACGGGTCAAGCTCCTCTATAACATAAACCTTGTCAAGACCCTTTGCAAAATTTACAATCAAATCAACCGGAAGCGGATAAACCATTCCGAGCTTTAAATAATTAACGTTTTCGCCGAGGGCTTCCTTAGCATACATATAAGAAATTCCCGATGTTATAACACCGATCTTAGAGCCGTTATCCTCAACCGTATTTACCGGACAAGCTTCCGCATACTCAATTAAAGCCTCGTTTCTTTTTTCAACGTCAACATGGCGCTTTATTGCGTTTCCCGGCATCATAACATATTTGCCGATATTTTTTTCATACGGCTTTAAAACCTTTTCCATCGGGTCGTTTTCTTCAACGAGCGACTGAGAGTGCGATACTCTCGTTGAAAGCCTTATGATTACCGGAATATCGTATTTTTCGCTGATTTCATACGCAAGCTTTGTAAAGTCGCGGCACTCTCCGCTGTCGGACGGCTCAAGCATTGCAAGCTTTGAAGCCTTTGCATAGTGACGCGAATCCTGCTCATTTTGTGAACTGTGCATTCCCGGATCATCCGCAACGCAAAAAACAAGACCGCCGTTTACGCCCGTATATGAAACAGTGAACATAGGGTCTGCCATAACGTTCATTCCAACGTGTTTCATACAGGACATTGCTCTCGCACCTGCAATTGATGCACCTATCGCCGTTTCTGCGGCAACCTTTTCGTTCGGCGCCCATTCAACGTAAACATCCTTGTACTTTACTATGTTTTCCGTAATTTCGGTACTCGGCGTACCGGGATATGACGAAACAACACTGACGCCGGCTTCATATGCGCCTCTGGCAACAGCCTCGTTTCCGAGCATTAATTTTTTCATTAAAAATTCCTTCCTCTCAAAATCAAGCACCGATTATAAGGCGCTCTTTAAGTACATTATTATATATAATTATACAACATTTACTCCGTTGTGTCAATACATAATTATCACGTTTTTTTAATATGTATACATGACGCTGTAAGAAAATAAATTAAAACAATAATAATTATGAAAAAACCATTAAACTCTATGATTTTATCGCCCAAAATTTGTTGACTTTTGCAAACAAACATGATATAATGTAATCATATGTTAAATTAAGTCTACAACCGATTAAATATAGGAGGAAATTCAGATGTTTGAAATTGCAAAAATAATAAAATATGAAGGAGATAACGAAACATTTGTATATAAGCATCCGTGCGAGGATTTTAATACAACCTCACAGCTTATAGTTCACGAATCACAGGAAGCGATTTTCTTTGCAAACGGGCAGGCTTTGGATTTATTTGAAGCCGGAAGATACACGCTGAAAACCGAAAACATTCCTCTTTTAAGGCGGGTTTTAAGTCTGCCCACAGGCGGAAAAACACCGTTTCACTGCGAAGTATATTTCATAAACAAAACACATCAAATGGCGATAAAATGGGGCACCGACAGTCAGGTCCAGTATATGGAGCCCACATACCGTTTCCCGCTGCAAATAGGTTTATCCGGCGAAATGGTTTTGTCGGTTGATGATTCGAGAAAGCTTCTTATATATATTGTGGGAACTGAAAAAAATCTGACTCAAAAAGGGCTTGTTCAAAAATTCCGCGCATTATTAATGTCAAAAATTAAAGCTTATATAGGAAAAACCATGCAGGAAGCGTCATTCTCAATTTTTGAAACAGATTCTCACATGAGCGAAATTTCGGAAAATCTGCACAAGCTGCTTATTCCGGATTTTAAGGATTACGGAATAAACCTTGAAAAATTTTATGTAACCAACATTGCAAAGCCCGACGGCGAGGCAGCTTACGAAAAATTTAAAGAGCTTCATATAAGACAGTATTCTGATATTGCCGAAGCGCAGCTTAATCAAAGGCTCGGCATGATAAACGAGGAAACCGAAAAAAAGCGCAGAATTATCGAAGCGGAAGGTATTGCCGAAAAGCGAAAAATAGAAGGATATACATATGCGCAGGAACGTGGATTTAATGTTGCCGAAAAAGTGGCAGACAACGAAGGAGTGGGCAATTTCTCAAGTCTCGGATTGGGTCTCGGCTTAATGGGCGGTGTTGCCGGAACTGTCGGAGATATGACTGAAAAATCACTTAAACAAACATCTGCGCCCGATAATGATATGGCGGAATTTAAAAGGAAGCTCGAAAAGCTGATAATGATGAAAGAAATGGGCGTTATAACCGAAGAAGAGTTTAACCGGCAAAAAAACAAAATAATGGAAAGCTTATAAAAGGGGGAAATCATTATGGGATTTACAAAAAATAAGGCATGGAGCATTACAGCAGCCGTTATATTAATAATTGTTTTTAACGTGACAATGTTTATTCTGCCGCTGGAGCATACCGTTACGTTTTGGATGGGATACAGCTTTGAAATCTTTTCGTGTATATTTTTACTTGCAACGGCGCTTGTTCTTTTAAGCAGTCCCAATATTAACGACAAATTTCATAAGCTGCCGGTTTTATCCATCGGCTGGATATATTTTGCCGTTCAGACATTTGTGTCAATAAAGCAAATGACATCGCCGGAATTTCCTTATTTTTTAGGGATAACAACAGATATTATCTTAGCTGCGCTTACAAGCATTATTCTTATATTTACGTTTGCGGCGGGACGTGAAGTAAAAGATACCGAAGACAAAATAAATAAAAAGGTCTTCTACATAAAAAATCTGCGCTCGGAGCTTCAATCTCTTAATGCAAATGATGACAAATCGGCGGAGGCTCTGAGAAAACTGGCGGAAAAAGTTCGCTTCAGCGATCCGATGAGCCACTCCAACCTATCGAATATTGAAAGTAAAATTGCAAATAAGCTTGACATATTAAAAGACTGCTTGGATAATGAAGCTATGACAATCGCCGTTTGCAGCGATATGGAACGGCTTTTAGACGAGCGAAACAAAAAATGCAGGCTTTTAAAAAATGTTCCGGATCCAAAAAGCGAAAAAGACAATTCGGGACTTGGCATTATTTCCGCCACGTTCGGTATAATAAGCACCGCATTATTGGTTTTTATGCTGATTTGCTTTGTATTTATTCCGAGCAGCAAATATAATAATGCATTAAAGCTCTACACTGAGCAAAATTATGACGCGGCCCTAAATGAATTTGAAAAATTAGGCACCTACAAGGACAGTGTATATAAAATTGCCGAAATAAAAGAAAAAATCACCGAAGAAAAATATATGTCAGCCGAAGCTTTTTATAAATCACTGAGCTACATTGATGCGCTGAAGCTGTATGAAGAATTGGGAGACTATAAGGACTCTAAGGACAAGGCAGAGCAAATACACAATAAATTTACAAACAGCGGCGAGTTATATTTCGGAACATATAAAGGTGAAGCAATTCTTTGGACAATTCTTAAAACCGAGCCGGATAAAATGCTTCTTATTACAAAAGACTGCACCGAAAATATATCCTTTAACGATGAAGTTAAAAATGTGACATATGAAGACTCTACACTCAGAAAATGGCTTAACAGCGATTTTATAAAGGATTTTTCCGAGTCTCAAAGGGAAAGAATATTGAAAAGTCCCGAAAATTCAGATGACGAAATATTTATTTTAAGCAAGGAAGAATATAAAAATTACTCAAAAAATTTATCACTTAAAACCAATTCGGATTGGTGGCTAAACACAAAAACATCTGACGGTATGATGTGCGTTTACGGACAAAGCGGCAAAATAAACGAAACGGGAGAAAGCGTGGTAAAAGCTATCGGCGTGCGTCCTTGCGTGTGGATAAATTTAAACTAAATAAGGAGAAATTATGATATTCAAATGTAAAATATGCGGCGGAGAGTTAAATGTTGAAAGAGGACAAAGTATAGTCGAGTGCGAATACTGCGGCGTTAAGCAGACTTTGCCGAAATTTTTCGATGAAAATGTAAAACTTATGTACGACAGGGCAAACAATTATCTGCTTCACAGCGAGTTTGACAAAGCAGAAAATATATTCAATCAAATTCTGTTTGCCGACAAAGAGGATGCAGACGCATATTGGGGGCTGGTACTTTGTAAATACGGCATTTCATATGTCAAAGATCCGAAAACGGGAAAATATATCCCGACCTGTAACCGTACATATTATTCATCGATTTTTGATGATGAAAACTACAAAAATGCAATAAAATACGCAAACAAAGAAAAAGCAGAACTGTTTAAAGCGGACGCAAGAACAATAGACGATATTCAGCACGGCATTATTGCAATTTCAAAAAAAGAAAAGCCGTTTGATATTTTTATTTCCTACAAAGAAACAGACTTAAACGGCGGACGGACAAAAGACAGCATCGCCGCACAGGATTTGTACGAAAAGCTGACAAACGAGGGCTACAAAGTATTCTTCTCGCGAATTACGCTTGAAGATAAAATCGGGACGGAATATGAGCCGTATATTTATGCCGCACTTGCGTCAAGCCGCGTGATGATTACCGTCTGTTCATCAAAAGAAAATATCGAATCCGTATGGGTAAAAAACGAGTGGTCGAGATTTTTCTCGTTTTCGCAAAAGGATAGCACGAAAACAATACTGCCGCTTTATTTTGATATGGATAAATCGGAACTGCCGGACGAATTTGCACATCTGCCGTCATACGATATGAAAACAGATGGGTTTGAACAGGATCTCATCAGAGGCATTAAAAAGCTGATACCGCTCCCGATAATGGAAAAGGAGCGCAGAGAAAAGAGAAAGAAGATTTTCAAAAAAATCGGGATCGGAGCGACAGCCTGCCTTGTCATTGCCGCAATATGCATGATTCCGTGGTTTATGAAGCTGCCTGACTATAACGCCGCAATGCAGCTTTATTACGATAAAAATTATCCCGAAGCCGCTTGGGCATTTGCCGATTTGGGCAAGTACAGAAAATCGCGGGAAATGAAAGATGAATGTGAAAAAAGCTGGAGAAAAGGCTTAGCAACAGTTGTTACAGATAATTACTATATCTCTCAAAACGGATATATTGAAAGCTATGACGAGCAAGGGCTCGAACAAGATCTTAACTCAGCAAATCACGGCAATATAATATCAATTTTATTTACTCACGGTTTTTTGCTACCTGATGATAATAATGATATTGAAACCGTCTATAACGGTTTATACGCTTTATACGAGGATGGAACATATTCCAATTCCTATGTAAATAAAATTATGGAAAATATTGATTCAAACAATGTAGCAAAAAGCGAATACAATACAATAACATACAATGAAAATGATGTTATTCAGCTGATACCTCTCGGAATAAAATCAGCAACGGCCGATAACAGCATAATGTTAGCATTAAATTCGGACGGCACAGTGCAATATCACAAGACATGGGACAAATTTAACACTAACGATGACTGGCTCAAAAGCATATTATCATGGAAAAATATAGTCAAGATATATGCATACGGCCCTTATGATGATTATCATATAGTTATCGGAATTACATCAAACGGCAAGATAAAAACGGCTGTCAGCAGCAATCAGTCCTATTATTACGCTCCAAACACTATGCTTAGCTATACAATATCCGATGACTTAAATACACTGAATGAATTGGATAAAATAAAAAATATTGATTTGCGTATTAACAGAGTATACGATAACAGGCAAATAAACAATAATATGATTTATTTCGACTTTGCCGCATTGAATGATAATTGCCTGGCTTGCTGCTTTAAAGGTGAATACAGCGAGCAGAAAATTGACAGCTCTTTAAAAACCATAGAATTGGGATTTAAATATACAGAAAGCGTCAATTCAGAATCATTTTTGTATTCGTTATATAAAGACGGAAGGTTTATCGGAAATGATAAGCTTTTACTGAAAGATGTTACATATATACAAAACGGATATGCAATTAAAAATTCGGGAGAAGTATATAAATATTTCTGTAACAATGATGCGGAAGTTAAACCATTAAATATCAAAACCCGCGTATACAGCGAATGGGAAGAAAGGTGAAAATTAATGAAATGTCGTTTATGCGGAGGAACTTTAAAATATAATAACGGTGTATATATCTGCGACAATTGCGGAAATAAAGAAAACACAGAAAATTTTTTTGAAGATATACAGGTTTTTATATGCTACACCGAAACAGATGAAAACGGCAAGCGAAGCAGGGACAGCGTTATAGCTCAGGAACTTTACAAAAAAATCACAGCCGCCGGTATAAACGTTTTCTTTCAAAGGGTTACCGCTGACGGTTTATTCGGAAATGAATATATTGATGCATATGAAGCTGCATTAAATAAATCAAAAATTGTATTAATTCTCGGAACACAAACTGATTACTTTGAGAATTTAACCGAAAATTATTATGAAAAAATCAAGGATAAAATCATAATTCCTGTCTTTTACGGCATTTCGCCTCATGATCTGCCGAAAGAATTACGTTCATTACAAGCCGTAAATTATGAGATTATAGGTGCGGATATTGATCTGACAAACAGAATTTTAAAATTACTTGGGAAAGAAAGCAGCATTAATACACACGAGATGCGCGATGCCGTAAACTCAAAAAAATTTCTGATTATAGGCATAATTATCGCATTGGTATCAGCATTTGCATTATATATCATATTCGGAACACCATATATATTAAAAAGCAAAAAATATACATACGCCGAAACGCTGACAGAACGGAAAAATTATATAAAAGCTATAGAAATACTGCACGAAATTGACGGATACAAAAATTCGGACAGTTTGTTAAATGATATATATAACAAATACGATGGCTATTTCTACAATGACGATCAAAGCGTATGCTTGCATTTGAATACGGACAACAGCAAAAAAACCGAAATTGCAATTGAAATTTATAACGACAGTGAAACAATTATTATAAATTCATCGGCCGCAATGGATAAAGGTAAAATTAATTTTAATTTTAATAATTCGGTTAAAACCGGTTTGGGAACAATTGTACTGGAAAACGACAAAGTAAATCTTCATTTACATATTGATACCGATAATACTGAGTTTGACCAAAGCTTTGATCTGCTGTCAAAAGCCGATGCGCCAAAAAAGAAAGCCGTAACCAAAGAAAAAATCATTGAATGGCTAAGTAGCCGAACAACCAAAGCAGACATACTTATGCAGGGATATGAGCTGAAAAAGCAAAACGATTTGTATAGCATAGAAAACAGTGATATTAAATTACTGTTTCTAAATTATGATTTAATCAGCATGGGAAATGATCGTGAAAATAACAATTATACCACAAAGGATACCGAAGAAGAGTATTTATACGCAATCTCCGCACCCGTTGCTGTTATGATGCCGGATTTAACAAATCAGTCATCTGCATTTACCATTGAAAACGATATAATATTTTTGCCTTTTTTTGAGGCATCTATCCCTGCCGATGATTTTTTGATTTATCCTCATCGAAATTCTGATGAAGAAAATGATCTGTCAAGCGATACGACAACAGTATTTTCTTCTTCAAAAGAAGTGCTGGGAAATTATTATTGGAAAGCACTGTGCGAAAATGTTATAAGCAGAACAATATATAACGACAGCCCAATTCAAGCAGAAATTGTAAGCGAAAATAAAGATGATTTTATCCTATGCGAAATGCAAACATATGAATATGCAAACGGAACTAAGGATAAATATAGTCCCGGAAAATATGCTTTATATAATCTCAACAAGCAAAATCTAAAATTTACAAAAATAAAAGAATTGTCATTTGCAACCGATCCGAACGCTTCTGTATTGAAAGAGTTTTTGGGAGAATACGCAAACGGCAGTAAAACATATAAAATATTTAGCGGAATTTATTAATAATATTGCGAGGTATAAATTATGATATTCAAATGTAAAATATGCGGCGGCGAGTTAAATATTGAAAGAGGACAAAGCATAGTCGAATGTGAATACTGCGGTGTAAAGCAGACTTTGCCGAAACTTTTCGATGAAAATGTAAAGCTTATGTACGACAGGGCAAACAATTATCTGCTTCACAGCGAGTTTGACAAAGCAGAAAATATATTCAATCAAATTCTGTTTGCCGACAAAGAGGATGCAGACGCATATTGGGGGCTGGTACTTTGTAAATACGGCATTTCATATGTCAAAGATCCGAAAACGGGAAAATATATCCCGACCTGTAACCGTACATATTATTCATCGATTTTTGATGATGAAAACTACAAAAATGCAATAAAATACGCAAACAAAGAAAAAGCAGAACTGTTTAAAGCGGACGCAAGAACAATAGACGATATTCAGCACGGCATTATTGCAATTTCAAAAAAAGAAAAGCCGTTTGATATTTTTATTTCCTACAAAGAAACAGACTTAAACGGCGGACGGACAAAAGACAGCATCGCCGCACAGGATTTGTACGAAAAGCTGACAAACGAGGGCTACAAAGTATTCTTCTCGCGAATTACGCTTGAAGATAAAATCGGGACGGAATATGAGCCGTATATTTATGCCGCACTTGCGTCAAGCCGCGTGATGATTACCGTCTGTTCATCAAAAGAAAATATCGAATCCGTATGGGTAAAAAACGAGTGGTCGAGATTTTTCTCGTTTTCGCAAAAGGATAGCACGAAAACAATACTGCCGCTTTATTTTGATATGGATAAATCGGAACTGCCGGACGAATTTGCACATCTGCCGTCATACGATATGAAAACAGATGGGTTTGAACAGGATCTCATCAGAGGCATTAAAAAGCTGATACCGCTCCCGATAATGGAAAAGGAGCGCAGAGAAAAGAGAAAGAAGATTTTCAAAAAAATCGGGATCGGCGCGACAGCCTGCCTTGTCATTGCCGCAATATGCATGATTCCGTGGTTTATGAAGCTGCCGGACTATAACGCCGCAATGCAGCTTTATTATGATAAAAATTATCCCGAAGCCGCTTGGACGTTTGCCGATTTGGGCAAGTACAGGAAATCGCAGGAAATGAAAGATAAATGCGAGAAAAGTTGGAGAAAAAGCCTGGCAACGGTAATTACATACAACTATTTGGGAGCCGACTCAGAGCTATATTCAATAAATCCGAATGGCATTATAGAGAATGATTACGGAGCGGCACATGATGGATTGGGTTTGGATGAACACGGAAAAATAATATCTATAAATGATAACGAAAAACTATATGCATTACATGATGACGGTTATGTTGATAATGCTTCGCAAAACACAGGAATAAGTGACGAGGACTGGAATGATATTATTCAAATATCCCCCGTTTTAGATGGGAAAACAAATGTAGCTTTAAACTCTAAGGGCCAAATGCGTTACGGTAATGTTGAATGGGCATCTATTATGAATGAATGGCACAATATAGTGGAATTTAAAACATATAACGACGTTCAGCAAGGAGGAGCAATGGTAATAGGTTTGTCAAGCAACGGCAAACTATACGGCGCTGCAGACGATATAATGCAATATTATACAAAAGGAGAGTTTGACTCTATTCTATCGCAATTTGACAATGTTTTAAAATTTGATTTTTGTGTTGATATATTGTCTGATCGTACATTTGCGGAAGCCTTAAATATTGTTGCGATTACAAAAGACAAAAAAATAATTTCTTATATTGATGGTGAATTTTCGGAAAAAGAAATTGACAATGCCATTGATGTAAGTTTGGCATATGACATATACGGCGGATATAAAATTCATTATTTGAATACTGACGGAGAAATTATAAACATTGATACAAACAAATATGTATTTGAAGATATTGTTTACATCAATGATCAATTCTATATAACACGAAGCGGTAGCGTATATTCTTCGTATTATGATGACGGTAGGATTAAGAATAATAAAGAAAATTTAAAGGCAGCTGTATACGATGAATGGATTGAGAGGCTGAATTAAAATGAAATGCAGTGCTTGTAACGGTAATCTGAAATATGATAATGGTTCATATATTTGCGAAAATTGCGGCAATTCATATCAATTTTTGTCGTATTTTGAAAACGATGACGTATTTATTGCCTATGTTGAAAATGATGATTTGGGGAGAAGAACAAAAGACAGCGTTATTGCTCAGGATATTTATCAAAAATTGCGGGTATTAGGTGTTAATGTTTTTTATGCCCGAATTTCTGCGGCAAATTTAGTTGGAGAGGATTATACCAACGCTACCCAAATATCAATTGCCAATGCTAAAATAATACTTGTTGTAGGAAGCTCTGCAGAAAATTTTCAAAAGATAATTTCGGAATATGAAAATTTTTTTAATAATAAAGAAATTATTCCGATTTATTCTCAAATGAACGCTTATGATTTGCCGGATAAAATTTCAAATATACAATCTATAAATTATGATGCCGTTGGTGCAATTGCCGATGTTTCAAAAAATATATTAAAAAAATCAGGGAAATCACAAGATTTTGATGTTGTTGCAAAACAGAAAAAATCAACAAAAGTAAAAATTAAAAGATATTTTTTAATCGGCATCGGAATGATCATTTTAATTATAAGTATGTATATTGTCTTCGGAACACATTATGTGTTAGACAGTAAAAAATATGACTATGCTAAAAAGTTAGAGGAAAACGGCAGCTATATAAACGCACTGGAAATATATTTTGATATTGCAGATTATAAAGATGCATCCAATCGAATAAACACGATATATGACAAATATAATGGTTATTTTAACAAAAACAATGATGAAATTACTCTATATCTTAACATTGATAAAAATATTAATTCAAAAATTAAGATTATAAGAAGCCATGATGGCGAAATCAGTAATATTCAGACCGAATCAGAGGTAGAAAATCATAGTATCGCTTTCGATTTTAAAGATGATAACGACAACAGAGGAAAAGGATATATAGAACTGACAAACACGGGAATAAAACTGAAAATTAATATGGATGAGACCACAAATGACGAAATTATCAGAGAATATGAATTTTCTGATAGGCAAGACGCGCCTGCAGAGAAAAATATATCGGCAAATGATTTAATGGATTGGTTAGATAATCTTTTCACCCTGCAAGATATACACAAAGCAGGAATAGAAACAAAATTTATCAAAGATTTATCACTTGATGGGGATGAGAATGTATATAGCATAACAAATACTAATTACGGCATTTTGGTTAATGGAAAAAATGATGCGAAAATAGTCGGTATATACGTACCATTTGAAGATATTTTTCCTGATAATGATTTTTCTTATCTTCCGTTATATTCGGGAAATTATATTTACATACACTATAAAACCCATATAAACACAATTGCAAATTTAAGCTATGAACTCAGCGGACAAATAACCGATTTCCCAGACAGTACTTATTTTGTTACATCAAAATATGCAATGAACGAGTATTGGGGAGATATGTACAGTTCAGAAGATAAAGATAGGTTTTGGAAAGATTTACAGAAATCAATAACAGAATTTTGCGAATATAATCAAAAAGGCGGAATTAAGTAACAATTAAGAAAAACACCGGACGACAGGCCGGATACAATAATCGGAAATTACGAACATTTAAGTGATGCAATAAAGGATGCCGATAACAGTGAAAACTTAGCTGTAATTGATAATGTAGGCCATCTTATCTATATTCTGTAATTACTTCATTGTGAAAGTATGCGAATGATATTTAAATGCAAAATGTGCAGCAAAAGGTTAAATACCGAAAGAGAACATTTCTTAAACCGCACCGGTTTGTCAGTGCGGTTTTTAAAATTGGCTATATAATAAATGTTAGGGTCAGAAAAAAATTATTTAGCACTTGACATCATCTGCGTTTTATTGTATAATAATTACATAGGCGGCAGCGACTGATATATGTACGCTGCCGGGCGTCTGTTAAATATGGCGCCGTAAGTTACTTACAGCTTGCAGCCGCACAGACGCGGCGGATCGGAGATTACCATGCTTTTATTTCAAACGGGATATGAATGTGCCGAAAAAATAAAGCTTTTTTATAATTTGTTTTTCTCGGAAAATGACGACGTTCATATTTCAACATCGTTTAAAAAGAACGGAAATATAATAAATGTATATACTTCTATCTTCTTCGGCGGAAAGCTTTACGATGAGGACTACTATTATACGATTAAAACGGAAAACCCGTACATACTGAAAAAAGCGTATGACGCAGCCGTTACGAAAAGCTTCTGCCATGCAGCTTCAAAAATCAGACGGATTAATCTTCCGTGGGGCGTTATGAGCGGAATAAGGCCTGCTAAAAATGTCAGGGAGCTTTTAAATCATGGCATAAAAAAAGAGGATATTTTTGATGTGCTTGAAGATCTCTACGAAGTTGACGGCGAAAAGGCGCAGCTTGCATATGAGGTTGCGGAAAACGAAAAGAAGGTGCTTTCCGTGTGCAAGCCCGACGAGGTCAGCGTTTATATCGGAATACCGTTTTGCCCGACAAGATGTCTTTACTGCTCGTTCGTTTCTACGGATATGCGCGTGAGCGGCAAGTATATGGACGATTATTTTGAGTGTCTGCTCAGAGAGCTTGACAAAACCGCCGAAATTATACAAAGGCTCGGCTGCCGTGTTCAGACAGTCTATATAGGCGGCGGAACGCCGACAACGCTGTCGGCAAAGCAGATAGAAAGGCTTTGCGGTGCAGTTAAAAAGCTGCCCGGAGGCGAAAGCCTTCTCGAATTTACGCTTGAAGCCGGCAGACCCGATACAATAACCTATGACAAGCTAAAGGCAGCAAAGGACGGCGGAGTAAACAGAATAAGCATTAATCCGCAGACAATGTCCGAAAAAACGCTTGTCCGCATAGGCAGGCAGCACACTCCCGATATGGCAAGAGAAGCCTTTGAAGCCGCGCGCAAGGTCGGCTTTGACGTTATAAACACTGACCTTATCGCAGGGCTACCGGGAGAGAAATTTGAAGACTTTAAACACAGTCTTGATGAGGTTATAAAATTAAATCCCGAAAACATAACCGTTCATTCAATGTGCGTCAAGCGTTCGGCGCGGCTCGGAAAAACCGATTATTCGCTTGCTGACGCAGACGTTATGAACAAAATGCTTTCGTATACGCAAAGCACCATGAAAAAGAATAATATGTCACCGTACTATATGTACAGGCAGAAAAATATATCGGGAAATCTCGAAAACGTAGGCTATGCAAAGCCCGGCACAATGAGCTTTTATAACATTAACATAATGGAAGAGGTTCAGACGATTATTGCCGCCGGCTGCGGAGGAAGCACAAAAATTGTTATGGGCGACAGGATTGAGCGGATATTTAATTTTAAAGACCCCGTGACATATATTTCGAGATTTGACGATATACTTAAGAAAAAGGATGAAATACTTGATTTTTATAAATAATGTTCCCAAATCGGAGGAGGAAGCTATATGCCGCAGAGCATAACGGAGAAAATTTTGAGCGAATACAGTCAGCTCCGCTCAAGAGAAGCGCTTGAGCGAAATCATCGCATGGCGGAAATACACAAAAAATTTCCGCGCCTTGAGGAAATAAACAAAGAAATAACGGCCGCCGGAATGAAGCTCGCAATGGGCGCGGCAGCCGGCGAAGAAAGCGAAAAAAAACTTGTTTCGGATTATAACCGCACAACTGCGGCTCTAAAGGAAGAAAAAAGCCGTATTATTTCCGAAAACGGGATTTTTCCGGATTACGATAAAATTATTTATACCTGCCCGATTTGCCGTGACACCGGATATGTAGGCAGCCAAAAATGCCGCTGCCTGCTCGCAAAGCTTACAAAAGCTTTGTATGATAACTCGAACCTGTCGGAAAGCATGAAGAAACACACCTTTGACGATTTTTCCCTGAGCTATTATTCGGACAAGCCGGACCGAAACGGCATATCCGACAGGCAGCGCGCCAAAAAGGCGCTCACCGAAGCAAAGCTTTTGTGCCGTGACCCGAAAAAATATGACAGAAGTATTGTTTTTTTCGGAAATTCGGGGCTCGGTAAAACCTTTTTATCGGGCTGCATATCGCATGAGCTGATAGAAAAAGGTTATTCCGTTTTATACATCAGAAGCAGCAGACTTTTTTCTGTTCTCGAATCAAAAAAATTTGGCAAAAGAACAAACGAGCCCATAGATGAGCTTATTGACACGCTGTATTCATGCGATCTGCTTGTAATAGACGACTTGGGAACGGAAATTCCGTCGAAATACAATGTCGCATTTTTGTACGACCTTGTAAACGACAGGCTGCTCGGCTCGAAAAAAATTGTTATAAACACAAATTTAAGCATGGAAGAACTTTCAAAAGCATATACTCCCCGACTGATGTCGCGTATGTTTGAAAGCTTTTACGCGCTGAAGCTTACGGGAACTGATATAAGAAGGCTGAAAAGTTATGAATCAGAGAGATAAGACGGTGTGCTTCACCGGGCACAGAAAAATTATTCACTCCGATGTGCAGCAGCACCTTGAAGAAGTGATTGAAATTCTGATAGAGGACGGGTTTACATATTTCGGCAGCGGCGGCGCGCTCGGCTTTGACACGCTGGCAGCACAAACGGTTATCCGTCTTAAAAAAAAGTACAGCCGGATAAAGCTCATTCTCGTAATTCCTTTTGCCGCACAGGCTAAGGGCTGGCCCGAAAAGGACAGAAAAATTTATTACGATATAATGAAAAACGCCGACAAGCTCACCTTTATATCAAAAGAATATAAAAAAGGCTGCTTTCACGCGCGAAACAGGTATCTTGTCGACAACAGCTCCGTATGCGTTGCATATCAATACAAAGGCTGCGGCGGCACAGCATATACGGTTGATTATGCGGAAAAGCACGGTTGTAATGTTATATTTTTGTAAACAAATTTGTCGTTTTTTACATCAGTTATATGCTATTTGTATATAAAATATATAAAAACGGCAATATCAGAAAAAATATATTGCAAATATGCGAAAAATATAGTAAAATAGAAATCAGGCAGATTGCTGATAAGCTGCCAATATTATATTCGGAGAAAAGTATGAAAATTATTTTAGCTACAAAAAATGACGGAAAGGTCAGAGAAATGGCACGTATTCTTTCAAAGTTTAATATTGAAGTCATTTCGCAGAAAGATGCGGATATTAATGTTGATATTGAAGAAACGGGCATGACATTTCGCGAAAATGCGGAAATAAAGGCAAAAGCCGTTGCAATGCTTTGCGACGACGCTGTTCTTGCGGACGATTCGGGGCTTTGCATTGACGCTATGGGCGGAAATCCGGGAATATATTCCGCACGCTACGGCGGCGAGGCTCTGCCGTACAGCGAAAAAATAAAGGGTATTCTTCTTGAAATGGAAAACGAGTCCGACAGGCGCGCACATTTTGAATGTGCTATGGTCCTTGTTATGCCGGACGGACGCATTTTTTCATCAACAGGCCGCGCAGACGGCAGAATATTATACGCCCCGAAAGGAAGCGGCGGCTTCGGGTATGACAGCATTTTCTACTCGGAGGATCTGAACAAATCCTTCGGAGAGGCAACGGACGACGAAAAAAATTCCGTAAGCCACAGAGCGCGCGCACTCGAAGATATGTGCCGCCAGATTTCTCAGATAAGCTGCGGCGAATAAAATCAGAAAGGTCAGTGAATTATTATGGATTTGTTTATGGAGTACATTGTAAAGCATAAGCGCTCCGGAAAGGACACGCTTATAGTTGTCGGGATAATTGCGGCAGCGGTTATTTTATCGGTTGTATCGTCGCTTATGCTGCTTGTTCCGTTTTTGCAGTCGTTTTGGTTGCTTGTGGTTGCCGGAATTGTTTACGGCGCATATTTCCTTATAAAAAGAACGGCAGTTGAATTTGAGTATATAATGACAAACAATGAACTTGACATTGATAAAATAATGGCTAAAAGCTCAAGAAAAAGACTCATCACCGTAGATTTCAAGGAAATTGAAATTATGGCAAAGGTAAACGACCCCGACCACAAGGGCGAATTTGACAATATTGACGCATCGGCAAAGGTGCTTGACTGCACCGGCGACGCAATGACGGATATTTATTTTGTTGATATGAGCGGAGAAAAGGGCAAAATAAGAGTTATTTTCCAGCCGCCGATGAAGCTTCTTGAAGCGGCAAAAAAATATAATCCGCGAAAGATATTTATATAACCGGAATATTCAAAAGCCGAAAAAGCGCAATCCGGCTTTTTAAACCACAAAGAGGCGGGCGATACGGTATGCCTGCTTTTTTGGCATAATTGCAGTGATTTATTTTAAATATCGGAGGGCTGAAGCTATGTTCAAAATCTGCACTGCGGCACAAATGAAGGAAATAGACAGGCTGTCGGCACAAGAGGGCGGCGTGCCGGGAATAATACTTATGGAAAACGCGGCGCATAAGTGTCTTGACGAAATTTTAAAGGTTTTCCCTGTCCTTGCCGGTAAAGAGGCAGTGTGCGTCTGCGGCAAGGGAAATAACGGCGGCGACGGACTTGCGATTGCAAGGCTTCTGTCAAGGCGCGGCGCAAGCGTTACTGTTTTTTTAACGCACGGCGACAATTATCACGGTGACGCGCTTGTAAACTATCAAATGCTCCAAAGCATGAACGTGCGCATAATGCACAGCTGTGATGAGCTGCCGACAGAGCTTTTAAAAGCTGATTTTGTTGTTGACGCAATTTTCGGAATAGGAATTTACGGCAGCATAGACAACGAAACTGAAAACGTTATTGAGCAGATAAATTCGTTTGACGGATTTGTGCTTTCGGTTGACATACCGAGCGGAATTGAAGCCGACACGGGAGAAATATGCGGCATATGCGTAAAGGCTGATGTTACGGTAACGTTTGCAGCATACAAGCCGGGACTTTTCATGTTTCCGGGCTGCGACTTTACGGGCAAAATTATCCCGGCGGATATATGCACACCGGAATATCTGCTTGAAAAAATAAATAAATATTTACCGGACGATGAATTTATAAGAAGCAATTTCCCGACTCGGAAAAACAATTCTCAAAAGGGCGATTACGGAAAGGTGCTTATAATAGGCGGCAGCAGAGGAATGACGGGCGCTCCGGCGATGGCGGCGCAAGCGGCGCTGAAAAGCGGCTCAGGGCTTATCACGGTCGGTATTGCCGAAAGCCTTAACGATATACTCGAATGTAAGCTGACAGAGCCCATGACTGCTCCGCTTGACGATGCGGACGGACATTTATCGACCGCTTGCATAGAAAAGCTTGCTCCGCTCATAAAAAAAGCGGACAGCGTTCTTTTCGGGCCGGGACTCGGAACAAGCGGCGATATAGAAAAAATTCTGGAATACGTTATGGAAAACTGCACCTGTCCGCTTATTATAGACGCAGACGGACTTAACGTTCTTTCAAAAAATATTGAGCTTATAGAAAAATGCAGCTGCAACCTTATTTTCACGCCGCACGAGGTTGAAATGAGCAGGCTTTGCGGCGAGCAGCTTTCGGATATTATGGAAAACAGAATACGCATTTGCGAGGAGTTTGCGGAGGAGTACGGAATTACACTTATTTTAAAAGGACACCATACAATTGTAACGGCTGCGGACGGAACGCAATATATTAATAATACAGGCAATTCAGGTCTTGCAACAGGCGGAAGCGGAGATGTGCTTGCCGGAATAACGGCGTCACTTGCCGCGCGCGGAGTGCGCGAGGATATAGCGGCTGCAACGGCGGTATATATTCACGGCAAAAGCGGCGATGAAGCCGCATATGCGCTCGGAAAAGACAGCGTTTCGGCAACGGATATTATCGCATTTCTTCCAAAAACACTCAGCTCGGTGCTTAAAGGCAGAAATTACTTGTAGAAAAATCGAAAAAAATATGCTATAATAGATTTGTCCCTGAGATAAATCGCAAAAATTTAATAATCAGAGGGATTTGACCATGAGAACTTGGGCAGAAATTAATCTTGACGCAATTGCGTCAAATTACAGAGAAATAAGAAAAATTACAGACAGCAGTGCAAAAATAATGGCAGTTGTCAAAGCCGATGCCTACGGGCACGGATACCTTGAGGTTGCGAAAACGCTTGAAAACGAGGGCGTTGACGCGTTTGCAGTTGCGCTGATTGAGGAAGGGCTTCAAATGCGCAAATCCGGATTTAAGCAGCCCATTTTGGTTTTGGGTGCCGTTCCGGAGGAGCAGTATGCCGCAGCTATACAAAATAACATTTCGCTTACCGTGTTTTCCGAGGATGTCGCGCAGAAGCTGTCGCGGCTTGCGAGCGCGCTCGGAATTAATGTAAAAATACACATAAAGCTCGATACAGGTATGTCGAGAATAGGCTATGTTATCGGCGACGGCCACGATGATGAGGTTATTGACGAAATAATGCGTATCGCCGCACTTGACGGAATAACCGTTGAAGGAATTTTTTCGCACTTTTCAACCTCCGATGAGAAAAACCGCGAATATACGCTCATGCAGTTTGAACGGTTTACCGATATATGCAGCCGCCTTGAAAAGCGCGGACTTAAAAACTGTATTCGCCATATAGCCAACAGCGCCGCCATAATGATGTATCCCGAAATGCATCTTGATATGGTTCGTCCCGGAATAATACTCTATGGGCTTTACCCGTCCGATGAGGTTGACAGAGCTAAGCTTCGGCTTATTCCGGCAATGACTCTTAAAGCAAAAATAACACATATTAAAACCCTTGAAAAAGGGCGTGGCGTAAGCTACGGAAAAGAGTACATAACCGACGGCAGCGTCCGTGTGGCAACCATTCCGATCGGTTATGCTGACGGATACGTTAGGGCGATTGCAAAGGAAGGCAGGGTACTCGCCGCAGGTCAGAAAGTGAAAATTCTCGGAAGAATTTGCATGGACCAATGTATGATTGACGTTACAAATGTCAATAATATTAATGTAGGTGACGAGGTTATCCTGTTCTCTGACAGCGGAATTTCCGCTGATGATGTAGCAAGCTGGATGGGAAGCATTAACTATGAGGTTGTATGCCTTGTATCCAAGCGTATCCCCAGAATTTATATGAAAGGCGGGGAAGCAGTAAGAGAGCTTAATTTTCTTAAATGTTAAGACTTTAGTCTAAAGCACCATGAAAATATCAAAATTATAGGGGGCCTGATTGCTTTGTCACAAAAAAAAGACGCCTCAAGAGTTTCTCAATTGCAGGAGAAGCTAATAGATGGCTATAAGGAAATGGCGGCTCTTAACACCGAACTTGCAAACGAGGGTGTGGAGTCGGATAATGAAGCCTTAGTCAGCTTAGAGGAGAAACTGATGGAGAGTGAGTAGTGGTGATTGTAAAAAGAGGAGATATTTATTATGCCGATTTAAGCCCTGTAGTCGGGTCTGAGCAAGGCGGCATACGCCCCGTTCTGATAATTCAGAACGACGTCGGAAATAAATACAGTCCTACCGTTATTGCGGCGGCAATTACAAGCAAAATCAATAAAGCTAAAATGCCCACGCATATTGAATTGTCCGCAAGAGATTACGGACTTAATAAGGACTCGGTTATTCTTACCGAACAGATAAGAACTCTTGATAAAAAACGACTGCGCGAAAAAATAGGAAGACTTGATAAAGCTTTGATGCTCAGAGTTGATGAGGCTCTTCAAATAAGCTTTGGTCTGGGCGAAATATAATACGGGAAATATCGTTTACATAGCGATATTCCACGCGCAGAATTTAATTATAGATAAAATGCGGCAGATTTTTTGTCTGCCGCATTGATTTATTTTTTGCGCTTCCAAAAATCAGATTACGCATAAATCAGCATCAATAATTATTTTTTTCTGATATTCGCACACATTAATGTCCCTCGCACCTATCACAACTGCTGAAAGCTTATTTAACACTATGTCACGGCAAAATAATTCAAGCTCATCCACGCTCATATAATCCGCCGCATTGATAAGCACAAAGCATTTGTCTCCCTCAAGCATTATAACATTTTTCATGTATTCAATCAGCATTTCAGAAAGCAAATTGAAACTGTTGCTGAATTTAATATCGGCCGCTTTTAAAATATAAGAAAGGTCAAAGTCGGAGGAAAAGTCAAGATTAAAATCAAAACCTTCAAGTATATCGTTCAAATACGATATATTATATGCAATCATCTCTTTTGTTTTAATATGATTTTCTTCGTCATTCATAGCAGCTTCTATCCTTTTTAAAAGCTTTCCTAAAAGTGCTCTGCGGTTTATATCAAACGGAACAAAGGAAGAAATCATTTCAAGCTTTTTAGCCATATCCAAAACGCTGTGATTATCGGATAAAACGGCTTTACCCCGATCGCCATTTATCTGATTTAAAATATCAGTCAATACATTCACAAAAAGCCTTTGATTTTCAATTACGACGAAATTTACATAACTTTCGTTTGAAACATCAATCAAATCATCGAGCGGAGGAAAAATAAGCTTCACAGTATAACAAGCCTCCTGTCATCCGTTATAACATCGGTTTTATATTCGCCGACCAAAATTTCGCATTTTTCAAACTGCTTTTCTGTTATCACAAGCGACATTACAAAGCCATGCTTCGGCTTATTTTTCCTAAGGCTGTCGATTACTGAATTTACGGCGGTTTGATTTAAAACGATTTTATAATATACCGACTCCTGTAGCATAACAAAGCCGCTCTTGATAAGATAACGGCGAAATTTTGAATATTCGCGTCTGTCGTCTGCCGTTGTAACAGGCAGATCAAAAAATACAAGAACTCTCATAAATCTATAGCTCATAACTGTAAAATTTCAGAAGAGAAGCGTCGTTTTCATTCATTGCGTCAAAGAAACCGCGGCAGTAGATTTTAATTGAATTTATAAGAAACTGTTTTGTGCCGTCTATTTTAACCATAGTATTAAGCATATCGAGCATAATATGCTTTTGTTCCTTTTCAAAAATTTTGAAATTACACTCCCTAACCCTTATATCTACCAATATTCTGTATGGCTCCATTATATCGGAAGCAAGATTAAACGGATTTGTCGTTGAACAGTGGAAAATCCCCAGCTGCGTAAGATACCCGTTTGCAACAATTTCCCTTGAAAAAGCGGAGCTTAAAAGCTTATAGCCGTAATCAAGCGCTGCATTGACAGCACCGCCTGAGCCGCGCGTAAAGTCCATGCCGAAAAGGGCATTAAAATACACTTTTGCGGCATGGCCCTCTCTGTTTGATTTGTCGGCAAATTCTATTTCTCCGATATATTTTTTCAAAAGCTCAGCTACGCCGCCCTTGCCGACCATTTCAAGATGTTCTGCCTGCTTTCTGATTTTTTCGGCAACAATTTCACTCCATACAAGCCCCTTTGTTTCCGAATTCCATTTAATTTGTCTTTGGATTTTTCCGCTGCAATCATAGCTTCCATAATACTGCACAAGCTCCGCGCACGGATCTCTTGACGAATCGCAGAAAATCACCTTTATTTTTCGCTTTGCAAGCTCTGATAAAAGACAGCCTGTTATTGACACAGCCGTACTCTCAATCATCAAAATAGAAATTTCGTCAAGATAAACTCGTTTTGTTTCATCATCAGACGAGCGCATAACAAGATAATTCTGCTTTAAGTCAAGCTTGCAGCGACTTGTTATTGTAACCATTCTCCAACTCATAGCTTCATAAGATTTTCCGAACGCTTTTCAAATAAGCCTGTCGGACTTTGGTCTATAATGCGCACGTCCTCAAATTTCAAATTTGAAATGCAGGAGTTTATCGTTATAACACCACTTTGTGAGCTGCATCCCACAGCTTTCAAATCACATCCACTGCTCCGTCCGGTTTTAAAAACAGATACTATATTTAAAATAATCTTTACCTGTTCCTCAACAGATAACACATCAAATTTATTTAAATTATCTTCAAGCTTTTCAGCTATACTCCTCATTATAGATAACTTTTTAAATATAGCCGAGCTAAGTTTGCTTTTCAAAATATTGTAAAGCTCCAAATTTTCTTCCTTTGTTATTTTATCAAATTCCGGGCTGATTTTAACAGGTCTTTTTTGTTCTTTTGCCTTTTTAACATTATTTGAAAGGCGCAAAATATAGTTCTCCCATTTTGGCTCTAAAATCAGAGGAATTGCAGATGCAAGGCCTATTGTTGCTCCCTTATTAAGTTTTGAAACTATATTTAATCTAAAGCCATCCAATTCGAGCATAGAATTAATTTTTATAATACGCTTTTGCGGCAGTATCTGCGGATTTATAAGTCCGTATCTCCACGCCAAATATTGTGCCGCCGCTCCATCATCTTTATTTACAAAAGGCTCGGCATACAAAAGGTCAACAGGCATAATAGAAATCACTTTTTTGCCCTTGATCTCATGACGAACAAGAGTAAAGAACGTGGTTTTTGTGCTGTTATATCCTCCGTATTTTGATGTATCAAGCCCGGCTTTAATGGGAATAAGGTCATTTTCGCCGCGCGGTGCCTTATTAATTGTAACATCATAAAGCTGACCCTGCTTGCAGTAAGCATATCTGACATAATTAATATCATTTCTGCTCATCATCTTTTTTACCGTATTAAAGCTTGTTCCGTCCGCTTTCCATGCACATTCATCTCCGCGCACAATGTCATGCGATAAAAGTCCCTGATCCTTTTTCTCTGTAAGCTTTACAGTGTATTTACGATTGGCAGCGCTCTCTCTTATAAAGTTTATAGGACTTTTTGTAAACATAACATTATAAACGTTACCCATAACAATATTAAGATATGCGTCCTTTGCATGATGAAGATCATTTATATCGCGGCTTTTTGCAAAGCCGAAAGCATGACGAAATTCGCTTGCAAGCCTTGCTTTAACATATACAATTTCAGAATTCGGGCAAAGCTGTTCAAGAACGGCAGCAACGACTTTTGTAGCTTGTCTTGTTTCAACGATTTGCCTGTTTATAAATCCCGCAAGCTCCTCATCGGTAAAATCAAAGCTTCTTGTAAGGCGGTGGAATTTCTCAGGAGAAATCAGCTTTTTATCAAAAAGCATTTTCCAAAACGGAGTCATTTTATTTCTTATTTCAGACGAGAGTGGGAAAGAATCGCTCTTCTTTCCGTTTTTATCCTTTTCAACAAGCGCCATATTATCAAAGCTGTCATCCTTAACTCGCGCTCTCGGATAAATATGGTCTATATCATATGTATTCGAGGTAAGCAAAAGATTAAAATCTATTTTCTCACCCGTATATAAGCTTCTGCCAAGCTGCATATAATAAAGGTATACTTTTTTGCTTTTAAGCCTGTCTTCATTCTCGTTTTCAAGCTGACTTATTATATCGGCATACACAGCCTTATCAACAGCCTTAAATTTTTCTTTAAGCTGATCCTTTCTCGATTTTGTTCTACCGGTATCTTCGGCGCCTCTTGCCATCTCAATAAAAATCTTCTTAGGATGCTCTTTTTTTATCTTTACAATTTCCTTTACTATGCCAACTGTTCTGTAAATAGCTCGTCTGACAGCCGGAGAAACATATGCCTCATCTATCATCTGAGATACAGTGCGCGGCTTATCCGAATAATAATCGCTGTTTAATTCATCAATCGTTTTCATATAATCAAAGTTATCCGACAAAAGCTCCATAAGATTATAATTTGTTTCCCACAAAGCCTGAATAATTGTTAATAATTCTCCGGTTTCCTTATTTACAGCCTGTATTCCGTTTAAAAGCTTTTCCGAAAGATTTCCGTAATCGCTCAGCTTAAGAGAGGAAATATATTTTATATCCTCATCGCTTAGGCGGTAATTAGCCTTAAGCCATTTTGTAAGGCGTTTTTTATCGGTTGTTACGGTTATTCTTGCAATTATATCCTCGACCTGTTTTTCATTCAATGCGCCATTTCTTATAAGACGCTCAAACATATGAAGCGATTTAAGCTTGACATTAACGGTATCGTCTATTCCGTCAATTTTTTCACACATAAATCCGCGTGATATAAAATATTCGCGTATTTTTTTCTTTGTAACAGTGCTTTTTCTGTCAACAAACAAATCCTCATAAAGCCCCTGCTTCTGCTCAACCGTTATCGGATTTCCGTCAAGCTTAATTTTATTTATTGCATTAAGCGCCATAAATTTTGAATAAAGCAGCGAATTTTTCGGCAAAACATCTTCACCGGCAAGCCATGAGCATTTAGAGGTCATTCTTCTTATAAAAGCGTTTTCACTTTTATCAAGATCAACCATATCCTCAAAATTCCACGGATAGATTTTCCCTGCCTTACGCTCAATCCATGCATGATCTCCGAATTTATTTAAAGGACCTACATAATAAGGTATTCTGAATTCAAAAACAGACAAAACCTTTTCCGAAACAGACAGTCCGCTTTCATCACGAGCTTTTAAAAAGTCAAAATAATTTTCCGCATTATCAAGTATTTTTTTAAGCTCATACCAATACATCTGATAAGGAATAAGCCTGTTATCCGAATTTTTCTGCTTCGGCATAAAGCTAAAATCATCTATGCGGCTTTTCATTTCATTAAAAAGCTCACTGTCGGAGTCATCAACCTTAACATCCTTCAAAAGCTTTTTTAAATATGTACAAAATTCCTCCTGAGTTGCTTTTTTCTTTATAACTCCGCCTGTAACATTTTTTACATTATAAGAATACGCAGCATAATTATCTGCTCTTGCAATTTTAAAAGCATCCTTATAATCTGCATCCGAAAGATATTTTTTTACAATATATTTAAGGTTTTTCAAATCTTCTTTGTGCTGCTCATAAACCTTTACCTTTGTTCTTGAAATATATTTTTCACTCTCTCCGTTCATCATACGAGTGAGCGCCGACCAGTCGTAAATTCCCTTTAAAGCAAGCAGCAAATCACTGTCATCGCCTATTTCTCCAAGAACTTCTTCTATTTTTTCCTCAACATCCGACTTTGAAAATGAGATTTTATTGTTTTCAAGCTCTTTGTATGATTCATTTTCAAAAAGAACGGAAAGAGAAAATGCCTCTCCGCACATTGCTTTTATTATTTCCTTTTCTCTTGTATTGGGCTTTACAGGAGAAAACAAAAGCTCCGTTACAACCTTTTCCGTTCTCTTCATACCTCTTTCGCAAGTAAGCGCATTACCAAGCTCAGCCGCCGTTACAGAATTCCCGAGCGGCTCTTCAAAGCATTCGGTAAATGTTTTATATACATTATCAAAAGATAAAACAGAATCAATGTTTTCTTTGTTTACATCAAAAAGGAAATGACCCCTGTGCGTTACTATATATGAAACTGCAAGATAAACAAGCCTTATATCATGAGGCTCAGAATTATCAATAAGCTCCATTATAAGATGATGAATTGTTTTTGTATAACTCAGCTTGTTATATTCGCTGCTCCTTAAATAATCAAGCGTCGGGTCGGTCTTTTTATCCTCATTATACAGAAAGCTTTCATCAAGGCGCTTATAAAAATCCTCATCTGTTTTCCCTATTTCCTCCGCAAAAAGCTCACGAACAAGCTGACGGCGTTGATTTCTTCTTTGAAGACGGCGTCTTCCCGTTCTGAAGGCTCTTCTTCCAGCCGCCGTTTCAGCCTCATCAAAAAGACTGACACCCCACATTGACTTTCCGTTAAATTTGCTTATCTTGTATCCGTCGTCAGTAACTGCATACCCGACAGAATTAGTACCTATATCAAATCCCACAAAATATTTTTCCGCCATCTCCTTAACCCCTTTCATTCGTCTGTATCATTTAATATTGTAAATTAATCGTCAACATTTTACATTTATTAAGTATATTCTACCATACTTTTTCTTATTTGTCTATACCTTTTTACAAAATTATTTTATTTTTCTAAATTAAGATAATCGTTTTAATTTGTGTAAACACATAAAAGAAAAAAGCGCTCTTAAATTGAACGCCGTAAATATTATTAGAATTATCAAAAACCATATTAAATAAAAATATAATTATAAGATTTAAATATCCTATGAAATTACACTACTCTCAAACATGCGTCCGGCTGCAATTATTGACCGCTTCGTCTAGTTACCCTATGAAATTACACTACTCTCAAACTATAAGAACAAAATCGGCAGCATAGCTATGGTCTAGTTACCCTATGAAATTACACTACTCTCAAACCAACATATCATAATATTTTTTTTGCAAATTGTCTAGTTACCCTATGAAATTACACTACTCTCAAACAGGAGTGAAGAAAATGATAAATAAAGGCGAGTCTAGTTACCCTATGAAATTACACTACTCTCAAACCTCAAATTTAAGAAAACGCCATTACACGCCGCATAAATTCAAAGGGCATTGTGATAAATTCCGGCAATTTCATAAAAGAAATTACAAAATCCACAAAGACTCTACACATTTATAATACACCAATTTTTCCAAAAAGTCAAGACAAAAACCAAATTTTACGTGCAAAATATTTTATTTTTTTACCGAAAAGTACTTGAATTAAGCAATATAATATGTTATAATTAGGAATAATACTAATTCGGAACAGTTGTTCCGTATGACCGGAGGTTGATACTAAATGGCTAAAAAGGACGATAAAACGAACGCAGGAAGCAGCGTTGTTGACGAAAAAGGCAATGTTATAGAATTTGAAAACGAGAAAGCCCCTAAATTTCCTTTTCTGTTAAGGCGGGTTATTGAAATTCTTCTTATTTCCTTTGTGAGCTCTCTTCCGTTTGCGATTTTATACGCTATCGGATTTTCAAATTCGGAGTCATGGGCGTTTAAATTTATGGGAGCATCGCTTGCAATATTTACAATTGCAAACATATACTTTTTCAGAGTATTTTACTACAGCATGGGAAACAAGCGCGTTTACTTTAATGTAAACATTACGGCGTATCTGATTTTTGCGGCAATAAACATTGCATTTCTGCTGCTGTTTCATGACGAAACGCTTCCGAGCGCATATTCGTTTATATTTATGCCGATGAAGCTTGCAAACCTGTTTTTAAACAGAATTTACACAACGGGCGCGCGAGCAACGGAATTTCAGACTATTTCCGCTGTTTTAACACATCTTATGATGTTTGTTATAATATTTCTTGCTCCGGCGGAAATGTATTCGTTTGACAAGCCGAAAGCACCGAAAAACAGATAAAGGCAGGTAAGGACTAAATGGAAAAGCCAACTCTTAAGGACAAATACACAATTGAAGATTTAATGGATATTTTAACGGTTTTACGCTCTGAAAACGGCTGCCCGTGGGATAAGGTCCAAACGCATGAAAGCATTAAAAAAAGCCTTATAGAAGAGTCATACGAAGCGATTGACGCGCTCGACAGAGGCGACGACGCGCTTTTTGCAAACGAGCTCGGAGATGTGCTGCTGCAGGTTGCGTTTCACGCAAAAATAGCTTCAGAGCGCGGCGCATTCGATTTTGACAGTGTTCTTTATGAGGTTTGCAACAAGCTCATAACGCGCCATACACACGTTTTCGGCGGTGATCATGCTCAAAACGCCGAAGAAGCGCTGAAAAACTGGGATAAAAACAAGAAAAAGGAGCACGCGGACGCTCCCGACTATCAGATACTCGATGAAGTTCCGCACCATCTCCCCTCTCTTTTAAGGGCAGAAAAAGTTCAAAAGAAAGCCTGTTCATTCGGCGCAAAGCAAAAGCCGGTTGGTGAAGAGGCTGACGAAATGATAAGACTGTTAAGCTCACTTAAGGATAAATATGACAACGGCAAGGACGCGTCAGGCGAAATGAAGCACATTTTATTCTCCTGCGCCGCTCTTGCAAAAGCTCTCGGAGGCTGTGCGGAAACGGACCTTGCGGATGAAATTAATGCTTTTATTGACAAATTCAAGAAATCCGAGCTTCAAGAAAAGCAAGAGAATATAGAGTTTTAGCCATATTTTTTAGATGAATTGAATATATTTGAGCAAAAAAACAGTGCAAAATAGAAGAAAATAGTAAAAAAACAAATAAACACTTGACATTATGCGCATTCTGTAATAAAATATAGGTACGAACGTATTATGCTAAAAAGCATAGATGTATCTTAATAAGGAGGAAATTAATTATGAACAAAACAGAATTAGTAGCAGCTATTGCTGAAAAGGCAGAGCTTTCAAAGAAAGACGCTGAAAAAGCAGTTGCAGCATTCATTTCAACAGTATCTGATACTCTTACAGCAGGTGACAAAGTTCAGCTTGTTGGCTTTGGTACATTTGAGGTAAGAACAAGAGAAGCAAGAACCGGCAAAAACCCGCGTACAGGCGAGGCTATTGAAATTGCTGCTTCTAAGGTTCCCGCTTTCAAAGCAGGTCAAGGCCTTAAGAGCGTAGTAAACAAATAATTATATTTGCTATATTTCAGGGACAGGCAACGCCTTTGTGCAGCAGCCTGTTCTTGTTATATGCAGCAGCACGCCGCGAAAAGCGGCAGGATATTCGGAGTATAACAATGAGAATTGACAAATATCTTAAAGTTTCAAGACTTATCAAAAGACGCACCATAGCAAACGAAGCCTGCGACGCCGGACGAGTTACGGTGAACGGAAAAATAGTTAAGGCTTCCTATGACGTCAGTGTCGGAGATATAATCGAAATAAAGCTCGGTCAGAACACGCTCAAGGTCAGCGTTGAAGCAGTTGCCGAGCACGTTTTAAAGGACGAGGCGAAAACTCTTTATAAGGTAATATCATAAATTACGTTCGTTTTTCATATACTTTCTGTGACTATAAGTTTCGGGAGGTATATAAAATGCAGGATAAATTAAATACAAAGCAGCTTTTAACACTCGAAAACAGAAAACTCCTCACTCTCACCGGAGTGAGCGACGTTATAAGCTCTGACGAAAACGCTGTCAGACTTAACACAAGCTGCGGCAAAATGATTATAACAGGCTCCGGTCTGTCGATAGGTAAAATAAGCACCGAAAGTGGAGAATTTACCCTTTCGGGAACAGTAAACAAAATAGAATACAAGGCGGCAAAAAAATCAGGCTCCGTTGCGTCGCTGTTTCGCTGAAAAACACACTTTATTAAAACATCAGCGAAAAGGAGGCGAACGCTTTGTCTGTTAATATAAATACGGAGCTTTATGTATTTTTTGTCTCCGTCATATGCGGAATTGTCTGCTCGGCAGTATTCGGCTTTTTCCGAACGGCAATAAGGCGCTACGGACAAAGCGCGTCCTTTGTCAATCTGACCGACATATTGTTTTGGCTTATTTCATGTGCCGTATGCTACAGCGCTCTTTATTTTGCCAACGACGGCAGAATGAGAATTTACGAATTTATCGCAATTGCCGTTGGCGGTTTTTTATATTTTTTGCTGCTGGAAAGGGTATTTAATATCCTATTTGTAAATTTTTTTAGAATTATTGAATTTATTTTAAAAATACTCTTGACACCGGCGCGTTTTTTGTATAAAATCTTAATATACACACCTGCGCAGTGGGTATGTAAATTGATAAAAAAGCTTTTTAAAATTGCTTTTGGAGGAAATAATGAATATAATAAAAACCGCAAAAAAAATAAACACCTCCGGTTTAATCGCAAAAACAAAAGCATATTGCAGAAAAAACAGCATACGTCTTAAGCTTATTGCGCTTTTGCTTATTTGTTCGGGAATGATTATAAGAGGTATTATGCAGCAGCCTCAGATTATTAAAAACAAGGCGGAAATAGCCAACTTAAACGATGAGATAAGCTACGAAAAGGACAGACAACAGGAAGTTGAAAAAATGAAGGATATGGTCGGCACGGACGAGTATATCGAAAAAATAGCACGCGAAAAGCTTGGCATGATAAAGGCAAACGAAAAAATTTTTATAGATGTTTCAAAGTCACAGGACGCTAAATAACGGCGTCAGAGATAAAAAAGAAAAATTTCAGGAGGATAATTAATCAGTATGGCGGTAGAAGCAGGTTCAGTTGTAAACGGTAAGGTTGTTAAGGTTCTGCCCTTCGGCGCGTTCGTTCTTATAGACGGCGGCGAAACAGGTCTTGTTCACATTTCGGAGATCGCGCGTAACTATGTAGAAAATATTAACGATCACATTAAGGTCGGCGACAAGGTAAGCGCCGTTGTGGTCAAGGTTGATGAAAACGGCAAAATAAGCCTTTCTATCAAAAAAGCTCTTGCATTAAAAGCAAAAGAGCCGAAAAAGAAAGAACCCATCCGTCCGGCTGATATTGACTGGAGCAAGAAAAGCAGCGAGGCTATGTCTTTCGAGGACAAGCTCTCGAAATTTAAGCTTGACAGCGACGAGAATATGGCAGCTTTAAAAAGAAGCGCCGATTCAAAGCGTTCGGGCGGTTACAAGCGCGGAGGAAGATAATTATATATATCACCGCCGAAATATATGTTGCCCGACAGCGAGGCAATTAATTCTTGCGGATAAAAGTATTCGGGCGGCCTTTCGGGTCGTCCGTTTGTGTTTAATTTTAGGAGGATAAAATGACTGACAATAACCTGACACTTTTAACGGATTTTTATGAATTCACAATGTCTAACGGCTTTTTTAAAGAAGGCGTCGGAGAAAAAATCGCATACTTTGATATGTTTTTCAGAAAAGTTCCCGACTGCGGCGGCTTTGCTATAATGGCAGGTCTTGAACAGGTGGTTGAATATCTGCAAAATCTCAAATTTGATGATGAGGATATTGAATATTTAAGAAGCAAGGGAATTTTTGCTGAGGAATTTCTCGAATACCTTAAAACATTTAAATTTGAATGTGATGTTTATGCCGTTCCGGAGGGTACACCGATATTTCCGGGCGAGCCGATTTTGACGGTGCGCGGACCTGTTGTTCAGGCGCAATTTCTCGAAACAATGATACTTCTGACCATAAACCATCAGAGCCTTATAGCAACAAAAACAAACAGAATAGTCCGCGCCGCAAACGGACGTGCGGTTATGGAATTCGGCTCAAGAAGAGCGCAGGGCTCGGCTGCTGCCGTACTCGGCGCAAGGGCGGCATATCTCGCCGGATGCGTGGGAACAGCCTGCACGCTGACCGACCGCAAATACGGTGTTCCGGCACTCGGAACAATGGCGCACAGCTGGGTCCAGCTTTTTGACAGCGAATATGAGGCATTTGCCGCTTATGCAAGAAATTATCCGAACAACTGCGTTTTGCTTATCGACACCTACAACGTTTTAAAATCGGGTCTGCCGAACGCAATAAAGGTATTTGACGAAATACTTACTCCTATGGGTATACGTCCGTCAGGCGTAAGAATAGACAGCGGAGATATAACCTATCTTTCAAAAAAATGCAGAAAAATGCTCGATGATGCCGGTTATCCCGATTGCGCAATAGTCGCTTCAAACTCGCTTGATGAATGGATTATCCGCGACACTCTCGTGCAGGGCGCACAGATTAATTCGTTCGGCGTCGGCGAAAGACTTATAACTTCAAAATCCGAGCCTGTTTTCGGGGGAGTTTACAAGCTTGTCGGAGTTGAAAAAAGTGACGGCAGCATTATTCCGAAAATTAAAATAAGCGAAAACGTAAACAAGATAACAACTCCGGGCTTTAAGCAGGTTTACAGACTCTACTCGCGCGAAAATTCGCAGGCAATAGCCGATGTTATAACGCTTCACGAGGAAGTAATAGACGACACAAAGCCGCTTGAAATTTTTGACCCGGAACATACCTGGAAAAGAAAAACCGTTACAGACTACTATGCGCGTCCGCTTCTCAAGAAAATTTTTGACAAGGGCGAGCTTGTATACGACTTGCCGGAGCTTGACGTTTTGCGCGAATACTGCAAAATGCAAATCGACGGTCTTTGGGACGAGGTTAAGAGATTTGAAAATCCGCATACCTACTATGTCGATATGTCGCAGAAGCTCTGGAATTTGAAATACGGACTTCTCAGCGAATACAAGGATTAAACAAGCCTGAACAGAGGTGCTTTAAAATAGAAACATTACTTTTAAAAACTGATGAAAACTCAATAAAAACCGCCGCCGAAATTATAAAACGCGGCGGTCTTGCCGCTTTTCCGACAGAAACGGTTTACGGACTCGGTGCGAACGCCTATAACGAGGACGCGGTAAAAAATATTTTTCGCGCTAAGGGACGCCCGGCCGATAATCCGCTGATTGTTCATATAAGCGATTTTTCAATGCTCGGCGGAATTGTAAGCCGAATAAGCGACAGCGCTAAAATTCTGATGGACGCTTTTATGCCCGGTCCTATCACGGTAATACTGCCTAAATGCGATAAAATCAGCAAATACGTGACAGCGGGTCTTGACACCGTTGCGGTGAGATTTCCGTCACACAAGGCTGCGCAGGCGCTTATAAAAGAGTCCGGAGTTCCGATTGCCGCTCCGAGCGCAAATCTTTCCGGCAAGCCCAGCCCGACAATTGCACGCCACGTAATTGATGACATGACAGGCAGAATTGACGCAATTATTGACGGCGGAGAATGTGACGCGGGTGTTGAATCAACGGTTGTTGACTGCACGGGAGATACGCCTGTAATACTTCGTCCGGGAATTATAACTTATGACGATATAAAAGAGTATATTCCGGAAATCGAAACGGACAAGCACGTTTTAAAATCGGTTGACGCAAACGAAACGCCGAAATGTCCCGGAATGAAATATAAGCACTATGCGCCGAATGCCGACGTAACCGTAATCGAGGGCAGCGAAGAAAATGTTTACGAAAAAATAAAATCGCTTATCTCGGAGCATAGCGGCGAAAAGGTCGGCGTACTCTCATGCAGCGGAAGAAACTATGAAAACGCCTTTACTCTCGTTACGGAAAACGGAAATCGCGGATATGCACACTCCCTTTTCACATATCTGCGCGAATTTGACGAGGCAGGCTGCACGACGGTTTTTGCGGAATTTTGTATATTTGACAAATACGCCGTTTCGGTTAAAAACAGACTGTATAAATCCGCAGGCGGCAAAATAATACTTGTGTAGGTGAAATTTATGAATATATTATTTGTATGTACCGGAAACACGTGCCGCAGCCCTATGGCGGCGGCGCTCATGAATAAAATTGCATCGGAAAACGATATGGACGTTACGGCAGAGTCAGCGGGGCTTTTTGCGCAAAGCGGTGATCCGGCTTCCGAAAATGCCGTTTTGGCTATGGAGGAATTTGATATTGACATATCGGCCCACAAGGCAAGACCGATAACGGACGGGCTCGTAATTAATTCAGACCTTATTCTTACAATGACGGAGGGGCACAAGGCGCTTATTGCCGGTATGGCTCCCGAAAAAACATTTACCATATGCGAATATGCCGGCAGCGGCGGCGAAATAAGCGACCCATACGGTGGCGATCTTGACGACTACCGCGAGTGCGCACAGGAGATTTACGACTGCCTCACGGATATTGCAGAGCGCATTTATGATGAAATGCAGGGCGATAAATGATTACAATAACAGAATTTAAAAAGGAGCATTTGGGCGGCATTTGCGAGGTGGAAAACAAAAGCTTTTCCATTCCATGGAGCAGAAAAGCCTTTGAAAGCGAGCTTGAAAACGAAAATGCGGTTTATCGCGTTGCGCTTTCCGGCGACAAAGTTATAGGCTATGCAGGGCTTTGGAAGGTGATAGACGAGGGCGATATAACAAATATTGCCGTTCTCCCCGAATTTCGCCGTATGGGCGCCGCAAGCAGTCTTATGGAAGCACTGATAGACTTTTGCAAAAGCGCCGGGCTTATAAAGCTCACGCTTGAGGTAAGACGATCAAACAGCGCCGCCATACAGCTTTATAAAAAATACGGCTTTAAGAAAACAGGCTTCAGAAAGCAATATTACGCCGATAACCGCGAGGACGCGCTTATAATGGCTCTTGACATAACAAGCTGAAAAAAACATCGGAAAGGAAATATAAATGAAGGATACGCTTATACTCGGCATTGAAAGCTCATGCGACGAAACAGCCGCAGCCGTAACGGCAGGCGGCAGGAATGTGCTTTCAAGCGTTATTAACACACAGATAGATATTCACAAGCGCTACGGCGGCGTTGTACCCGAAATAGCTTCGAGAAATCATATTCTTGCAATTGACAGCGTTATAGACGAGGCTCTTGAAAAAGCAAATGTTACTCTTTCGGATATAGACGCGGTTGCGGTAACATACGGTCCGGGACTTGTAGGCGCGCTTCTTGTAGGACTTTCCGAAGCAAAGGCAATTGCATATGCGGCAAAAAAGCCGCTCATCGGTGTGCATCACATAAAGGGGCATATATGCGCAAATCTGATTGAGCATAAAGAGCTTGAGCCGCCGTTTGTGTGCCTTGTTGCATCAGGCGGTCACAGTCACATTGTCAGCATGAAAGGCTACACCGACTTTGACATAATCGCCGGTACACGCGACGACGCTGCAGGTGAAGCGTTTGACAAAATAGCACGCGTTATAGGACTTGGCTATCCCGGCGGACCTAAAATTGACGCTCTTGCAAAAGAGGGAAATCCTAACGCAATTGAATTTCCGAGAGTGAGCTTCAAGGGCGGAAGTCTTGACTTTTCGTTCAGCGGAGTTAAAACAGCCGTTATAAACTATATTCATAATGAAACTCAAAAGGGGAACGAAATAAATAAGGCAGATGTTGCCGCGTCATTTCAAGCGGCTGTTGTGGACGTTTTATGCGAGCATACCATTAAAGCCGCAATGCAAAAAAATGCGGATATAATCGCTATTGCCGGCGGAGTTGCCGCAAATTCGGCACTCAGAAGCGAAATGAAAAACCGCGCCGCAAAGCACGGAATTAACGTTCTCTACCCCTCCCCCGTTCTTTGTACGGATAATGCGGCAATGATTGCCTGCTGCGGATATTATGAATTTAAAAAAGGAAACATCGCCGATCTTTCGCTTAATGCCGCACCGGCATTAAAGCTTTAAAGCATGAAAGGATATTAAAATGGTTTTATACACTATAGCCGCTCTGCTGATTATAATTGCAGACCAGGTAACAAAAATATTAGTATCGTCACAGTTTACGCCGACAACGCAAATAAAACTTATTCCGAACATAATTAACCTTGTTTATTTAAAAAACACCGGAGCGGCATTCAGCATATTAACCGGCCGCGTTTCTGTTCTCGGAATAGTTTCGGTATTGTTTTGCATAGGTCTTATTATATACGTGATAATAAAAAAGCCTAAGCACACGCTTCAAAGGACTGCACTTATGCTGATTTTCTCCGGCGCGCTCGGCAATGCCATCGACAGAATTTTTCGCGGATATGTAATAGATTTTATCGAAACGGCATTTATAAGCTTTCCCGTTTTCAATATAGCCGATATTGCAATAACGGTCGGCGCTGCGCTTTTGATTATATATGTAATATTTTTTGATAAGGAAAATTCATAAATTTATGAGGAATATGCAATGATAAAGGTTCTGTTTGTCTGTCACGGGAATATATGCAGAAGCCCTATGGCAGAGTTTATTTTTAAGGATATTGTAAAAAAAGAGGGACTTGAAAAGGAGTTTGAAATACGCTCCGCCGCAACAAGCACTGAGGAAATCGGCAATCCCGTATATCCTCCGGCAAGGAAAATTCTTGCGGAGTATGGCATATCCTGCAACGGAAAAACGGCTGTTCAAATGACAAAATCCGACTATGGCTACTACGATTATATTATAGCAATGGATAGCTATAATCTTCGTAATATGAAGCGCTTTACCGGAGATGACGAAAAGAAAAAGGTGTCGCTTCTGATGGATTATACCGCAAGGCGCGGCGATGTCGCTGATCCGTGGTATACCGGCGATTTTGAAATAGCCCGAAAGGATATTTCCGACGGGTGTGCGGGCTTCTTTAATTTTTTGAAAAATCAGCATAATAACAATACAAAAAACGCTGACTTTTAGCAAAACGACATAGTATTTTTATGCCGTTTTGCTTTGGTCGTCAAATTCAATCTTTACTCGCAAGTGCCAACGGTGAGGTTAAGCCATTTGCAAGGTGTAATATGTTATTTCCGCTCGATTCAGGGTAAGCTAATCAAGGTGCTTTTTCTTAATTGCGCAATTATATTTATCAAATTTCACAGTTTTTTCGCATCGTATTGGTTTTGCAAAATTTTTGTACTCAAAAAGTACTCACAAAATCATTTACGATGACCTGTTCTCTCTAAAAGAGATTCAGTCCTTTTTCTCACATAATTTGTTTGCTTTACATAAGAATTTGCAAACAACAAAACCAAAAAGATTAATATAAACCAATCCTTATTAGTTTGAAAGAAATCACATTCAAATTTAACTAACTTGTTGTTTACAACAATAATAATCTTAAATATAATCGCACAAACAAAACAAGATAATAATGTTCTATATGTATTATTTATTTCTGACAAGGTGGCAATAAACGGGCTTATCGCACTGGCTCTTTCATAATCTTTATATGGAGCATATTTCAACAAAGAAACTTTTCTAATTTTAATTTTTTGCATTAATGGTTCTATAATGACAGAACCAACCCTGCTTAAAACCATACCAACAAAATAGAATATAATTAAATTTTCAAACCAATTATCAGCTAATATATCAATTTTAAACATAATTTTCAATAAATAGCAAAATATGATTCCTGGATATAAATTATTAAAAATATTATATGATGAAATTTTATCAATTATTAGTTTCATTATATCTCCCATAACAAATTCTCCTCCGTCAAATTGTCATAATATACCAACCAGAATATATTTTATTATAAAAAGTGTTCGGGTTGCGTTTCTTAACAAAATTTTCATATGTAACATATACATCCATACCTGAATCGCCATTTGTGTTAATGATAACACAATTTGCTTGATTATTAGTAATATGATCTAAATTTCTATTATTCCAAGATGAATAATCTAAATACTGGCTTTTTGCATTTCCGAATAGCGTTAATTTAGGGTTTAAAACATCTAAATAGTCGTCATTTCCACCAGTTTTACGCCCATGATGTGGTGCTATTAAGAGATCTATATCGCTCACATCTTCTTTGTGATTTTCTACAATATAGTCCCATGTTTTTTCTGCTGAGTCACCTGCAAAAACAATTTTTTTGTTATCTCCAGTTTTATACAAAATTACATATGAGCAATCATTATATTCTTCTGTTTCATTAGCTTCTTTAACCAACTCTGCTGTCGGCGCTAGTAAATACAATCTATCTGCATCAGATTTGCCATCTTCCGTTTTGTTATAATATATTCCCTCTTGTCCAGCATATAAATTTAAAACTTTTGGAGATGACGATGAGCGTCTAATCTCTTGATAGAAATCCCAATCATTTTTATCGTATTTTCCCCAATCAGATTTTTCATCCATAACTTTAGTGTTTGCTGTATCCCAAAAATTTAAAACTTCAAACGATTCAAATAATATCTTCATCCCATCCATATGATCCATATCTGGATGTGTTAATATAAAACGAAAAATTGTGCTTACATTTCTTTCTTTTAAATATTCAATCGGATTAACAGGATACTCCTTTTGATTATGATTGCCTGATAGAGACGCACTTTCAAAAATATTATCAATCTTTTTCCCATTCGATATATCTATGATTGTATTGTGTTTAGACGGATGCTCTATCCAAACACAATCACCCTCATTCACATTTAAAAAATGTACTATTCCCATATGTTATTTTCCCTCTTTTATATTTATTTTTCTAAATACAAACAAATACTCGTGTGCTATAAGTAAAAAATTATATTTCACACTATTTGTTTTCCAATATCCTGTTGCTTTGCAATTGTGCTGCTCTTTTATAATAAGCTCCTTCAGCTTGAATCCTGCCGCTTCAAAAATCCGCATTACTTCAAAAGACATAGGTATCATACAGCCTTTTTGTCTTGTATCGCCCATAAGTACAGCACAGAACTTATCCTTTTTAAGTACACGATAACTTTCTGCCGCAACCTTTTTCATTTCTTCAAGGAAATCCTTAACTTTTAGCTGCGATAAATCACCATCAATACCATCGCTATATTTTATAATATCTGCATAGGGTGGATGAGTACATATCAGGTCTATGCTCTCGTCCGGTACAAAATCAAGCTTCCTTGCATCACCTTTTTTTATATACACCTTCCCTTTTGCCGGTTCATATTCAAAGCTTGTCTTTTCTCTGCACCGTTCAAGAGCAATGTCATTTATATCCACACCTATTATATCACGGTTTAAAAGTTTTGCTTCTACAAGAGTAGTGCCTCCTCCGGCAAACTGATCAAGAACTAAATCTCCCTCTTGTGAATATCTTAATATTATATTTCTGGGTATATAAGGAGACCAATTCCCACGCCATTTCGCATCGTGAGTTGCCCAATCACCACGCTTTGGGAATGACCAGTGTGTAGTCATTTCAAGTTCAAAATCATCAGGCTCCCACTTTTTAATTTTCTTTTCTGCCATTCTGTTATCCTCATATTATATTGCATATAAAGCATTTTAACAAATCCTCTATATAACCAATATCTTCAGTGTTTGATATATTTATCTGAGAATTTCCGTTACCATGATGCCCTATATTAGTAACATCCTTTATAATCTTCTTTGGATCATTTAATGTGTTTGGTTCAGTGTTTATCCATAGAACCAAAGATTTCTTTTGTAATTTTATTGAAACAACACTTTTTCTGCCTCTATTAAAGCCTATATACAACTTAGTCGGTTTCAATGTAATATTATCATCCAAGCCCAATATATATTCTTTCAATTCATTATATATATCTACTATACAATCATCCGCTACATCGATCAATTCTTTTTCCGAATAAGTTTTTGTTTCTTTCGACACTTCTTGTTTTATATCTGTATCCAATATTGGTGCTATTGATTTGATGCTCTCATCAGAATTTGCAGAAACAATTTGCTCAAAAGATATTGTATTGTTTTGATACCTTTTTATTTTCCATAGTTCTATCGGCAAATCTTTAAAGTTAATCGAATTGATTTGATATTTCGTGAAATTTGGGCTTATAAAAATTACTCTTGATTGCGACCAATCAAAATCGTTTAAATATTTATTATCGTGAAATTTTATATTATACCTAAGTACAAAGTCAGCCTTATGATTAAACATTGTTGAGAGATATGTATATCCTTGATCTATTACGCTTACATTTCTCTGATTTTTATACTCAATAATAACAAATGAATTAACTTCTTTATCAAAAGCAACAGTATCAAGTCTAAAATCAGCCACAGAAAATTCTGTATCCACAAATTCCAAATTTATAAGCTTTTGCAAATTATTTTCGCAAAGTGTCTGCAATTCTTTTTCGGATTTAAATGGTTGTTCTTTTACTTCTTGAACCGCATTATCTTTAACATTAAACAGCATATCACAATACCCCTTATTTCATTACTTTCTCAATTATCCCATTTTCCAAATCATTTATGTTATAAATGTGCTCCATAACATCAAATGTTTCTTCAAGGTTATGTCTTGCACTTGTCCAACCTTTTCCGTCTGTAAACCATACAAATGTAAATTCATCTATGGTATCGGTTTCCAATGCAAGTGTCTTATAACTACGAGCTGTTTCATTTAGCTTACTGCCGCCGCTACCATAAAAGTTAGTTTCAATACCATAAATCATATTAGGCGTTTTAATTACATAGTCAAAACGTTTTTCCATTTTACCTTGATTGGAAATCGCCGATAAATCTATGCTCCACTTTTCTGTAATCTGGTGAATATACATTTCCTTAAAATAATTTTCATCTTTAACAAATCCGGCTTTTTGGATAAAACTTTCAACTAAATTTTCCATAAGATGTCCGCCACGATTTTTGCGACCATTAGAATCAAGTCCTGTTTCAACACCTGTTGCGTAGTCAACCAAATTGTTTATAATATGATTTGTCATCAAATCGAACAAACCGGTTTTACGCATAAATACCTTATATTGCTCTACGGATTGATTGGACTTTTTAAATTCGTATGTAAACTCACCATCCCCATCAATAGCATAAATTTCATTTGCTCTTACCGCCAAAAGCAACGGAATACACTTTAATATTTCAGGATATTTTCCGAGTAAAAGCTCAAAATCCGCCTCAATATTCTTTGAGCCAATAAGAGAATTTAAGATATTAAGCTCAATCTTGATATTATCTACATTTCTATGAACCTTTTCAAAATCTATATAATAGCCGTAATCCGCAATACTATTACGAAATCCTGACAGCCATGTATTAAAATCTCTCGACATCACTTATTCCTCCTCATAATTTGGCGGTACCGGTAATCCCAACTTTGTAAGCGGTATGTATTCAAAATAATAGTGACAATTCATACTTATGATATAATCCAATACATCTTTATATTTAGGATCTTTAAACCAACTTGAAAGTAGATATATGTATTCAACATCAACATTGAGCTGTGCCATTAACTTCTGGTATTGTTTTCTTTTAAAATCACAAGTTTGTAATTTTTCATCAACGGAACCCGCCACCTGCTGATATTTGCATTCAATAATAAACAGCGTGTTATTAATGATTACATAAATGCTGTCATCAGGCAGAAGCTTTTTTGAAATAATCTTCTTCCAATCAACTCCTACTTCCTCCAAAAATCTATAAAATCCGTGCTTTTTGAAAATTCGAGCAACTTTTTCATCATTATAAAACACAATGTTGTCTGTCACACGATACCCCTTTTGCTTGCTTAAGAAAGTAGCCAAATCTGTTTTTCCCTCAAATACAAGTCCGGTTTTGGTATTGCCTCCGCCTTTTCCATTCTTTATCATAAGTCCAAAATCTCCTTAAAAATTTGATATAAGCAATTCTTTGATTTTTCCCCTTGCTTCACTATTACAATTAATCATTCGTACAGCCTCTACTCGCTTGATTTTATGAGTGGAATAGATGTTGTCAAAGAAATCATCCTGTGTATTTGAGTTCTTCGGATCGGAATTGCTGACAACTAACTTGGCACCTTTTCTATGCATATCATCAACAAAGTGTGCAAGTTCAATCTGTTCTTCATCGTTAAACAAATTTTCAGTATATGCAGTAAAGCTCGCAGTATCGGTAATCGGTCTGTATGGCGGATCAAAATAGACGAAAGTATTTTTATCAATAAATTCAGCCGATTTTTTATAATCACCGCATACAACAGTCACTCTTTGCAATTTCTCAGATACTGCTCTGAGATTAATTTCATCGCAAATCAAAGGATTTTTATATGCACCCATAGGGACATTAAACAACCCCTTTTTGTTCACTCGAAACAAACCGTTAAAACAAGTTTTATTTAAGAATATCATCAACGCCGCTTTCTCAATATTGACATTTTCATCGCCGTTTATTTTTAAATCATTGAAATGCTCACGCTTACTTATATAATACTTTTTACGCTCATCTGTATCTAACGGAATAAAATCATTCTGCAAATGCAGCAGCATTTCTATCAAAGCATCAATATCATCCCGAACAATACGATAAGTATTAATAAGTTCGGCATTAATATCACTAATATAAATTTCTTTTAACTCATATTTATTAAGTATATCAAACAAAACCGCACCACCGCCAACAAACGGCTCGGCATATTTTGTAATCTTGCCATCACCAAACGGATAATATTTTTCAATTTCTTTCAGCAGTTGTCCTTTTCCGCCTGCCCATTTCAAAAAAGGTTTTACTACATTTGAATCTGTATTTGCATATCTTGTGCTTCTGGCATCAACAGGCTTTTTTGCATTTGAAGGCATTATCCACATATTGCCTATCATTTCTGCATTTGCTATTCTGTTTTCCGAGCAAAGAACAGCTACTCTTCTTTGTGAAATACCCCACTTGTCAGCAGCTTCAAGCGCAGACATAATTTCCATCCGAGCACACTCCTTCTCTGGTTATGATATATATTATATTCCAAAATCCGAATAAAAGCAATACTATTTATGCAAATTCTCTATTATGCACAATAACAAGATTAGGATGTATAATTGAATACTTAATAAAAAAAGCGCATACCGCTTTAAAAAGCAATATGCGCATACTATGTATATCAATCGTCAAAATATTTTTTACTGATTTTTATTATATTCGTCATCAACCGCGTCCGCAATCGCCCACGCAAGCTTTGACTGATATTCATCTGTACAAAGCTTTTTTTCCTCCTGTGCGTTTGACAAAAAGCCGCACTCGACAAGAATAGACGGCAGCGGCGGATTTTTCATTAAAAACAATCTTTTATCCGCTGTTTTAACGGCATGAGCTTTAGCCCCTGTTATCTGCGCCATACGGCTTTGTATATCTTCCGCAAGCTCCTTTATCTCGCTATGGTTTTCGGAATAGAAAATATGAAGCCCCTCAGCCGATTTATTTTCAAACGAATTCATATGAATACTTATAAACAAATCCGCGCCGCTGTTTTTCATGATATTAAGGCGGTTATTCATATCGCTTCGCTTCATTTCACGAATTGTTTTACAGCCCTCGTCATAAATGGCGTTATCGCCCGTGCGCGTCATTATTGCAGTATATCCCTTTCCCTCAAGAACCTCCGCAAGCTTCATTGCAATTGCAAGATTTATATCCTTTTCAACCGTTCCGCCGCTCCCCACCGCGCCGCCGTCGGGGCTTCCGTGACCTGCGTCAACTATTATTTTTATATTATCCTGCGTTGACGCCTCACTAAGAAAATATATGCCGCCTGCAACAATCATAAATGCAGCACATAAAACCGCAATAGCGGTTGATTTTTTAACAACAAGCATTTTATCCCCCCATCCGTATATATGTTATATTATATTCGCCCGATCAGGCAGTTATGATTAAATTTTACTCTCTAAAAAAGCGGCTGCGCGGCAAAAGTCAACTGACTTTTGCCGCGCAGCCTATATTCATTTTCAAGGGGATAGGAAGAGAGCTACAGCATTTATACTGTGTGTATGCTTCTCCTTCTCCTGCAATCCGGAGCCTTTAACATCCCCTTTTTTAGCTAATTAACCGCTATAGCCTTATACTCGCAAAGCGGTGAAATATTATTTCGGCCCGCGACTATCATTGCTTTAACCGTTTTCACGCCGCTCAAATTAAGCTCTGCCTTGTATGATCCCGAAGCTGTAATATCATTAAAGCTTACTGCCGTCATTTTTCCGTCCGCATTATATGCAGCTACCGCAAGAAGCGCTCCGTCCGGCGCGGTAAGCGTAACATATACACCGTCCGTTTTATTTTCAACAGACGATATTTCCGCACTACTGCCGACTCTGACGGTTACAATTCTCTCATACGCATAGCCATGAATTTGGCATCCGACCACAACGCTGTATTCCCCGACTTCAAGACCGGAGCTGATTTTAAGCTTATGCTGCTCTTCATCAAACGTTATTTTATCGGTTTGACTTTCCGCTTTCCAGTTTTCTGCCTCTTCCGTAATATCATGATCAACCATACCTAAATAGTTGTTATCATCATCAAATTCGGGTTGCTTTATTATAACTCTAAACATTTCAGAATATGTATCGGAATACCCGATTGGCAGCGAAACCGTGTCCACACCATCTAACCGATAACGATCGTTGACTCTTCCTCTTCCGCTGTAGCTCTCGCCGACGCTGTTTACGGCACTGACATCAAAATATGCCACATCACCATAAACAGTATACTCTGTCTGATCGGCAGGCAGAATAAATTCTTCTTCATCGCCGCCATAGCTGCTTGAAAGCAGTGTCTTATAATACAAAATTGCACTTCCGCCGTCGCTTTCTAAAGTCCATGTAAATCTTGTATAGCCGTTTCCGGTTACCGCACTTACATCAGGCATTGAAGGCTTATCGGGTATGGACGCGTCGGGAGTAACCTTAAAGTACTGATTTGTAGCCGTATTTACTCCTATTCCGTCAACGAATACAGGCTCATGACCTATTGCAACTACAAGCTCTTTTCCGTTATCATAGCCGCTTGATACGGTTTTTTCGCTGAAATACCACCAGCGTCCTCCGTCGGAATATTGCGCACCATAGCTATCGGCACTTTCGCCGTAAATTATAATTTTGCCGTTACCTGCTTCAACACGTGCATTCTTTACCGGCATAGGTGCTTTTTCGCTCGGAGCTCTCTTCCAGAATTTTTCGGGTCCCGGTCCCTCGCTGTCAAATGCGCGGATACCGATTGTGTATTCCCGACCGTTTTCAAGTCCGCTGAAACAATAGCGCCGTTTTCCGCCAAACTCAACGTAATCGGCCTCATACCATTCGCCGCCGTCTATACTGATTTCATAGCCGAGCGCACCTTCGATATTGCTTACCGCAAATTCAAGCTGCTCATAACCCGTGTAATCCGTAACGTCATCCCATTCAAACCGTCTGAGCGCCGACGGTGCCTTACTTACTATTTCCGCGCTGTCACCCACATAGCCGCCTGTCAGCGCGCGCACCATAAAAGTATACTCTTTATTTGTTGTAAGGTTTTCAGCGGTATAGCTCATGCTATCCCCTACGTTTATCCAGCTTTCGCCGCCGTCTGTTGAAACCTCATAGCCCGTGATACTGCTGCCGCCGTTATACATCGGCGCTTCCCACGAAAGATTTGCTGTGCGATAGCTCATATCCGCTTTAAAGTTAAACGGTCTTGACGGCTGCATCACCTTAGCCTCCGGCGTTGCCGTAAACGCATACGAGCTTTGCTTATAATAATTATATGCCAAAATCTCAAAATCGTACTGAACGCCGTTTTCAAGATTATCGAATATTACCTGCATATCATCCGCACCGCCACCCGATCCGCCGCTCTCGCCGCGCTTACTCACATATATGGAATAACTTTTAATATCAATCTTCGGCACATATTCATTTTCGCCCCAGTATTCAGGCTCATCAAACGTAACCGCAACAGTTTTATCACCCGTATAAACTCTTACGTTTCTAACCTCTGACGGAGGATTTGCGGGGAAACCGACATAAAGTGATACCCAAGCCTCTTCTCCTTCTCCGGCCTCGTTTACAGCCTTTACACCTATTTCATATGTATGATCCTCAGGCAGCTCTTCAGATATTTTTATATCAAAGGAGCCGTACTGCTCCTTTTCCTTTGAGCTTTTCCAGATTTGATTTCCGTTTTCATCAAGATAGGCTTCATGGTTCTTTATTGTATATAAATAATCGACCATTTCTCCGCCGCCGTCATCCTCAGGCGCACTCACCGTAACCCTTACCGGATTTGACGAATATGCAAACTGCGCAATATACGGCGCGCCCGGCAGCGTAGGTTCATTTACCTTATATTCAAAATTTACGCTGACGGATGTCAGTCCGTTCGATACTTTCAGCACTCCGAAATATTTGCCTGCCTTAAGTCCTGTTTTCGGGCGGACACTTAGCGTTGCCGTGCCTCCTGCTGCAAGATCGGTCTGTGAAAGGCTCTGCGTTATTTCAAAAGCTTTATCGGAATCAAGACTTGCCTCAAGGCCGCTTAGCGTTTCGGTACTTATATTTTTAACCGTGATTGTTTTTGCGTCAACAATCGGCTTATGATTTACCGTTACAAATTTTGAAGATCCGAAATCAACAACCTCATTATCCGCCTCAAGCCACTGTGGCGGCACATAGCCCGTAACGGTCAGCTTAAACGGATTTGAAAGCACACCGCCGACATTGAGCCTCAGCTCGTACTCGCCGGGCTCTACATTTCCGTTTATTTTAACGCCAAACGGGAACTCTCTCGATGTACCGATATTTGAGCCTGTATTAAGCGTCATTCCCAAAGGTGCACCCTCAAGAGCTGTGTGTGCTTCTCTCTGAACGCCGTCCGCAACAACCTCAAATGCTGCTTCATTTACAAAATTCTTGGTTGCCGCGCCGACCGCTTCAACCGTTCTCTCGCTTGGAGTAACAGTAACCGTTTCAGGCTTAACGCCCTCAGGCTGCTTAATGCCGGAAACTATATATGTTACAACAGGGAATTTCTGATTTGGCTTATCCGCCGCATTTGACGGATTGCTGTTATAAACATACTGAAGCAATCTCCAGCTGAACTCGCCTTTTCCGAGCTTTCCGGCATTTTTGCTTTCATTCTGTCCGAATACGCTTCCCTCAAAGCTTGTGCCTACGGAATTTGCCGTTATTCTTCCGCTTTCATATTCCTTTTCTCCCGAAAAGCCGCCGGTAACCTTTGCTCCGGCACTTACCATACCGAATATATTATCCGCTTCGGACTCGACTCCGCCGCCGAGCTTTACACTGACGCTGCCGCCGTTTGTTTTTGCAAACTCCGCGCTTTCGGTTATCTCCATAGACTGACTCTGACTTGAGCTTCCTGTCGGGAATCCGCCGAGAGCCGTATGGGTCATAATACTTCCCGTAACAACATTCACGCTGTTTGGTGACTTATCCGGATATGTTTCCGGTTTTCCGACAGTATGACTGAACACATCCTTCAAATCAGGCATCGCCTCATCGGTATCCGGAATAATATCAAGATAATCCTCATATGTAAGGCTCGCCATTTTGCACGCGCTCGCACCGCCGTGCGGCACATAAACAACATACGGTGATTTCATAAGCTTACCGTCCGCTCCGGGATAATAAGCCGTATACTCGTATGCGTCATAGCCCACCGTTGAAAGCACAACGGAGTCTTCGCCGCCTGACGCTGAAAAGCTTTGAGTAAATGAAACCTCTGTTTCTCTGTCGGTTGAAAAGCCGTCGCTTTTCATCGTCTCAACCTCAGACTCGAAAACACCTGCCGTTCCGCCGCCTCCGGCTTTAATTTCTGTTGAAACATACGCACCTGCCGAAACGGTAAAGGACGCTGTTTTCCCGGTTGAAGATGTATTTGTTTTGCCGTAGGTAGTCTGACCGTTTACATAATTTTCATCCGGCAATGAGTCAAAATACGGCGGAGATGCAAGCGCCGCAACTATAACCGGATCAGCCCAGAAAAATTTATGTCTGACAAATTTAAGATAAACCGAGTCATTGTCCGTATCGGGCATAGCAGCAGCAGCCGTGCCTCTATATGTAATCGCACTTTGAGAGTTTACCGGATAGCCGCTTCCGGAGGGAGTGAGGAAATACACCCTGTCTCCGAGAGCTGTTGAAACGGTTACCGCCGCAGCGTCGCTCTCTCTTGTGACAGCTGCGCTTCTTATATCAAGTACATCTATTCCGTTATTGTAAAGAATACATTTGTCCGCATCATAATCGGCAATGGTTTTTCCCTCGCCTTTCCCCCACTCGCCCGTATAAGAGCCTTTATCCTCTGTATCGTAGCGATAGGTATCACCGTCGGGATAGCGCACAAAGGCAATGTATTTTTGATCTATAAGCATTGTTCCGGACCCGGAATATCCCTTTTTGCCGCCCGACAAACCGAAATCGGAATTTAAAAAGCCTATTCTGATCGGTGCGCAGTCCGAAAGCTTTGTTTTATATACATAATTCGTATCCGCTCCGCTTACAGAGTCAACCCATCCGTGATGATAAATTCCGCCGTTATAAACTATTGACGACACGAAATTTTTCTTTTCCTTGTTATAGTCAAATGCCGCCACATAGAAGTCGGGAGTATACATTTTATTGCCCGAATAGCTTGCCCACGACTGAACGGCGTGCTTTATCGAAACAAATATTGTCGGCTTTCCCGACTCGTCAACATCGTGTGCAGCAACATCAAAGCAAGCCGCATCGCCGCGCGTAGGGCCTGTCAGGCCGAGCTTTTTATATGTATCGCCGTCTAAATAGTTAAGCAGATGAAATCTGTTGCCGACAGCGCGCATGTTGATAATGTTTTCATCTCCGCGCGCAACGCAGACAGCAAAGCCGTTTGATACATAGTTGCTGTTGTAATGCACGTCGGTAGATGACACCGCCGAAATAATATCATCGTATCCGTCACCGTCTATATCCGCAACCGCAAGAGATGACGAAGCGCCCGGCGCACCGAGATAATTTGTGTTATAAAGCGTCATTGCGCCGCCGTAAATGAACGGCTGCTGATCCCATCCGTCTGATTTATTCCAGCTGCCCGATTTTCCGCTGTCGTTCATAAGCCATACATATGGGCTGCTGTTTTTTGAAAATCCGTAATTTCCGCTTCCGGCTGTCTGATTGCTTATATCCCATGTGGGAGTTGCCGTTACAATTTCATCATATCCGTCACCGTTTACGTCGCCGCACACAATGCTTATGCAATTGCTCCACTCGCTTCTGTCTAAAAACAGGTTCTTATTATCCGTTCCCTCATAAAGAACAACCACAGGTGACATAGCCGACGAGAATACGGCATCCGATACGCAAAGAAGAAGCAGTGCTTTTCCGTCCGTTGTACTTGCGCCGACGACGGACGCAAGCAGATTTTTCTTCCCGTTTGCCGTAAAATCGCCCTCATAGGATTTCAAAATCTCAATGCTTCCGCTCAGGCTGTAGCTTTTTCCGCTTACAGAAATGCGGCTGTCAAGACGCGGCTTTGCGGAAATATCCTTCCATGCCATTGTATCGCCGCCTTCCGCGCCGTTGCCATCGCCGTAAATTCTCCCTCCGTTTGATGAGAAAATAAGCGGCTCGCGCACATTGCTCAGCATTTCTCCGTCAAAATAAGGGAGATCGTCCGCATATTCGTTTGCATCAATATTATCCATATCGGAAAATATTTCATCAAATATGCCTGCGCTTTCCTCTGCGCGTGCTTCTTTGGCGAACATACCCCCATAAGATGTCAAAACAATAGCTGCTGTCAGCAAAAGTGATATTTTTCGTCGTTTCATGTTTTTTGCCTCCTTTTTATACTTTTTATATGGCTTATAAAATTCTATATTCATTGTAACATATATTATCATATTTTTCAAGCTTTTTTATTCTTTTTATAACAAATAGCTTAAATTTATATATTTATTTATATTTAATTACCATACGAATTTTAAACTAAAAAAATCACCGCCGCATTGTTTTGCGGCAGTGATTGTAAATAAGCCTTTAAATTTCCGTCTGAACAGCAATTTTCTTTTCGTCAGACTCAAATGCAGCCTCCATAACGCGCATTACTCTGAGCGCCTGCTCCGGCTTAATTGTAAGCTCGGCCTTGCCCTCGATTGCGTCAATCATCTGATCATACACAACAGTAAGGTTATCGACAACATCAAGCGGCTCTGAAATTTCAATTGTTTCGGTTGAATTTTTATTTCTCGGAGCCATTGTTTTTGTAGGACCGGCTTTTGTATAAACAATTTCCTCGTCCCAAACGTCTTCCTTATCAATACATCTTACTATTCTTCCGTTGCAGTTCCAGTCATCAATCTGAAGCGTTCCCTCTGTTCCGAGAACATACCAGCGCGGATGAGTTATATAGTTATTTGTCGAAACCTCAATATGTGCTGTAAGTCCGCTTTCAAACGTAAGAGTAAGTCTGAAATTATCGTCTACCTCAGGATACTGAATTTTATACATCTTGCAAAATACGTTTGTAACCTTTTCATCGACCATATACATAATCTGGTCGATAAGATGAACGCCCCAGTCAAGCATCATTCCGCCGCCGAGAGCCTTAAGCGTTCTCCAGCCTGTCGGCATACCTCTTGAGCCCTCAACTCTTGATTCTATAACATACGGTTTGCCGATAAGTCCTGCTTCAACATTTCTTTTCATAAGAACAAAATCTCTGTTTGTTCTTCTGTTCTGATCTATCGTAAACACCTTGTTATACTTCTTTGCGGCTTCCATTATTTCAACAAGCTCATCCGAAGAAATGGTTACGGGCTTTTCGCAGATAACGTTTTTACCCGCTGCCAAAGCTTCGATTGCAAGCTGCTTATGCGCTTCATTAGATGTTGCAACAAGCACTATGTCAATTTCCGGATCGGATAAAAGCTCCTCTTTTGAGGCGTAAGCCTTCATTCCCTGACTTTCGGCAACCTTGCCGCGCTCGCTGTTAAGGTCAAAAACTCCCTTAAAGCGTATTCTGTCATAATCCGCAAGATACTGATGATGGTGACCTGCCATTCCACCGTAGCCTATTATTCCGACTGTATGTACCATAAATTATCTGTCCTCTCAAATTATTTCTTAATTCCAATAATTCCGGCGGCTCATAAAAGCCGTCGGAATATTTTAATTTATCCGTTAGAAAATATGCGGCTTAAACCCACCACATTTCTCCCGCATTTTCATATATAAGAACTCTCTTAAGCAGCGAAATTGCTTTTTCAAGTCCCTCTTTCGGCGACATAAGACCGTCCTCGTGCTCAATGCTTATAGCACCGTCATAACCTACAGTCTTAAGCGCACTGATTATATTGTTCCAAACGCTCTCATCATGACCGTAGCCAACCGTGCGGAATACCCATGAACGACCGAGAATATCGTCATAACCCTTAGTGTCAAGAACGCCGTTTACGGCAGTATTTACCGCGTCAATCTTTGTATCTTTTGCATGGAAATGATAAATTGCACCCTTAAGATACTTTATAGCCTCGCATGGGTCTATTCCCTGCCAGAAAAGATGGCTCGGATCAACATTTGCACCGATAATATCGCCTACAGCTGCTCTGAGCTTCAGAAGCGTTGCAGGGTTGTATACGCAAAAGCCCGGATGCATTTCAAACGCAATTTTCTTAATTCCGATTTCCTTTGCAATTTCGGCAGTCTTTTTCCAGTAAGGAATTAAAACCTCTTCCCACTGCCACTTTAAAATATCGCCGTATTCGTTAGGCCATGCACACGTAACCCAGTTAGGATTTTTTGACGTTTCGCAGTCTCCGGGGCAGCCCGAAAAACCGATTATCGTATCAACTCCCAGAGCAACCGCAACCTTCATTGCAGCAACAAACTCATCATGCGACTGCTTTGCAAAATCCTTGTTCGGATGAACGGGGTTGCCGTGACACGCAATAGCCGAAAGCTTCATATTATACTTTTTAAGCATTTCCTTTAAAGCGTCAATCTTTTCGGGATGATCGAGATAATCCTGCGCGTCCATATGCGCTTTTCCCGGATAACCGCCTGCGCCGAGCTCAAGGCTGTCAACGCCGAGACCCGACAAATATTTAAGAGCATCTTCAAGACTCATGCTTGCAAGAACAGGTGACATAACACTTAAATTCATAAAAACTACATCCTTTCTTATGCTTCGGGCTTTTCTTTCGCCCATACACAATCTATATTTTCAAATTTGCGGACAGGATTTGCCCATCTTACCGCGTTTGTTACAATGCGCTGTACATATTCGTTATAAAAGGTTCTGTATGCTTCATGTCCGGGCTGGAAATAAAAGATTTTACAATTACCTCTTGTAAATGTGCAGCCGCTTCGAAATACTTCTCCGCCGGCAAACCAGCCCATAAATACAACTTCATCGGGATTTGCGATAGAAAACGGCTCGCCATACATTTCTTCATGCTCAAGCTCGAAATATTCGGGAATACCCTGTGCAATCGGATGCGCCGGATTTACAACCCAAACGCGCTCGCGATCGTTTTCTCTCCATCTGAGGTTGCAGGGAGTTCCGATTAACTTTCTGAAAATCTTTGAGTTATGACCGGAGTGGAGAACAACAAGTCCCATTCCCTTCATTGCAGCGTCATAAACTCTGTCTACTATTTCATCAGGAACCTTATCGTGAGCCATATGTCCCCACCATATGAGAACATCCGTCTTATCGACAACCTCCTGAGTAAGTCCGCACTCCTCCATATCGAGAGTTGCATATGTAACGGAAATATCGTCATTTTTGTCTAAAAATCCGCCTATTACCTTGTGAAGACCCTCCGGATAAACTTCCCTTACAAGCTCTTCCTGCTTTTCATGCACAAATTCATTCCAGATTGTAACATTAATCATTAAATACAATCTCCTTTCCCTCTTTGGCACTCTTATAAATTGCCTCAAGGATACGGGTTACACATATAGCCTGCTCCGGCTTTACGCAAGGCTCCTTATCGTTTATAACGGCATCAATCCACTGACGCGCTTCAAGATCTGCAGCGGAAACCTCTTCTCCGTCATAGAACGCAACTCCGCCTGCTCCGAGCTCCGGCTTTATTGTAGTAAGCTTGCCGTATTTTGCAAGGTTAAGTCTTACGCCGTCATCCATATCAGCGCCTGCAAGAGTTCCGCAAAGCGAGCATTTTGCTTCCTTAACATCAAGAGTGTTAAGCGCCCAGCTGCTCTCAAGCACTATTGTAGCGCCGTTTTCCATCTGAATGAAACCGAAAGCGGAGTCCTCAACAGTGTATTTTGCCGGGTCCCAGTCGCCCCATGCATTACCTGTTTCCTTTTGATCTCCAAGCTTTTTGAATACGCTTCCGCTTACTCTTACCGGCTTATAGTTGTCCATGCACCAAAGAGTAAGGTCGAGCGCATGAGTTCCGATGTCAATAAGCGGACCGCCGCCCTGCTCCTCTTCATCAAGGAAAACTCCCCATGTCGGAACGGCTCTTCTTCTTACGGCATGAGCCTTTGCATAGTAAATATCGCCGAGCTCACCGTTATCGCACGCTCTTTTAACAAACTGCGATTCGGGATTAAATCTGTTCTGATAGCCTATTGTAAGCTTTTTGCCCGACTTATGATAAGCGTCAAGCATTGCCTTAGCGTCTGCATACGTTTTAGCCATAGGCTTTTCGCACATAACGTGGCAGTCATGCTCAAGCGCATAAATTGTAACGGGTGCGTGCTCACGGTTCGGCGTACAAACGTGTACGACCTCGGGCTTTTCCTTATCAATCATTTCCTTATAATCGGTATAAACCCTTGCGCCCTCTGCTCCGAATTCCTTAGCTGCCTTTTCGGCACGCTCCGGAATAATGTCACAAAACGCAACCATTTCAGCCTCTTTTACCTTTTTAAGAGAAGGCATATGCTTCCCGTTGGCAATTCCGCCGCAGCCTACAATTGCAATTCTTACTTTTCTCTCCATTTTTTTACCTCCTATTATAACACATTTCACAAAAATTCAATATCATTTAAATTTAGTATAGCATTATAAGACAAATTATGATATAATAAATCTATCAAAAAATATTAATATTTTGTCATTGAAAGGCAGAGTGACCGCTGTGAAAAATAATGAAAATACCTTCACGGAAGTTTATACGGAATCGTTTATCATACATAAACAAATGGCTGAAAATATAATGACTATGGCGCCCCTTCACAGCCATGAGTACATAGAGGTGCTTTACACCTTCGGCGGAAAATTTAATATTTGGCTCGACGGAAAATTTTATGAATTTTCAAAAGGCGATCTTGTTGTTATCAATTCGCGTGAGCTTCACTGCATTGAAACAAGTAACGTTAAAAAGGGCGACGGATATTATTGCCTGAGATTTAACCCGAACATACTTTACGGATCGGATAACACGATTTACGAGTTTAAATATGTCCTTCCATTTCTCGCAAACCATACTCCGCCGCAAAAAGTTTTCACAGCTGCGGAGCTTGAAAAAACAGAGGTTGAGGGGCTTATAAAAAACATATACAGCGAATATCTCAATGCCGATTACGCATATGAGCTTTCCATACGCTCGGATATATGCCGCCTTTTTACATGGATACTCAGATACTGGAAATCACGAAACTATGACATAACGAGCGAAATCAACCTCGACCTCGCCTCAAAGCTGCAAAAAACGATTGATTTTGTTCTGCAAAATTACGGCGATGAGATAACGGCTGAAAAAATGGCGGAATACTCAAACCTTTCATACAGCTATTTTTCAAGGAGCTTTAAGCAGCTGACAGGAAAATCGTTTACCGAATACCTTAATTATATCCGCGTGAGCGAATCGGAAAAGCTTCTTCTGACAACCGATATGAATATAACCGAAATAGCTCTTTGCGTCGGCTTTTCAACCTCAAGCTACTTTATACAGCAATTTAAGCTTTATAAAAAGATGTCGCCGAAGCAGTTTAAAAAGGAATTTTTGAAAGGAGCGGCAGTATGATTTATACATTTACCTTAAGCCCCGCGCTTGACTTGACCGTAAAATGCATAGGCTTTGCGTGCGGCGAAATAAACCGCGCCGAAAACGCAGAAATTTTTCCGGGCGGCAAGGGAATAAACATTTCGATTATTCTAAACGAGCTCGGAACAGAAAACGAGGCTGTGGGAATTTCGGCAGGCTTTACGGGAGCCGAGCTTGAAAGGCTTCTCGGCGAGAGAAAAATTAAATACAGCTTTATCCGCCTTGAAAGCGGCATGACAAGAATTAATGTAAAAATAAAAGGCAAAGAGGAAACCGATGTAAACGGTCAGGGTGCGGATATACCCGAAAGCGCTTTTGACGCACTGCTCGAAAAAATTAATACCTTTAAAAAAGGAGATACGGCAATATTCTCCGGCAGTGTTCCGAAAAATGTTCGGCCGTTTGCATACGAGCGCCTTTGCGAAAGGGCAGCGGAAAAAGGAGCTTCGATAATAGTTGACGCCGAAGGCGAGCTGCTGACGCGAACGCTTAAATACAAGCCGTTTCTTGTAAAGCCGAACAAAGCGGAGCTTGAGGGAATATTTTTGCATCGTCTTGACTGTGACAGCGAAATTGAGGAGTGCGCAAAAAAACTGCTTGACAGCGGCGCGCAGAACGTTCTCGTTTCCTTAGGAGCAGACGGCTCAATGCTCGTTAATAAAAACTTTACCGACAGACTCCCGTCATTTCCCGGGAAGGTAATAAACACAACGGGCGCGGGCGACTCAATGCTTGCGGGCTTTGTCGCCGGGTATTTAAAGGAAAACGATTTAAAAAAAGCTCATCTTCTCTCGTCCGCCGCAGGGAGCGCAACCGCATTTTCAGCCTCTCTTGCCGCTGCCGACAGCATAAAAGCATTACTGAAAAATAAGTAAAAAAACAAATTATTTAAAAAAATCACAAAAAATCATGGAAATTTTTAAAATAACACTTGACAAACACCATGCTTATGGTGTATAATATATATTGTTGTATGTTTGACATTCCATTTTGTCCGTTTTACATTCGACTTGTCGGAGGGAGGGATACACAGTGTCTGAAATAAGAGTAAAAGATAATGAATCATTAGATAGTGCGCTTCGCAGATTTAAGCGTCAGTGTGCAAAATCAGGCGTTATGTCAGAAATCAGAAAGCGTGAGCATTACGAAAAGCCCAGCGTTAAGCGTAAGAAAAAATCTGAAGCAGCCAGAAAAAGAAAATTTAAGTAAGGTGAATATAAATGTCGCTTAAGGATCAGCTTGCAGCAGACCTTAAAAGTGCAATGAAAGACAAGGATATTGTCAGAAAAAATGTTGTACAGTTTATAAGAGCAGGTATACTGCAGATTGAAAAGGATAAAAAAATCACTCTCGACGACGATGGCGTAATTGATGTTATAGCTAAACAGCTTAAACAAAGACGCGACTCTCTTCCGGATTATGAAAAAAGCGGACGTGAGGATTTAATCGCCGAATTAAAAACGGAAATGGACATATTAATGGGATACCTTCCCAAGCAGCTTACCCGTGAGGAGCTTGAAGAAATAGTTAAGAACGCTGTTGAAGAAACAGGCGCATCCTCCGTTAAGGATATGGGTAAAATTATGGCTGCGGTTATGCCGAAAACAAAGGGCAGAGCCGACGGAAAGGTTATAAATGAAATTGCGAGAAGCTTTTTCAATTAATTACGACGAAATTTAGAGGGCGAGTAATTCGCCCCTAATATATGCTGGTATAGCTCAGTTGGTAGAGCAGCTCATTCGTAATGAGCAGGTCGCGGGTTCGAGTCCCATTACCAGCTCCAAAATAAGCGTAAGTCTTGTTTTCAGGACTTACGCTTATTTTTTAGCTCTATAATAAATATTGGGGTCAGAAAAATTTACAAAACAAACGAGCATATCTGCTCCGGCTTCCGCACAACAGAATTGAACAAAAATATTACGGTAGGATTTAATCACTTCACATGATAACAAATCCCACACAATTTGCAGTAAGATGCCGCAAAAAAATTATTTTATATGTTATTATAAAACACAGTATTTCAACAGCTTTTTGACTTTGCTTTTAATTATAATACATTTATTATAAATAAAGCCAAGAACGTCATAACTACGCCAATAATACATTTTGCATTTATACGTTCATGAAAAAACGCCGCAGACATTATAGTCGATAAAATCAACGCTCCTCCTTGCGCCAACGGATACAGCTCTGCAGCCGAAAGATATTTTGCTGCCACTGTCTTAAAATATGAATATAAAAACAGACATACCGACATTATTAAGATATACGCAAATATCGGTCTTATATCTGTTTTTTTACCGTTTGTTGACGAATAAGAAAACGCAAAATAGCAGCCTAAAAGTATTATTCCCGAAAACAAGTATGTATAGAAATTGAATGTTGCTACAGAAACACCTTCAGACATTTTTATAAAAAGCTTTTGCGAAAAATCAGACACACCGTTTGAAATGCCGCAAAAAAGTAATAAGCACAGCGAACGAGCCGTTATCTTATGTTTTATGGAATTATTGTATGAACACATAATACATACCGCAATTAACAAAATAGCAATTCCAGCTATGTGCCTAACGGTAATACTCTCATTAAATAATATTGCGCATCCGATCATAGGTATAAGAATACCGATTGTACAAAAAACATCCAACATCATATATGCGCCTTTTTTCACAGCTATTAGCCATAATACAATAAAAGCCGAATTTGCCAGACCGGAAACCAACGTGATAGATAAAGTTTTGCAATCCATCTTAAATCCGTGTATTCCATTACTAATAATAAGCATCACAAATCCGATCACTATACATAAAAACATTCTTAAAGAATTTGCAAGCATCGCATCTGTATATTCATTCACATAACCGCTTGTTTTTTTCCCGCAGTACCCCTTTGTTGCCCCTGCAAAAAGCGCTATAAGTAAAAACAAATAACTCATTTAATTTTTATTCCACCTTTACATCTCACACAATCAATGTGTAGTCATGATAATATAAACACTCTTTTTATGATATTACAGTCTTTTATTCATAAATCAAATCAGTACACCATTTGCATTTATGCCAATGATTTCCGTCATATTGCCGAAATCCTATTGCAAATTTCAGAGTTTCACTTCGTCTTAACAGCTTTATAATAATTTCGTTTTTGCCTTTATTCAGCTCGACAAGTGAAAAATTATTATACGGCGTCCAAAGACGCATCTCGTCCTTTTCAAGCACTGTTTGTCCGTTCAACAATATTTTGAATCCGTCATTGTTACCGACGATAAACCAAATCTTTTGTTTTTGAGGCGACGTTATATACGCTCTGGCGTAACAGCACATCTGTCCCTCCATTGTCATCTTACTGTCAATATCTATAAAGTCCTCATATGAATCAATAGTAAAACTCGGCTTTTCATCGTTAAAATTTCCAATATATTTTTTGTTCAAAAATACCTCGTTATTTACCATGCATACTAAATCGGGCAAAACACATCCCTCACTATGAGGACTGGGGTAATCCGGGTTCATCGGCTGATTAAGCTGGTCAAAATACGGTCCAAAGACTTCCCAGTGCACAGGTTTAATACTTTTTTTCGCCTTTTCCAAACCTTCATTTGTAGCGTATTCTATTGTCAACTTTTTATCCGGTCTTTCTTCCGAAAACGGCGCATTTGTTATTTGCAAAACAAAATTAGGAGTTTTCAACGCAAGCTTTGCCGTGTCTTCTGCCAGTCTTTTTATGCTGTCAGACGGTCGTACAACATCTACGCCGCACACAAAATAGTCATTTATCAGCGTATTTGTATCAGACAATGCATTATACCCGGTTATAATGCCTACAATCGATGCGGCACTTGCACAAGTACAATCCGTATCATATCCACACTGAAGAGCAACATTTATTGTTTTACGCATATCAGTATTTCCATATAGCAGAGCTATAAGCACAAATGCAAGATTTTGTACAACATTCGTAAAATCAGGATGTGAGTATTTTTCAAGCACAGCTTGTCTTACTGCTTTCCATTCCGCGCCATCTTTAAACATCTCAATAACTGTATCAAAAGCTCTTTTCAGCTTGCAATCCGTCGGAATAAATCCCATAGCAACAGATATAACTTTTTGAATATCTTTTTCAAAAAAAGCTTCTGCTTCCGCCGCTGCTAAAAATTGTTCCGCCCACACTGAGTTATCAGCATGATCAAGGGTTGCGTCTATATATGCGTATTGCGCGGCAAGCTTAGGGTTTCCTGCCGAAATTATTCCCCAAATTTCCGAACGTATCGGACAACCCATTCCTTCCTTAAAAAAAGAATTGTTTATAATCCCCGAATACGGCGGCTTTATTCCTCTCATATAATTTTTTAAAAAATATCCGTATTCCGAAAACGGATACCAACATTTCTCAACCCACGCATCAGCCAAATCGCACGAATCAATAATTGTTCCTTTATTCTCAAGAACATCAAGCCATAAAAGCTGTAAATCCAAATCGTCGTTTGGCAAATCAGGATTATATATCTCTGTGAAATCATCAACCTCAATCAGTTTTTTTATGCCCTCAACCGGTGCACCTGCTGCACCGCCAAGACATTTTCCATACCAACAGCCATGCACCTTATTAACAAATTCCGAATAATCTATTTTTCTCATACCGCAGCTCCTATTCATTCACTTTAATGTATATCTCTCATAATCTCTTTTATTCCAATTTTATAATAAATGTTTAGATTATCAAAAATTTACAAATCAATTTCAAAAAGCCTTGCCGAAAGTCTGTTTTCAAGTTTAACGGAAAGACGTCCGCCGCAGAAATTATATTTACACTCAAGCTCTGTCGGATAAATAACCCTTGCGGACGATTTTTCGCCGACATAGCGCGACAAATCAAATATTTCCGCGTCATTTTCGGAATTTACTCTCCACACCGCAAGCAGAATTTTTTCATCGTTTTTAAGACCGAAACAGAAAAATCCGTTTTTGCTCATGCTAAACGTTCCGCAGGGGTATATGGGATACGCATTTTTAATAAAATCCCTGTTTTCCTTAAACATTTTTACCGCGCTTTTTATCAGCTCAAAATTTTTCTTATCGGAATATTCTATATGACCCGAAAGATACATAACTCCGAGCATTGAATTTATCATATTAAACGCGGTTTCCTCGCCGTTTTCCCAAAGCTTTATGCGCTCCGCGCTGAAATATTTGTCATAGTCCTCGTCACGCGCTTCAAACGGCAAAGGATAGGGATACGACCAAATACCGCACTTTTCCGGCTCCGAATACGCCATGCAGCCCGAAATAATGGACGGATTATTATAATAAAACTCCTGATCGCTCGTGCTGAACAGCTGAAAATGCCTCATTGTTTCGCCGTCCGCTCTCATCGCGCCGCTTGCGCAGTTTTCAATAATCATATCGGGATATTTTGCGTGCACCTCATCAATAAAGCTGTTAAACGCTTCCGAGCAGGAGCGCAGCTTTTCGCTTCCGCCGTCATAGCCTATGCCGGACGTCTGATTATAATCGTTTTTAATATATCTGATACCTTTTTCATAAAGCATATCAAAAACGCGCATAAAATAGCTGCGTACCTCGCTCAAATTAAAGTCGACAAGATACCTGCCGCTGCCGCCTGCAAGCTCTCCGCATTTTTTCAAAAGCCAATCGCTTTTTTCCCTGAAAAATCGTGTGTTTTTCGTTATGCTGTCAATTTCGAGCCATGCGCCGGCAAGCATACCCTTTGACGAGATATATTTTATAATTCCGTCAAAACCGCCGTCAAATCTCTTATCCTCAGGCTCCCAGTCGCCGAGTCCGTCCTCGCCCGTTAAAGCTTTGTACCAGCCGTCGTCCATGCAGAATATCTCACATCCTGCCTCCGCCGCCGCGTCAATAATCGGTGTGAGCGTTTTTGAAAACGATTTTGCCCAGATACAGTTCATATAATCATTAAAAATTACAGGAATTTTATCAAAGCTTACATTGCTGCGCTCTCTTTTGCATTTAATAAGAGCCGCAGCAGCTTCCTCAAAGCCGCCGTCCGTGCAGCCGTATATACATTCCGAAGATGTGTATTCCTCACCGCTGCCGAGCTTCAGGCTCCAGAGGTCATTATTGCAAAAGGCTGTGTTAATCTCCGCATAAAGCGTACTGTTGTTGTCGGTGCCGATTTCAATATACCAGTTCCACGCCGCTTCCGCTTCAAAAAACCACGTTTTCCCCAGCTCCCTGTCCTCAAGAAATACAATCGGATAATATAAAGCCGTGCTCTGATTTCCGACAGAGCGCAAAATAAACGCGTTTGAACACACATGATTTGAAGACAGATATAAGCCTGCCTCCGCAAGTGACGAGCTTTTCCACTGCGCCTCTCCCTGCCATGCACTGCGGCAGTAATGAATTACAAATCTTCTCTCGTCATACCAGTCAATTATTCCGCCCTTGCCTATTTCGTCAATGTAAGCCGAGCTGACGTGCTTTAAGCATACGCTGTCAGGCGAAATATTTTTAACCGTAACGCTTTGGCAAACCGCATCGCCAAAGCGTTGTACATTCTTTTTAACCTCAAATTTTTCGGATGTAAATATTCCGTTTTCACTCTCCGAAAAAGCTGTTGTTTTGTGTCCCGATGTAACCCATCCGCTCATGTTGTCGCCGTATTCTCTTATTATAAAATTATCACTTTTCACCTTACCACACCCCGATAAAAAAATTATGGATAGAGTATATCACATTTTGCTTTAAAAGTCAATATTTTTATGAGCACATAGTTAAATATTTTTTAAATGGTCCTTATCAGATTTGCTTCACGGTAAAACCAAAAACTTATCTATATTACATAAACATAAAATAAATATTATGCAGTATGCTGAAAAGCTTTAAAAATTATTGTCAAATGTATTTTTTTGTGGTAAGATTATTATAAGTTTTATCAGCCTTGAAATACGGGCTTTTAACGGAGGGGAGAAAATGAAACTAAAAAAGAGGCTAACAAGCCTTGCTTTATCGCTGAGTGTTACCGCAAGCCTGTTTACTGCCGTTTTGATAACAGTAAATGCAACGGAAGCGACCTACACACCGGATAAAGCAATCCTTGAAAATATTCTAAACGGTGACAGGCATTTTGTTATTGACACACTGGTCGGTGACAGCGGATTTCACACTGATTTTTCAACAAATCCGCACGCGTTGGTAAATTATATCGGCAGCGAAAACACAATGATGGATAATGTTTTGAGCCAATATCAGAACAAAGACGATCCCAATTACAGCGCTACATATAAAGCGGCTGTTGATGTTACGGAAAAGGTATATAATTCAGATGAGTATGCACAAACGGTAGCTGACTTTGTTACCGAATTCGGTGCGGATCTGCTGTCAAGTTTCAGTACAGACGCAGCGAATTTTGCAAGTGACCTTACATACAGTAAAAGCCAGCTTAATTATGAAAGTATTTTAAAAGAAGCTCTTGCAAACGATTATACCGCGTCTGACGGAACGGAGCTTTCCACAAAGGAAATAGAGCTTGAAAATCTTGAAAGACTTGAAAAAGGTTTAAAATGCCTAAAGGCATTTCAGGCATTTGCACTGTCTTACGGAAAAGCAAACAACTATGATGAAAAAGATGAAAATTTCAAAAACAAATATGACTATTTCAAAACATATCTTACCTCATACAGTGACAGCATAGAAAAAGCTTTGAGCAGCTTTGAAAAGGTTATGAAAATAGATGACGCGGACGAAATAAACACATTTTTAACACTGATGGGTACGGTGGCGCAATACGATTTGTATTGTGAAGAAATTCAAGCCGTCGGCTCGGATATTCCACAATATGCCACCACATATTTTGTTTCGGACGATGATTTAAAAAAGATGAAATTTGATAAGTCCGTTATAAGCGGTGTATCGAATACCCTGTCATCATATATGTTTATAAACTCTATAGCAACGCAAAGAGATTCAATTTCCGATACACTCACAAGAATGTCACAGACGGCAAACCCATCTCTTAAACCGATTCTTGTTGATTTTGCAAGCGAGGTCGGCAATGCAGGCGATGCAAAGCTGATGGGCTACCAAACACTTATGAAAACCTTGCGTGACGAAAATGCGGTAATTGATTTTTCCAAATGGAGTGCAAAAAAGATTACAGACAAGTTCGCTGTTATGAAGAAGATGAAAAAAGAAGCGCTGAACTCGGCACTCGGCAAAACAATTTCGAGTGCAACGGCGGTTGCAGGCATTTCATCATGGTGTGCAGATAAGGCGGCAAGCTTTGGCGATACCTGCAAAAAAACATATGAGCTTAAATATTTGAGAACACTAATCGCACAAACAGTGACAACATATAAATCAGATATTTCTGTATACAATTCAGATAAAACAGAAGAAAACGCCGGAAAAGTCCTTGATGATTTGCTTATGCTCCAAAAATTAAGACTTCGCGGCGAAAAGATAGCTTATGAAATGACGCAAGGACAATGGAATTCCCCTCTCGGCAGACTCCTTGCAAGCGGAACGCTCAGTCAGGATAAAATGCTGATGAATTATCTTGATGAAGCATATCAGGCAAGAGTTGACGCATTTATCGGAGCATCAGCAATGCCCTTTTCTACCGATTCAATAACTGTCGGCAGCGGCGAACAGCTTGCTATCGACTATGACTCCTCCTGCGGTGGTCTTGTCGGCAGATACACAAAAGCAGATAAAACAATGTACGGTATCGGTGAATTGCAATATAAAATTGCAAACGGTATTACGGTAAATTCCGGCGGTACGCTGCTTACAATTTCTACTTCAAATAACTGCAATATTCCGTTTATAAATAATAACGGCGGAACAGTGCTTGTATCATCAAATACGCAAGGGATCACCGAAATTTCGCAAGGCAGCGGTACTCTCGTGCTTGGCAGCGGTACATTTGATATAGGTAACCTGTATCTTTCCGGCGGTGAGGTTAAGTCGAGCAAGGGTGCAGCCTTAAACGGAATAAATCTTATAACCTCAAATGCTCCGTCATTTGTAAATACTACATTATCGTCTACCGCATCAGCGGAAATTAACGGTACAATTTCAGCGCCCATAAATATATATGGCAATTTGAAAGGCAGCGGCGCTGTGCAGAATATAACAATATGCGGCAGCGGCACACAATATATTAACGGTGGCTTATCAGCCGAAAATTTAGTATATGCAAACAGCGGTACGGTCAGACAAAACGGAACAATTACAGTTAATAAAACAGTTAAAAACACTTCTTCAAAAGTTGTCGGCGGACAAAATACCGTACTTAAATCAGCAGGAAATATTATCGGAAATCATTATAACGGCGGTTTAACGCTTGACGGCGTGACTGTTTCCGATGACAAAAACTTCGGCGGCAGCTTATATACTCAAAACACAGTCAACCTTTCAAATGTAAGTGTCGACGGTACGCTTGCTCAACAAAGCGGAACACTTAACATAAGTGGAAATGCTGCCGTTACAAGTGACTGTGCGTTTAATTCTTCCGTATACTGCAAAGGAACACTTAAAGCAGGCGGCGACATAAATGTGTCGGGTGCAAACGCATTTAAAAAAATAATTACAGCAGGGAAAACACAGCAAGCTATTAACGGAACAATAAATGTTAATAACTTTACAAACCTAAATACAAAGGGTCTAAAAATAAACAATACAGTTAATGTAAGCAATACCTTGACAAATACAAGCGGTAAAATTCAGGGCATGGGAATGACACTTTTATCCGGCGGCAGCTTCGGAGCTGATACCTATGACGGAGATATTACAATTTTAAGCACCTGCACTATTCCCAAAAGCATAACGGGAAACGTGATTATCAACACAAATGAGAGCATAAACAGAGATACCGTTATCGGAGGTTATCTAAACGCAAAAAGCAATATAAGCCTAACCGATTCATGCTTAAGCATTAACGGGGACTTTACAAATTCAGCAACAATTAATATTGACGAAAACAGCGTTTTGCAGTGTAATAAAAGATGTATAAACAACAGCACGGTCAACGGAGCAGGGGCGCTTATATCAAAAGGAGTATTTCAAAACAGCGGAACTGTTTCCGACTGCTCCTTAACACTTTCAAAAGAGGTTGCAAACAGCGGAACTATGAATGTAAAGTCATTGACTGCGACCGATGAAATATATAACCAAAATACTTTGAATTTAGTTGATTTGTATTTAATTACGAAAACCTCTATTCAGGTTAGCGGAAACAAAATCAATACTGAAAATTTATATTTAAGCGGCGGCGGAAAAATAGTTTTAAATACTGATATAAACGTTTCGGGAAGATATGAAAATTCAGGTTGCAGCGTTAATGATGAAAGAATTATTATTTCCTCCGGAAAAACCATTTCCGAAAACAGAACTTATAAGGATTTGAATATTACAACAGACCTTATACTTGATAACTGCACTGTTACTGCCGACAGGCTCAACGTTTCGGGCGGAATTATATTGACAAACGGAGCAAAGCTGATTATCAATAAAAGAATGACTGCTGTCGGCAATAGCTCAAAGTCAATAACAATTGATGAAACATCGCAGCTCATCATAAAGAAAGTATCAAGCATTTCGTCTTATTCTCAAATTAAAAATGACGGAATATTGATTTTCGGAAGCGACACATCAATTTCATCGGGAACAATTTTGGGAACAGGAACAATTACTTTAAACGGTGATTTTTATGCAAGCTCTGTTAATTTGTATAAGCCTAAAAGTGTTAATATTATAGGTAAAACACCGCAAGTTATTACCTGCAGTAATATAAATTTCGATAATCTTAATATTTATAATACTTGCAGGGGCGGAGTAACATTCAACGGCACTGCATATTGCTATGGCGAACTGAATACAAATAACTCAAAAATCATCGGAACGGTAACACAAAAGTAGGAGGAAAAGAATATGAAGAAAATAATTTCATTATTGTTATCAATTATATTTCTGCTGTCGTTTGCGCCGCTAAATATATTTGCAATGTCGGGAAACGGTACTGAAGGCAACCCTTATCTTGTTTCATCTGCAAGTGACATAAATAATATACATAATGATTTGTCGGGATATTATAAATTAACCTGCAATATTGATATGTCGGGTGTTGACTTTGAGCCTATAGGAAACGAAAATGAGGGGGCATTCACCGGCACAATAGACGGTAATGGATACACAGTTAAAAATTTGAATATAAATTTACCCGATAATAAGTATGTTGGATTTGTAGGCTATCTTGAGGGTACTGTTAAGAATCTTAATTTGGAAAATGTCGATGCATACGGATATAGATATGTAGGCGGAATCGCTGGATGTGCATATGAAAATAGTATGATACACGATTGTAAAGTTAGTGGAAGTATTGAAGGAAGCATATTAGTACCATTGCTATCAATATATTGCGGTGGAATAGTGGGTAAATCAATCAACTCTGTTAAGGAATGTACAAATTATGCTTCTCTTCACTTGTCCGCAACAGATCAAAAGACCCCATATTACTGTGGAGGAATTGCTGGCGAATTAGCAACCGCTACTAATTGTAATAACTATGGTAGTATTGCCGTTGTTAGTGATAGCTGGTCCTCACATAACACCATTCTTTGTGGGGGGATCGTTGGCTACACACATACAGCCAAGAATTGTAATAACTATGGTCATGTTAGTTCAACCACACCCGGATCAAAAGTGGGTGGAATTGCAGGAAATAGTCAAATTCAAATCATTTCATGTTGCAATTATGGAAATGTTGAAGGCGCTAGCGGAATTTGGTCAGCTTGGTCTTCAAATACATATTCCTACACTGCAGGAATAACAGCTATCGGATCGGCTATATATTGTATTAATTTCGGCTCAATAATAGTTGACAGCACAACCAATAACCGCAGCTGTGGATACATTTCCGGAATTTCTAACGGAGCAGTTAAGCAGTCATATAATTACGGCGATGTCATCGGAGAATGTATTGGAGGCGGAATAAGTTCTAACGGCAGCATATCAAATTGTGTGAATGTATTTTTCGGGAAAGTCCCATCTAGAGAAAATATAAATACATTAAACGGATCCACAAACACAACAATTACTAATTGTTTGGCAATTAGGAGTTCTTGGCTCAGTGATTCATCTTATTCAGGTATTTATTCTGTAGCTAAGGGAAAAGAATACTACGCAGATTTTGATTTTGAAAATTTATGGTTTATTGATCCAAACACAAATAGTGGTTTCCCACAGCTTTATAATATGCCAAATCATATTGTGTTAAATGAATGTGTTTATAATTTGGATATTACTGAAACAAAACAATTATTAGCTTTTATCAACGGCAATAGCGAGAGTGTACAGTGGTCAATTAGCGATAAATCAGTTGCAACTATTTCAGACAAAGGAATTGTAAGTGCTAAAGAAAAAGGCGTTTGTACAGTCACAGCAACCAACTCAACCGGTATGAAAGCAAAATGCTTGATAAATGTATATGAGAAAGCTGCATCAATGAAACTATCAAATAGTTTAATAAATATTAATGAAGACAGCTCTTATTCATTATCTACTGTACAACAGCCATCCACAGCTAATGAAGCTGTAACATGGCATTCGGAAAATGAAAGTATCGCCACAGTAAATCAAAATGGTGTTGTTTATGGCAAATCCAAAGGAACAACAAAAATATACGCTGTTACTACTCAAAGTAATATACGAGCAGAATGTACTGTTACGGTATCTGCTCCGATATCGTCAATAAAGCTTTCATCAGAAAACAAAACTCTAAAATTAGGAGCAAGCGATGTTATCACTGCAACTATATCACCTGCTGACTATGAGGGAAATATATCATGGGAAAGCTCTGATGACAGCATAGTTTCTGTTGATTCGGACGGTATAATAAAAGCAAACGAAATAGGAACAGCATATATAACTGCAACCGCAACAAGCGGCGTATCTGCTCAATGCAATGTTACTGTAAACCAACCTGCTGCCGTAATTAAGCTGAACAAATCAGAAATCACAACATATGTAGGCAGCACATATCAATTAAGTTCAAGTGTCCTGCCGCTTGATACAACCGATTCGGTAAGTTGGAAAAGCAATAACACATCTTATGCAACAGTTTCAAACACCGGACTTGTTACGGGTGTTCGTCCGGGCAGTACAAGTATCACTGCAAGAACATCAAACGGATTAACTGCTACCTGTAACGTTACAATAAAAGAAGCCATTGTTGAGCCTACTTCTGTAACTTTATCCGATACATATATTACACTTGCGCCGGAAGATGCTAAAGCAATTAATGCAACAATAGCGCCGTCAAATGCCACAGAAACAAATCTCGTATGGACATCATCTGACGAAAATGTTGCTACTGTAAATAACAAAGGTGTTGTAACCGCAGTGTCAAACGGCTATGCAACGATAACAGCGAAAACCACAAACGGATATTCACATCAATGCACCGTAAAGGTTGTTGATGTTACAAAGCAGGCATTTATAGCAAAGTCAACAAAGGCATCTGCCGGAGAAATTGCCGAGTACACCGTGTCGGTAGTTAAAAATCCGGGAATATCATCATACAAGTTAAATCTTGATTATGACAGCTCACTTTTAATACCGATAGAAATAGTGAAAAACCCACAAATTTCGGGCAGCTTGTCAAGCAACCTAAAGGACGAGGAAAGAAGCACGCTAAATGTTATATGGTATTCGACCGACGATTTTACGGAAAATGCTGATTTATTTACAATCAAATTCAAGGTTGCGGACAACGCAGAATACGGGACAGAAATACCGATTACAATGTCAAGCGGTGCATCCGATATTAAAAACAGCAGCGGAAAGAAGTTAGCATTCTTTATGAATAACACTTCTATCAATGTTGAAAAGCCGTTGCTTGGCGATATTTTCGAGGACGGCGAAATCGACTTCCGCGACTTGAATTTACTTGCACGAAATGTATCGGGACTTGAAAGTCTATCTCAAAGACAGCTTCTTGCGGCAGACACCGAGCAAGATAAGGTTATCGACACCAAAGACACCGTAAGGCTTCTTCAGCATTTAACAGGCTGGACAGGCGCTGACCTGATATATACATTTGCAATGAATAACAGTGCTGCTTCTGTCAAAGTCGGCAGTGCGTCAATAAATGCAGCAAATGAAGCCGAAATACCCGTCAGCATTGAAAACAATCCCGGCGTCGCAGGTTTCCGCTTTGAGCTTGACTATGACAAAAATGCAGTTGATATTTTAAGCATTACACCCGATGCCGCAATAAGCGAAAACTTTATGACTAATCTCGGAACAGATGAAAAGCTCTATGTATCGTGGTATAATGCCGAAAACATAAATGCAGACGGAGCATTATTCACGATTAAGGTGAAATACAAAGATGAATGTGATAAACAAGTAACACCTATCAGCATTGTAGCGGCTGACAACAATATGTGCAATCAAAAGCGTGAAGATGTCATTGCAGAATATGAAACGGGCTATTTAATGACAGACAGCTTTGTGAAAGAAAATGAATCTATTGAAAACGGAACATATTCGGCAGAACTGTATTTTGATAATTCATATGAAGAAAAATCAGCAGTTGCTATACTTGCACTGTACGATAAAAGTGGCAAACTCATAACGCTTTCAAGCAAGGATATAACCGTTAAACCCGGCAAACAAAATATATCCGTAACGCTTGAAACGGCTGAATTTGACAGCTTTAAGCTGTTTATATGGGATAATAAAATAACGCTGAAGCCGCTGATAAAATCAAAATAAAATCCGCTTTTTGCAAAACTTTACAACCGGTAAAAAGATTTTTTCGGGAAACAATTAATTTAAAAGTGAGGGATAACGCTTATCCCTCACTGCCGGTTTTAGATTATTTCATCGTAAGCGATATTCTTTTTTTATTAACATCAACCTCAAGAATTTTAACCTTAACAATATCCCCCACATGAAGCACTTCCGACGGGTGCTTTATATACCTGTCGCATATCTGGGATATATGAACGAGTCCGTCCTGATGGACGCCTATATCCACAAACGCGCCGAAATCTATTACATTTCTGACAGTTCCGGTCATTTCCATTCCGGGCTTTAAATCCTCCATGCTCATTACGTCCGTTCTGAGCGCAGGCTTTGGGAGCTCATCACGCATATCTCTTCCCTTTTTTTGCAGGCTGTCGGCAATATCGCGCAAAGTAGGAACGCCGACTCCGGCTTCTTCGGCAAGCTTATCCTCGCCATAGCTCTTAAGCTTTTTCTTTATCTCCGATAAATTGCCGCCGGAAACGTCTTCCTTTGTATAGCCGAGCTTATCGAGCAAATATTCCGCCGCCTTATAGCTTTCCGGATGCACGGAGGTGTTATCCATAACGTCAGCACCGTCGGGTATTCTCAAAAATCCCGCGCACTGCTCAAACGCCTTTGCGCCGAGCTTCGGCACCTTCATAAGCTCTTTTCTTTTTGCGAATTTTCCTATTTCATTTCTGTATATTTCTATATTTTTGGCAATCGTTTTATTAATTCCGGCAATGTATGAAAGCAGTGACGGTGAAGCAGTATTAAGGTCTACCCCGACGCTGTTTACGCAGTCCTCAACAACTCCGCCGAGCGCTTCTCCGAGCCGCTTTTGGTTCATATCATGCTGATACTGCCCCACACCGATTGACTTCGGATCTATCTTAACAAGCTCTGCAAGAGGGTCCTGAAGTCTTCTTGCGATTGAAACGGCGCTTCGGAGCGAAACGTCATAGTCGGGAAACTCCTCTGTTGCAAGCTTTGAAGCGGAATATACGGAAGCTCCAGCTTCATTTGTCATAGCGTAAAATACAGGTCTGTCAAGCTCCTTTATCAAATCCGAAATAAATATTTCCGACTCCTTTGAAGCCGTTCCGTTTCCTATTGAAACTATATTTACGTTATAATCGGTAATGATTTTCTTAATCATCGCCTTTGACTTTTCTTTATCATGGTTCGGAAGCGTGAAATATGCAACACCCGTTTTAAGCACCTTTCCCGTTTCGTCAACAACCGCAAGCTTACAGCCCGTTCTGTAGCCCGGGTCAACTCCGAGAACGCATTTTCCCTTTACCGGCGGCTGCAAAAGCAGGCCGCTGAGATTTTTGCTGAACACCTTAATTGAAGCTTCCTGCGCGTTCTCCGTTAAAATATTTCTTATTTCCGTTGCAACGGACGGCGCAATAAGCCTTTCGTATGCGTCCTCTGCCGCCGCCTTTACAACAGCTCCGCAGGGTTGCAAAGCGTCCTTAACGGTTTTCCTTATAAGGTAATTATAAATTATATCCTTATCCATTTCAAGCTTTACAGACAAAAAGCCTTCCTTTTCTCCGCGATTGATTGCAAGCAAACGATGATTTGCAATTTTTGAAGCCGGCTCCGAAAAATCATAATACAGCCTGTACACGCTGTCGTCCTCCGTTGCCGCCTTTGACGTTACAAGCGCGTTATGAAGCGTTAGTTCACGTATTATTTTTCTGTACTCCGGGTCGTCGGAAATTTGCTCGGCAATTATGTCGCTCGCTCCGGCAATTGCTTCCTCCGCGCTGCCGACACCCTTTTCTTCATCAATATACTCCGCTGCCGCAGCTTCGGGATCAGTGCCCTTTTCCTGAGCGTAAATAAGCTCCGCCAAAGGCTCAAGCCCCTTTTCCTTTGCAATTGACGCCCTCGTTCTTCTTTTCGGACGAAACGGTCTGTAAATATCCTCAAGCTCGGTCATTGTCAAAGCATTTTCTATGTTCGCGGCTATCTCCGCCGTAAGCTTCTCCTGCTCGTCTATAAGGCGCGTGATTTCCGCTTTTTTATCCTCAAGCGTTCTCAGATATGCAAGGCGCTCCGAAAAATCTCTCAGCACCTCATCGGACAGCTCACCCGTTTTTTCCTTTCTGTATCTGGCTATAAAGGGGATTGTGTTCCCGTCATCAATCAAACCTATTACATTTTCTACCTGCCAGTCTTTTAAGGAAAATTCCTCCTTTAATGTCAAGCTTATTTTGTCCATTTGTTCAAACCTCCTAAAATTTCTGAAATTTTTGCAAAAATAATGTAACATTACCGAAAAGAAAATTTAAAAAAAGTCTTCACAAATTAATATAAATGTGATATAATATATTTAAACTCAAGATATTGTGTTCGGTATGCAAAAATTGTCGTATATATTGTTGTTTTTATGACTATAATTATACAGCAATTTAACGCAAATTACAATAAAATCACAAAAAAATAATTGTTTTGAAAAAAAAATTTAAAAAAACCCTTGCGTTTTTCTGAAAAATGGAGTACAATATATAGTAAGTGGAGTGAATGGGAGCGTTTTGGAGTGAAAATGCATTTTTCACACTTTTGCTGATATATTTTTTTCGGAGGTGACGCAGGGTTTATGAGTACGTTTTTTGTGGACAGCTATGACAGACAGCTTGACGATCGCGGAAGGATTATTCTTCCGGCAAAGGTGCGCGAGGCAGCAGGCTCGGTTGTATATATCACGCGCTCGCCGTCGGAGAAATGTCTTCATTTGTATACCGCTGCGGAATGGGAGTCGCTTTCGGAAAAAATGCGCGCTCTGCCGGTTACAACCGATAAATTCGCCGCTGCGTTTGTGAGAATGTTTTGCTCGGCTGCCGTCTGCTGCGAGGTAGACAAGCAGGGCAGAATTTCACCCGGCAAAAACCTGTGCGGCTATGCGGGACTTGAAAAGGATATTATTCTTGTCGGCGTGAACACGCGTCTTGAAATATGGTCGAAGAGCGAGTGGGATAAATATAATGAAAGTATTTCGCCTACCGCCGTTTTAGAGGGAATTGAAAAATTCGGCCTAATGCTTTGATTGCGGAGGAATGAAATTTGGAATTTAATCACGTTTCGGTGCTGTTCGATGAAACTATTGAAGCTTTGAACGCGCTGCGCGGAGGGCTTTTTGTTGACGGCACTCTCGGCGGAGGCGGTCATACAAACGGAATACTGTCGGCCTGCGCGGACACAAGAGTAATCGGAATTGACAGAGATACGGACGCTTTGGCGGCAGCCGAAAAAAAACTTTCAAAATACGGTGATCGCTTCTGTGCGGTTCATGATAATTTTTCAAATATAAAAAACATTCTCTCTCAAAAAGGAATTGACAAAATAGACGGCGCTGTTCTCGATTTGGGAGTAAGCTCCTATCAGCTCGATGAAGCGGAGCGCGGCTTCAGCTATATGCATGACGCGCCGCTTGATATGCGAATGAACAGAGAGGATGCCTTTACGGCTTACGATGTTGTAAACACGTATTCTCCGGATGAGCTTACGAAGATATTTTACGAATACGGCGAGGAGAAATGGTCAAAGCGCATTGCCGAATTTATTGTAAAGGCGCGCGCAAAAGAGTCGGTTAAAACCACCGGAGAGCTTTCGGATATTATTTCGGCGGCAATTCCGGCAGGTGCAAGAGCCGACGGCGGCCATCCGGCAAAAAGAGTTTTTCAGGCTATCCGAATAGAAGTAAACGGCGAGCTTAAAATTCTCGAAGGCGCGGCAAGGGATTTTGCCGCGAGCCTTAAAAGCGGCGGAAGACTTGCAATAATAACGTTTCATTCACTTGAGGACAGAATAATTAAAAATACATTTAAGGCTCTTTGCACCGACTGCATATGCCCGAAAAGCTTTCCGGTATGTGTGTGCGGTCACAAAGCGGAGGGAAAGCTTCTTACAAGAAAGCCAATCCTCCCGACAGACAGCGAGCAGAAAGAAAATCCGCGCTCAAAAAGCGCAAAGCTCAGAGTTTTTGTAAAAAATTAATGTGCAAAACGGATTTTGCACAAATAAAGTACATCGGCCAATGCCGATACGATTGAATAAGGATATGTTATCATGGTTAATGGAAATCTGGCATATAAAAAGCAAACTGTTACCAAACCGATAAGACCCAAAAGAACAGATATAAACAAAGAAAAGGATAATACTGAAATGATACGCAAGAGGGTTACGTTTCTGAGAATTCTTTATATCGGTGTAATTGCAGCTTCGGCAGCCTTTATGATTTCAAAATTTGTTTCGGTAAACGAAACGGCGTCACAGATAAAGTCGCTTAACAAGGAGCTGTCGCAGATCCGCTCTTACACCAGTCAGAAAATATTTGAAATGGAGCGTAAGGTTGATTTGAGCGAGGTTGAGGAAATTGCGTCAACAAAGCTCGGTATGCAGCGGCCGGAGGGCTATCAGACGATTTATGTCGATGTTCCTCAGGAGGACAAAACAGAAGTGACCGCTGGAGAGGTTGAGGGAGCAAAAAACAGCATAAAGTCGCTTTGGGGCGGATTAAAGAAGAATATTATAGAATTTTTCAGCATAAAATAACTAAATGAATACCGCTGATCGCGCGGTAAATAATGCTTTGTAATCAGCTATAAAAATACATATTAAGAGGTGTTTGAAATTTTACCGCTTACTTTAATTAAAAAACGAGCAAGACTGATGTTTTCGGTAATTGTCATTGCCTTGCTGCTGCTTACGCTCAGAGTTGCGTACTGGCAGATTGTTCGCGGAGAGGATATGAAGAGCGCTGTTGAACGTCAGCAGACGGGCGCAACAAACGTTATCGCTTCAAGAGGCACTATTTATGACAGAAACGGGAAGGCTCTTGCTGAAAGCGCAACGGTAAATACGCTTATATGCAATCCTCAGGATATAGACAAAAAAACTCCGGAGGGCGAAGACGAGCATAAGGAAGCGAAGCAAATTGCAGATAAGCTGTCGGTTGTGCTTAATATGGATTATGAAAAAATTTATAATCTGCTTACAAAATCAAACAGATACCAGGTTATCAAAAAAAGACTGACGGTTGAGGAAACCGAGCAGATTAAAAACCTGAAAAATAAAGATATAGACGAGGATACGGCTAAGCTTTTTAAGCCTATTACCTTTGAGGAGGACTCGAAGAGATACTATTCCTATAACGTTGCTCCCCACATTCTCGGCTTCACCGGATATGACAATAACGGTATGCAGGGAATTGAGCTGACATTCGACAACGAGCTTTCCGGAAAAACCGGCAATGTTTTTACGGCTCAGACGGCGAGCGGTCAGACTCTTGAAAAGCAGCAGTATGAAGCGTATGAAAGCGCTTCAAAGGGCGCGGACGTTATGCTGACGATTGACGAAACAATTCAGCATTATCTTGAAAAACATCTTGAAACGGCAGTTAAGGAATGTGAGCTTAAAGAGGGCGCGGCAGGTATTGTAATGAACCCGAAAACCGGTGAAATTCTTGCTATGGCAACAAAGCCGGATTTTGACGCAAACGAGCCCTACAACGTTTCGCAGTTTGAGAAAAACAGCGTTATGTTTGAATATCACTCGGATATTTTAGACAGAGATATGACTCCGGCAGACCAGAAAAAGCTTTTCGGAAGCAGCGATACGTCTTCAAAGAAGTCTTCCGACGAAGAAAAATCCGATCTCGGCGACAGCGTTGACATTGCGCTTATGACGGACGAGGAAAAGAAAAAGCTTACAGACGAGCGCCAGGCGGCAATGCGTAACAAAATGTGGCGAAACAAGGCAATATCGGACGCATACGAGCCGGGCTCAACATTTAAAATAATAACGGCAGCGGCTGCACTTGAGGAGGGCGTTGTAAATCTCGATACGCCGTTCGTATGCGGCGGCTCAAAGCATATCGGTGCGCATGATATTCACTGTCACGTTACATCGGGACACGGCGCACAAACGTTCTTTGAGGGCGTTAAGCATTCGTGCAACGTTGTTTTCATGGAAACGGGACTTAAGCTCGGCTCCGATAAATTTCAGGAATATTTTGGTGCTTTCGGACTTACAAGAAGAACAAATATAGAGCTTATCGGAGAATCAAAAAGTATTTTCTACAATAAAACAAAGCTCAGCGACTCGGATATTGCAACAAGCTCATTCGGTCAGGGCTTTAACGTAACTCCTATACAGATGGTTACGGCAATTTCCGCAGCAATAAACGGCGGGAACCTTTTAAAGCCGCAAATCGTTAAAGAAATAAGAAACGACAGCGGAATAATAAAAAGCTATCAGACAGAGGTTGTAAACAAGGTTATTTCTGAGGAAACCTCTAAAACAATGAGAGAAATTCTCGAACAGGTTGTATGCGCTCCCGACGGTACGGGTAAAAACGCATATATAAGCGGCTACAGAATAGGCGGTAAAACGGGTACATCACAAAAGGGTGACAGAAGCGGAACAAAGCGTATAGCTTCATTCGTCGGCTTTGCTCCGGCAGACGATCCGCAGATAGTCTGCCTTATAATGCTCGACGAGCCGCAGACAGCAAACAAATTCGGCGGAACTATTGCAGCTCCCGTTGCGGGCGCCGTTATAGAGGATACGCTTGAATATCTCGGAGTTGAAAGGCAGTACGACAGCGACCAAAGCGCCAAAAAGGCAAGCGTTTCGGACGTTCGCGATATGGACATATCCGACGCTAAGGAAGACCTTGCAAATCTCGGATTTAAGGTTAAAATTTCGGGTAAAGGCGCAAAGGTTATAGATCAGCTTCCAAAGCCCGGTATTCAGCTCTCCAAGAACTCAATTGTTCTTTTATACACAGAGGAAAACAGCGATGTTAAAACTGTTACGGTTCCTAATCTGACAGGGCTGAGCGTTTCCGACGCGCGCGATGTGCTTACTGGGCGCGGCCTTAACTTTGAAACAATCGGAGCCGGTCAAAATTCCGGCGGCGGTGCATACGCGGTTAAACAGAGCATAGAGCCCGGAACGGAGGTTCCGTCGGCTACGGTGGTCGGAGTTGAATTCAGACATTCTGCAAGTGATTAAAAAAAGGGGAAAGAAAAAATGTTAGCGAGCAAGCTTCTTAAAGAAAACTGGAAAGATAAAGCTGAGGATATTGAAATAAGCGGAATTGCTTATGATTCGCGCGAGGTTAAGCCGGGCTATGCATTTGTTTGCATAAAGGGCTTTGAAACGGACGGTCATAAGTATGTGCAAAAAGCTATTGAAAACGGAGCGGCGCTTATAGTTGCCGAAGATGAGCTTGAGTGCAGTGCTCCCGTGTGCTATGTAAAAAACACAAGAGATACTCTTGCCGATATGGCGTGCGCTTTTTATTCAAATCCTTCGGAAAAATTTCATCTTGTCGGAGTTACCGGAACAAACGGCAAGACAACCGTAACCTACCTTGTAAAAAGCATTCTTGAACAGGCAGGTCACAGCGTAGGTATAATAGGTACAAACCAAAATATAATAGGCGATAAGGTGCTGCTTACAAAAAGCACCACGCCGACAACTCCGAACTCACTTGAGCTGCAGCATATTTTCTGCGAAATGGAGCAAAGCGGTGCAGACTATGTTGTTATGGAGGTTTCAAGCCACGCGCTTGAGCTCAGCAGAGTAAGAGGCTGCCGCTTTGATGTAGGCGTGTTTACAAATTTAACGCGCGACCATCTCGATTTTCATCATACAATGAAAAACTATATGCTTGCAAAGGCAAAGCTGTTTGACCTCAGCGCCTGCGGTGCGATAAACATTGACGATGAGTACGGCAAAAAAATATACGAAATGCACAGTGATAAAAATATTATCACCTATGCTATAAGCAACAGTGAAGCGGACGTTGTCGCAAAGGATATAAAAATAACTCCGCGCGGAGTAAATTTCAATGCTGTTTACAAGGGCGAGGAATACGCTATGTTCCTTTGTATTCCCGGAACGTTCAGCGTTTACAATGCGCTCAGCGCAATATGCGCCTGCATTCAGCTTGGCATTGATATGGAATGTATATCAAACGGCTTAAGAGCGGCGGTAGGCGTTCTCGGCAGAGTTGAGGTCGTTCCGACCGACACGGACTACACCGTAATAATCGACTATGCGCATACACCGGACGGACTTGAAAACATCATCCGTGCAATGAAGGGCTTTGCAAAGGGCAGAGTTATAACCCTTTTCGGCTGCGGCGGCGACAGAGATAACACAAAGCGCGCAATAATGGGCGAAATATCCGGAAAGCTTTCCGATTTTTCGATTATCACATCGGATAATCCAAGATGTGAGGATCCTCTCAAAATTATAGAGATGATTGAAGAAGGCATTAAGAAAACAGACGGCGAATACGTCGTAATCCCCGACAGGCGCAAGGCTATTGCATACGCTCTCGATAACGCAAAAGCAGATGACGTTGTTATTCTTGCCGGCAAGGGACAGGAAACCTATCAGATAATAGGAAAAGAAAAATTTGATTTTGACGAAAGAGTTGAGGTTTTCAAGCATCTCAATTCAAAATAGACCATATCAGGTGCCGCAGGCTAAAAGGCCTGCGGCGCTGCAAATAATTTTTGAAAGGGTGTAAACAATTCCTTGCAAAATTTAAGCATAAAAGAAATTTTATCCGCAACGGGCGGAAAGCTCATTTGCGGCGATGAAAACAAAATTATAACCGATATATCAACCGACAGCCGCAGACTGTCGGATAATACTCTTTTTATACCTATAAAAGGCGAAAGATTTGACGGCCATGATTTTCTCGGCGCATCAAAAAGCTGTATAAGCGAAAAAGTGCCGGACGACTGCACCGGCAAAAATATTGTGCTTGTTGACGATACTGTTGCAGCATTCGGAAAAATTGCGAAATACTACAAGCAAAAATACAATATTCCGACCGTTTCGGTTGTCGGAAGCGTCGGAAAAACAACGACAAGAGATATGATTGCCGCGGTACTCGGCGAAAAATTCAACACTCTTAAAACCGAAAAAAACTATAACAATAATATCGGCGTTCCGATTATGGTAACGAAAATAGAAAAGCAGCATGAGGCGGCAGTTCTTGAAATGGGCATGAGCGCGCTCGGCGAAATTGAATACCTCGCGGATATTGTGCGCCCCGATACACTTGTTATGACAAACATAGGAATGAGCCATATTGAAAATCTCGGCTCTCAGGAAAATATATTTAAAGCAAAAATGGAAGCGACCGAATTTCTGGGCGCTGAAAACACGGTTATTGCAAACGGTGACGACAAATTTTTAAAAACCGTCGGAAAATACGGTACATATAAAACCATGTTTTTCGCTGTAGAAAACAAAGACGCGGATGTACGTGCGGAAAACATAAAGGATCTGGGTCTTGACGGTAGCGAATTTGACATCTTCTTTGACGGCAAGCGTCAAAAAATCAGACTTCTTATTCCCGGTATTCACAATGTTTATAACGCACTTGCGGCATTTTCTGTCGGACTTTTATATAAAATAGCTCCCGAAAAAGCAGCAAACGGTCTTTTAAACGCGGAATTTACCGGTATGCGCATGGAAATATCGGAGCATAACGGCATAAAAATTATAAACGACTGCTACAACGCAGCTCCAAGCTCCGTTAAAGCGGCTCTTGAAGTTTTGGGCGCAGAAAAAAACAGACGACGCGTTGCCGTTCTCGGCGATATGTTTGAAATGGGCGATTTTGCAAAGGCGGCGCATGAGGAAATCGGAGCATATGCGGCGGATTTTGCTGACGTTCTCGTTTGTGTCGGAGAAAACTCGGCATATACGGCCAAAAAGGCAAAGAACATAAAAGAGGTTTACACCTTTGCGGACACAAAAAACGCCTGCGGCGAGATTTGCAATATTGTCAAAAAAACGGACATGGTTTTGCTTAAAGCGTCAAGGGGTATGCATTTTGAAGAAATTTTCAAAACGCTTTGCCGATAAAATTTTTACGAAGGGAAAGAGTTTAATTTATGCAGGAAATTTTAATGGCGGGCTTGCTTCCGCTTTTGTGCGCTTTTGCGGTTACGGCTCTTATAGGGCCGTCATTTATTCCGTGGCTTCACAAGCTGAAATTCGGTCAGGAAATACGTGAAGAAGGTCCTAAATGGCATCAGAAAAAATCGGGAACGCCGACTATGGGCGGAATTATGTTTGCTCTTGGAATTACGGCGGCGGTAGGCGTTGCGGCGCTTATATCGGCTCTTTCGAGCGGCATGACGGGCGGCACGAAAAAAGCTCTGCTTTTGCTTGCCACATCGGTATGCTTCGGCGCTGTAGGATTTATAGACGATTTTATAAAAGTTGTTAAAAAAAGAAATCTCGGACTGCGTGCGCTCCCGAAATTTCTTCTGCAAATGCTTTTTGCGGCGGTTTACCTGCTCGTTCTTGAGCTTCTCGGTGAGCTCAAATGTGAGGTCAACGTTCCGTTTACGTCATTTGTAATTAATATGCCGGTCTGGATTTATGTCATTTTTGCGCTCGTTGTTGTTACGGGCACGGTTAATGCGGTAAATCTGACAGACGGCCTTGACGGTCTTGCAAGCAGCGTAACTGCCGTTGTCGCACTGTTTTTTGCTCTTTGCGGCTTTGCAAAAGGCGACGAGGGCGTATTTACCTTCGGAGTTGCCGTTGTCGGCGGACTTCTCGGATTTTTGATTTATAACAAATATCCCGCAAAGGTGTTTATGGGCGATACGGGCTCACTGTTTCTCGGCGGCGCAATTGTTTCAATGGCAATAGCTCTGCAAATGCACCTGTTTTTGATTATAGCGGGATTTATATATTTTGCCGAAGCGCTGTCGGTTATTTTGCAGGTTGCCTCATTTAAGCTGACAGGAAAAAGGATTTTTAAAATGAGTCCTATTCATCATCATTTTGAAATGTGCGGCTGGAGCGAGAAAAAAATTGTTGCGGTGTTTACGGCGGTAACGATTGTGCTTTGCATTATTGCCCGTTTCGGAATATAATTTTAAATAATATGTTTGGGAAGTGAGAAAGACAATGAGAGAAATTGCAAAAAAGCGCGCCGCAAAGCCGAATGTGTCCGGCTCTGCCGTTAAAAGCAGCATAGATTACACATTTTTATTTTTGATCATGCTTATCCTTTCAATAGGTCTTGTTATGCTTCTTTCCGCGTCCGCACCCGCAGGCGCAAGTAAATTCGGGGATTCATATCACTTTTTTACAAGACAGATGATATTTGTTATTCCGGGACTTATAGGAATGGTTATAGTATCTAAAATAGATTATCACGTATACAAAAAATATGCCGGAATGTTTTTCGGCGTGTGTACCGTGCTGCTTATTCTCGTTGCAATTCCGGGAATAGGCCAGGAGCATAACGGCTCGCGCAGATGGATTCAGCTGCCGGGCTTTCAGTTTCAGCCGTCCGAATTTATGAAGCTTGCAATTTCGCTGATGTTTGCAAACATGATAGCAAGCGGGAAATACAACGTTTCCAAGCTAAACGGCTGTATTTCGTTCGGTATACTTTTATTTATCGTTATTGTTCTTATGGTTCTTGAGCCGCACGTAAGCGGACTTTTGATAATGCTCGGAATAGGCATTTGGATAATGGTTTCCGCCGGCACGCCGATATGGCCGTTTGCCGGAGCGGGAGTTATTCTCGGCTCACTCGGAACTGTCCTCATTATGCTTTTTGACGCTAACAGATGGTCAAGAATTCTGGCGTTTTTAAATCCGTTCAGCGATACGCGTGACTCCGGTTATCAGATTGTTCAGGCCCTTTATGCAATGGGCTCCGGCGGTCTTTTCGGGCGCGGCATAGGTCAGTCGGTTCAGAAATACTCCTATCTTCCGGAGCCGTACAACGACTTTATTTTTTCAATCGCCTGTGAAGAACTCGGTCTTTTCGGAGCTGCAGTTATAATAATACTTTTCGCATCGCTTATCCTGCGCGGTTTCCGCATTGCGCTCGGCGCTCCCGACACGTTCGGAACGCTGCTTGCAACGGGAATAATGGCGCAGATTGCAATTCAGACAACGCTTAATATTGCCGTTACAACCTCAACCGTTCCGAATACCGGCGTATCACTGCCGTTTTTCAGCTACGGAGGTACGGCTATTCTTATTTTGCTTATTGAAATGGGAATTTTGCTTAATATATCGCGCTACGGCGCATCCGGTAATACCGGGCCGTAAAATAGCGTTTAAAACGTAAATTTTCGGTGAAACGGAGGATTTTTTATGAGGGTTATATTTGCAGGCGGAGGTACGGGCGGACATATTAATCCGGCACTTTCAATTGCCGGCTATGCCGCTATGGAGGATGAAAGCTTTGAAGCGCTTTTTATAGGCACAAAACGCGGCCTTGAAACAAAGCTCGTTCCGCGTGCCGGATATGATATTGAATACATAGACATACAGGGCTTTGACAGAAAGCATCTTCTTAAAAATTTTGCTGTTATGAAAAAGCTTCACGACTCAAAAAAAAGATGCGAGGAGATAATACGCAGCTTTAAGCCCGACTGCGTTGTCTGCACGGGCGGATATGTAAGCGGCCCGGTATGCATGGCGGCCGCTAAGGCAGGCGTTCCGTCGCTTATCCATGAGCAGAATGTTTATCCGGGTCTTACGGTTTCAGCCGGCGAAAAATATGTTACCTACGCCGCGCTGAGCTTTGAGGAAACGATAAACCACATGAAGGATAAATCAAAATGCGTTGTTACGGGAAATCCCGTAAGGTGCGAAATAATTTCTGCCGACAGGGAAAAAGCAAGAGCGCAGCTCGGCATTTCTGAGGCCGAAAAATTTGTTTTGATTTTCGGCGGCAGTCTCGGCGCCGATAAGATAAATGAAGCTGTTATTGATATGCTCGGAAAAATATCGGAGGAAAAGCCTTTCAGGCTTCTTTTCGGAACAGGCGACAGAAATTATCAGAAAATATGCGATATAATAAAGGAACGCTCCGTAAACATCGGCGAAAATGTTGAAATAGTTCCTTATATTAATAACATGAGCGATGTTATGGCGGCAGCCGACCTTGTTGTGTGCCGTTCGGGTGCAATAACGGTGAGCGAGCTTGCGGTGCTTCAAAAGCCGTCAATTTTAATTCCGTCTCCGAACGTTGTTAGAAATCATCAGGAGCAAAACGCCAGAGAGGTTGAAGCAAAGGGCGGCGCGGTTGTTATCTGCGAAAGCGAGCTTTCATCAGACAAACTCTACAGCAAGATAAAAGAGCTCACGGAAGACGGCGAAAAGCTTTCTCAAATGAGCAGCAGCCTTAATGTTCTTAAAAAAACCGACGCCTCCGAGCAGATTTATAAGCTTATGAAGAAGATGGCGAAAATACCGCGTAGCATTAAATGATTGTGCATTATGTTCAAATTAATATGGTAAAATTAGTGTAATTTCAATAGGCTTTTACTTATAACCTGCTTAACTATTGATAAACAGCACCAAAATGTGTTATAATTAAACGAGGTGGAAAGCAAGCGGCTGTAAAAAGCGATATTTTGCTTACCTATGAAACGGAAAACCTGAAAGGAGCGCGGTTCGCTTGAGAAACAAAAGCATGGAACAGGGTAATATAATGGCTATTGCCGTGATTTCATTTATATTGGGTGTAATTTATATTGTGGGTCATATAGGTGAGGTTTTTGACCTCATGACAAACTATGTACAGACAAACAACAAAAGCTATCTTAATTTAAATAACTTTGCATACTGCTTTATGGGGCTGGCTCATCTTATGTTCCCCATCGCAATTTTGTATCCTCACCAAAAAAAAGAGGATAAGAAAAAAATGATTAAGATTTCCTGCTATTCGATGGCGGCGCTGTATTTTATTGCAAATTTCTGGATATTCGGCTGGCTTTTTTCAAGCCTTGCAAACAGAAGCATATCCTTTGACATTGCGCAGTATCAAAGAGAAGCAAGCGAAATGTTTAACCATCTCGAATGGGCGTCGCGAAATGCGGAAACAATATTTTATGACTATTTTGCAAGCGTACTGTGGTTTTTGATAGGCTATAACTTTGACCGCGACAGGCGGCTTGTATGCAAGCTTATGATTGCGGAAATTGTTTTCGTATACATATTCCCGATGGCGTTTTACTATTTATACAACTCACGAGGCGTTGAAAAATGGTGGCTTACAAAAACGATACCGCTTTTCTGCAGTGACGCGATTATAACCTTTGGTTTGTTCTATGCAGCAAAAAGGCGCGAAACCTGGAAAACGTATATATGTCCTCTGAAAGAAGGAAGTCATCATCACCACCATCACCATCATCATCACCACCATCAAGACGAAGCAAAAGATACAAATAAAATAGACTAAAAAACGGAGAGATTTATACAATGGATTTTAAGCAGCAAATAACAGATAAAATTTCGCATCTTACGGGACTTGAAAAAGAAGCGGTAAGTGCAGCATTCGAAATTCCGCCGAATTCCGAAATGGGGGATCTTGCATTTCCGTGCTTCCCTCTTGCAAAAATAATGAGAAAGGCTCCGCCTATTATCGCAAAGGAGCTTGCGGAAAAATTCCCCAAATGTGATTTTATAGAAAAGACGGAAGCTGCCGGCGGATATTTGAACTTTTTCTATTCAAAAGGCGAATTTGCAAAGGAAAGCTTGGGAGAAATATTTGATAAGGGCGACGATTACGGAAAATCGGATATGGGAGAGGGAAAAACAGTTATAGTTGAGTTTTCCTCGCCTAATATTGCAAAGCCGTTTCATATAGGTCATCTGTTTTCAACAGCTGTCGGAAACAGCCTTGACAAAATATACAGCTTTCTCGGCTATAAAACCGAAAAAATAAATCATCTCGGCGACTGGGGCACTCAGTTCGGAAAGCTAATCAGCGCATACAAGCGTTGGGGCGACCCTGCGGTTATCGAAAAAGACCCGATCAAAGAGCTTTTAAAGATATATGTCAAATTCCATGAGGAAGCAAAAAATCAGCCTGAGCTTGAAGATGAAGCAAGAGAATATTTCAGACTTCTCGAAAGCGGAGATGAAGAAACAACAAAGCTTTGGAAATATTTCCGCGAGATAAGCCTGCTTGAGTTTAAAAAGGTTTATGATATGCTGAATATTACCTTTGACTCATATAACGGCGAGAGCTTCTACAGCGATAAGATGGACGAGGTTGTAGAAATGCTCCGCGATAAAAACCTGCTCGTTAAGAGCGAAGGCGCTATGGTAGTTGATTTGTCGGAGGAAAATATGCCGCCGTGCATGATTTTAAAGTCAAACGGCACAACCATATATGCAACGCGCGACCTTGCCGCTGCAATTTACAGACACAGAACATATAATTTTTATAAAAACATTTACGTTGTCGGAACACCTCAGGCGCTTCATTTCAAGCAGATTTTCGCAGTGCTTAAAAAGCTTTGCGGCGACTGGGCGGACGATTGCGTACACGTTGGATTCGGGCTTGTAAAGTTCCCCGATAAAAAGCTTTCAACACGCGACGGAGATGTAGTATTCCTTGAAGACGTGCTGAACGAGTCTGTTTCAAAAACTCTCGGAATTATAAAGGAAAACAGTCCGGAGCTCGAAGACGCCGAAAAGGTTGCCGAAAAGGTCGGAATAGGCGCTATTCTTTATACATTCCTTAAAAACAACAGAGAAAAGGATATTGTATTTTCATGGGACAGTATGCTTGATTTTGAGGGTGAGAGCGGGCCTTACGTTCAGTACAGCTATGCGCGTGGAAGAAGCATACTCCGTAGAAGCAATATTGACCCAAGCGGTGCCGACTATTCACTGCTTACGAGTGATACAGAATATGAGCTTATAAAGCAGCTTTCAAAATACGGCGAGGCGGTTGCCGCAGCAGCCGATAAAAATGAGCCGTTTTACGTAAACAGATATGTTACATCAGTTGCAAAGTTGTTTAATAAATTCTATAATTCAAACCCGATTTTAAAGGACGATGTTCCCGAAAACGTAAAAAAAGCAAGACTTGCGCTCGTTTCTGTGTCAACTCTTGTTATTAAATCCGCACTCGGACTTTTGGGAATTGAAACGGTTGAAAAAATGTAATACCAAAATAAAGACAACGGAGCGGCAGGCTTTTGCCGCTCCGTGAGTCAATCCTAAATTTTGTGTAAACTCTTTACAAGGCCTCCAAAATGGTGTATAATAAAAATATCATTTTGGAGCT
>CAKSSN010000009.1 GCA_934489015.1 uncultured Clostridia bacterium
ATTCGCTTTTGTTGCTTCATTTGGCTTTGTTGATATTTTATTTACTTTTTATTTCATGTATTTTGCACCTCTCTATTATTTGAGAATATTATATTACATTGCCGGAAAAAAATCAAGGGGTTTTTACAAAGTGGTCGATATTTCGCGCAAAGTGGTAAAAATAAATTAATTACCGGGTTTTCTGCTGCTGTTCATAACAACTACCGTTCTGAAATATTTAATTTTTTTATCATAAAACCATTCATGCAGTCCGTGATATTTTTCAACTGTATACAAAATGCTTTTTATTCCGAAGCCGTGATTTTGTTTGTCCTCTTTGGTTGTAACAAGTCCGTTTTCGTCCGTTTCGGGAGGTATTTTGCTTGAGTTTTCGGTTTTTATTATGGTAAACACGTTGTTGATTTTTCCTATATCGAGAAAGATTTTTTTTGCTTCCGAGTCCTCAGATGCTTCTATTGCGTTATTCATCAGATTTGAGAAAATTGTTACAACATCAACGTCCGCTATAAATTTAAGAGAGCTGCGAATCGGATCGATGGAAAGGTCAATATTTTTGTTTATACATTCTCTGAGCTTTTGATTTATGAAAACATTGAAAACCTCGTTGTCGCTGTAGTTGTCATCGAGAAAGTTGGAATACAGCTTTTTAAGCTCGTTTGAAAAGTTCTGCGCGGTGTTTCCTCTTGCGTTGAGCGCTTCAAGTGTATTTATATATTCCTTAAAGTCGTGCTTTAGTATTCTCATTTGCTGATAGCTTTTATCATCAACTTTCATTTTTTCAAGCGCGGCTTTGCTTCCCTCGTAATCCGCACGCATTGAGCACAGCTCGGATTTTGTTTTGCAGAACATATCGTTGATTTTGAAAAATAATACGTTTGTCATGAGAATAAAAACGCCCATGCAGATAAATTCCGTATAGCTAAGCTTGCTTTCGGTAATAAAAATAAGCAGAAAAAGACTCAGTATCGGCAGAGCGATGATTATGGGAATATTCTGCGTTTCATACTGTTCGCCTTTTGTGGTAAGCTTTTTGAGAAGAATAACGCCGAGTAAAAATATAATTTTACTCATCAGCGTAAGTATAATCGACTGATAGGGAGTTATTTTTATCGAATCCGTAAGCGTGATATTCACGTTCATAAACCACACTATTATATATTCGCTCATCACCGAAACAACGTCTAAAATGACGCACTGAAATAAGGCATTTAAGATATTTATCTTAAAACACCTGTAAATGAAAATGAAATTGATAACCAAAAAAGCTGCTATTGAAGAAATAATATTTCCAAAGCCGCCTACAAATAAAATAAGTACATAGCCAATTATAGAATATACGTTCTTTATAGCAACTGATTTCCTAAGCGGAAGATTTGCGGTAAACAAAAAGTATATAGGTAAAAATTCAAATAATACGCCTAAAAGCAGACCTAAATCAAATCTCATATTTTACCTCCCGACCAATTAAGAAACGACAGGTCAAACGCATCCTTAAAACGTCTTGAAACTTCAACTCTGTATTGATTTTTATTATCGTCACACAAGACATAGTTTTTTCCGAAGTCAACTATATAACACATATTTACAATATAGCTTGCGTGCGTTTTTATGAAAAAATGTGGCTGGAGCTTTTCATAAAAGGTTTTAAGTCTTTCGTTAGTTGTTATTTCACCATATGTTGTAATAACGTGTGTTTTTCGGTTCTGTGTGTATATGTAAACAATTTTTCTTGTTGCAATCGTAACGGTTTCGCCGCTGTCGCTGATGAAGCGGATATAGGCCTTTCTTGCCTCCATTTCCTTCATCGCGCTTTCAATTCCGTAGATAAGCCTTTCCATTTCAATCGGCTTTACCCAGAAGCGAAATGCGTGAACGTTAAGAGCTTCATCCGCATACACGTTAAAGCTTGTAGAAAAAAATATAAAACACATAGGATTTAGCTTGTGTATATGCTTTGCCAGGTCAATTCCGTTTATATCGGGCATTTCAATATCAAGAAATGCGAAATCGTAAGCATACGTGCTGTTATACAAATCCCGTGAATTTGAAAATGTGTCGATTGTGCAAGAGATGTTTTCTTTTTCAAATACTTTTTCCAGCATCTTTGCCTGTCTGTCTAATATTATAGGATTATCTTCACATACTGCGGCTTTCATGATCTCTCCCCTACTGAAAAAATTAATTGTAATTTAATCGGAATAATATATTTTCCGAAACAAAATCATCGTTTCTATTATAGCATAAAAAAGGAAATATGTCAATATTTTTTCTAAAATTTTGTAGTAAAAAACATTATATTTATGCAATATGTCGAAATATATTTCAGGCTCGACAGTATTCGACATTTTTCGCGCATATTATTAAAAGCAAATTAACATTATAAAATTAAATATGGAAAAATAATATTTTTGACCTTGAAAATTATATGACAAAATGACAAATGGCATTGATAAAGGTCGGGCAAAAACCCGACCTTCAGCTTGATCTTATATTTACTTTTCTTATGAAAGCTTTGCAAGCATGAGTGAAAGCTGTGACTTCTTTCTTGCAGCCTTGTTCTTATGAAGAATACCCTGGCATACGCCCTTATCAAGCTTCTTTGCAGCATCGTTGTAAAGAACCCTTGCTTCATCCGCATTGCCTGCTTCAACAGCTGCTTCAAACTTCTTTATTGCTGTTTTAAGAGCTGTTTTATGCTGTGTGTTGATAAGAGTTTTCTTTTCGATAACCTTAACACGCTTTTTTGCTGACTTAATGTTAGGCATTTAAATCCACCTCCGAAAATTTAATATATAATACCTTATAATCATAACATATTTTATATAAAAATGCAAGAGGATTTTAAAATATTTCTTAATATTGCTGTATTATTTCTGTTTTGCAAGTGATTTTTAGTGTATTTTTAATAGCCAAACTGTCCGCTTAGCGAGTCATCATTTTCAACCCAGTCCGAAACGCTGACAGTTCTGTACTCGGATTTGCTGTCGCGTATGTAAACGGATTTTATTCCGGCGTTGATAATCATTCTTTTGCACATCGCGCAGCTTGAGCTGTTCGGAACAATTTCTCCGTCGTCAACATTTATTCCCACAACATAAATGCACGCGTCTATCATATCGCGGCGCGGTGCGGATATAATGGCATTTGCTTCCGCGTGAACGCTTCTGCACATCTCATATCTTTCTCCGCGAGGAATATTCAGCTGCTGTCTTATGCAGTATTTAAGGTCAAGACAGTTTTTTCTCCCTCTCGGTGCGCCGGTATAGCCTGTTGCAATTATTTCATCGTTTTTTACGATTATAGCACCGTAGTTACGCCTAAGACACGTACCGCGCTCGGCTACCGTTTGCGCAATATCAAGATAGTAATTGATTTTATCTCGTCTTTCCATTAATTATCAGCTCCTTATAATTTTATAGTAATCAAGGCTTTTTATATTTTTTCCTAAATTGTGAGTAATGTATTTCTCAACCGGCGCCGACAGGGAAGCCATCGCTTCTTCGGGATAGCTGACAGAAAACATTTTTTTCATATCGCAGTGTATAATGCAGTAAATACATTTGTACATATCCTCGTCAAGCGGCACATATGACGCCGTGCGGCAACTTTCGCAGAAAATTCCTCCGCTAAGCGTGTCAAGATACATTTTTCCACCGGCCGCACCGCAGATTTGGCAGCAGTCGGGAAGCGGCATAAAGCCTGCCATATACATAAGCTTAAGCTCATAAATCGTTTTTATCATGCTGCACGGAATTTTTTTGTATGCGCAGCCGTAAAGCGTGTTTAAAAGAAGCCTTAAAACCGGAATATCGGGATTTGACATTTCAAGCGAATAAAATGTTATATCCGCAAGGTATGTGCAAAGAGCAAGCTTTTCTATGTTTTCCTGTATAGGCCAGAAGGTGTCTTTTGCGGCGGCGCTGTTTATTGTCCATATTTCTCCGCTTTCGTAGAAGTCAAATGAACAAAATGCAAGAAATTGCGTTGCTGCACCGGACTTGCTTTTCGCTCTTTGAGCGCCGTGAGCAACCGCTTTTATTATTCCGAATTTGTCGGTGAATATCCAGAGCATTCTGTGACCCTCGCCGAAGTCGGACTGTTTTATTATCACGCCGTCACATCTTGCCATTGCTTTTCCCTTTCCTTTTTTTCAGCATTTTTTCCATCCGTCAATTCCGCTTGTGCATATAGCGGAAAAAAGCCTTTTTCTGAGTCCCGGATAATTTTCTTTTTCAAGGCGGCGTATAAGCTCTTTCATGTACTGACGCTTTGTTTCCTTGTCCGCCGGGCATGGATTTTTAACAACGGGGAAATCGTATTTTCTTGCAGCGCCGCGAATATCTCTTTCGCGCACATATATCATAGGCCGCAGGACGGTAAGCCCTGTTTTGTCAAGATATGTGATCGGAGAAAAGCAGTGAATACGTCCCTCATACATAAGGCTCAGCATAAATGTTTCCAAAACGTCGTCATTGTGATGACCAAGCGCAACCTTGTTTGCGCCCATCTCCAAAGCAGCTTTGTTAAGACACGCGCGCCGCATTTTTGCACACAATGAGCAAGGGTTTGATTCGTGTCTTATATCAAATACAATTTCCTTAATGTTTGTCCGCTTTATAACGTATTCTATTCCAAGTCGGTCGCACATTCGGCTTACTTCTCCGAAATCCGCATTGTAGCCCGCGTCAAGAGTTATCGCGCAGGCCGTAAATTTTTTCGGGTAATAGTGCGACAGCTGTGCGAGTGCTTCAAGAAGCGCAAGGCTGTCCTTTCCGCCCGATACGCCGACGGCAATTTTGTCGCCGTCGTTTATCATTTCGTAATCCTCGATTGCCCGTCTTGTAAGGCTGACTATCTTTTTCAATTTACATATACTCCCGATAATGTTCGCAGGCCTTCCTCTCTCAAATCGGGAAGAGTGTTTTCAAAGAAAAGCTCCGCCGTTTTATTGTCGTATTTTATATGAAGAATTTCGCTGTGCGGATTTGTAAGATAACGGATATGTACCTTTATTTCGTTACCTGCTGTTTCAAAGCTTGCGGCTGTTTTAACGCTTTCCGTAAGCTCATTCATTATATCAAGCTTAGGAGTCATTCCGCGCGTGTAAAGGCATGATTTTTTCCATTCGCCGCTGCCTGCGGACAGCGTATTTACCTTGCAGCCGTTTGTAAATGAAAGCTCAAGCAGATTTTCGCTGAGAGTTATTTTTAGCTTTTTAAAGCCGAAAGCGTTATCCGCGAGCTTATATATTCCGTCAAAGCTCTTGTGCTCTGCAGCGCGGGCAGGCGCATAGCCTATATAGTCTTCCGCTTCTTCCTTTTCCGAGCAGCCGTCAAAAAGCCTGAAAAGCTCGTCCATTTCGTTTTGCATATCGCCCTTGAAAAATCCCTGAACAACGCAAATTCCGTCATATTTCGGCATTACAAGGCAAAGCTGACCGAATGCGCCGTCACCGCGAAAGCCGTCGCGGCTGTTTATCCATATCTGATAGCCGTAGCCGCTCGTCCAGTCCGCCGTGCCGTTTGATGAATTGTCGGAGATCGGCGAGGCTGCCTTTTTGATCCATTCTTCCGAAATAATTCTCTTTCCTTTATATATGCCTTTATTGTAGTATAAAAGACCGAGCTTTACAATATCGTCGCTTGAAATGTGGAGTCCTGTTCCCGCCTGGCAGGCTCCGTCATCGCAGCGGCTCCAGTATACGTTTGTTATTCCGAGAGGGAAAAATAATTTTTCGCACGCAAAATCAAAGAATCTTTCTCCGCTTGCACGCTCTACAATTGTTGAAAGCAGGCAGGTTGCACCGGTGTTGTATGCAAAATGAGTGCCGGGCTCGTATTCAAGAGGTACGGAGAAAAAAGCCTTAGCAGAGCTTTCGGCAGACTTCATTTTTTTCATAACGCAGGCGCTGTGACCTGTGTTCATGGAAAGCAAATGCTTTATTTTAAGCTTTTCAAAGCCGCTTGTATTTATTTCGGGAAAGTAATCAATTACCCTGTCCTCGTCCGAAAGCAGACCCATATCGGAAGCTATTCCGACTACCGTTGATGTAAATGTTTTGCTAAGCGAGTAAATTTCTCTTGCGTCGGTGCAGGAGTACGGCGTTTGAGCTATTCTTGCGAGCAGCTTTTCGCCTTTATATAATTGAAGTGTATGTATTTCATAATCGCTGTATTTTGTACGCATTGTTTTGAAAAGACCGTTTACCGCGCTTTTGTCCAATGCTTTGTCAATAAAATATTCCATTATCTTAGCCCCGTTCTTTTTATTTCCTTTATAAAATTATATCACCTTATGGCTTTTATGTCAAGAAGAATTTATTCGGGCAATTATACGGTTTTCGGCAAAAGCGGAAATTCACCTTTTGAAATCGGAGCACGGATGGATTTTTCGTATATGAGTAAATAATGTGAATACACAAATAAAAAGAGGCGTCATGGTGGACACCTCTTAAAATTGTTATATCATTTTTTTGCAAAGCATTCGCTGCAATAAACCGGCTTGTCGTGGCGCGGCTCAAAAGGAACCTTATCAACTTTGCCGCACTCCGCACAGACGATTTCATACATCTGCTTTGATTGTCTGAGATTGTTCTTGCGCTTGTCGCGACATTCCTTACATCTTGTCGGCTCGTTTTCAAAGCCCTTTTCAGCGTAAAATTCCTGCTCCCCTGCGGTGAATGTAAATTCTGCGCCGCAATCCTTACATACTAAAGTTTTGTCCTCGTACATTATTTTTACCTCACTTTAAAATAGTCTTTGCCCGGGTCGGGCTTGCACCGACAACATAATTTTTTTGCTTTACTCGTTAAGCTACTCAGGCATATTTTTAAACTCGTTTGCCGAAAACCGCGCTGAGCTTTCGCCGTGTTCTTGATAATGCATTGTCAACAGCCTTTTCATCGCTCCCTATTTTAAGCGCAATTTCGCGGTAACTCATTTTTTCAAGGAAGCATATAAGCACTTTTTTTTCAAGGCTGCTTAAAGCTTCGTCAATTTTGCATCCAATACCATCTAAGCTCTCACGGTTAATAACAATTTCTGCCGGGTCAAAACTATTTTGCGAAGAATATGCTTGAGAAATCAATAAACTCACGTCACAGCCCGTGTCGGGGCAGCTGAGTGAAACATAAGAATTAAGAGGATTATGCTTTATGCGTGCCGCAGCTCTTACAGCGGATATAATTCTTCTTGAAATGCACACGGCGGCAAAAGAACGAAACGGAACATTTTTGTCCGGATTAAAGCGGCGAACCGCTTCCATAAGTCCTATAAGCGCCTCCTGAATAACATCGTCGCTGTCGCCGCCGGGCATATAGTAAAATCCCGAACAGCACACGGCGAATTTCCGATACCGCTGAATTATTTCATTTTCCGCCGACTTGCTGCCGCCTTTTGCAAGGGCGAGCAAATCAAAGTCGCTGTAGCAGTCTTTATAAGGGTTATCCAAAATAACGCACTTCCTCCCATTAATATTGGAATTATGCATTATTTACAACCGCTTACTTCATTATAACATAAAATCCTAACAAAGTCAATATATATTTTAAAAAAATATGTATATAATTTGTGCATATTACAAAATAAAGTTAGCGGCTGCAAATTAAATATTTTCTCGGCGCGGCTTTTAAAAGCTTTGGAAAGGTGATTGTCATTAAAAAACGCCGCGCCGGAAAAAGCGAATTATTTAAGCTGGAGCCTTATTCTGTCGGCAACCATAGCTATAAATTCCGAATTTGTCGGCTTGCCTTTGTATAAATGAACCGTGTATCCGAAAATTTTATCCATTGTTTCCTGATGACCGCGAGTCCATGCAACCTCAATCGAATGTCTTATAGCTCTTTCAACGCGGCTTGAGGTTGTCTGATATTTTTTCGCAATTTCGGGATAAAGTCTTTTTGTTATGTAATTGAGCATATCCATGTTTTCAACAACCATCATTATAGCCGTTCTTATATATTGGTAGCCTTTTATGTGCGCCGGAACTCCGAGCTCGTGAATTATATCCGTAACGATGGTTTCCAAATCGTTATTTTTCGATACTGAATTTTGTTCGCTTAAAAAATTAATTCTGTTTTCAAAAAGCGCTATAATAGTTTCCGATACGGCGCGCGGTTGCTGCGGCTTTACAAGAAAATGTTTTGCACCGAGACTTAAAACCGTTTTTGCAACGCTTTCGGAATTTGTAATCGACAGGCATATAACCGTTGTTGCGTCCAGATCGAAATGGCTTGATTTTGCGCGCTGCAGCAGGGCGATACCGTCAAGCTTCGGCATAAAAATATCAAGCAGCACCACATCGGGCTTTTCGTCGTTCATAATTCTCCATGCGTCCTCGCCGTTTGTTGCCTTAATTACACATCCTACATATTTTTCGTTGCTAAGATAATCGGCAAGCTGCTCGCTGTGCTCTGCATTATCATCCGCGATTAAAATTTTTAACTTTTCGTTCATTTATAAATTGCTCCTTTCAAAATGCTAATCAAAAACCAACAATGACATAATACCATAAATTACCAATAAAATCAAGTATCTTTTATAAAAAATTTTGATTTATCAAATATTTTTACAAATATTACAAAACTGCAACAGGTTTTTTAAACTAATATGTAAATTATTACAAATTCTTTTAATTTACACTTCAATTTTGTTTCGGCAATAAAAAAAGCCGTGCTAACGGCTCAAAATTAAAAGCAAAATGACGGCTATGCAGCATAGCATATGCGTACAGCAGGGTGCTTCTGTTATATTAACTTATAAAATCCAGGTTACTTTTATATTATATCATAGCTTTTGCCTTTTGTAAAGATGATTTTTAAATTTGTAACTGTTTTGAAATAAATTTATATTGATTTATGGATAAATATGTGGTATAATTGAGATAAAAGAAGCTTTTGTTTTAAATATGTCAGAAGACTGTTTTGCAAAATTGCTTTTCGGATATTTTACGGAGGGAGTTGAATTGTAAATGGATATGGAGCATCTGCTGTATTGGATATGGCTTACAAATGCGCTTGCGTTTGAAAAAATAAAACCGCTTCATAAGCTTGTCGGAAATGCCGACAGTATATATTTTATGAAGAATTACGACGAATTTGACTTTCTCGATGAAAATGATAAGGCAAGGCTTCTTAATAAGGATTTGGACGGCGCAAGAGCGGTTTTTGACCGCTGCAAAATGAATAATATACATATTATTGTCTGGGACAGCAAGGCATATCCGCCGCTGCTTCGGCATATATCCGAGCCTCCGCTCGTTTTGTATGCAAAGGGAATTATACCCGACTGGAAAAATATTTTCACCGTCGGAATTGTCGGAACAAGAAAAATGTCCGCATACGGAAACAGGATAACGGGCGAATTTGCGCAGAAGCTGGCGAAAAGGGGCGGAGTGATTGTAACGGGTCTTGCCGTCGGAAATGATATAGTTGCAACTCGCGCGGCAATAAAGCAGAAGCAGTTTACAATTGCGCTTCTCGGCGGAGGAGTCGATATAGTTTATCCGCGCGAAAATGAGCTTGAATACGATTATCTTGCAAATCACGGTCTGCTTTTGTCGGAGCGGCCGCCGGGAGAGCCGCCGTTTCGGTGGAATTTTCCGAAACGCAACAGAATACTTGCCGGGATATGCCGTGCGGTTGTTGTAACCGAAGCGCCCGAAAAAAGCGGCGCGTTAATTACTGCTCATATTGCAGCTGACGAGGGAAGAGATGTTTACACCTTTCCGGGAAACATAAACCTGAAAAGCTGTCGCGGAACAAACATGTTAATTCAGGAGGGCGTAACGCCGCTTTTGTCGCCGGAGAGCTTCTTTGATATGTATCCCGAACTTTCAAAAGTGCAGGAGCAGGAAATTGAGGAAAAGCCGAAAAAGGCTCCTGCGGATGATGTCAGAATAGTCGGCAGTGAAAAGACTGTTTATGATGCACTTTTTGACCGCGATATGACAACAGACGAGCTTATTGAAAAAACAGGCTTGTCGGCAACCGAATGTAATACCGCTTGCTTCATGCTCGAATTAAAGCGTATGATTGCGCGTCTGCCGGGAAATTTGTATCATCGTGAGGAATAAATTATTTATGTTTAAATTAAAAGCAGCGCTTTCTTAAAGTTTGAAAGCGCTGTTTTTTACCGTATGAGAATTAACCTATTACTTTAGCGTTTTTCAAAAGCTTTTCAACAAGCTCTATGCTTGCAGTTGAGCTTTCGGGAGTTACGATTTCGGGCTTTTTGCCGGATTTTACACAGTCGATAAAATATGCTATTTCGTTTGCAAGTGCGTCATCGCTTTTTATGTTTATGCCGGTATCCTCTTCCTCGCAACTACTTTCAATTTCGATAATTTCGCCGTTTTTGCAAAGACCATTGTCATCAAGTTTTATGTACCCGTTTTCAAATACAGCGTTGAAGCTTGCCGAGAAAGGGTAGTCGCAGTTGTACCATGCTCCCTCCGTTGTAACAATTGCATCACCGTAGGTGAAAGTTGATAGTACAAAATCGTTGTTTTCGTGCATTTTATAGTAAACACAGTTGGCGGTTTCGGGAGTGCCGAGTACACTCTGCATAAAATCTATATCGTGAACCGATAAATCAATTGTAACGCCGCCGCTTTTTGTTATGTCACGCATCCAATTTTCCCAGCTCCACAGCGGAATAGAGCTTAGACGCTTCATATCGAGCCTTATAAGCTTGCCAAGCTCTGCGCTTTTTATAACATTTTTAAGATATATGTAAGGCTTCATAAATCTTACTACATGGGCCGTCATAAAAAATTTTCCGCTTTTTTCTGCCACTTTCATAACACGTTTGCAGTCGTCTGAATTTATAGACATGGGCTTTTCGCAAAGAACATTACAGCCGCCCTCGAGCGCCTTTATGCTAAGCTCTGCATGAAGATAGCTCGGCGTGCATATGTCAACAACGTCAGGCTTTTCGTTTTTTAAAAGCTCGTCAAGATCGTGATATATGTTAATTGACTTGTCCTCAACCTTTTCCCTTGCCATATCGGTGCGAACGTCCGCAACGGCAATAAGTTTACATTCGGGGTTATTTATATGAATGTTATAATGCATTCCGCCCATTCCACCGATACCTATAAGTGCAGTTTTAATCATTTAAAATCATCCTTTCTCAGATTAAGCTTTCAAGAAGGTTTTTAGCAACCAATATGTCATGGCGCTGCTGCTCTCCCGTAATTTCACGCTCTATTGTAAGAGGTCCGTTATAGCCTATTTCCTTAAGCTTTGCTATAAAGCGCGGAAAATCAACTTTACCGGCGCCGATCGGCTTTTCTTCTCCGAGCTCATTGCCACATGTGGGATAGCAGCCGTCCTTTGCGTGTATATCCATTACAAGATCCCCGAAAACGTCAAGAGCGTCAATCGGGTTTGCCTTTCCGTAAAGTATTAAATTGGCAGGGTCAAGGTTTATTCCGAGATTGCCTGTGCCGACATCTTCAATGGTGCGGCGCAGCGTTACCGGTGTTTCCTGACCTGTTTCAAACAATAGGTTTTGCCCGTTTTCCTTAAGATGCTCCGCAATGTTTCTTATTGACGCAACAACAGCACAATATTGCTCTGATGTCGGAACCTCAGGAATAAATCCCATATGAGTTGCAACATTTTTAACTCCGAGCTTTTTTGCAAAGTCGGCGCCTGCCTTAAGCTCTTCTATGCGCTTAAAGCGGTATTCCGCCGGCACAATGCCAAGCGTGAGCGGTCCTTCGTAAAAATTCCATGCCGTAGGACCGCTCCATCCGCACCAAAACGTTGAAATTTCAACGCCGTATTTCTTCATTGCCGCTCGAACCTCTTCCGCTTTTGCGTCATTGAAATACCTCATTGTCCAGCAGCCCAACTGACATGATGAAAATCCCATTTCGTGAACCTTTTTAAAATCCTCGTCCGCATTTTCGCTCAAATGTATCAATATACCGATTTTCATACTTTTCTCTCCTTTATAATTTATTTTGTGTTGACTTTTAATTAATTTTATTATATAATAAGAAATAGATATATGCAATGATTATTTTGCACTTTATTAGCACAATTTTGCTTTTTAAAAGCGTGGAGGCGGTAGGTTGAACAGTATAGATTTATATGAAAAAATTCCGGAGGATGAGAAGCATTTCCCTGTCAGGCTTATGAAAACCTATGGGATAACCATGTTCGGACCGCATTGGCATGAGCATACGGAGCTTTTGTTTTTCACAAGCGGAAAAAGCCGCGTGCATTGCGGAGAGGAAAATTTTTCCGTTAAGGGCGGAGATTTAATTGTTGTCAACAGCAATGAGCTGCATTTTAAGGAGTATTCAGACCTGGCGCAGTATTATTGCATGATATTAAATCCGTCGTTTTTTTCCGATGTCGCCTTTGACAATATAAAAATTAAAACCTTAATCATCGGCGACAGCTTTGTGAAAAAATGCTTTAATGAAATTTTTAAAGAAAATGACGAGAAAAAAGACGGATATAAAATGGCGATAAAAAGCAGCGCATATGCGCTTATGCGTTATCTTTGGCAAAATTACGGCATCAGCGGCGGCGAGGAAAGCGCAGGCACTTCGGCTTCAAAGTGGCTCGGCGGTGCGCTTCAATATATTTCGGAGCATTATACGGAAAAAATCTCGATTGCCGATCTTGCCGGCGTGTGCTATGTGAGTGAATATTATTTTTGCCGCTTTTTTAAAAATGTAACGGGTCTTTCCGCCGTTAATTATATAAACAGTCTGAGAGTCGAAAAGGCAATGTCCTTTTTAAATAACACGTCTGCCGGAGTTACCGAAATTGCGCTTAAGGTCGGGTTTGATGATGTTAATTATTTTTCAAGGGTGTTTAAAAAGCTTATGGGAGTAAGCCCTACAGAGTACAGAAAAATTCAAAATACAGATGTTTTAAAGGGAGATGTTTATAAAATGAAGGCTAATTATCATACACATACATATTTGTGCGGACACGCATTGGGAACAATAAGGGAGTATATCGAAAAGGCTGTTGAAGCCGGATTTTCCGAGCTCGGATTTTCCGACCACAGTCCGTATATTTTTGATAACGGCTATGTTTCAACCATGCGCATGACGGCGGAGCAGGCAAAGGACTATGTCAGACAGCTCAATAAGCTCCGTGAGGAATATAAAAACGATATTACGATTTATATCGGCTATGAAATGGAATATTATCCGAAGCATTTTGAAAAAACATATGATTATGTAAATTCATTGGGCTGCGATTATCTTATTCTCGGGCAGCATTTTACAAATAATGAATATGACGGCGACTATTCCGGAGCGCGCACAAGCGACGAGAGCATACTTATTAAATATGTAAATCAGTCAATAGAAGCGCTCGAAACAGGAAAGTTTATATATATGGCACATCCGGATTTAATAAATTTCTGCGGAGATGAAGCCGTTTATTCCGAGCAGATGCGCAGACTTTGCATGGCGGCGAAAAAATGCTCCGTTCCGCTTGAGATAAACTTTCTCGGAATAGAGGACGGAAGACATTACCCCTGCGATAGATTTTGGAAAATTGCCGGAGAGTGCGGAAATGACGTAATATTTGGCTGTGATGCTCATTCGGCGGAGAATGTAGCAAATGCGGCAGCGGAAAAGTCCGCCGCCGCACTGGCTGAAAAATATAAGCTTAATGTTATTGAGCGCCCGGCAATCAAAAAAATTACCTGCGTTTGAAAATAATTTTAAATATATAGTTGTAAGCAATCGAAATCGGCAGCAGGCAAAGCACGCTCCAGAAAACCGAAATAACCGATATTTTCGGCAGATATGCAATCCACTGAAGCTTTGCTGCCGTGTTTCCGTAAAAGACCGACTGCAAAAACCATAAATTCATGCTGTTTGCGCCGATGACGGATAAAAAGCTTAAAATCGGCTTTACTTTAAAAGCGTTTATTATTTTTATCAGCGCGTAGACAAATATCGGGCAAAGGAATATATCCGTTGAGGGAAAATAAAAATATGTTTCCTTTAGAAATTTAACGCGCAGAATTATGACTGCCGCGCACATTAGTATTGCTGCCGGTACGTTTGCCGATTTTATGCGCGAGAGAAAACGGTCTGCACGTTCAAACAAGTTGTGCCTTGCAGTCATATACCCAAGAAAAACTATGGGCATATATCTGAAATATTCCTCCGAAACGGTGTATGTCATGCCGAAATCTATTCGCCCTGCGATGAGTCGCAGAGCTATGCATATGTTGTAGTATAAAAGAATAAGCAGTAAGCCGCCTTCAACGTTTTTATCGAGAATTTTTTTAAAAAGCGGCAGGGTCAGCACAGCGAGAATGTAAAATCTTACATACCATGCAAAGCTGACCATGCTTACGCTTAAGCCGAGCATTTCCCTTATAATTTTGCCTGCCGAAAAATCGGGAGAGCCGAAAAAATATTCAATCGGCATGAAAAACGTAAAAAGCATAATCCAAAATTCCGCCAGGAAAACAAGCAGCTTTTTAAGACCTGCTTTTATATAGCCCGGTTTTTTAAAGCTGAAAAATGAGCCGTAGCCGGTTATGAGCATAAACATGGCAACGCATATGTTTCCGAATTTTCCGAAATAGTATGCCGTTGTCGCGCTTTTAAAGGGAATACTTATAAAGGAGTCCGCGCTAACAAGCCATTCGGGGAAGCCGAACAGATGATGCTCAAACATGAGCAGCAGTGCAATGCCCTTTAGTATTCCGGTTGTTTTTTTGTCAAAGGTAAATTCGTTCATTTTTTTAATCCTCAATGTTAATTTTCAGCTCTTTGTTTTTATGAAATGAGTATATGTATACCTCTTTAACATTTTTTTTCAGTATATTTTCAATTGCGTATTTATACCATTTAAGCTGAACGTAATATTTTTCTTCAAGCTCCGAAAGAGAGCTGCACACATCCGTTTTGTAGTCTATTAAAACAATGCCGTCCGCTTCTTCAAAGTAGCAGTCTATTATTCCCTGCAATAGCATTGTTTCGCCGTCTGCCGCTGTCCCGTCCTCAGAAATTGCCGGAATACTGATTTCAAACGGAGCTTCCTTTTTGATCTCCTGCGCCGCTGCTGCGCGCCGCCCTATGCTGCTTTGAAAAAATCCCGATATTTTTGAAGCAATTTCATTGCTTTCTCCACACTCGTTTAAAACATATTCCTTGTCGGACGCGTTTTTAAACGAAATTTTCTCCATAACAGAATGAACAAGCGTACCGTATGCAGCGCCCATGCTTTCTTTTTCCGTTATAATCTGCGGAGCGCGGCGCAGCTTTACAGAAAAGCCGCTGTTGTTTTTAAGTGCGGAAACGGAAACCTTTGATAAAACGGTCGGCGGACGCTCGGTGCTGTCGTATTTGTCAAGAATTTTAAATACCGCTTCGGTAAGCTCGTCCGTGACAGGTATATCTTCCGCAGCCTCCGGCGCTTCGGCTGCCGTTTCCGACAGGCTGTAGGGAACTTCTTTGTATAGCCATAAATCCTTGTTTTCGCAGTGCTTTACGGCAGGCGCGATCATGTCGAGAAATTTTCCGCAGGATAATATATAGTCGTCATTAATTTCGTTTTCCGTAAAAGCAAAGGTGTCCTTGTTTTTGCTATTTGGTGCGGTGCCGATAACAATCAGCTTTTCTTTCGCCCTTGTAAACGCAACATAAAGCTTTCTCAGCTGCTCGGAAATTGCTTCATTTTTCTTGATCTGACCTATAAATTCCTTGTGGTGACTTACAATGCTGATGTTTCCGCCATTTTCAAAGGCGTTTATACCGAAGCCGTAGGTTTTGTGCATATAAATTTTATCTCCGCTTGTGTCGCTTACAAATTTTTTGCCCATCGAGCATACAAGAACAACGGGAAATTCAAGCCCTTTGCTTTTGTGGATTGTCATAATTGTAACTCCGCCTGCGGAGCGTTTTGCGCACGGAACGGAATCCGAGCCAACAAGGCGCGTAATGTAGCGTTCAAAGTCAAACAGCGTTGCAATACCGTTTTCGGATAATGCTCTTGCTCTTTCCATCAAAAGCCGCATATTTGCACGCGCCGCATCGCCGCCGTAAAGGATTGAACACATATCGTAAAGCGATGAGTCGGAAAGTATTCTCCAGATAAGGCGGTCTGCCGTCATGTAAAGGCTCATGGAGCGCCATTTTTCAAGGTCGGCAATAAACAAGCCGCACTTTTCCGCAAGCCGGCCGCTTCCGCCTGATGCAGCCTTAACGGCTCCGTAAAAGTTTCCTTTTTTATAAAGCCGTATGCTTGCCAGTTCCTCGTCCGTAAATCTGTAAACAGGCGAGCGCATTACCGAAAGCAGCGGAATGTCGCGAAGCGGATTGTTTACCGCTTTTATAAATTCAAGGAGCAGCCGTATTTCCGTCTTTTCAAAAAATCCGCTGTCCTCAACATTTGCCGAAAGCCCGTAGCGCATAAGTGCGTTAATGTATATATCCGACGCGGCGCGCACCGCACCGAGAAGAATTGCAAAATCGTTTTCGTCCGCTTTTCTTTCCGTGCCGTCTTTTGTAAGTATCATAAAGCCGCCGTCAATCATTTCTCTGATTTTCCGCGCCGTAAAATCGGCTTCACGCTCTATATCCGAAAGCGTTTCGTCATCAGCCGATGAGGGTGCACCCTCAAGAATGTAAAGCTCCGATGCATATGAGCTGTTTGAGCCGCTGTCAAAGCTGTGGTTTCCGTAATAAAGAGCCTGATCGTTGTCGTAATCTATTTCGCCCGCGCCGCGCGTCATGATTTGTTCAAACACATAATTAATGCTGTCTAAAACGTTTTGGCGGCTGCGGAAATTTTTAGATAAAACAATTCTTGTACCGGCAGACGGATCAGATTTGTAAAGCATATCCTTTTCAAGAAAAATAAGCGGATCGCTTTGACGGAAGCGGTATATGCTCTGCTTCATATCGCCGACAATAAACCTGTTGCTTCCGTTTGAAAGCATACTGAAAATAGCCTCCTGCAAATCGTTTGTGTCCTGATACTCGTCCATTAAAATTTCCTTGTATTTGCTTTTCAGGCTTTCTCTTATTCCGTCAAATTCGTTTAGCAATTCTATCGCCATATGCTCAAGATCGTTAAATTCAAATTTGGCGGACGCTGATTTTTTGTTAAAAAAGTATTCCGAAAAGCCGCATACAAGCTCCGCCAGTGCGGTTGCCTGCGGAAAAAGCTCTTTTTCGTAAAAGGCGTCTATGTTTTCTTTTTTGTCGTTAAAATTCGATTTTGCCGCTTTTAGGTATGAAAGTATCTCGTTTCTTTTGTCTATGCATTGCTTTTGAAAAGCGGTGTCAGCGTCTTTTGCGCTTCCGAAGCCCGATTTTGTAAGGCTTTGAAAGTCGGCTGCATTATAAATCGTATTCCAATCGGCGTCCTTTAAAAGTGCGGCAGTTTCAATATCGTTTGTCAGCACGCTGTAGATGTTAGATTTGCCGAAGGCTTCAAGCTCGGCGGGATCGCTTGAGCCCACATATGCGGAAAATTCGCTCAAAAGCGCTTTAAGAGCCTTTTCGCAGTACGCCGACTGCGAATGTACTGCGCCCAAAAGCATGGAATATTCGCTGCTTTCGGAAAAGCTTTTGTAGTCGCCGCAGTGACTTCTCAGCCACTCGTTCGGATTTGCGAGCGAGCGCGTAAACCGGTACATTTTATAAACCGTTTCCCTGAGCTCGTCGTCGGAATAGTTTGTTGCGTAAAGGGACGTAAGCATAAGAAAATCGGCGTTTCGGTCATCATAGAGCTTTGAAAAATATTCGTCTATACATTCATAGGTAAATATTTTTGCTTCCGCCGTTTCCATTATTATAAATTTCGGGTCAATTCCGAGAAGATGAAAATTGTTTTTTACAAGCCTCATGCAAAATGCGTCAATGGTTGTTATATCGGCAAACGGAAGCTTTTTTATCTGTTGCTTTAAAATTGCCGCCGTTTCCTTGTTCTTTTCCGCTGCAAGCCGATCTGTAAGCGCCTTTTTTATACGCTCTTGCATTTCGTGAGCCGCGTCGCGCGCAAAGGTTACAACAAGGAGATTGTCAATTCCGATGTATTCGCCGTTTTCGTCGGGCAAAAGCTTTCTTGCTATGCGTTCGGTCAAAACGGCGGTTTTGCCTGAGCCTGCCGCCGCGTTTACGAGAATGTTTGTTTTCCCCGTTATTGCTTTCAGCTGATCGTCTGTCCACTGCGTCACAGCTTATCCTCCTCCTTAAGCTCCTTAAATATTTCGTTGCCGCGACTGCCGTCGTTAATTTGCGCACCCTTTTCAATATCGAACATACATATTGTTCCGTATGGGCAATAGCTGCAAGCGCCTCCCGCGCAGCTGCCCTTGAACGGATATACCTTTACATCTCCGGCTTTTATATCGTTTGCCGCCGAAATAACCATATCTCTTACATATCCGCTCATTTTTGAAAGCATAAGTCTTGAAAGCGCGGACGATGAGCTCATATTGTATGATTTATTATCCTTTTTCAGCTTCAGCGGAAGATATGTGCTTTCTCCGTTTGCTGTAAGGTCAATATCCATATCTTCTCCCGACTTGATTGCAAGTATGCTTTTGTCGGTAAAATCCTCAAATACGCATCCGGCAAGCTTATAGCTGTTTTTCAGCTTGTTTTCGGCTTCCTGTGCGGTTTTTCCGGTTGCAATTCTCTTTTTCAGGCTGTTATAAAACATACCGGAAATTTCCGCGCCGCGTCCTAAAAATTCGCCTGCCGCCATAGCGTATATAATCAGCTGAATATCAACGCCGTTTAAAATGTCCGTCGGCTGAAATGCTTTGTTTCCCGTTTTATAGTCTATAATGCGTGCATATTTTCTGTCTGCCTCGTCAAAGCAGTCTATTCTGTCGATTATTCCGCCGAGTTCAACCGAGCCTTCGGGCGATTTTAAAGTAAAGCCCGAAAAGTCAAGTTCGCAGCTGAGAACGGAGTATTTGCTCTTTACTATTGACGTGACGATAAGGTCGGCAGTTTTTATAAGCGTTGCTTCTATTCTTTTAATTATCGCTTCGCCTTTTGCGTCAAGCTCCGTTTTGCTTTTTATTTCGTCCATTATGCCGTTTAATATTTCCCTGCATTGCTGCTTGTCCGCCGAAAGCCATCTTTCGCGCTTTTCCTCATGGGTTTCGGCGCCCTTTTCCATTTCCTCGCAGAATTTTGCGGCGGCAAAATGAATAAGGCTTCCCGTATCGGTGCTTTGAATACCGCTTTCCTTTTCCTCACCTATTAAAAGGCCGTAGCTTAAAAAGTATGAAAACGGGCATTTAAAATATTTTTCAAGCCGTGATACGCTGTATTTTGTAATATCCTTATAAAGCTCTGCCGATATATCCTTTGAAATGCTGCCCCTGAGCTCGTTATATCGAACAGCCTCGTTTAAAAGCGAAAATGCATTTTTGTATTTTTCGTTTTTCTCAAACCATTTAACCGCGCATTTATCGGCGGCGCTGAGCATCTCTTCGTTTGAGAGCTTGGCAAGAAGCCTGTGCAGCATTGACTGCGGCGCGGTAACGCCTGAGGAAATTTCGCTGCCGGAAATATGCTTTATGCGGCATTTCGGAAGCTTTTCGCATATTAAATCAAAAATCGGAGATATATCAACCTTGTTTCCGTCCATATCCGTTTTGCATACGCTTATGTAAAGGCGCTCCGATGTGTCTGCAATCGAGCGCTGCAGCTCAAACTCCATGCGCCTGTTATATCTGCTTTTTGATGCTGCTTTGGGAAGCGACGGCAGAAGCTCAAGTTCGTCGTCGGAGAAAAATCCGTCCTCTTTTTTTATTTTCGGCACCGTTTCGGCACCTGCGCCCAGTATAAAAAGAGCCTTAACCGCGCTTCCGCTTCTTCTTGATGAGTCGCTCACCGCAACGCCGTTTGTTACGGTCGGTATAATGCTTATATTAGAGCCTTCTATACCTGCTCTGAGATATTCCGCAAATTCGGCGCGCGTTATTTTGTCCTCCGCAATGCTGTATGCCATCTGGTCGAATATATTTATAAGTATGTTCCATACGTGCGTAAGCCTTGACGCCTCGTTGTCGTCGCCCGAAGCGGTGCACAGGTCAATGCGGCTTTCGAGCTTGTCAAAAAGATTTATTTCGGTGAGATATTCAAAAAAAGCCTTTATATGCTCCTGCGTTGTTTTTCTGCCCTTTGAGCGTTCCGCATAGCTGCAAAGCGGCATAACAATTTCTTTTCTTATTTCTTCAATATGCTCCGCGTTCGGCACTTCTCTTTCTTCAAGTCCCATAGCTTCCGCAAAAAATCCGTTTTGCTCAAATTGAAAATATCTTGGGTTAAGCCACATATTCCCTACAATTCCGCGCTTTGAAGCGTATACGGAGATTAAGTCCGCGTCATCGGCGCTTTCGGCGGCATAGCCTGTTTTAAGATACCTTATCATTGATTTGAGCGGAAATTTTGAGCCTTCGACTATTTCAAAAACGCTTAAAATCAAAATGGAAATCGGATGCCCCGAAAGCGGAACCTTGTAGTCGGAGAAATAGGGTATTTTATAATTTTCAAAAATTGCTTCAATACATGATGTGTAGCTTTCAAGTCCGCCGCACATAACGGCAATATCGGAAAATTTATAGCCGTAGTCTTTGACAAGATCTATTATTTTCGCCGCAGCGTATTCTGTTTCCGAATATATATCGTCAGCTGTTGTAAGCTCTGCGGATAATGAATTGCCCGTATATTTTTTTCCGCTGCCGAAATTATTGCATAGAAATTTTAAATCCTCGCTCATAGGCTTGTCGGATTTTGCGTTTTCGCTTTTGAATGTAAAATTACTCTCGGCGCAAAGCTTCATAAGATCATAGTATGAGCCGACAGGCGGCGGAGCGTCGTCGGAATTAATATCCTCGTCCGTTATCGGCAAATATATTTTTAAATTCGCATTTCCCTCAAGAAAAGCCGATATTATGTCAAGCTCCATAGGTGAAAAATCGCAAAATTCGTCTATCCATATATAAGCGTTTTTATATATCGGATTTTTTCTTATTTCCTCTGCCGCCAGCTTCAACTCGTCGCAGTCGTCTGTGCAGCCGCTCTTTTCTATAAGCGATTTATACTCTGAGAAGATTTTTGCAGTTGTCAGAAGCTTTTCGCATAAAAGCTCCGTTGGCAGCTCCTTTGCGTCGCTTTGAAGCGCGTTTTCGTCAACGCAGTATGTTTTCCATGTGCTGACCGTATCGAGAATTTCGGAAATAAATCCCGATTTGTTTTTTGACCTTGCAAAAATATTGTTTTCATCAAGCGACATCAGCGCCTTTTTTATAAGCATTTGTTTTCCGACAGCAGAAAGAAGCCTGTTTTCTTCCGACAGGCTTCTTACAAGCTGATGAAGAGTCAGAACGCTGACATTTGAAAGCCCGGCTCCTCCTACAGTGTCACATATTCTTTTTTCCGCAAGATATGAAAAATGATCTGGTACAAGCAGAATAAGCTGATTTTTTTCGCCGCTCGTGTAAAGCTCCTTTATTTCGGACAGGTACTCTTTGGCAGGCTCTGCGCATAATCCGCATTTTATAACTGTAAGCGGCATATATTTTCTCTCCTTCTTGTTTTGTCACATGAGCTTCTAAAGCTCAAAGCTTACCTGCGGCGAGCGCATAATAAGGTTTGGAGGAATACACAAGGCTGTTGCGATAGCCATCATCACTTCAAATGATGGGCATACGTTTTTGTTTTCAAGCTTTGTAATGCATGACCTTGATATTCCGACCGATTCGGCTAACTGCTGCTGAGTCATTGACCGCTCTTTTCTGTACTGCTTTACGAGCTTGCCTATATCGGTTTCGCTCGGCTCTGTAAAATCGTTTAAAATAAGTCTTGGCGTCTTTAGCATTTTATAGTCCTTTCCGACGGTTATATATTTCGTCCGCTATTGCTGCAAATTCACATTTTGAAAGTGTTTCTCCGCGCCTTGACGGCTCAACGCCGACCGAATTTAAAAGCTCGGAAAGCTCCGGCTTGCTCATCGGGAACGCTGATGAAAGGCAGTTTAAAAGAGTTTTTCTGCGCTGTGAAAAGGCTGCGCGTACAACGGAGAAAAACAATTTTTCGTCCTTTAGCGAAAGTCCTTTCTCCTCTCTCGGCGTCAGAAGCACAACGGCGGAGTCAACCTTAGGAGCCGGCACAAAGCAGCCTGCCGGAACGGTCGTTACAATTTTCGTGTCGGCGTAATAGTCGCAAAAAACGCTTATAGCTCCGTAATCGTGTGTTGCGGGCTTTGCCGTAAGCCGCTGCGCGACCTCTTTTTGAACCATAACAACTATTTTTTCAAGCTTTAATTTGCTTTCAAGAAGCATTGTTATTATAGGTGTTGTGATGTAGTACGGCAGATTTGCCGCAAGGCTTACAGACCTGTCGCCGAATTCCTCTGATATTAATGCGGCGAGATTGATTTTCATGCAGTCGCCGTTTATTATTTTTACATTTTCCGCACCGTCAAGCGTGTAGTCAAGCACTTCTGTCAGGCGGCTGTCAAGCTCTATTGCAACAACCTTTTCAAAATTCTTTGAAAGCTCCTTTGTAAGAACTCCGAAGCCCGGACCTATTTCAAGCGCTCCGTATGCACCGCCGGCGGCAGAGCATATCTCGTCAAGAACGGACGGATTTGTCAGAAAATTCTGACCGAATGCTTTTTTAAATTCAAAGCCGAACTTTTTCTTTATTTCTTTTATTACCTGTGGGTTAGTAAGCTCCATAAATTATTCTCCGAATTAAAACAATAGCTTGTATTTGCTTATTTTTGGGAAGTGTGCCGTGCGCTTTATTGGCTTGTTGGCGAGAATTTTTTCGCCGTTGTCTTCAACAAAGCTTATAAATTTTTCACCGAAACGATTTTCAAGCTCCGTATACGCGCGCGGCAGTGTGTTTTTCCTTTTTTGTATTCCGTGCATATCGCTGCCGATAACGTGCAGATGGCCGCTGTAGAAAAGCTCAAGCATCTTTTTTCTTCCCTTAAAATCCTCAAAGGCTTCCGAATTTACCTGAAAAGCGGGATTAAGCTCAAAAAGAGCATTAAGCCTGTCCTTAGGATAGCCCAGATACCTGTCTATATGCGCCATAAGCGGCTTTACGCCCTTTAGGGTAAGGTTGTATATGCAGTCAAAAATCCAGTCATCCCATTTATCCATCGGCATTTCGAGCAGCATATAATCCGTTCCCTCTATGCAAAGGCTTTTTATGTTTTCAAAATGCGAAATATCGGTATGTAAATTTACCTCACAGCCCAAGCGCAGCTGCGGAATACGGTGACCGCTGCAAAAGTCAACAAGCTCGTTGTAGCATTTCTGCCTTTTTTCGAGAAAGCTTTCGAGAGTATGCTCCTGTCTGGGATAATAGTGCGGCGTCAGCACCAAAACATCCGTTCCGCTTTCGTATGCCTCTTCAAGCATGGCAAGCGATTCTTCAAGGCTGTCTGAGCCGTCGTCTATATTTGCAAGGACATGAGAGTGAAAATCAATCACGTATATCGCTCCTTTTTGTCAAATTTATCGGAATTTATTCCGCCGTTTTAATATTTTATATGTTAAAATCGAGCGCTTGGTGCATGAGCTTCTTTTTTCGCCGCACCGGACGCTTTATAATATCGTACATATAGCTTTCGCAAACATCTGCCCAAAGAGATCTGTATTCTTTCCTTTTTTCGCAGTAAAGCTTGTCCGACAGACCCTTTGCCTGCGCGCTGTAAAAGCACAGAGAGCATTTTTTTTCATTATCATCGGCGCACATTTTTTCACGCTCCTAAAATTATCTGTAGTTTTATTTTATCATAACACGGCTTTAAAGTCAAGAAATTTTATAGCGGTTGTGCTATTTTTATACAAAAATAATGCAGAGAAAGCTCCCTGCATTATTATCGGTGTTTAAAATACTCTTTTTGCGCCTATATAATGGCTCAGATAGTAGTTTGAATTTATTGATGTGTACTCGATTGATTTTCCCGTGCTCGGTGAATGAATCATCTGACCGCCGCCGACATACATACCGACGTGGCTTACGTTTCCGCCCGTGCCGAAAAATACGAGATCGCCCGGAATAAGCTCCGATTTTGAAACTGATGTTCCGTTCTTAGCGTACTGATCTCTTGAAACGCGGTTTAATGAGATGCCGCAGTTTTTAAATACGTACTGCATAAATCCCGAACAGTCAAAGCCGTCCGGAGTAGTTCCGCCATAGCGGTACGGTGTTCCGAGATATTTAGCGGCTTCGTCCATAAGCTGACGCGCCTTGTCGCTGACAATTTCTTTTGAGTAGTCTATAACCGGAGCGGACATTTCCTTATCAATTTGCATTTGATTTTCAACAACTGCCTGACGGCTTGATTTTGAAAAGTCAACAGGTACGCTGAAAACCGTGTCGCCCGATTCCATTATTGCGCCTACAACAACGGAATGTTTACCGTTCGTAAGGCTTGATGACGGAATAATGCTCGACCCTTCGCTGCTTATTGCCTGTGAGTTGTAAACAAGCTTTCCGGATGCGTCCTTAATCAAAATATAATATCCTACCGCATCGTCAACGGGTGACCATTTTATTATAATATCGTTTGCTGCGTCATTTTCCGACTGAACGGCTTCAACTATAGGAAGCATATATCTGTCCTGGTTTACTGCCGAAAATGTTTTGTAGCAGCGGTTTACGCATGAAATTGCCTGCTCTCTCGTAGCGTTTGTAAGAGGCATTATGTTGTTGTTGCTGTCGCCTGAGAGGAGGTTGTGGTTTACCATAGTCGAAATTGACGACTGCGCCCAATCGCTTACCGATGAATGATCGCTGAAGCTTTGAATATCCTCCGTTCCGCCCTGCGTGTTAAGAGCAACGTTTATCTCGCCTGCCGTCAGAGTGTTTACAAGCATCTTTGCCATTTCCTGTCTTGTAACAAATCTGTTCGGCTCAAATGTATCGTCCGAAACTCCGCTTACTATTCCGTTGTAGTATGCCTGGCTTACCGCAACGTTGCTGCAGTCGGTAAACGGTGAAACATCGGGAACTCTTAAATTTTCGTTTGTAAGTTTTTCGTATAAGTTAATTGCAAGCTCGCAAAATTCTTCTCTTGTTATATTTGACTGAAGATTTCCGGAAGCTATTTTGTATGAAAGAAGACCGGTTGAGTTTGACTCTATGTACTCATTTACAGCCCAGTCGCTCAGGTCTGCCGCGCCTGCCGATATTTGCAGAGCGATAACAGCCATACCAATTGCCGCCGTTAGCTTAAATTTTTTCAAGATTTCTCTCACCTTTCTTTTATTGCCGCACCCGAAGCTTCTGCAAAGCCTTTTCATATCACGGAATAAGGGTGCGATTTAAACCGCTGAATTTATTGTAACACTATTTTTTATATTTGTCAAGTGATTTGCGAAAAAAATATTAAGCTAACTTTAAAATAATGTCACAGATTTTAAAAAAATACACATCTATTTAACAACTTTTTAATAAAGCAGGCCTATTTTCTGTATAAAAACCGCATTATTGTGTGATGTTGTGATTATAATTTGTTAAAAACGCTGAAAATTAAAAAAGATTTAAAATGTTACAAAGTTATTAAGAATGTAACATTTTAAATCTATGTTTTAAGCTTGATTTACATATTTCAACAAAATACGGTAAACCGCCGCAGTGTTAAATACAATATATTGTGATTTTCGCTTTGTTACAGCATTAGTTGTTTCTGCTGTAATTTGGCGCTTCCTTTGTAATATATATATCGTGCGGATGGCTTTCTCTGAGGCCTGCACCGGTTATTTTAACGAATACGGCGTTTTCCTTCATAGTCTTAATGTTAGGAGCGCCGCAGTAGCCCATGCCTGCTCTTAAGCCGCCGATAAGCTGGAATATCGTATCGGATACAGGGCCCTTGTAGGGAACTCGTCCCTCAACGCCTTCGGGAACAAGCTTTTTCGAGCCTGTCTGGAAATATCTGTCCTTGCTGCCCTTTTCCATTGCGGCAAGAGAGCCCATGCCGCGATATGTCTTAAAGCGTCTGCCCTGATAAATTTCGTTTTCGCCGGGACTTTCGTCGCAGCCTGCGAGAAGGCTTCCGAGCATTATAACGTCAGCGCCTGCCGCAACAGCCTTTGAAATATCTCCCGAATATTTAATACCGCCGTCGCCGATAACCGGTATATCATATTCCTTCGCAACCTCGTAAACGTCGTTTATTGCCGTAATCTGCGGAACGCCTATACCTGCAACAACACGTGTTGTGCATATTGAGCCCGGACCTATTCCGACCTTTATAGCGTCAGCGCCTGCTTCTATAAGGGCCTTAGCGGCTTCGCCCGTTGCAATGTTTCCTGCGATAACGGGAAGCTCCGGAAAAGCTTCTTTAACCTCTTTAACCTTGTTTATAATATTTTTTGAATGACCGTGTGCCGAGTCGAGAACAACAACGTCAACGCCCGCGTTTACAAGAGCCGTCGTTCTTTCAATGCAGTCGTCCGTTACGCCGATTGCCGCGCCTACTAAAAGTCTGTCGTACTTATCTCTTGCGGTGTTCGGGTATCTTACAGCCTTTTCAATATCCTTTGTTGTTATAAGTCCGCGCAGGTGCTTATGCTCGTCAACTATCGGCAGCTTTTCTATTTTGTGCTGTCTTAAAATAGCCTCTGCGTCCTTAAGAGTTGTTCCGACAGGAGCGGTAACAAGATTTTTGCTTGTCATAACCTCATTTATTGGGCGGTCGTAATTTGTTTCAAATTTAAGGTCGCGGTTTGTGAGTATTCCGACAAGAACTCCGTCAGAGTCGCAGATGGGAACTCCGGAAATTTTATATTTTGACATAAGAGCTTCTGCGTCCTTAAGCGTGTGCTGCGGAGATAAAAAGAAAGGATTTGTTATAACACCGTTTTCCGAACGCTTAACCTTGTCAACCTCTGCTGCCTGCTCCTGAATTGTCATGTTTTTATGGATTATACCAATTCCGCCCTCTCTTGCCATTGCTATAGCCATTGCGGATTCCGTAACGGTATCCATAGCCGAACTCATAAGAGGAATATGAAGCTCAATTGTTTTTGTCAGTCTTGTTGTAAGATTAATTTCATTTGGTGTAACGTCTGATTTTTGCGGTACAAGAAGCACGTCGTCAAACGTCAGACCTTCTTTTGCGAATTTGTTACTCATTCCAAACATCCTTTCCGTAATTTTATTTCCGAGCCTTTGCCGCTCATTATATTTAATTTATTTTATCAAATATTTCATGTAATATCAAGAGTTTTTTTTAAATTTACATAGTTTTTATAAAATTTGATGTAAAATCCGACAACAAACTCTCTATTTCTTGATACTTTGTTGCTTTAAATATTTTAATTTTCAGCTCGCTGCTGCTCGGCATACCTTTTATATACCATGCAATATGCTTGCGCGCTTCCTTTATTGCGCGGCTTTCGCCCTTAAGCTCCGTCAGCATACGCACGTGGCGCAGCGCAGTTTCGAGCTTTTCCTGCACGGATGGGATGTTTTCCGAAAAAATAAACGGATTTCCCTCCGCGCCGCGACCTATCATAACAGCGCTGCATGAGTTGTTTTCAAGTTTTTCGCAGGCTTCTCCGAAAGAGTGTATATCTCCGTTGCCGATTACGGGTATATTCAGACTTGACGCGATTTTTTCAGTATAGCTCCAGTCAGCCTCGCCCGAATAAAACTGCGCGCGTGTTCTTCCGTGAACGGCAATTGCCGCCGCGCCGTTTGCTTCAAGCTCCTTTGCAAAATCAACGCAAAATTCGGGGCTGTCCCAGCCAAGTCTTATTTTGACCGTTACGGGCTTTTTTGCGGATAAAACGGCGGCCTTTACAATTTTACCGGCTAAGCTTCTGTTTTTCATGAGCGCGCTGCCGTCGCCGTTGTTTACTATTTTCGGAGTAGGGCAGCCCATGTTTATGTCGAGAATATCGCCGTAGGACGCTGCCTGTGCGGCAACTTCTTTTATTATATCCGGCTCGCTGCCGAAAATCTGTACGGCATAGGGGCAGTCGTGCTTTCCTTTTAAAAGACTTTCGGTTTTTTTGTCGTTGTAGTAAAGTCCCTTTGCGCTTACCATTTCGGAATATACCATTCCTGCGCCGTGTTCCTCGCAGAGCTTTCTGAACGCATAGTCCGTAACGCCTGCCATAGGTGCGAGAAATATGTTGCTTTTTGTTTCGATTGATCCTATTTTCATCAGCTTTAAAACCTTTCCTATTATATGTCAGTCGTTGTGAAGATTTCTGAATTCTTCGGGCGTCATTCCTTCCGCGCGTTTAAATGTCATGCAGAAATAGCTTGTGTCGTTAAAGCCGACCTCGTCGCATAAAAGCTTCATTTTCATATCCGTTGAAATAAGCAGCTGCTTTGCTCTGTCAATGCGGTAGTTTTGCAGGTATTTAATCGGCGTCATGTTGTATGCCGCCTTAAACACGCGGCAAAGGTAGCTTTTTGAAACGTCGAGCAGCTGAGCAAGCTCATCGAGCGCAATCGGTTCCTTGTAGTTCTTTCTTATATAATCTATAACGGGAGCTGTTTTTCTGAAATGCTCGTTTCTGCTGAGCGCGTCCGCAGACGGCTGACTCCGCGCCAAGCCGCGCATAATAGCGAAAAGCTCATAGAGAAGCTGAGATTTTTCAAAATCGTCCGCCGATGAAGAAAGCCTTTCGCATACGGATAATGTTTTTTCGCTGTTTTGTGCGGTAAAAACCTCATATCCGCCGAAATTGCAGTAGCGCATAAGGTTTTCCGCGCAGTCGCCGAGAAAAACGAAAAAGTAAATGCTCCAGCTTTGCGTGATCGGATAATATTCATGCGGTACGCGCGGTGAAAATAAAAAAATATCGCCTTTTTTTATTGTGTGTTCACTGTTTTCGCTTATAAATTTTCCCTCGCCGCCCGTGCATACCGAAATCTGATATGCCGGGTAGCCGTCGCTTCTTATAACGTGGTATTGGTGCTGCTTGTAGCCCGTTCTTATAACGTAAAGCGGAAGCAGCTTTTCAAGGTCTATTTCGCCGAGCATTTTTCTTCCCTCCGTTTGTTCAATATATTTATATGATATGCTAATATCCTTTTCTTTACAAACGTAAAAGACTATGATATACTTATATTATAATACAGATGACAAAAAATTTCAAGTTATTTTTGCTCTCTCTTTAATAATTTATATATTCACCGAATATTAATGCTCCCCGGCTTTGATATTCGGTGAAAAAACTACAATACGGATTTAACAGCATTTTGTTTAAATTCGTATTGTTTTTTTAAGACAGCTGTTTACAAAGAGAAGAAAATGGTGTATAATTGATATATAACGATTATTGCGGAGGGTAGCCGAGTGAAAAAAAAGTATTATGCGGTAAGGTGCGGCAGAGTGCCGGGAATTTATGAAACATGGGCGGAGTGCCAAAAGCAGACAACGGGCTTTTCGGGAGCTTCCTTTAAAAGCTTTGAAAGCCTTGATGAAGCACGGGCTTTTATGGGCTGCGAAGAAAAAGCGCAGAAGCATGAATGTGAAGCCGTTGCCTATACGGACGGCAGCTTTGATAAGAAAACAAAGCGCTTTTCATACGGCGTTGTGCTTTTCTGCGGCGGAGAAAAGAAAACCTTTTCAAAAGCGTTTAATTCTCCCGAACTTGCGTCTATGAGAAATGTTGCCGGAGAAATAGCCGGAGCAATGTGCGCTATGCAGTATTGTATTGATAATAATATAAAATCGCTTGAAATTTTGTATGATTACGAGGGAGTCGAAAAATGGTGCAGCGGCGAGTGGAAAACAAATAAGTCAGGTACGATTGACTACAAAAATTTTTATGACTTCGTAAAAGAGAACCTCTGTGTCGTATTTACTAAGGTAAAGGGACACTCCGGAAATAAATATAATGATGAAGCGGATTTGCTTGCAAAGGGAGCTTTGGGGCTTTAATCCGCGCCGAAAAATGCGGCAATATACTGCATGGCTTTCGGCAGTGCATAAGGCACGGAAAGGAAGGAACTTTAAAATGGCAGAACTCAGATACAACCCCCTGCTTGACGACTGGACAATGATTGCGTCACACAGACAAAACAGGCCGCAGATGCCGAAGGACTGGTGTCCGTTTTGTCCGAGCTTCGGAAACGTACCCGATTATACGGTTATGAAATATGATAATGATTTCCCGGCGCTTTCGCAAACTCCGCCGCCGATTGATGATGTTGCAACGGACTTTTTCAAGGTAAAGCCGTCTTACGGAAAATGCGAGGTAATACTCTATTCTCCGGAGCATACAACAACGCTTCCGAAGCTCTCGGTTGAGCATATAGAGAAGCTTGTCGGTCTTTGGCAGGAGCGCTTTAGCGAGCTTTCAAAGGACGAGAATATAAAGTACATATTCATGTTTGAAAACAAGGGCGAGCCGGTCGGCGTTACAATGCCGCATCCGCACGGTCAGATTTACGGCTACAGCGTGCTTCCGAAAAGAATAAGAGAGGAGCTTTCAAACAGTAAAAAGCACCTTGAAAAAACGGGGAAATGCCTTATCTGCGATATAATGGAGAATGAAATTAAAGAGGATAAGAGAGTAATAATCGAAAATGAGGATTTTGTGACAATTCTCCCGTTTTTCTCTGATTATCCATACGGAGTTTATATTTTTGCGAAAAAGCATATCCAAAATGTGTGCGATTTTGATGAGCGCATGAAGCATAATTTTGCAAAAATACTTAAAGAAACAACAGGAACACTCGATTCGCTTTTTGATATGTCGTTCCCTTATATGATGTGTCTGTATCAAAATCCGGTAAACAGCGAGGATACATCCGAATACAGCCATTTCCATGTTAAATTTTATCCGCCTATGAGAAGCGCGGACAAGATTAAGTATAACGCGTCGAGCGAAACGGGCGCGTGGGCTTGCTGCAATCCGACAGCGCCGGAGGAAAAGGCAGAGGAGCTCAGAGCGGCTTATAAGAAGTTTATTAAAAACGAAAATAAATAAAAAATGCGCTTTGCGCGGAAAGGGATGAAGATATGCAGATTGATGAAATGATGAAAATGTTTCATGAAGTGTTCGGAGAGGGCGGAGAAACAAGAATATTCAAATCGCCCGGAAGAGTAAATCTCATAGGCGAGCACGTTGACTATTGCGGCGGTCCGGTTATGCCGGCTGCGCTTACGATGGAAACAACAATCATTGCAAGAAAAAGAAACGATAATAAGCTTAGGCTTAAGGCAACCGATCTTGACATTTTTGTTGAAGCGGAGCTTGATGAGCTTGAAAAGTTTAAGGGTAAGCTTAAATGGGGAGATTATCAGCTCGGTGTTGCGCTTGAGCTTATAAAGGACGGCTATAAGCTTTGCGGCGCGGATCTTCTTTATGACGATACCGTTCCTCACGGCGGCGGACTTTCGTCTTCTGCCGCAATAGAGGTTTCAACGGCGCTTTGCCTTGCGACCTTTGCAAATGAAGAAGCAGGCAAAAACGAAAAAATCAATATGATTGAAATGGCGCTTATCGGTCAGCGCGCGGAGCATAATTTTATAGGCGTAAACTGTGGAATAATGGATCAGTTTGCATCAGCTATGGGCAAAAAGGATCATGCAATTTTCCTCAATTGCGCAACGCTTGACTATGAGCACGTGCCGCTTAATCTCGGTGACTGCAAGCTTGTTCTTACAAATACGAACGTAAAGCATTCTCTCGGCAGCTCAAAGTATAATGAGAGAAGAGCGGAATGTGAGGAAGGGCTCAAGGCGCTTCAAAAGGCAATTCCCGATGCAAAGCAGCTTGCCGATATAACACCGGAGCAGTTTGAAGAGCATAAGGAGCTTATTGAAAATGAGGTTGTAAGACGCAGAATAAAGCACGTTGTCGGCGAATGTGCGCGTGTGCATGAGAGCGTAAATGCAATGAAGGCAAATGACCTTGTTCGTTTCGGCGAGCTTATGAATGCGTCACATGATTCGCTTCAGTATGACTATGAGGTAACCTGTCCTGAGCTTGATTTCCTTTCGGCAGAAGCAAGAAAGCTTGATGGCGTTCTCGGATCGAGAATGACCGGTGCCGGCTTTGGCGGCTGCACGGTAAGCATTATTAAGGATAGCGCCGTAGATGAGTATATACAAAAGGTAGGAAAGCTTTATAAGGATAAGTTTGATATTGAGGCTTCTTTCTACATTTCGGATGTCGGTGACGGCGGTAAGGAAGTTAAATAAGGCATTAAGCTTCCGAAAAAATCTTTGTTTGTCGGGGAAAATATAGATTTGAGCCGAACATATAAAGCATGGTTATCAGCTAAAATTATATATGAAAACGCCGCCTTTTCGGGCGGCGTTTGTGCTGTAAAATTAATTAATCTGTAAGAACCTTGTCAGCTTCTATGCTTCCCAAGCTCTGCGCTCCGTCAAACGTTTGCGGAGCTGTTTTAACAACAATGCTTGTTGTTAAAATATCATCAACGCTGAATTTTATAGCCTTAAAGTCGGGCTTTATGTATTCTTTTCTCATTACTGCGCACCTCCGTAATTTGTAAATGTCTTGTTTGTGTCTAATGTACATTCAACAATATCAGACCAAATCGGCTCGACGTCCGTGATTATATAAGCTGCCGCATAGTATTTGTCTGTGCTGTCTGCCTTGATTTTTGTAAGATCGCCGTAGAATGAAGCTATATTTCCACTGGTTGTAAGCTGTGCGTCATCAGTCTTTAGGCTCGCATTTATATTGTTTGCCTTAATAAATTTAATTCCGACAGATTTTATTTCGTCCGTTACGGAAGTTTTGAATGAAAATCTCATAACGCCGAATTTTTCGGTGTCTACCGTGTAAAGTCCCGAATCGGTCATTGTTTCCCATGTTGCTTGGGCATTATTTTTAATACTGTCTATTTTTGTTTGTGCTGCGTCAGCGTCAATCCCGCTGCTCCATTCATTAAAACCGAGAAGCTTTGTAGAGCCTAAAGTATTATTTGCTGCTGTAAAGTTAAATGATGTATTATTATCTGAGGGAGCATATATGCATAAGCCGCTGTATGCGTTAATTGTATTATTACTAAATTCAACATTTCCTATGTAGGTTGAATTTTGTTCGGCGCCGATCATAAGCGCGGACGATTTTGCAGGTTTCTCGGAATTTGCAACCGTAACGTTGTTTCCGCTGTATTTAATGTTCAAATTCTGCGGCAATCTTGAAAGCTGAACACCCCTTTGAGATTTAACGGTGTTATTTGTAAATGTAAAGGTTTCAAGTGTTGCGTTATCGAGCTTAAACCAAAGGGGATATGTATCTGCGCTGTCATGGCTGGTTTCGCTCGGCAAGAACTTATTGTTATTATATTCAGCTGTTTTTACTCTTCCGAGATAGCCTACGTTAGAACCGTAAAATTCGCAGTTTTCAATAACAAGGCTGTCTGCCGGAGCTTCATGCTTTTGCTGACAATCACTTACTGCATCCTGTGGAGATGATAAGTTAAATACAATATCCTCCGGAGCAATAACATTTTTAACGGTAAATTTTCCGTTTGTTGATTGAAGCGTAATATTCGGGGGCTGAGGCGAATCGAGTGCCGAACCTATTACGCCTGTGCTGATTTTGTGATTGTTGCCTTCTATTGTAATATCAATGTTGTGTACGTAATGCTGACCATAGGTTGTAACCTTTCCGCCTTTTGAGGAAATGCCTGTTTGGTTTTGAATATCAGAAATAATTTCTATTACAATACCTTTTGTTTGAGTCGGTATTCCGTCGATTGTTTCTACATTCATGTTACAAGCGGCATTCATTGCTTCCGCAAGAGTTTCATATAAAGTGTCACCTATTTTGGCTACTGGGTTTTCGGTTGTTACATCATCGGCAAAAGCAGTAAAAGCAAGACTTGAAAATACAAGTGCGGCAGACAAAATGCCTGTCAATAGTTTTTTACTTTTCATTTAATTTGTCCTTCTTCCTTAAAATTTTTATGGTGTTCGGCTTTAAAATTTCTATCCCCCTTTACGAAAAGCCAAAAAATATGATTTATAGAATATATAATTATACGGCAGAGCCGTTTAATTATCAAGATTTTTTATTATATCATAAACAAAGTCAATCTGACATTGCGCCCTTTGCCTGTCGCCCCACATAACATAGTCAAGCACGGCAGATGCGATTGCATAAGCAAACGGACGAAGCTTATCGGGTGTACTGCCGGTTTTATGCGCTAATTTCAGAGCGAGCCTTTCATACATATAGTTTACTTCAAGCGCAATTTCACGCATTTTTTCGCTGTATTCCGGATTTGCCGCTATCTGATAAATAAACCGAATTGCATTTTTAAATCCGTCAATGTAATCGAGAATACCGCCGAAAAAGCCGTCCAAATCATTGGCGGAAGCGAAAACATATTCAAATATTTTATCAACGGTTTTGTAAAAGCCGTATTTCGTAACCTCTGTGACAAGATTTTGTTTGTCGTCAAACCAATAGTAAAGCGAGCCGAGCGACAGACCCGTACCCCTGCATATATCGCGCATTGATATGTTGCCGTTTGAAATAAAATATTTAAAAATCAGCTTGCGCAGACGTTCCCCATCAATGTTGTATATTGCTTCTCTCATCGCATTTTTCCTCCGCACCTCGTTTATAAATCATTCGTTTTATTTTTAAAACAGAATATAATACAACATAATCAGTATTATGTGGTTAGAAATATAAGCTTTTGTTTTAAATTTGTGCAAAAATCTTTGAAAATAAAATATAAGCTGAAAAAATATTTATAAAAGAGCGCCCAAAAAAGACCAATTGAAAAAGTGTTATTAGATTGGTCTTGATTTTGGCGTTTATTTTTTTGCAAAATGACGAATATTTACATAAAGTTATAAAAATATTGACAAACCCGATTTTTTGTGCTATTATAGAACTGTAGAAAATATGTAAATAATTTTTATTTGCCACATAATACTGATTATGTGGTTTTTGCTTTTCAGCAGCGAAGCAGGCCGAGATTTTGTATTTGCCGGCGGTGAATTTCGCCTGTTTCCATAGTGTATATGCGTGTTGTGTTTATGCTTGAATGGCCGAGAATATCCGCAAGCCGCACAATATCCTTTTGAACGGAATAAAACGTGCGCGCAAAAAGGTGTCTTAAATTGTGCGGAAAAACCTTTTTCGGCGATACTCCGGCGCTTTCGCAAAGCGATTTCATCAGTTTCCATATATTCGACCTGTCAAGCGGCTTTCCTGTGCTTGTAACGAATATGGAGCCGCTTTTTATTTTTCTCGCATTTGCGTATTTCAAAAGCTCGCGGCAAAGCTTGTCCGGCAGAAAAACCTGTCTTATTTTGCCCTTGCATTTTATTTTTGCAAGCCTGCTTTTAGCGGCGGCAACCGTAACATATTTAAGCTCCGAAACACGTAGTCCGCTTGCGCATATGGTTTGCATTAAAAAATACAGCCTGTCATTGTTTTTATCCTTTGCGGCGGCAAGAAGCTTGCTGTATTCGTTTTTTGACAGCTCCTTTTCGTTGTCGGCAAAAACGCACTTTTGAATTTTAAGCGATTTGACCTTTAAGCCGTACCATTTGTTAAATTCAAAAAAGCTGTTGACGGACGAAAGCATTGAATTAACACTCGACGGAGCATAGTTTTCCGTCAGATACGCTTTAAAATTAAGCACGTCCGATTTGTCAAATGCCTTTTCGCCGACCCATCTGTAAAACAGCCTTATGTCACGTGCGTATTTTTCTATTGTAAGATATGATTTTTCTTCAAATTTCATATTTTCGGTGAAGCTTTCGATAAGCTTTTCAGTAATAATTTTCATTTTTCTAACTGTCCTTTATTTAAATTTAGTCTAATATATATTTTATCATATACTAAAAATTAAATTCAAGTAATATTAAATTTTTCTTAAATCCCTTGACATATATAAATACGTGTGATAAAATTTAGTAAATCGGATAATTCCGGTTTAATAATTTTTATAAAACATTTAAAGGAGATTTGCTTTTTGAAGAAAATCAATGACTTGGAGAGTGTAGCATAACCGGGAGGTTTGCAATATTCTCTGTAAAACCTCCCTTATTGCAGTCAACAATTATCAGGAGGTAAAAGTCTGAATAAAATCACCCATAGCACAACTTTGTGAATTTACGTACAGAGCAGTGGCGTTACCTAAATCAAAGATTTAGAACGCTGTTGCATGGCTCTCGTTTCCAAATTAAAAATTTGGACTTGAGCTCAACCACTCGCTGCAAAGCAGCACTCTGAGCGATTTTCTTTCAGACTTTTGTGCCTTACAGTATGAAGGGATGATTATAAAAATGACTATAATTCGTTTGGAAAAAAAGGAAGAACAGCGTGAGGTTGAAAATCTTGTAAGAGAAGCCTTTTGGAACGTTTACCGTCCGGGCTGCCTGGAGCATTATGTGCTTAACCGGCTCAGACAAAGCGAGGATTTTGTGCCGGAGCTTAATTTTGTAATGGTGCGCGGCGGCAAAATCATAGGACAAAATGTTTTTGTAAAGGCGCATATCAGCGCGGATAACGGAGATAAAATCCCCATTATGACAATGGGACCTATCTGCATAGCACCTGAAATTAAAAGGCAGGGCTACGGAAAGAAGCTTCTTGACTATTCGCTTGAGTGTGCGGCGCAATTCGGCTGCGGTGCGGTCTGCTTTGAGGGTAATATTGATTTTTACGGAAAAAGCGGATTTAAACCGGCAAGCGCTTTCGGCATAAGGTATCACGGTCTGCCGGAGGGGGCTGATTCGTCATTCTTTCTTTGCAGGGAGCTTAAGGAAGGGTATTTGGACGGTATTTGCGGAGAATACTCCACGCCTCAGATTTATTTTGTAAACGAGCAGGACGCTGAGGAATTTGACAAGGCATTTCCTTATAAAGAAAAGCTGAAGCTTGCGGGACAGATTTTTTAAAACGTATTCGGCGTCTTACCAATTCGGTAAGGCGCTGTTTTTTTAGGGTTATTGCAATTTATAACAGGTTTATTGCATCTTATAAAAACGGTTGACAAATTGCCGCAGAAAGTATATAATAAGCGTAAGAAATTATCCGAACGTTTGTATGCGTTCGCGTGAAAGGGAGAAATTTGATGAATAATTTGGATGATGCGATTAAATTTTGCATAAAAAAGGTTGATAAGTGCATAGAAACAATGAACGGACTTTATCCCGGCGAGGCAAGTGTTAATGAGGTTTATGAACCGATCACATATGATTTGGGAACATGGACACAGGGGTTTTGGACAGGTATGGTCTGGCTTGCCTACGAGTTTACGGGTGATGAAAAATATAAAGAGCTCGCGCTTAAGCACGTTGATGAATACAGCGACAGAATAAAGAATAAAATTGGCGTAAATCATCATGACATGGGATTTTTATATTGCCCGTCATGCGTTGCGGCATACAAGCTTTGCGGCAGTGAAAAGGCAAAGGAAGCGGCAATTTTGGCAGCTGACAATCTTTGCACAAGATTTAACGAAAAGGCCGGATTTATTCAGGCATGGGGCGAGGTTGGTGCTAAGGATAATTTCAGACTGATTATTGATTGTCTTCTTAACATTCCGCTTCTTTTCTGGGCATCTGATGTTACGGGAAATGAAAATTACCGCAGAATTGCCGAAACCCATCTGAATACGGCTGTTAAATATGTAATCCGTCCCGATGGAACAACATATCATACATATTTCTTTGATACAAAAACAGGCGAGCCGCTTCACGGTGCAACACATCAGGGCTATTCTGATGACTCGATATGGGCAAGAGGTCAGGCTTGGGGCGTTTACGGTCTTGCGCTCGGCTATCTGCACACAAAAAATCCTGAGCTCGTGGAAAAATATAAGCTTGTAACACGCACATTTATAGAGCATTTGCCGGAGGATAATATTCCTGCATGGGATATGATATTTACCGACACAAAAACTCAGAAGGATACATCTGCCGCAGCAATCGCTGTTTGCGGAATTTTGGAGATGGACAGCCTTGTAAAAACAGATGACAGCTTTATTGAAGCTGCACATAAAATGATGGATGCGCTTCCTTCATGCTATACGGGAGAACATTCAAACGGAATTTTGGCTCATGCCGTTTACGGCATGCCACAGAAGAACGGAATTGATGAGTGCAACATATGGGGAGATTACTACTATATGGAGGCTCTTATGAGAATTAAAAACCCGAACTGGAATTCATACTGGAAATAAAAAATAAGGGGCGCTGCTTGACGCAGCGCCCTTTATATTTTATTAATCTGCAAACATCGGTGTTGAAAGGTATCTGTCGCCCGTATCCGGAAGAAGTGCAACAATAACCTTGCCCTCGTTTTCCGGACGCTTTGCAAGCTCCGTTGCCGCATAAACAGCAGCTCCCGACGATATTCCTACAAGAAGTCCTTCACCTCTTGCAAGCGCTCTGCCTGTTGCAAAAGCGTCTTCGTTTTCAACAGTTATTATTTCGTCATAAACTTTTGTGTCAAGAGTATCAGGTACAAAGCCTGCTCCTATACCCTGAATTTTATGAGGTCCCGGAGTACCCTTAGACAAAACCGGTGATCCGGCAGGCTCAACAGCTACAATCTTAACATTCGGGTTCTTTGATTTAAGATATTTTCCTACGCCCGTAAGAGTTCCGCCAGTGCCTACTCCTGCTACAAATATGTCTACCTTGCCGTCCGTATCTTCCCAGATTTCGGGGCCTGTTGTAGCAAAATGTGCGGCGGGGTTAGCCTGGTTTACAAACTGACCCGGAATAAAGCTGCCCGGAGTTTGATCGGCAAGCTCCTGTGCCTTTTCAATTGCGCCCTTCATGCCCTTTGCTCCGTCTGTGAGAACGAGCTCGGCGCCGTATGCTTTAAGAAGATTTCTTCTTTCAACGCTCATTGTTTCCGGCATTGTGAGAATTATTTTATAGCCCCTTGAAGCCGCAACGGCTGCAAGACCGATTCCCGTATTTCCGCTTGTCGGCTCTATAATAACCGAGCCGGGCTTTAAAAGACCCTTTTCTTCCGCATCGTCAATCATTGCTCTTGCAATTCTGTCTTTAACGCTGCCGGCAGGATTGAAATATTCAAGCTTTGTGTATATATCTGCTTTAAGATTGTTGTTCTTTATGTAATTTGAAATTTTAAGCAGCGGAGTTTTTCCTATTAAATCTGTAATTTTTTCATATACCTTCATAATAAATTATCCTTTCTGATTATAAAATGCTAATAAATAAGTTCTTCATTTTTAAGTCAACATCGTTTCAAAAAAAGCTTTTTCATATTATCAGCCTCCATATACCTGCATAACCTATCTACTTTATAGGTTATATTATATCACCATTACTTTTATTTGTCAATACCTTTTTGAAAATTTTTTAAAAATTTTTTTGTTTGCATTATTTATATGCTACCAACAAAAAAATATTTGGATTTTATGAAAGGCAAGGCTTACGAAAATCTGTCAAAATCATTATATAGTGAAGCAGGGAAAAATAAAATTATATCATCTTTGGGGGCTGTAGGTTTGGGTCTTACGAGCGGCTATGAGACTTTAACCAATACGGTGGCAAACAGAGTTGCAAGGGATATTGTAAGCCGTATGCAGCGCGGGGAGCGGCCGAGCGCGGAAGACTTCGGAAATTTATACAGTGCTATGAAGCAGGAAGGCGTTCACATTGACGAAAAGGCGGCAAACAGCGACAAGGTAAACAATGTATATAAGAAGCAAGGCGGCGGAGTTGCCATGACAACAGCGACTGCAAAGCTTTCAAATGCGGAATATACAATGCTTGACGAGCTGGGAAAGGCTATGAAAAAGCATATTATTGTAAAGGACTTTATAGGCAACGGCAAGGGAAAGGTTGACGCTGCAAACGGCTTTTATGATCCGAGCGACCCGGACACGATTTATATCAGCGCGCACTCCGAACGTCCGCTTTATCAGATTGCAAAGCATGAGGTTGTACACTCTTTTTCAAACACGCTTGCAGGCGCGGCATATATTAACAGAGTCGCTGCCGATTTTAAAGAATTAAATCCCGGAGCGTACAGAAAAACAGTTGAAAAAATCAAGGCGAATTATGAAAACGCGGGCTTTAAAGTGCCGAGCGAGAAATTTATTAAAGAAGAAATCGCGGCAGACGCTTCTTGGAAAATGCTCAACAGATACGGCGAGGTTTACCAAATTGCAAAGGATAAGCCCGGACTTGCAAAAATGATTTACGGCGCGTATATTGATATTGCAAATAAGATGAACGGCGTGTATAAAGCAGCTCCCGGCGAGATTGGGAAGCTTTATGATACGATGGCGGCTGATGAGGTTAATGCTGTTATTGAAAATTTCCATAACGCACTGGGGGAAAAGGCTAAGGATATTGAGCCGAGTTATGTCGGATATTCAATAAAGCATACTGTTGATAATGAGCCTGTTGTTGCGATAACAGAGGATATTTTAAAAGATGTGCCAAAAGAGCAGTGGGGAAAGGCTGCAATGTCAGAACTGCGCAAATTTTCTGAGGGTATACAGGTCGGAAATGATGTTATAAAAGTGAATAGAAAATCCCGAAGAGAATACGCAAATTCTGGTTACAGCAAATTTCTTTTCAGAAAAAACTCAAATTTGTATAGGGATAAAATGAACACTTCTCTTAATCTTGATGAGGTCTTAAGATCGGCAAATAATTTCAAAACTCAGGACTTGAAACACGAAAGAAATGACTCTTTCAAGAAATTTCAACATGGAGATATTTTACTTGAAATAGGTGGAAATAAGTATAAGGCTGATGTTGTTATTGGAATTACCGCTCAGAACGAAAAGGTTTTTTATGATATAGTTGATATAGCCCAAAACGATTTTACATTAAAAAATCAGTCAGGCGCTAACGGGCAAGCTGAAAATCAGCCACCCATCAGATCAAACCTGACCGATATTAATAATATATCACAAGACGGCGAAAATGTCAACACTTTTTCGGAAAATAATCTTGAAAATCCTGCAAAAAACGAAAAAAGCAACGAAAATATCAACATTTCTTTAGAGAATAATTCCGAAAATCCCGTAAGAAGAATAATAGACGATACAAAAACGCCTGCATTTAAACGTTGGTTTGGCGACTGGCAGAACGACCCGAAACACGCGAGCAAGGTTGTTAATGAGGATGGGACTCCGAAAGTTGTTCATCATGGTACAAGTCACGGCGGATTTAATTTTTTTGCTATTTATTCCGGTAATTTCGGACTTTTCGGGCGCGGAGCGTACTTTACGGAAAATCCGCAGGTAGCAGAAGAATATACCAACAAAGGAAACGGCAATAACAAGCAAGTATATGATTGCTATTTGAACATCAGAAATCCTATGGATATGGATGCAGAGGCAGACATCGGAGCATGGAAAAAGGCACTGCGTGATATGGATAATGATGAAATTGATGTGGATTTTAGCAATGTAAAAACAAACGAGGACGCTTTCAGAGCTTTGGTTGATGAACTGAGCTATAATATGTATTACAGGGATCAGGCATATGACTTTGTTGAGAGTGTATTCTCGCGTCTTAATATTGACGGAATAACACACATAGGCGGCGGACGGAGAAAAGACTCAAAAGTAAGACACAGGGTTTGGATTGCTTTTTATCCGTATCAAATTAAATCTGTTGATAATATCGGGACGTACGACGACTGGGATGACAATATATATTATTCTCCAAAAGACTCAGACAAATACGAACGCGCGGCAAGAGAAATTTACGAAAAGCTTAAAAGTGGTGAAAAAATTGATTTTTCGGACGAAACGAACAGCTTCACAGCAGACGAGTGGCAGAAAATAGGGGATATTGTAAACGGATATTATGCAAATGAAAACCCGAACGCTACGGAAGAGCAGAAAAGGGATTTTGACGGGAGATATTCGGACGTATATAAAAACTCCATGCACAAGGAACACTGGAACGAGAACACGCAAAAGGAAGCGGACAGACGGGCAGAGGAGTTTATTTACGAAAAAATCACAAACAAGGAGACGTATGAAAATGCTGACAAAAAAGTACAAGACATGGGTGTTGACAGATCGTACCTTGATATTATGGAGCGCGCAAACACAAACAGAGAGTTTACTGCTGACGACGCGGCGCAGGTTTTGAATACGATGTCACTTTTGCAAAACGAGGGCAGAGTACTTGTATATTACCGTGCTTAATGCTACACACTTTAACGCCCGAAAAACCGCATAAATGTGTGAGTATGGGGAACTTTATTTTAACATACATTTAACATGAATTTGCTTTCGGAATTAACATACAGCGCGTTATAATATGCTTGTAACAAACAAATCATATAAATATTTTAAAAATTTTGGGAGAGTGATTTATCATGAAAAAAATCATATCGGCAATTTTATCAGCAGTTCTTTTAACGGCATTTGCAGGCTGCTCGCAAAGCACGGACAGCGCTCAGACGGAAGTACCTTCGGAGGCATCAGCTTCGCAAAGCACAGTTTCAACAGACGGCTCAACATCAATGGAAAAGGTTATAGGCTACCTCAGCGAGAGCTACATGGAGGGAAATAAAAATGTTAAGGTAACATATAATCCCACAGGTTCGGGAGCCGGTATTCAGGCGGTAAGCGAGGGCAGATGCGATATAGGACTTTCAAGCCGTGACCTTAAGGATGATGAAAAGACAACTCTTGATCAGACCGTTGTTGCAATAGACGGTATTGCAATAGTAGTTAATCCGTCAAACACGGCGTCAAATTTGTCAGTTCAGCAGCTTGCGGACATTTATACCGGCGAAATTACAAACTGGAGTCAGGTAGGCGGAGATGATTTGCCTATAGTATTAATAGGAAGAGAAGCAGCTTCGGGAACGCGTGACGGCTTTGAGTCAATAACAGACACAAAGGATAAATGCAAATATAATCAGGAGCTTACGTCAACGGGTGATGTTATTCAAACCGTATCGGGCAACCCGAATGCAATAGGCTATGCTTCGCTTGCTGCTGTAAAAGACAGCGTTAAGGTATTGAGCGTTGATAATGTAATGCCTTCAAAACAGACAATTCAGGACGGAAGCTACAAGGTTCAGAGAGATTTTGTTCTTGTAACAAAGAAAGATAAAAAGCTTGGCGATGAGGCACAGAAATTCTTCGATTTTGCTACCAGTGCCGCAGCTGACGATCTGATTGAAAAAGCAGGTGCAATTCCTGTTATAAGATAATGCATAAAACAACTGAAAATGCAATGCGTGCGCTGTTTACCATCTGCGGTTTTGCGGCGCTTGCATTTGTAATAGTTATAACGGCATTTTTGCTCGTGTCGGGTGTACCGGCAATTAAGGAAATAGGCGTTTTTAAATTTTTGCTCGGCGAGGTATGGAAGCCTACCGCAGCAGAAGCAAGCTACGGAATACTGCCTTTTATATTAAGCTCGGTTTTCGGAACGTTCGGCGCTATTTTAATCGGCGTTCCGATAGGGCTTATGTGTGCAATTTACGTGTCGGAGTTTGCGCCCAAGAGCGTCAGCCGCATAATTGTTTCGGCAACGGAGCTGCTTGCAGGAATACCGTCCGTTGTTTACGGACTTGTCGGAATGATAATAATTGTACCGCTTGTGAGAAATACATTTTCACTGCCCGACGGAGCAAATCTTCTTTCGGCGATTATAGTTTTATCCGTTATGATTTTGCCGTCCGTTATAAGCGTTTCGCAGACTGCAATTAAGGCTGTTCCGAAAGAATATATGGAAGGCTCTCTTGCTCTTGGCGCAACAAAAACGGAAACGGTTTTTAAGGTTATTGTTCCGGCGGCAAAAAGCGGAATACTAACATCTGTCGTTCTCGGCATAGGAAGAGCGATAGGCGAGGCAATGGCGGTTATGATGGTTTCTGGAAATGCCCCTAATATGCCGGGAATATTTAAAAGCGTAAGGTTTCTTACAACGGCGGTTGCGTCGGAAATGTCATATTCGTCGGGACTTCAGAGAAAAGCGCTGTTTTCAATAGCTCTTGTACTTTTTGTATTTATTCTTATAATAAATATTATACTTAATCTTATAAAGAAAAAGCGCTGAACACGGAGGGAAAATGCAATATGTTTAAAAGAAAAATAAAGGATTTCCTTATTAATGCGCTTATGTATGCCGCAACGGGTGCAATTTTGCTTCTTCTTGTATTTTTAATAGGATATATTTTATACAGAGGTCTCGGAAATATTTCCTGGAAGCTTCTTACGACAAAGCCGAGCCTTATACGTGAAACGGTAGGAATACTTCCGAACATATTAAACACCGTATACATAATTATTATGACGCTTATTGTCGTTCTTCCGCTCGGAGTCGGCGCTGCGGTTTATCTTAATGAATACGCAAAAAACAAGCGGCTTGTAAACCTTGTCGAGCTTGCAACGGAAACGCTTGCCGGAATACCGTCAATCATTTACGGGCTTGTCGGAATGCTTATTTTTGTGCAGCTGTTTTCTTTTGGCACAAGCCTTATAGCCGGCTCGATGACGCTTGTTATAATGACTCTTCCCACAATAATCAGAACAGTGCAGGAAAGCCTTAAAACCGTGCCAGACAGCTACCGTGAGGGCGCGCTTGCGCTCGGCAGCGGAAAATGGAGAATGATAAGAACAGTCGTTTTGCCGTCTGCCGTAAACGGAATTGTAACAGGGTGCATTTTGTCTGTCGGCAGGATTGTCGGAGAAAGCGCCGCGCTTTTGTTTACAGCCGGCATGGCAAACGAAATAATAACATTTTTCAAAGCGCCGCTGCCAAATCAGGCAGGCTCAACGCTGACCGTCGCGCTTTATATGTATGCAAAGGAGCGCGGAGATTTTGATATAGCTTTTGCGATAGCCGTTATACTTTTGGTTTTGACGTTTATCATAAATGCTTTATCGAGTATGGCTGCCAGAGCGCTCGGAGATGGGAGGAAAAAATAATGAGTGAAATAATAAAGGCACATGATCTTAATTTATGGTATGATAAAAATCATGCTCTTCACAACATAAATATCGAAATTCCTCAAAATCGCATAACAGCGCTTATAGGTCCGTCGGGATGCGGAAAATCAACGTTTCTTAAAACGCTCAACCGTATGAATGATCTTGTTGAGGGCTGTCGGATAGAGGGCAAGGTTATGCTTGACGGCACGGACATATATAAGGATATTGACGTTACGGAGCTTAGAAAGCGCGTAGGCATGGTGTTTCAGAAGCCAAATCCGTTTCCTATGAGCATTTATGACAATATTGCATACGGACCGAGAATACACGGCATTAAATCAAGAATAGAGCTTGACGAAATAGTTGAGCAGTCGCTCAGGCGCGCGGCTATATGGGATGAGTGTAAGGACAGACTTAAAAAAAGTGCGCTTTCAATGAGCGGCGGTCAGCAGCAGAGATTATGTATAGCGCGGGCGCTGGCGGTAGAGCCGGAAATTTTGCTTATGGACGAGCCGACAAGTGCGCTTGACCCTATTTCAACATCAAAAATTGAGGATCTTGCGCTTGAGCTGCGCGAAAAATATACTATAGTAATGGTTACTCATAATATGCAGCAGTCGGCGCGTATAGCGGATAAAACGGCATTTTTTCTGCTCGGCGAAATTGTTGAGTTTGACTCTACCGAAAAAATGTTTTCATCACCTGCCGATAAGAGAACAGAGGACTATATTACAGGGAGGTTTGGATAATGAGAAACCGTTTGGACGAACAGCTTTCGCAGCTTAATTCCGAGCTGATTATTATGGGCGCGCTGTGCGAGGAAGCAATTTCGGCAGCCGCAAAATATCTGATAGAGGGTAATGAGTCGCTGAAAGAAACGGTGTTTGACGCGGATAAGCAGATAGACCAAAAAGAAAGAGATATTGAAAATCTGTGCATGAAGCTTCTTCTTCGTCAGCAGCCCGTTGCAAGCGATTTAAGGATAGTTTCATCTGCGCTTAAAATGATTTCGGATATGGAGAGAATAGGCGATCAGGCGTCGGATATTGCGGAAATGGTTGTGTTTGTGAGCAAAAGTAATATATTAAGCACCGTTCACATTGCCGATATGGCGCGGACAACAATTAAAATGGTAACCGACAGCATAGACTCATTTGTTAAAAAGGATCTTGATATTGCATATTCGGTTTTGAAGTGCGACGATAATGTTGACAATTTGTTTCTTAAGGTAAAGGGAGAGCTTATTTCAAGCGTAAAGGAAGAGTCCGATACAAATGCGGAGGCGCTCATAGATTTGCTCATGATAGCAAAATATTTTGAGCGCATAGGCGACCATGCCGAAAATATAGCCGAGTGGGTTATTTATTCAATAACTGGAAAGCACAAAAACTATATTGACGAAAAATAGGTTTAGTGATATAATAAACATATAAATTGGTTATATTCGGAGGAAGCCTGTTATGATTTATATTGTTGAGGACGATGATAATATAAGAAAGCTGATAAGCTATGCTCTTGCAAAGGAGGGCTATGAGGTTAAAGGCTTTCCGTGCGCGGCTGAATTTTGGCGCGAAATTTTAAAGGAGCTGCCGGAGCTTGTAATGCTTGATATAATGCTGCCTGAGGAGGACGGATTATCAATACTTAAAAAGCTGCGCTCGGCAGAAAGTTCAAAGGATATTCCGGTTATAATGGTGAGCGCAAAGGACAGCGAGTTTGATAAGGTATGCGGTCTGGATATGGGTGCGGATGATTATATCGCAAAGCCGTTCGGCATGACGGAGCTTACCGCGAGAGTGAGGGCGGTTATGCGCCGAAGCGGCGCGCATAAGCAAAGCAGCGGAGAATACAGCGCCGGGCCTATCTATATGAACACGAAGAAGCACATAGTAAGCGTCGGCGGAAAGGAAATTGATTTATCATATAAGGAATATTCGCTTCTTGCAGAGCTTCTTGCGGAAAAGGGAAACGCCGTTAGCCGTGACCGCCTTTTAACTAAGGTTTGGGGCGAGTTTTATGATGAGTCGAGAACGCTCGATGTACATATAAGAAAGCTCAGAGTAAAGCTCGGCGATGCCGGAGCAACGATAAAAACCGTAAAGAATGTCGGATATAAAATCGGAGGAGATACAAATGACTGATAAAATATTCAGGCTTACATTTTTGTCGTCAGTTTTATCGCTGCTTTTTTGTCTTGTTCTTATTCTCGGAGTCCTTTTCGGATTTTTTGAAAATCAGATAAAAAAGGAGCTTGCAAGCGAGGCGGATTATATTTCATACGCTGTTGAGGAGGACGGCGGAAATTCGTTTTTTCAAAATTTTAAATCCGATGAGCGCAGGGTAACACTCATAGCCGAAAACGGAGATGTAATACATGATACCGGTGCTGACGAAACAAAAATGGATAACCATGCGGACAGAGAGGAGTTTCGTGACGCTGAAAAATACGGCACCGGCATGAGCTTCCGCTATTCCGATACGCTTACGAAAAAGACCTTTTACTATGCAAAAAGGCTTTCCGGCGGAGAGGTTTTAAGGGTTTCAACAACGCAGTATACTGTCGTTTCAATTCTTTTGGGACTGCTTCAGCCCATTGCATTTATGGTGCTTTTGGCGCTTGTGCTTTCAATTTTTCTTGCTTCAAAAACCGCAAAAAGCTTTGTTCGTCCGATTAACTCAATTGATTTGGATAACCCTGAAGAATGTGAAACGTATGAAGAGCTTTCGCCGCTTCTTAAAAAAATAATAAATCAGAATAAAACAATAAAAAATCAGCTTGACAGCGCGCGGCGGCATCAGGAGGAGTTTAAGCTTATCACGGAGAATATGAGCGAGGGACTGATTGTGATAGACAAGAGCGAAAGGGTGCTGTCGCATAACAGCGCGGCGCTTAAGCTTTTGCAGACGGATAAATTTGATGATGCGAACGTGCTTACAATAGATCGTTCAAGGGAATTTCGGCGCGCCGTTTCGCAGGCGCTCGGCGGAGAATGCTATGAGGAAACGGTGGCGCGCGGTGAAAAGACAAATAATATTATTTCGAGCCCGGTTTATGATAAAGGAAAAATTATCGGCGCTGTTATTATGATAGTTGACGTTACGGAAAGTGCGCGCAGAGAAGCAATCAGACGTGAATTTACGGCAAACGTGTCGCACGAGCTTAAAACGCCGCTGACCTCCATTTCAGGTTTTGCGGAGCTGATGATGAACGGAGGCGTTGATGAAAAGACGGTTTCCGATTTTTCAAAATCAATATATACCGAAGCGCAGCGGCTTATAACGCTTGTAAGCGATATAATAAAAATTTCGGAGCTTGATGAAAAAAGTGAGCAGTTTGTAAGCGAGAGCGTCGATTTATATGATATGGCAAATGAGATTTTAAACAGACTTGAGCCTGCGGCGGAGAAAAAGAATATAGATCTGAAGCTTGAGGGAGAGTATATAACCGTAAACGGCGTTCGGCAAATTCTCGATGAAATGATTTTTAATCTTTGTGATAATGCGATAAAGTATAACAATAACGGTGGAAGCGTTACTGTTTTGCTGTCGTATACAAACGGCCGCCCGACAGTTACCGTAAAGGATACCGGAATAGGTATCGCGCAGGACAAAATCAGCAGAATTTTTGAGAGGTTTTACAGAGTCGATAAAAGCCGCTCGAAATCAGAGGGCGGAACAGGACTCGGACTTTCAATAGTAAAGCATGGAGCTATGTATCATAATGCGGATATTTTCGTAAAAAGCACACTCGGAGTCGGAACGGAAATATCAATTGTATTTAAGTAAAAAAATAGGTTTATGGGGTATGAATAATGCGGATATTGTCTGCATTGTTCATGCTCTTTTTTTATGTCCTGATTTAAATTATGCACCGATTAATACCGCAAAGACGGCAGATATGGTATAATTACTCCGTATCGCATAATTGTTAGGGGGCGAAAAAATATGCTGATAGGCTATGCACGCGTTTCAACCGCCGTGCAGAATACTGAAAGACAGCTGATTGAACTTACAGATTACGGCGTGTCGGAAAAAAATATTTATGTTGACAAGCAAAGCGGCAAGGACTTTAAAAGAACGGCGTATATAAAGATGATTAAACGCTTGAAAAAAGGCGATTTGGTTGTTATAAAAAGTCTTGACAGGCTTGGCAGAAATTATACCGAAATTCAGGAGGAGTGGCGAAAAATAACTAAGAAGATCGGCGCGGATATATTGGTTCTCGATATGCCGCTTCTTGATACAACAAAGTCAAAGGATTTGCTCGGTACGTTTATATCCGATCTGGTTTTGCAGCTTTTATCTTTTGTGTCGGAAAACGAAAGAGAAAATATTTTGCAGCGTCAAAGAGAAGGCATTGCCGCCGCGCATAAACGCGGTGTGAAATTCGGAAGACCTGCGATGAATATACCGGAAAATTATCCGGAAAGCTATGCGCTTTGGCGCAGTAAAAAAATAACCGCGAAGGAAGGCGCGGATAATTGTAATATGCCGCTTTGGGCATTTTATCAAAAGCATGGAAAACGATAATTTTTAGAAAAAGTATAGGTTTACACACAAAAAATATTTATAAATAATTTATAGAATTATTATATCGCATAAAGTTATTTTTGTCAATACATTTTAAGAAAATAATTAAATTATGTTAAAAAATATTTTTAGTAAACCTATACTTTTTCTTAATTTCAAGGAGATGATAAAATTTAAATTAATTATTACAATGGTATATTTATATAGAAAGAAAGGACGAAAAGGTATGAAAAAGAAAATTTTATCTATGATTATGAGCTTGTCTTTTATAATGAGCTGTATAACCGTAACATCTGTAAAAGCACAGATCTTTTACGATGTTGATGATACTCATTGGGCTTACAACTACATAACGGAAATGGTAAACAGAGGTGTTTTATCCGGTTATACGGACGAAACATTTAGACCTGACAATTACATTACGCGTGCGGAATTTGCAAAAATTATGACAGCCGCTTCCGGATTAAATATACATGATGTTGAATCTTCAAGCTTTGATGACGTTGATGCGGATGACTGGTATTGCCCTTATATTGAAACGGCAAAATATTATTTAAGCGGCTATAGGACGGCTTATACATATTTATATAAGCCAAACGATTTGGCGCTGAGAGAAGATATAGCTGTTGCAATGGTAAAATTAAAGGGATATGAGGATTCTGCCTACAACTTATCGGTATTGTGGGATACGTTTACCGATTGGAAATCAATTTCCAGTGACGCTCAAAAATATGTTGCAATTGCAGTTGAAAGGGGACTTATAACAGGCTATAACGATCAAACATTTCGCGGACAAAGGAGCATTACAAGAGCAGAGGCGGCAACACTTCTGTGGAGAGCTTTTCAATACGGCAATGATAATAAGAGCTTTTCTGTAGATTATTCTTATGAAACTGCGGAGCCGACATTTGAGCCTAAAGCTACGCCAAAGCCAACCGCAACTCCTACTGTCAGACCAACGGCAACACCTACTGTCAAGCCTACCGTTAAGCCGACCGAAGCTCCTACTTTAAAACCGACTGCTAAGCCGGCCGCTAAACCGACAGCAACTCCAAAAGTCAATAAGCTTGCATATGAGATTAATTCCTTAGGCTCGGCAGATGTTGAGGATACATATTTGATTGCTTCTGCCGGCTGCGATTATAATACCGGAGAGCTTGTAAGAGAGATTTATGCACGATGAAGGTGATTTGATATGATTGAAACACAGAAGAACCGAATTGACACAATGACACGAGAAGAGTTGCAGGGCATACTCATCGACAGCGATTTATATACACCCGAAGTGATTGAATATGTTAAAAGCAGGCTTAGAGGAACGACGTGGCAACAATCATCATATGCTGCGAGCGAAGCTCGGCCTAAGGCGCATGTTGGATTTTCGAGCGCATACAAAGCATTTTTTAAAAACTATGTAAATTTTAAAGGAAGAAGCAGGCGAAGTGAGCTTTGGTATGTCGGTCTTGCAAATGTTCTTATAGTATTAATAGCATATATACTTTTAATACCCGATTTTCTTTTAATGTCAGAGGGTATTGGAGATATTGCAAATCAAATGATTGAGATAATTGTAATTGTCGGATTTCTCTTTATTTATGAGCTTATATGCTTTGTGCCGAACCTATCCTTGAGCGTGCGAAGACTTCATGATATAGGCAAAAGCGGATGGTATTTGCTTATGGGGTGTATTCCGATAATCGGAATGATAATTTTATTTGTATATTCGGTTACGGACAGCGACAGCGGAGATAACCGATACGGAAAAAATCCTAAGCTTTATCCGGATAAAGTTCATGAAAACAAAAGCGGAGCTGTACTTACCGTGATTTTGTCTGCGCTTGCCGTAGCCATAGCCGTGTCAGCGTTCCGCGCAGCCGATTTCATAGATAAACATAATACCGTAGTAATAAACGGTGAAAGCTTGTATGATACGGACAATTCATATTATGACGCATCGGATATTTTCGATTACTCAGAAGATTATGACAATTCATCGGGTTATTCCGACTACTCGGAATCTGATTACGACAATTCATCAGATTATTCCTATTACTCGAATGATGACGATTATTATGACGATGACTATTATAATTATTATGACGAATACGGAAGTATGGACGCGTTTGAGGACGCCAACATTTATTATTGGAACTCAAAGTATATCACATATGATTATTTAGATAATTTGACCAGAAGTGAGGTTGCTTTGGAGCGTAACAAAATTTATGCACGGCATGGCTATATTTTTGACACGGAGCCGTACAGAACTTATTTTAATACTTGTATTTGGTACAGGCCTAATCCCGATTTTACGGAGGATATGCTTTCGGCGATGGAAAAGGAGAACAGAAATATCATTGTTCGCTATGAAAAGGAAAAAGGATGGAGATAGTAATAAAAATCTTATATAAAGTCAGATAAAAAAACAGTGCCGCCGGGAATAAGGCGGCATCGGTTTTTGGCGATTTTTTTCGCTATGCTTTGTTTTGACAGCAAAATCCCGACGGATGGCCGGAGAGCCTATCTGTCGGGATTTTTATTTTATTCGTCTGCCTTATACGGCTTGCCGGTAAAAAGCTCATAAGCTCTGTCAAGCTGCTTATCAACAATTACCTCAAGCTTTGCAAATGCGTTTTCTATTTTTGTCTGTGTTGTTATATCGAGCACGCCGTAAGGGTAAATTTCCTGGTCCGTCTGGAATTTTTCAATCGACTCCGCGAGTGCGCTGTCAAACGTATCATCTATATCCCCGTCATAGTAATTAAGAAGATAAAGTCTTTCCTTTGCCGCCTTTATATTATCTCCGCTTGAGCCGACAGACCATCTTTCCTTATAGGTAAACGGTGTGTATTTGCTCGTGTCGATCGGGTCGGTGTAGTTTACTATAAATTCGTCCGGCTCTATTCCCTTTTCGTTAATATCGCTTCCGTTTCTTGTCTGATATTTTCCTACAGTCAGCTTAAATACGGAGCCGTTTGAAAGCGGGAATGTGCTTTGTATAACGCCCTTGCCGTAGGTTTTTTCGCCGATTAGCTTACCTGCACCGGAATCCTGAATTGCGCTTGCAAGAATTTCTGCGGCGCTTGCGGTATAGTCGTCAACAAGCACGTTAAAGTTATATTTTGTTTTTTCAAGGTCGGACGTATATGTTTTGTCCATAAACGACTGGCGGTATTTTGTGTTTACGATAACACCCTTCGGAACAATCATTTTTCCTATATCAACCGCACAAGACAGATAACCGCCAACGTTTCCGCGCAAATCAAGGATAATATCTTTTATATTATCGTCATCGGCGCTTTTGAGTGCGTCCGCAAATTCCTCAGCCGTATGGCTTGACATATCAACAATTCTTATATAGCCTACGCTGTCTCCGAGCTTTGAATAGGAAACCGTGTTTCCGTTTACCTCAGCGCGCTTTATTGTGTATGTGTGCTCCTCGTTTCCGCGAAGCACGGTTACCTCAACATCCGTTCCGAGCTCTCCGAGAATGGCGCTTCTTACGGTTGTAAGCGGCTTGCCCTTCATGTCGGCGCCGTCAACCTTTGAAATTTTATCTCCCGTTAAAATTCCTGCTCTTTCGGACGGGCTGTTCGGCGTGAACGCAACAATTTCAATATAATCGTCCTTTTTCTCTATTTGCACTCCGATACCGTAAAAGGTTTTGTTAATCTGGTTTACAAAGCTTTTGTATTCCTCTGCGGTGAAAAATTCACTGTACGGATCGAGCGCCGAAAGCATACTTTTCAAAAGCTCGACAAGCTTTTCGTCATTGCTTTCAACAAGCTTTGAAATCGCTTTGTTCATAATATCCTGGTCGTTAAGCGAGTCGTCAATATAATAAGTTGAAATATATCCGGCGACCTGCTCAAAAACATTAAATTCATCGCTGTAATTGTTGTCGGCAAATACTGCGCTGCCGGATAAAATCAATGAAAATGCCGATAATACGGCAATAATTTTTTTCTTCATTTTTAAACCCTTTCATTTTCTTTAAATTAGGCTTTTTGCTGCCCGATGGGCTCGGCGTAAATAGTCACGCTGTTGAAAAATCGCTGACCTGCAAGCAGCATATCATATTCAAGCTGTATTTTCCCACCGTCCGAATTAACGGCGCACAAAACCTTAAACGGCTTTATGACAAGGTCCATATTTCCGTATGCGGTGCGGTAAACGGTTTTGTATACCTTTTGAGGCTCAAAGCACATTTTTGACGAAACCGTTTCCCCTTTTCTTACAAGCTGAACTTCGCCGCGCTTTGCGTGAATTGCGCATGAGGTTTTGTCCTCGTCATTTTCGCGGTAAAATATGTGAACAGCATTGTCCTTTATAAAAAGCTTTCCGTCATATTCGCTTTCAAGCTCCGATTTTTCATCACCTGCAAGCTGTATTGATGTTATTTTCAGCTTAACCTTTTGAGCGTTATTTTCCATATATACCTCTCAAAAGCGATTTTTACAGCTTAACTCTTTTTTCGGCAAGCTCTATAAGCCTGTCGAGCAGGTCGGAGTATTCTATTCCCATAGCCTTCCAGAGCTTCGGATACATACTTATGCTTGTAAAGCCCGGAAGCGTGTTTATTTCGTTTAAAATAACTTTTCCGTCGCTCTTTCTTACAAAGAAGTCAACTCTTGATAGTCCCTGACCGTCAAGCGCCTTAAAGGCTCTTACGGCGTATTCTCTTATTTGCTCACGCGCTTCGGATGAAATTTTTGCAGGTATGCGGAGCGTTGTCGAGTCGTCCTTGTATTTTGCGTCAAAATCGTAAAATTCAACGGTCGGAATAATTTCTCCTACCTCTGCGGCGTCGGCGTTTATGTTGCCGAGCACAGAACATTCAACCTCCTGGCCGTCAATGTTTTCTTCAACAAGCACCTTTTGACCGAATGTAAGAGCGCCCTTAACCGCTTCAATAAGCGACTGTCTGTCCGTTGCCTTACCCACTCCGACAGACGAGCCCGTTGAAGCCGGCTTTACAAAGCACGGATAGCCTATTTTATTTTCTATTTCGGAAATTTTTTCGTCAATGTCATCACCGGCAGCTGCCGTAACCCAGTCAGCTTGCGGAATACCTGCGTTTGCAAACACTATTTTTGAAAGCGTTTTATCCATAGCGTTTGCGCTTCCGGCAACTCCCACTCCGACATATTTCACGCCGCTGAGCTCAAAAAGTCCCTGAACGGTTCCGTCCTCGCCGTATTCGCCGTGAAGTACCGGGAAAATAACGTCTGTTTTTACGGTTGATATTTTATCACCGTCAAATACGATTATTCCGCCGTCGGACGTGTCGGGGGAAATAAAAGCCTTTTTCAGCTTGCCGTTTTCCCAATTTCCGCTTTCTATATCGTCCGCCGAGCCGTCAAATAAAAACCAGCGTCCGTCCTTTGTTATGCCTATTGTGAGTATATTATATTTGGATTTGTCGAGATTTCTTATAATTGATGCTGCCGAAAGGCATGATATATCATGCTCCGGAGACCTCCCTCCGAAAATAACACATATTGTTTTCATATAATTCTCCGTTTCAAATTTATTTCTATACTCTATCATACTATTTTTTAATTGATTTTTCAAGTCTTTTCAGCACAAATTAATAATTTGTTTATAATATAAAGAAAAATGCTTTTTTCACAATAAGGGCGCGTTAATTCTTCGGCGGAGCATTTATATTGCAAGCGTTCAAATTTTGCATTGTATTTTTGTAGGTTTTATATAAAAATTTATACAATTTAAATGCTATGTGCGTTTTTTCTTGAAAATTTGCGCGAGGTGTGATATAATTTTTATAAGCAATTTTCAGAAAGGGATGGTATAAAAATGAATTTAAAAAAATTGGCGCTGTCAGCGTTTGCGGCTGCCTGTCTTGCGCTTGGCATGACGTCCTATGCGGACAATATCAATGTTTACTATAACGGCATTAAGCTTGAGTTTGACAAGGATCCCGTTATAATAAACGATCGCACGATGGTTCCGATGCGTAAAATTTTTGAAACCTTCGGGGCTGAAGTAATCTGGCATGAAGATACTAAAATGATTGAAGCTTCATACGGCTATATTAATGCTATATATAACATAAATTTTGATAAGTGTTATGTAAACGGCATGCCGGTGCAGCTCGATTCGCCTCCGGTGCTGATTGACGGATATACATTTGTTCCGCTGAGAACAATTTCGGAGAATTTTCTCCAGGACGTGTTATGGGATGAAACAACAAAATCGGTTTATATATATCCGTCTGCGGCAAGCCAGCCGAAAGAGAGCGTCGATCTCTATGGCATGACAACCGCGCTGCTTAACAAGTGGTATGACGGAGAAAAAAGCGAGCTTCTTGATTTTTATAACAGCGATCCCACAAAAACAGATTGGGCAAAGCAAATTTATGCGACATATGAAAGAAAGGGCAAGAGAGAGGCTGATGACGCTTACGGACGTGCAGCTGCAAATACGGGCGGCTATGCAAACAGTTATGCGTCTGCGCTGCGCGATGAAATTTTGCAGGAATATAAGGATATGGCAACTTCGGAAATTTATAAGCAGCATGATGAGTATGTTTCTGATCTTTCAAGCGAGCTTACAGCGTCATATAATAAGCTGTATGATATGATTGAAAAGGAGTTTAAGGATACGGTTTATTATGATACGCCCGAAAATTATTTAAAGTCGTGGCAGAGTGAGTTTGAATTATACAATCTTAGATTTCCGTACTGATACGAAAAAACATTTTGGAGAGATGACATATGAAAAACCGACATCAAAAAGCATTAAAGGCGGCGTTTCCTTATACCGTGCCGATTTTTGCGGGGTTTTGGTTTTTGGGAATAACCTATGGAATATATATGAAGGTTCAGGGCTTTTCCTTTTTGTACCCCTGCATTATGAGCATGACGATATTTGCCGGGTCAATGGAGTTTGTAACGGCGAATATGCTTCTTGGCGCATTTAATCCCATATAGGCGTTTATAATGGCGCTTATGGTAAATGCAAGACATCTTTTTTACGGAATATCAATGCTTGATAAATTTCATGATACCGGCAAAAAAAGTGGTATTTGATTTTCGGAATGTGTGATGAAACCTTTTCGGTAAACTATTCGGCAAATATTCCGCTTGACGTTGATAAGGGCTTGTTTATGCTGTATGTCACGCTTTTAAATCAGCTTTACTGGGTGTCGGGCGCAACGCTCGGAGGGCTTCTCGGAGAGCTTGTGAAATTTAACACAAAAGGGCTTGACTTTGCAATGATGGCAATGTTCACGGTTATTTTTACGGATAACTGGCTTAAGGAAAAAAATCATTTCAGCTCGCTTCTCGGAATTGCCGTGTCTGTCGTATGCCTTGTGATTCTCGGAGCGGATAGCTTTATAATTCCGTCAATGGCGGCGATTTTGACTATTTTAACGCTGTCGAGAGGACGGCTTGAAAAAGGAGGAGATGAGCAATGACTCTTTCGCAGAAAATTATTACGATTGCAGCCGTTGTTGCGGCAACAATGCTTACAAGATTTCTTCCATTTATCCTGTTTCCCGCCGGAAAGCCAACGCCGAAATATGTAAAATATCTCGGCAGGGTGCTTCCTCCTGCCGTGTTTGGTATGCTCGTTGTGTAAAGCCTTAAAAGCGTAAATGTTTTAAGCGGAAGTCACGGAGTGCCGGAGCTTATCGCGGTGGCGGCAACGGTTGTAATTCATGCGGCAAAAAGGCAAATGCTTTTGTCAATTGCTGGAGGAACGATAATTTATATGCTTCTCGTTCAGTTTGTATTTTAAAAAAGCGAGGCTGCTTTAGATGCTTCCGAAAAATTAATTTCGGAAATCGTGCAGCCTCGCTTATATTTTATATTAAGCCCTTAAACATTTCTTCAAGCTCTTCTTTCGGCACAAAGCCTACGGATTTTGAAACGGCTTCGCCGCCTGAAAATAAAATCACCGTCGGGATGCTTACAATTCCGTATTCAATCGCGAGCGTACCCTCGTCGTCAATGTTTACCTTTCCGACCTTTAGTCTGCCGTCGTATTCCTTTGCAATTTCCTCAATTGTCGGAGCGAGCATTTTGCACGGTCCGCACCAGGTTGCCCAAAAATCAACAAGCACCGGTATATCGGACTTTATCACCTCTTCTTCAAAGTTTTTTGCGTTTAATGTAATTTCAGCCATTTTGTTTTCTTCCTTTCTTGTTATTTTTCCTTGTAATAAAGCATACAGTGGCAAAATCCCTCAAAATTCGGATCTGCTATCTGCTCTCTGAATTCCTTGCACATACATTTATTTTCCTCTGTTCTTTCAACGCGGCACGGGCAGTAGCCACCCGTTCTTTTAAGTCCCTCCTTAACTGTTTTAACTATTTCTTCATCAGGGTTATATATTACCTTCATGCTTATCCCTCCTGATTTACAGTGTTTGTAATTTAGTCCTCTGCTATTCGTCCTATTGCCGTTTCGCCCTCTATTTTTTCGATATAAACGGTTTTGTATTGAAACGATAAATCAGTATCAGACTGTACGTGAACATTTATATAGTTTGAGGTTTTGCCCTCATAAACATCATCGTGACCCTTTATGCTCCGCTCAAAAAGTATTTCCGTTTTGTTCCCCACAAGACCGAGCAGAAAATCAGCCGTATTTTTATTTCTTATTTTTTCAAGCACCTTGCTGCGCATTTCCTTTACCTGCGGATTTACCTGGTTTTTATACTTTGCCGCCGGAGTTCCCGGACGCACCGAATACTGAAAAATATGCATATCGGCAAATTTCATTTTATCCGCAAATGCGGCGCTTTTTGTAAACTCCTCGTCCGTTTCTCCCGGAAAGCCTACCATAATATCGGTTGTAACGGCGGCGTCAGGGAAATGCGTTCGGATTGCGTTTACAATTTCCTCGTATTCTTCGGGGGTATATCGTCTGTTCATTCGCTTCAGCGTTTCGCCGCAGCCGGATTGCAGCGACAGGTGAAAATGATGACATAGCTTGTCTGCGGCAGATATTTTTTCGATAAATTCGCTGTTTAATGTCATAGGCTCAATTGAGCTGAGGCGTATTCTTCTGATGCCCTCAACGGCGTTCACACTTAAAATTATATCCGCAAGCGATGATTTTTTGCTGTCGAGTCCGTATGAAGCAATGTGAATACCTACGAGAATAATCTCCGAAAATCCGTCCGCTGCAAGTCTTTTTGCTTCCGCAACAACCTCTTCCGGGTCGCGGCTTCTTATAGGGCCTCGCGCATAGGGAATAATGCAGTAGGAGCAAAACTGATTGCAGCCCTCCTGAATTTTAATGTATGCACGCGTCATATGCTCATAATCGGAAACCTTCATTTCCTCAAAGGTATGCGTTTTTAAAATATCTCCGACAAGCGATTTTTTATCCTCATGCGTTATACTTTCCGCCATATCAACAATTCTGTTTCTGTCGTTTGTGCCGATTATCAGGTTTACGTCCTCAATTCCGAGTACCTCGTCCGGAGCGACCTGCGCATAGCAGCCCGTTGCAATCACTATGCTGTTTGGGTTTTCTTTTTTTGCACGCCTTATAATTTGTCTTGATTTTCTGTCGCTTATCGACGTAACGCTGCAGGTGTTAATAACGTAAACATCAGCCGGAGAGGAAAAGTCGGTTATTTCATAGCCTCTTTTTTTAAAAAGCTCCGTCATTGCTTCTGTTTCGTATTGATTGACCTTACAGCCGAGAGTGTAAAATGCCGCTTTTTTCATTTACCTTATATGCCTTTCGTAATTTAAATTTATCGTTTTGAGTAATTTTGCATATATCTTAAATTTATTAGTAAGCACAATTACCAAAAATTCAAAAAATGTTTAATTTCACTTGACTAAAAGGAAAAAACAGTGTATTATATAAGTGCGGATAAAGAAAATCCGTAAAACAAATTTTAAGGAGGATGCTTTATGAGAACATTCAATTTATTGCTCAGCTCTATCAACGATGTAAAGGATTTTGTCAATATTGTCAGCAAATATGACTTTGACGTAGATTTGACATCAGGCAGATACGTTGTAGATGCAAAATCAATAATGGGGATTTTCAGTCTTGATTTGTCAAAGCCTATAAAGGTTGAAGTACATGATGACAACTGCGATGAATTTATAAGCGAGCTTAAAAAGTTTATCGTTGACTAATTCTTTGGTTTCACATAATTTAAAATTATGTAGGAAACAGAGTGAGCCCCCTTGCTCTGTTTTTTCTTTTCTATTAAAAAAGTATAACATATATTTTATGTTTTTGCAATAGTATAAATAAAAAATTTTCAAAATCCGCGTTTTTTCGGCGCGGATTTTTTTACTTTGCCAAAATTTTAAAATCAATACGTCTTTAAGTTGAATAAAAAATAAAAGAAAAATCTTTTTGTTTTGTGCAAAACAGAAAATCCCCCGAAAATGATAAAAAAATAACATTTTTCTATTGTATATTTCGCATTTTTGAGGTAAAATATAGGTATGGAATAATCCGCAAGGACTATTCACTTAATATGTATTTATATAGGAGGAATTAATCATGGCAGTTAAAGTTGCGATTAATGGATTTGGTCGTATCGGACGTCTTGCATTCAGACAGATGTTCGGTGCTGAAGGTTATGAGGTTGTTGCAATCAACGACTTAACAAAGCCCTCAATGCTTGCTGATCTTCTTAAGTATGATACAGCACAGGGCGGCTACTGTGGTAAGATAGGTGAAAACCTTCATACAGTAGAGGCTGACGATGAGGCTAACACAATCACTGTTGACGGCAAAACTCTTACAATTTACAAAGAAGCAGACGCTTCAAAGCTCCCCTGGGGTGAAATCGGCGTAGACGTTGTACTCGAGTGCACAGGCTTCTATACATCAAAGGAGAAATCACAGGCACATATCAATGCAGGTGCTAAGAAGGTTGTTATTTCAGCTCCGGCAGGAAACGACCTTAAGACAATTGTTTTCTCTGTAAACGAAAATACTCTTACAGCTGACGATACAATCATTTCAGCAGCTTCGTGTACAACAAACTGCTTGGCTCCTATGGCTAACGCACTTAACAAGTACGCTCCCATTCAGTCAGGTATCATGTCAACAATCCACGCTTACACAGGCGATCAGATGATTCTTGACGGTCCGCACAGAAAGGGCGATATGAGAAGAGCAAGAGCAGGTGCTGCTAACATAGTTCCTAACTCAACAGGTGCTGCTAAGGCAATCGGCCTTGTTATCCCTGAGCTTAACGGTAAGCTTATCGGTTCTGCACAGAGAGTTCCTGTTCCGACAGGTTCAACAACAATCCTTACAGCTGTTGTTAAGGGCGACAACGTAACAGTTGACGGAATTAACGCTGCTATGAAGGCTGCTGCTTCCGAGTCATTCGGCTATAACACAGACCCGATCGTATCTTCAGACGTTATCGGCATGAAGTACGGCTCACTCTTTGACGCTACACAGACAATGGTAGCTGAAATCGGTGACGGTCTTTATGAGGTACAGGTTGTTTCGTGGTATGATAACGAAAATTCATACACAAGCCAGATGGTTAGAACAATCAAATACTTCGCAGAGCTTGCGTAATTAAAGTAAAACCAAAAAATGCTGCACTTAAAAGTGCGGCATTTTTTGTATGCTTTTTAGAGAAACAAATATAGATTATATTTCAAATGTGTTTTCTCCCTCATCGGCGCGTATTTTTCTGAGAGCCATATACATAATCACAACCGACAGAAGAAGCGCCACGTTTGTATTCATACTAAATCCGACAGTGCCTAAAAACGCAAAAATTACAGTCGGCAGAGTTCTTGAATAAATTCCGAGCTTTATAAGCTGAGAAATCGGAATTCTTATATGCATAAGCATACTTATAAGGTTTGATATTATCGCCGCAAGTATTGAGTTTAAGACGTATGAGAACATAAGAGCAGCATACATCATTATATCAAACACCGCAAGGCCGATGTAAATATACTTTTTCAGTGACGGCAAATCGCTTTTTGTAACCTTGAAGCCGCTGCCCGAAAGGTCAAATTCCTTATACGTAAATTCGGCGGTTTGGCTTATGCTTTTTAAAATTACCTTATCCCTGTCAAGCAAAAAGCCCATATAATCGTCGCCGAAATCCTCCGCGCTCACCGAACGCTCGTTTGTTGCGTACATTTTAATTCCGGCATAGTCAAAATCAAAGGTTGAGTCTATTGTAAGACCGTTTTGCGTTATCTCAAATTCGGGAATTTCCTGCATAAAGCCCGAAAGAATTTTCGCGCTTTCCCGAATTGTCGGAATTATTATAATTCCTATGCTGCATATGAGAAGCAGCACGGCGATGTATGCTATAACATCGCCGGTTGTTTTTTTTCTGAAATTTTTGTATTCGTTTACGTTAAATGACCTGCAAATATCTTTAAATATCATTTTAACTCCATCCTATGCTATAAATGAGAAATATAATATAACGGCTATACCGAGTATAATTCTGTAATATCCGAACGACTTGAAATTATGCTTTCTCACGTAGTTCATAAGGAATTTTATCGACAGCATTGAAACAATGTATGCTATAATCATTCCCGTTATAAGTACAACAGCGTCGCCGCCGCTCATTGCAAGACCGTATTTAAGTATTTTCAAAAGGCTTACTCCAAACATTACCGGAATTGCGAGGAAGAACGAAAATTCCGCCGCCGCGCCGCGCGAACAGCCTATTATGATTGCACCGAGAATTGTAGCGCCGGAGCGCGATGTTCCCGGAATTATCGAAAGCACCTGAAAAAGTCCTATCATAAACGCCGTTTTGTAGCTCATTTCGTTTACGGAGTGTATTTTTGCTTTCCTGTCCCTGCTCTCTATCAATATAAAGGCGAAGCCATAAATAATCAGCATTGCCGAAACAACAAGCCAGTTTTCAAAATTCGCCATGTACTTATCGAGCAAAAGACCGATAACCGCCGCCGGCAGACACGCCGTTATAACCTTAAACCACATCTGCCAGGTGTCCGCCTTTTCCTTTTTCGTTTTCTTGGGTGAAAACGGATTAAGCTTATGGAAATACAGCGTTACAACAGCAAGTATAGCGCCGAGCTGAATTACATACAGGTATAAGTCGGATGCCGTAAAGCCGTCCGTGTTTTTTATAAGCTCATTTACAAGTATCATATGCCCGGTTGAGCTTATCGGGAGCCATTCGGTGAAGCCTTCGACAATTCCGAGTATGATGGTTTTAATCATTTCTGCAAGCATTTAATTCCCCCCAAATCAATCGCCGATGACCGATTTAATAATTTCAACGCATTTGTCCTCTCCGAGAACGGCTGAATTGAGGCACAGGTCGTAATTTTTCATAACGCCCCAGTCGCTGTTTGTATAATAGTCGTAATATGAACGTCTGCGCTTTTCGGTCTTTATAACCTTATCCTTTGCCTGCTGGCTTGTGAGATTGTATCTTTTCATAACATTTGCGATTTTATAATCAGCGTCGGCGTATATAAACACGCTCAGTACGGGCATTTCCGCTGTTTTAAGCACATAATCGGCGCATCTTCCCACAAATACGCACGGAGCCTTTGCCGCCTTTTCCTTAATAATATCCGACTGCGTTAAGAAAAGCTTGTCGTTTATCGGCAAATCGTAATAAACAGGTCCTCCGAGCGTTCCGACGGTATAGTTGCCCATAGCTATTGAATACAAAAAGCTGCTTTTTGCGTTTTCGTCAAGCTTTTTAACCGTTTCCTCACTGAAATTTGCCTTTTTTGCGGCAAGCTCAACGAGCTCCTTGTCGTAAAACTCATATCCGAGCTCGTCGGCAAGCTTTTTACCGATATAAAAGCCTCCGCTTCCGAAATGTCTTCCGATTACAATTGATTTTTTCATAATTAATTACTCCCTTCATTTTTATGATTTTTAATTATTTCTTCTCCGCTTATCATTTTTTCATAAATGATTTTTTGTGTGTTTACCTTTTCAACATATTCTCTCGTTTCCTTAAAAGGTATGTATTTAAGATGAACGCCGTCCGATGAATATTTATCGTCCTTAAGCCATTTGTCAACGTTACCCATGCCGCCGTTATATGCCGCAAGCGCAACGTCTGTGTTGCCGTCGTAATAATCTATAAGATACCTCAGGTAAAAGCAGCCGAGCTTAATGTTATCCTTTGGATTCATAAGGTCAATGCTTTCGAGCTTTAAATTCATCTTTTTGCTTATCCATTCCGCCGTGTCGTCCGTTATCTGCATAAGGCCGCTTGCCTTTCCCGAATGTGCGTCATGAATAAAGTTGCTTTCCGTTTTAATTACCGCCATAACAAGCGCCTCGTCAAGCTCGTTTTCGTTTGCATACTTTACTATAATATCCTGATAATCAAACGGATATAACAGATTTTTGCAGGTGACAACGCCTATGCGCACGGCAAAGGCCATGAGGACGATAACAATTACAAGCTTTAAAATTCCATGTCTTTTTTTCTTTCTTCTTCTAATTTTAAACTTACCTCCCTGACCTGATTTTCGAGCGTAGCTCTGTCACTGTTATTATACAATATATAGTCGCAGTTTTCAATATAAAAGTTGTCAACTTTTTGTGAATTAATTCTTTTCTCCGCTTCCTCAGGCGTCAGCTTGTCGCGCTTTATTATTCTTTCGGCTCTGATTTTTCGGTCTGCCAGCACCGCTATCATGCGTCTGCATTTTTTTGAAACGCCGCTTTCTATTAAAACAGCGCCGTCAATTCCGACCGTGCGGCTTTTTGATATATTGGCTCTTTTATAAATTTCCTCAAGGATATATTTGTGAGTAACATCGTTTAAGGCTTTAAGCGATGCCTGTGAGGAAAAAACAATATTTCCGAGCGCTTTTCTGTCAAGCGAGCCGTCGGGCAGTAAAATTTTTTCCCCGAAAACGCTTTTTAATTCGCTAAGACAAGGGCTGCTTTTTGCGCTTATCTCTCTTGAAATTTTGTCGCAGTCGATAATTTCATAGCCGAGATTTCTGAAAATATCCGAAACGGTTGTTTTTCCGCAGCCGCTGCCGCCGGTTATTCCGAAAAGAAATTTATTTTGCGTCATACCAGCTTCTCCCCTCCGCCATATCAACCTTAAGCGGAACGCTGAGCTTCATTGCGCCCTCCATTTCCTCTCTTAAAAGTTTTTTCGCGCTTTCAAGCTCCTCCTTAGGCAGCTCCAAAATCAGCTCGTCATGCACCTGCATGATAAGCTTTGCACGCAGATTTTCTTTTTTCAGGCGGTTATGAACGCGTATCATAGCAATTTTTATAATATCCGCAGCCGTTCCCTGAATAGGTGCGTTTGACGCGGCGCGCTCTCCGAAGGAGCGTATATTGTAATTCGGAGATTTAAGCTCCGGCAAATATCTTATTCTTCCGAGCAAGGTTCTGACATATCCGTTGTATTTCGCGTCCTCCTTCGTTTTCTCCATAAAGTTGTGAACGCCCGTATACTTTTTCCAATACTGATTTATATAGCTTTTTGCTTCCTTTACGGATATTTTGAGGTCCTGCGCAAGGCTGAACTCTCCCATTCCGTAAACTATTCCGAAATTGACTGTTTTTGCAAAGCTTCTCTGCTGCGGCGTTACGTCGCAAAGCGGCACGCCGAATACCTGCGAAGCCGTTACCGCATGAACGTCCTCTCCGTTTATGAACGCGTTTTTCATAACCTCGTCATCGGACATATGCGCAAGTATTCTCAGCTCGATTTGCGAATAGTCCGCGTCAAGAAGAATATTTTCATCGGATGAAGCGATAAACATTTTTCTCAGTTCTCTGCCGAGCTCCGTTCTAACCGGGATATTTTGCAGATTTGGCTCTGCAGAGCTGAGCCGCCCTGTTACCGTTACAGTCTGATTAAAAACGGTGTGAATTTTTCCGGTGGTTTTGTCTGCTACCGCAAGAAGTCCGTCGCAGTAGGTTGATTTGAGCTTCATAAGCTGCCTGTAAGTCAGTATAAGCGAAATAACGGGATGCTTATCCCGAAGCTTTTCAAGCACCTCCGCGCCCGTTGCATAGCCGCTTTTTGTTTTCTTTGCCGGCTTAAGTGAAAGCTTTTCAAAAAGTATTACTCCGAGCTGCTTTGGCGAATTTATATTAAATTCCTCTCCGCAAAGCTCGTATATTTCTTCCTTTATACTCTCCGCGCGCCTTGAAAGCTCTTCTCCGAAGCGCTCAAGCTCGCCCGTATCGACCTTGAAGCCCTCGTATTCCATATCCGCAAGCACCTCGATAAGAGGCATTTCAATTTCGCGGTAGAGCTTTAAAAGCCCCTTTTCGTCAAGCCGCTTTTCAATTTCTCTGCAAAGCGGAATTATTGAAAACGCCGCCTTTGCAAGCGTGTCATCCTCTTCCGGCTCGTCAAAAAGGCTCATCTGCAAATTTTCCTTTGCCTGCGGCGGCTCTGCGCCGAGCAGCTCTTCAAGAAGAGCGAAAACCGTGTAGCTGCTCTTTGATGGATTTAGCAGATATGCGCCGATTTCGGCGTCCGCCCTTAGATTTTTTATTTCAAGCTTATTTTTGAGTTTTACAAGGTATTCCTTGCAGCCGAACATATATTTTTCTATGCTTTCGTTCTCAAGCACCGGAGAAATTTGCTTTATTATTTCCTCCTCCGCTCCGCTGTGGTATGTTACCTCATCTCCGAAGCAAAGCGCCGCTTCTGTCAGCGTATCGCCGTCAAATTTCATTTCGCAGGCAGCTGCCGCTGCGTTATCGGGAATTTTATTCGTCAGCTTCATTTTATCAAAAAAGTTTTTATCCTTTTTCTTTTCCGCACCGAGTCTTTTTAAAAATGAGTTAAGACCGAGCTTTTCAAGAAGCGCCGTGAATGCTTCCTTTTCCGAAAGCGCGTCGGCGTCAAACAGGCAGCTTTCAATATCAAAATCAATCGGAACGGTGCAGCAGATTGTCGCAAGAGTTTTGCTCATGAATGCCGATTCCTTACCGGCTTTGAGCTTTTCAAGCGCTGCGCCTTTAATTCCGGAGTTTTCGAGGTTTTCATAAAGCGCTTCAATGCTGTGAAATTCTCCGATATATTTCATTGCGCCCTTTTCGCCTATTCCCTTAACGCCCGGAATATTATCCGACTGGTCGCCCATGAGCGCCTTAACATCTATGAATTCTGTCGGCGTAACGCCGTATCTTTCCTTTACCTCATCGGGCCCGTAGCAAACCGTTTCATTTTCTCCCGAACGCGAAACCGTCAGAATAACGCTTGTGTTTTCGCCTGCAAGCTGTAAATCGTCCTTATCACCCGTTGCAATAAGGCATTTTACGCCGCTTTCGTCACATATGCGCGATACTGTGCCTATAATATCGTCCGCTTCGTAGCCTTCAATTTCAAGAACGGGTATATCCATGCTTTTGAGCAGCTCGCGCGCTATCGGCATCTGCGCCTTTAAGTCGTCGGGCATCGGGCGTCTTCCCGCCTTGTATTCGGAATACATTTTATGTCTGAAAGTCGGCGCTTTAAGGTCAAATGCGCCGCAGATATAGTCCGGCTTTTCATCTCCTATAAGCTTAAAAAGTATGTTTAAAAAGCCGTATATTGCCGCAGTCGGTGTTCCGTCCGGCGCGGAGAGGTATCTCTTTATTCCGTAAAACGCTCTGTTTATGATACTGTTTGAGTCGAGTATGAGTAATTTTTTCATTTATTAAGCCTTTCGTTATATGTTTTCAATCTGCCAGTCAATCGGCTCTTTGCCGAGCTTTTGCAAAATTTCGTTTGTTTTAGCAAAGTGTCCGCAGCCGAAAAAGCCTCTTGAGGCGGAAAGCGGACTCGGATGAACCGTTTTTAAAATGTAATGCTGCTTACCTGTAATAATATTCTCCTTTTCCTTTGCATTATTCCCCCAAAGAAGAAAAATAACGGGATCGGTGCGTTCGTTGAGCTTTTCGATAACAAAATCGGTGAAAATCTCCCAGCCCTTGTTTCTGTGCGAATTTGCCATGCCGTCACGGACGGTAAGCGAGGTGTTGAGAAGTAGGACTCCCTGCCTTGCCCATTTTTCAAGATAGCCGTTATTCGGAATGTAGCAGCCGAGCTCGTTGTGAAGCTCCTTATACATATTAAGAAGCGACGGAGGAATGTCAACGCCTCTTTGAACGGAAAACGCCAGACCGTGCGCCTGATTTTCCCCGTGATACGGATCCTGTCCGAGAATTACCGCCTTTACTTTATTATACGGTGTAAATTTAAGTGCGTTGAATATATCGTACATATCGGGATGAATTTTATGATGCGAATATTCGCTTTTTAAAAATATCCTGAGCTTTTTGTAATATTCCTTGTCAAATTCCCCCGAAAGCACACTGTCCCAGTCATTTCCTATGTGAACCATCTTAATACCTCTCTTTGCTTTAATCTTCCTATGCATATTGTACCACAAAATCCGCTTTGTGTCAATTTATTTTTTATAATTTAACATAGATGAAAAAAACTCTTGACAAATGAATAAAAATGATGTATAATGTGTAAAGTGATATAGCTTTACAGGTTAAAAACTTAAATCGGAGTGAAGCTTAATGGAAAAAAACCTTAACATTTGTATGCTTATGGACTTTTACGGTCAGCTTTTGACGGATAAGCAGCGCATGGCGCTCGATTATTATTATAATGACGATTTGTCGCTCGGCGAAATAGCCGATCAGCTCGGAATAAGCCGTCAGGGCGTGCGCGACTTTATAAAGCGCGGAGAAAAGCAGCTTGAAGAGCTTGAAAGTAAGCTTTCTCTTGCGGGCAGGTTTATAAGCGTTAAAGAAAAAATGTCGGAAATAGAGAATTTGGCCGACGATATAGAAAAAATTTCGGGCAGGAACGATGAGCTGGAGCGGCTGAAAAAGCTGATTTCCTCCGTATCGCAAATGCTTTAAAGGGAGCGTGAGGATTAGGTGGCATTTGAAAGTCTCGGCGAAAAGCTGCAAGGCGTGTTTAAAAAGCTGCGCGGCGGCGCAAAGCTGACGGAAAAGGATATAAAGGATGCAATGCGTGAGGTTAAGCTTGCGCTTCTTGAAGCTGATGTAAACTTCAAGGTGGTTAAGCATTTTGTAAATTCGGTATCGGAAAAGGCTGTAGGTCAGGAGGTTATGGAATCCTTAACTCCCGGACAGCAGATTGTTAAAATAGTAAACGATGAGCTTACCGCACTTATGGGCGGCGAATGTTCGCGTCTTGAGTTTGAAAATAAGCCCCCGACGGTTTTCATGCTGTGCGGCTTGCAGGGTGCCGGTAAAACAACCGCCTGCGGGAAGCTTGCAAAGCACCTTATAAAATCGTCAGGGAAAAGACCGCTTCTCGTTGCGGCGGACGTTTACAGACCGGCGGCTGTTAAGCAGCTTGAAGTTTTGGGCGAGCAGGTTAAGGCGGCTGTATTTTCAATGGGTACGGATGTAAATCCCGTTGAAATTGCAAAAAAGGCTGTTGAACACGCAAGAATACACGGAAATGATCCGGTTATTATAGATACGGCAGGCCGGTTGCAGATTGACGAAGCTCTTATGCAGGAGCTTAAGGAAATTAAGGCGGCTGTAAATCCGAAGGAAATTCTTCTTGTTGTTGACGCTATGACGGGTCAGGATGCGGTAAATGTTGCCGACGCCTTTAATAAGGACCTCGATATAACCGGCGTTATTTTGTCAAAGCTCGACGGCGACACAAGAGGCGGTGCGGCGCTTTCTGTAAAGCATATAACGGGAAAGCCGATAAAGCTTGCTTCCGTCGGAGAAAAGCTCGGCGATCTGGAGCCGTTTTATCCGGACAGAATGGCGTCGAGAATACTCGGCATGGGCGATGTGCTTACGCTTATAGATAAAGCGCAGGAGGCTATGGACGAGAAAAAGGCGGCAGAGCTTGAAAAGAAGATAAAGGATCAGTCCTTTGACCTTGATGACTTTTTGCAGCAGTTTAAGCAGATAAGAAAAATGGGATCAATCGCTCAGATTATGGGTATGCTTCCTGGCGTTGATAAAAAGCTTATAGAGCAGGTTGACACAGAGGAAAATGAAAAGCGTCTGCGTCACACGGAGGCAATTATTCAGTCGATGACGATTGAGGAGAGAAGAAAGCCGCAGATTATCGGTGCAAACCGAAAAATCAGAATAGCAAAGGGAAGCGGCACAAGAGTTCAGGACGTAAATCAGCTTCTGAAGCAGTTTGCCGAGATGCAGAAGGTTATGAAGCAGTTTTCAAGCCCAAAGCAGCAGAAAATGCTCAAGCGCCTGAGAAAAATGCGCTGATTGAAATTTATGTATTATCCGGCATGTAAAATGCGTTTTGCGGCCGCGTGATAAGAACACTTTGTCAAGGAGGTGAAAAACAATGGCAGTTAAAATAAGACTCAGAAGAATGGGTGCTAAGAAAAGTCCGTTTTACAGAGTTGTAGTTGCTGATTCAAGATACCCGCGTGACGGAAGATTTATCGAAGAAATCGGAACATACAATCCTATGACGGACCCCGGCACAATCAACATTGATGCCGAAAAGGCAAAGAAGTGGATTGGCAACGGCGCTCAGCCGACAGATACAGTAAAGGCTCTTTTAAAGAAAGCTAATATTCTTTAATCGCTTTTTTACGGAGGGATTATCATGAAACAGGTTTTAGAGATAATTGCAAAATCGCTTGTTGACCATCCTGAAGCTGTAAGCATAAACGAGGTTGTCGGTGACGACTCGGTTACTCTCGAACTGAGAGTTGATGAAAGCGATATGGGTAAGGTTATCGGCAAGCAGGGCAGAATTGCTAAGGCTATCAGAACCGTTGTTAAGGCGGCTGCAAGCCGTGAAAACAAGCACGTTGTTGTTGAAATAATATAACAAAATTTCTGAGAAAATCCGCCGAAACTGCGGATTTTTTTCTTAAACGGAGGTAATAGCTATGTCAAGGCTTGAGGTTGGAAAAATTATTAATACGCATGGTCTGCGCGGAGAGGTAAAGGTAGTTTCCTGGACAGACTCTCCGGAGGATTTTGAGCAGATAAAAACAGTTTATGCCGAAAATAAAGGCAGTGCGGACGAGCTTCACATAAAGGGCGTAAAATATCAGAAAAACAATCTTATTATAAAATTTGACGAAATAAACTCTATCGAGGAAGCCGAAGGCTTTAAAAATTTTGTGCTTACCGCAGACAGAGAGTCTTTGCCTCCGCTTCCGGACGGTCGGCATTATATTGTTGATTTGCTTGAGTGCGAGGTGTTTGACGAGGGCGGAAATAGGATAGGCAAAATGTCTGATGTTTTTCCGGCAGGCGGCAGAGATGTTTATGAAATAAAGCGTGACGGCGCAAAGCCGATTTTACTTTCGGTGAGCGACGAAACGGTTAAGAAAATAGATATTGACAATAAAAAAATTGTCGTTTGTATTCCTGATGAGTGGGAAGAATGATTTTTTCACTATGTAAATAGGAAAGGCTGTGAATTTTTTGCTTTCATTTCATGTTCTTACGCTTTTTCCCGATATGCTGCGCGCAGCGCTCGGCGAAAGCATAATCGGCAGAGCCGAAAGGAGCGGGCTTATTTCGCTTGAATTTATTAATATACGTGACTTTGCCTTTAATAAGCACAGAAAGACGGATTTATATCCGTATGGCGGCGGTATGGGCATGGTTATGACACCTGAGCCGATTTATAAGGCATGGGAGAGCGTGTGCGAAAAAACAGGCACGCGGCCGTATACGATTTATATGTCGCCGCAGGGAAAGGTGTTCAATCAAAATGCTGCAAAGGCTCTGCTTTCAAAAGAGGAAATAATAATTCTTTGCGGTCATTATGAAGGCGTAGACCAAAGGGTTATAGACGAAATAGTTGATGAGGAAATATCAATAGGTGATTTTGTCCTGACGGGCGGAGAAATTCCGGCAATGGCTGTTATAGATGCCGTTTCGAGAATGGTTCCCGGAGTTCTCAGCGAGGAAAGCTCTTATACGGAGGAGTCGCATTTTTCGGGACTTCTTGAATATCCGCAATATACGCGCCCGGAGGAGTTTATGGGAAGAAAGGTGCCTGAGGTTTTGCTTTCGGGTCACCATGCAAATATTCAGAAGTGGAAGCGTGAGCAGGCGCTTTTAAATACGCTTAAAAAGCGCCCCGATATGCTTTCTTCTGCCGATTTATCCGATAAGGACAAAGAATTTCTTAAAAAATCGACTGAAAATAATAATGATTGATTTATATTATCGGCATAACAACCTGCGTTATAAACTTGCTTTTATCCGTGTGCTGAGGAGGTCCCTCCAGATAAACATATCGGCACACTCCCGAAAGCTGCAGGTTATTTTCTTTTGCATATTCAATAAGTCTTTCCGCAGCGGAAAAAAGGTTTTCGTACGGGCCGTGATAAAACGTGCATATCGCGCGCAAGGACGGGAAAAGCGAAATATATTTTCCCTCGCTGTGCGGAGGTACGGCAACGCAGTATGAAACAATATTTGGGCTCTTTATGTCAAACTCGGTAAAATACATACGCTTTGTTGTGTCCGTTCCGCAACTGCGCATTGCTTCAAGCGCAGTATCGCGCAGAATTTTCGTCTTTTCCGCAATCGTAACCGAGTTAAAAACACGTTTGTAAACGGTTTGTTCGTCTGTATATATTTCCTTTATTTTTTCGGAGCTTTTCTCCGTTCTTTCATAAAGTCTTTCTATGTTTAAATTAATTTCGTCGCGCAGAGCCTCAAGCCTGTGTATAAGCGGAATTAAATCGGTTGTTCCGCTGAAATATCCACGTATTTCATCTAATGAAAGACCGAGATTTTGAAAAATTCTTATCGTTCTTATCTGAACAAAGGTATCTATGGTATAGTATCTGTTCCCGTTTTCGCCCTCCTTAACGTCGGGCTTTATAAGACCTTTATCTTCATAGTTAAGTATAATGCGTCTTGTTATTCCTATTGATTTTGCAATTTCTCCTATAGAAAACAGTTTATCCTTCATTTTGATTTCTGCCGCCTTTGTATAATATATAAACATTCTATCATAAATTAATATGTAATGCAAGTAAAAAATAAAAAAATCAGATTATATATTTTTTTCAAAAAACTATTGCATTTTTTGTCACTATATGCTATAATATAATTGTAGTAATATTAACTCTGGAGAGTCTCATGTTCCGATTTGAGAAAAATCGGGAATTTTGTTTTATGAAAAGCATAAAACGAGCGCCGAAGGTGTACGGGAAATTTCATTAGTTTCCTTATCTCTCAGGCAAAAGGACAGGGGGTATTAAATGTCCTTATCTCCAAAGCCGATATTACCGGCTTTATTTTTTTAATTTGGGGGAATGAAAAAATGGAAAAATTCACAGCATGGCTATCTGCCGTTGACGATCTTGTGTGGGGCGTACCGCTGATTGTGATGATAATCGCAGCGGGAATACTGCTCAGCATAAGAGTCGGATTTTTGCAGGTACATAAGCTTCCTCTTGCGCTCAAATATATGTTCGCAAACGAAGAGGACGGCGAAGGAGAGGTTTCGAGCTTCGGAGCGCTATGTACGGCGCTTTCGGCAACAATCGGAACGGGTAATATAGTCGGAGTTGCAACGGCTATAGCTGCCGGCGGACCGGGCGCGCTTTTCTGGATGGAGGTTGCCGCATTTTTCGGAATGGCAACGAAATATTCCGAAGGCTTGCTTGCCGTAAAGTACAGAGAAATTGATAAAAACGGCAAGGTTTTGGGCGGTCCGTTTTACTACATAGAAAGAGGTATGGGAAAGGGCTGGAAATGGCTCGGAGTGCTGTTTGCGGTTTTCGGAACTCTTGCCGGAATAATGGGTATAGGAACAATAACTCAGATTAACGGTATAACCTCTGCAGCTCTTGACTTCTTTGATCCCACAAATGCGCATATCGCATTTTCAATCGGCGGAATGCAGTATTCATGGGCAACCGTAATTTCGGGAGCTGTTGTTACGCTGCTTGTTGCGCTTGTTGTAATCGGCGGAATTAAGAGAATATCAAAAGTTTCGGAAATAATTGTACCTTTTATGGCTGTTATTTACTTTGTATGCGGAATAATTCTTATAGCCTGCAACATAACTAAAGTTCCCGGCGCTGTTAGGCTTGTGGTTGAAAGCGCATTCTGTCCGCAGGCGGTATTCGGCGGTGCAATAGGTATCACAATGAAAGCCGCAATGCAAAAAGGTATTGCAAGAGGTATTTTCTCAAATGAAGCAGGTCTTGGCTCGGCGCCTATCGCAGCTGCTGCCGCACAGACAAAGGAGCCCGTAAGACAGGGACTTGTCTGTATGACCGGTACGTTCTTTGATACTATCGTAATTTGTACAATAACAGGACTTTCAATAGTCCTTACAGACTCTTATACGCTTGCTATGGACGGCACGCTCAAGGGTGCCGCCGTAACGACTGAGGCGTTTACTAGGGGACTGCCGTTTTCAAATAATGTGTGCGCGTTCCTTTTGATGATTTCGCTTGTATTCTTTGCATTTACGACAATTCTCGGCTGGGACTACTATTCGGAAAGATGCCTTCAGTACCTTGTAGGGAACAAGAAATGGGCGCTTATGACGTTTAAAATTCTCTATATTGCGGCTGTTTGCGTAGGACCTTATCTGACAGTTTCGTTTGTATGGACGATAGCCGACATTTTTAACGGTCTTATGGCGCTTCCGAACCTCGTGGCGTTGTTTGCTCTTAGCGGCGTTGTTGCGGCGGAAACCAAGAAATATTTTGACAAAATAAAAAAGCAAAAATAAAGTAATTTAATAAAAAATGCCGATGATGTAAATTCAGTCGGCATTTTTTGTTGACATAAATAAAATTTGGTGCTATAATCAAGGCTAAGGTGATATATATGAATATTAAAGATAAAAGAATAGACGGCGGAAATGCATTTGACTGGGGACGCACATCAAAGGAATATGCAAAATTCCGCGATATATACCACGTCGAATTTTATGAACACATAGCCGGGCGCGGCTTGTGCGTTAAAGGTCAGAGTGTGCTCGATATAGGAACGGGAACGGGCGTTATTCCGCGAAATATGTATAAATTCGGAGCAGCATGGAGCGCGGAGGATATATCGGAAAATCAGATAAAGGAAGCAAATAAGCTTTCAGTCGGGATGGATATAAATTATTTTACCGCGTCGGATGAAGAGCTTGCTTTCCCCGATAATTCGTTTGATGTTATAACAGCGTGTCAGTGCTTTTGGTATTTACATCATGAAGATTTGGCAAAAAAACTTTTTAAAATGCTAAAGCACGGCGGAAGCTTTTTGGTTATGTGCATGGAATGGCTGCCGTTTGAAAGCGAAATTGCAAATGAGAGCGAAAAGCTTGTTTTGAAATACAGTCCGTCATCGAGCGGCGCCGGTGAAACAATGCATAAGATTGATATTCCGAAATGCTATGAGGAATATTCATGATGAATATAAGCTGAATGTTCACTTTACGCGCAGCGGCTGGAACGGAAGAATGAAAGCCTGTCGCGGCATAGGTGCGTCGCTGCCGCCTGAGAAAATAAAGGAGTGGGAGAGCGAGCATACAGATATGCTTTCCCGTATTGCGCCGGAAGAATTTGATATTTTGCATTATGCGGCAATTGCTCAATTAAGGAAAAAGGATATGGTAAAATGAATTCAAAGCTAAAGGGAATTTTTTATGTTATAATGGCTGCGTTCGGGTTTTCGATGATGAGCGTGTTTGTGCATCTGTCGGGCGATTTGCCCTTTTTTCAAAAAGCATTTTTCAGAAATGCGGCGGCGCTTATAGCCGTTACGGGTCTGATGCTCAAAAATCACGTAGGGTTTATTCCCAAAAAAGACTGTCTGCCGCAGCTGTTTTGCCGCGCCTTGTTCGGAACAATCGGTCTTGTGTGTAACTTTTATGCGATAGACCGACTTGTGCTTGCCGACGCTAATATGCTAAATAAGCTTTCTCCGTTTTTTGCAATTATATTTTCCGTATTCTTGCTTAAGGAAAAGCCGACTGCGGTGCAAATTCTCGGCGTGCTGACGGCGTTTGTCGGAAGTATGTGCATAATAAAGCCGTCCGGCAGCGGATATGCGTCATTTCCGGCGCTTATAGGCGCGCTCGGAGGGCTCGGCGCCGGAGCTGCATATACTTTTGTGCGCGTGCTCGGTAAAAAGGGTGAAAACGGATATGTTATAATATTTTTCTTCTCGGCATTTTCCTGCCTTGTGTGTCTGCCGTTTATGATTTTTAATCCGGCGGCAATGAGCCTTAAAAGCCTTGTCTGCCTGATACTTGCCGGGGTAAGCGCCTGCGTGGGTCAGTTTGGAATAACGCACGCGTATATGCTGGCTCCCGCAAAGGAAATTTCGGTATATGACTATACGCAGGTTATTTTTGCGGCCGTATTCGGATTTTTGATTTTTAATCAGGTTCCGGATTTTTTGAGCGTTGTCGGCTATTTTCTGATATGCGGCGCCGGTATAGCAATGTTTTTCTATAATAAAAACCGCGCCTGATACGGATGTCAGCCGTCCTTTCCCCGAAAGCGTTTTCGCAGCGGAAAAACATTTATATCGGTATAAATAATGTTTTTTGCATTTCGCACAAAAATTTTCGGGATTAAAAAAATTTTAAAAATTTTTCTTGACAATTTAATAAACCTGTGGTAAAATATACATGATAGTTGTTTTAGACTATCGTATGGAAAAGATCGCACATTTTGTCACCCTAGCGATCTTTTCTTTTTTGCTTTTTGTCAATTGTTGTGGTGAGATTTTTTTGACATACAAAAATTAAGCGATAATATTTTGTGTTTTTTGGACCGATATTATAACGAGTGACTGATTGGCAATTTGGTTACATTCCGGTGCTGCGAAAATGCAGCAATCCTTTATGCTGCCCGGACGTACAGAACGGAAACAGGCTTTGACGAAGCCTTCTTTGTGACACATTTATTTATCCTAAAAAAATTTCCGAAAAAATAAAAATCATATTGAATTATTTTCGTTTATATGATATACTTAATAGTGGAAAAATAAAATACAAACTCACTGAAAGGATAAAACATGATTAGAACCGGATTTGACAATGAGAAATACATAAAGCTGCAATCGGAGCACATAGAAAAAAGAATTTCGAGCTTTGGAAACAAGCTCTATCTGGAGCTTGGCGGAAAGCTGTTTGACGATTTTCACGCGTCAAGAGTTTTGCCCGGCTTTAAGCCCGACAGCAAAATAAAAATGCTTCTTCACATGAAAGACAAGATAGAAATTGTTATAGCGATATGCGCTCTCGATATTGTGAAAAACAAAATAAGAGGCGACTATAATATTTCATATGACCTTGACGTTTTAAGGCTTATAGACGCGTTTAGAAAAATCGGTCTGTACGTCGGAAGCGTTGTAATTACAAGATACAGCGGAGAGCCGGCGGCAAAGAGCTTTAAGCAGAAGCTTGAAGCGCTCGGAATAAACGTTTTTCTGCACTATCCGATTGAGGGCTATCCGGCAAATACGGAGCTTATAGCAAGCGACGAGGGCTACGGCAAAAACGAATATATAACAACAACACGTCCGCTTGTGCTTGTAACGGCGCCGGGACCGGGAAGCGGTAAAATGGCGGTATGCCTTTCGCAGCTTTATCATGAGCATAAGCGCGGAATAAAGGCAGGGTACGCGAAATTTGAAACCTTTCCCGTATGGAATTTGCCGCTTAAACACCCCGTAAACCTTGCATATGAAGCGGCAACGGCAGATCTTAACGATATAAATATGATTGATCCGTTTCATCTGGACGCATACGGCGAAACAACCGTAAACTACAACAGGGATATTGAAATATTTCCTGTTTTGAACACTATTTTCACGCGCATACTCGGAGAAAGTCCGTATAAATCCCCGACGGATATGGGAGTTAATATGGCAGGCTACTGTATAACCGATGATAAGGCTGTATGCAAGGCGGCAGAGGATGAAATTATAAGAAGATATTATCATACAAAATGTGACGCTATGAACGGCAGAATAGGTCAGGACGCCGTAAGAAAAATAGAGTTTATAATGAACAGCCTTTCGCTTACCGAAAAGGACAGACCCGCAGCGGCTGCGGCGCTTGCCAGAGAGCAGGAAACAGGCATGCCGGCAACGGCGATTGAAATGCCGGACGGGAAAATTATAACAGGAAAAACAACCGATCTTTTGGGCGCTTCTGCGGCAGCGCTTTTAAATGCGCTTAAATATCTTGCCGGAATAAAAAAAGAGGTAAAGCTTATTTCCGAAAGCGTTATTAAGCCTATTCAGTCGCTTAAAATAAATCATCTCGGCTGCAGCAATCCTCGCCTTCATACCGACGAGGTGTTAATTGCGCTTTCAATGTGCGCGGCAAGTGATGAATATGCAAAGGGTGCGCTTGACGCGCTTTCGCGCCTTAAAGGCTGTGAGGTTCATTCTTCGGTTATCCTCTCGCGCGTTGATAGCTCCGTGTTTAAAAAGCTCGGAACAAATCTTACAACAGAAGCAGTATACCAGAGCAAAACCTTATATCACACATAAAAAACAGAGGCTGCGCAGCAAAAGTTAATTGACTTTTGCCGCGCAGCCTTTACTCGTTACAAGGGGATAAAGAAGCTTCAAAATCCCATTATTTTATTTTTCCGAAAACAAAGCGTCTGCAACGTCCATATACTGCATACTGCTTCCGTCGGGAATTGCGCCTATGCGCCAGACGGAAACCGAATTTATGCCAAACATTTTTGCAAGCTCGATTTTTGCCTTTATGCTTCTGCTGTCCTCATACCAAATCAAAATTTTCTGATTATTATCAGCAGTGTAAAAGGCATAAGGATTTTTATATTTATCGGAATAGTTAATTTCCGTATCCGCCTGAGCAAGCCGCGATGCCAATGTATCTACAGACGGGTGAATTGCTTTCGGGTTTGTTATTTTTTTATCGGTAATATCCCATGCGGCTGTATTTGCAGTGCTAATTCCGAGCATTATTTTGCTTTTGTCCGAAACCTCTGCCGTTATTGATTTTAAAGCGGTGTAAACCTCATCAAACGGAGATACGGGCGTCCATATGTAATCCGTATTTAAAAGGTTGTCGGGGAGCGTGTTTGCGGCGTAGTCATGCGCCATAAGAATTATTTTGTCCGCATATTCCGAAAGCTCTTTACAGTCGTAAGCGTCATAATATGAGCTGCTGTGTCTTAAAACGGGATGTACTGCGACATAAATTCTTTTTTCTCCGGCCGCTGCCTTGAGCTCTTTTATAAAGCTTGTAAGCCCTTTTTTGAGTTCTTCACCCTTCATTCCCTCAAAATCTATCGTTATTCCGCCGAAACCCTCCGCCGCTTTTACTGTCTGCGAAACCGCATCGGCTCTGTGTTGCTCGTTTGTAAGTATTTCTTTTGCGGCGGTCTGATCCGTCATGGTAACAGCAAGATTTGTTTCGGTATCATTGCTTTTCATAAAGCTGAGCGCATCGTCAGCTCCGTTCGGAATACACCAGTCGTTGCCGTTCGAAGACGTCTGATTTAAAAACACCTGTCCGTCGGACGTATATGTAAGTCGGCTCCAGCCGAATGAAACGGTATCCATTTTCGCCGCAAGCTCTCTTTGCTTCCATGATGATATTGCGTAAAAGCCGTGTATTTCGTCAAGCGGTGCGGTGCGCTTTGAATAAAGCCGCATCATCATTGCCGCGCCCTCTTCCCGAAGAGCAGAGCCGTTCGGGTCAAAAACATCCTGCGATTTTCCGTTTATTATTCCGAGATCATGAGCAACGCTTATGTATCCTCCGTCTTCGGAAACATCCGAAAACGTTTTGTTTTCCTCTTCTTCGGCTATGCCTGAATATCCGAGCGCTTTAACGAGCATTACGGCCATTTCGCGCCGCGTTATATAGTCTTCAGGTCTGAATAAATCCCCTGAGAACACGCCGTTTTCCGCCAGCGTGCTCACGTCCTTAAAATACCAGCTGTTTTGGCTTACATCGGAAAACGCGCTCTTGCCGCTTTCTTCCCATTTCATAAGCCGCACAAGCATTGCCGCAAATTCGCTGCGTTTTATTTTGTCGCTAAGCCCGAAGCTTCCGTCCTCTCTGCCGTTCATAATGCCGCACGAGGACGCTTTGTTTATTTCCTCTTCCGCCCAATGACCGCTTGGAACGTCGGTATATGCCGCTGCCGTTACGGCCGCCGACAGACTCAATGCCAAAACAATTAATATTCTTTTTATTTTCATAATAATCTCCGTTTTGCCGTCCTTTTTTGGCAATATTAAAGGTTCATTTCCTTTTTGTAGTCCCTGATCATGCTTTCAACAATTTTTCTGCTTTTTTCCTCGCTGTAGCAGCATTTTCTCCAAAGCCTGCCATTGTAAAAATCGGTTACAAGCTTAATCATGCGCTTGTCCGATATTCTTGAGGTGGTAGAGCCTTCCCACCAGCCCCAAACGGTATCGTATATAAAAACGCTCCTGTTGGCGCAGACAAATACGTCCGTGTTGCCGACTGTATAGTTTTCCTTAAAAAGCTTAAAGCGCACGCCCTTGACTGACATAAAATATTTAAGAGTTCTTACACATTCCTCAGGTGTCATGCGCTCAAAAGGTGCAAAATAATCGCCCGTCTTTCCGATTTGGAGAAAGCTTTTAATTCCGTCAACAGTAAAAATCATCTTTCTCGGAATTTTGCACTCGGCAATAAATTTAGTTCTTTGCTGGAGAATATTGTAGAGCTTTTGTATGTACGGATTATCCCTGCCGAGCCCTATATAGTTACAGGCTTCAAAAAGTCTGCACTGAATATCAAACGGAATAAATATATAGCACGGCGATGACCCTATATGCAGCGTCGGGTATCTGTCGGTTTTCTGCATCATTTCGAGCATTCCCAGAAGCTGATCGCTTTTGAGCGGCTCGCTTCTTAATGGCCTTGCTTCACGGGTGAGCAGCCGCTGCCTGCACAAAATATAGTTATAAAAATCCTCCGTAACGGGCGTGTCGATATAGTGACATTTACGGTTATCAATATACTCTATTATACGCATATTGTATGAAGAGTTGTTTTTGGTTAAAATTATAACTCTCTTTCCTATTTTGCTGCTTCCGTCACATTCATACGCGTTATAATTCAAATAAGTCGAAAGGCTCATAAGCGCCAAAACCTGCTTGCCCTTTGCTTCAAGCCCGTCGTCTGCTCTGAAAAAATGATTTATTTTAAGCGAGTGATCCTTTGTTTTGTGAATTAAATCGTTTATAACAAAAATAAGCTCACTGTTTACTACATCCTCTAAAATAATCATGCTGTCCTTATCAAGACAGACAGAAAATATTTCTTCAAGCGATGTGTTTATTTCGCTGTCGTCATGCAGAATAAATTTGTTCATTCCCTCCGCGCTGCGCTCCGCAGATCCGTAAAGCGTAAGCAAATTATCCATAGCCTGTCTTTCGACACGCGAAATAGGCTCGTTTTCCAAAGCCTGCTCCATATATACAATTTCGTCGTCCGTCAGGTCGACAGCTTCACGCAGCTTTTCCGAAAATTTGAATATAGCCTTTGAACTGCTTTCGTCATTTAACAGTCTTACAATTGTTGTTTTGCTCTTGTTGCCCGTCATTTCCGCAAGCTTTGTTGTATTAAGATTTCTCGATTTTATTATGTAATTTAAAAATTCTCCGAATGTGATATAATATTTCATGCTTATAATCCTTTATTTAATATAGGTTTTATTCTATCACAAAAGTCAGAAAAAATCAATACATATACACAATCATTTTACAAATTAGTAAAATTTACGTCATTTTATCTGCTTTTACAATGAAATAAAGGCTCAAATTAAGTATATTACCGTAATTCAAATATAAATAAGCAATGTTTACATATTGTTTACAATATAGAGGATTGACGAAAAATGAAGTAGATGATAAAATAATAATATAAACAATTGTGATTTTTTTGAAAGGTTTTTGATTTTTATGAGAAGCTGTATTTATTGCGGAAGAGAGCTTGAAAAGGGTGAAAGCTGTATGTGTGCCGGAGCTGTTAAAGCGCGCAGGGAAAAGCAGGAGCAACATACGGAGGAAAAGCAAAAGGATACTAAAGGGAGCTATTCCGGCTGGCAGGAAAACGTATATCAGACGGGATATACGAAAAAGGAAAAGAAACGGTTCAGAGATAGATTTAAGAGAGCTCATAAATTTAAAAAAAGCAGCTTTAATTCGTCCGATTTTAAAAATGCCGCAGGCGATGTGTCGGGCTTTGCAAAAAGGTTTATGCGCGAGCCGGTTTCGGCTGTTTCAAATCCCGGTATTATGAATATGTGGCAGATCATTTTAATAATCGTTCTGACGAGCGTATTTTTATCGCTTTGCGGATATTTCGCATATGCGCGCATTATACGCACGTTTTTAAGCGGCATAGCTTCGGTGGCGGCAAACCTTGCTTTGCCCGGCTACAGCATAGGTGTTATGCTTAAAACCACGCTGTATTCGTCGCTTTCGCTTATCTTTGTATGTTTTGTATATTTGGGTGTATTGTATCTGGTAAACAGATTTATAATGAAAGCGTCGTCTTCGTTTAAGACTTTTATCACTCGCCCCGTTGCCGCAATGACTCCGCTGCTTGTTTTGTCGGCACTCGGCGCTGTTATAAGCTTTTTTACCGTTTATGCTACGGTTATGCTTGTGCTTACCGGCGTTATAATGTGGCTTGTGCTGACATATGAGGCGCTTAGGACCGAGTGGAGCTTTGCTCCGGCAGCAAAAACAATGTATGCTATGGCTTTAGCTTTTTTCGTGTTTTTTGTGGTAATGTTTAATGTTCTGAGAATAATTTGAGGAGAGAAATACAAATGTTTAACACTTCAATAGGAATTGACCTCGGAACAGCCTCCGTAGTCGTTTACTTAAAGGGCAAAGGAATAATCTTAAACGAGCCGTCGGTAATCGCGGTTGATAAAAAAAGCGGAGAAACGGTTGCGGTCGGAAATGCGGCTCAGGTTATGCTCGGAAGAAATCCGCCGGAAATAGAGGTTGTGCGTCCGCTCAAATCGGGCGTTATTTCGAGCTATACCATGACAGAAGCTATGATAAAAAGCTTTCTTTCAAAGGCTATGCGCCGCACTGTGGGCAGACCGAGAATAATGATGTGCGTTCCGTCGGGCGTTACGGATGTAGAGCAAAGAGCAGTTATCGAAACGGCGCGCCAGATGGGCGGCAAGGAAATATTTATTATGGAGGAGCCGGTGGCTGCCGCGCTCGGCGCAGGAGTTGACGTTACCGCACCGCGCGGAGCGATGGTCATAGATATAGGCGGAGGGACAACGGATATTGCCGCTGTTTCTGTCGGTAAAATAATAGCCGGGCGTTCGCTCAAAATCGCCGGAGATGATTTTTCGGAAGCGGTTGTTCGTTTCATGAGAAAAAAATATAACCTTATAATAGGGCCGCAGACGGCAGAGCATTTAAAAATTACAATCGGAACGGCAACGCAAAGAGAGGATAACGTATCAAGCGTTGCAAGAGGTATATGTACAATAAGCGGTATGCCTAAAGCGGTGGTTGTTTCTTCTGAGGAGCTTAAGCCGTGCTTTGATGATTTTAATCATAATATTATTGAGAGGGCAAAGGACGTTTTAGAGGAAATTTCTCCGCAGCTTCAGGCGGATATTTTAGAGGATGGAATAGTGCTTACGGGCGGAGGAAGCCTGCTTGACGGGCTTTCAGACAGTCTTACGGAGGGTATAGGCGTTAAAACTCATGTTGCGCCTTATGCCGTTTCGTGCGTTGCAAAGGGTGCCGGGTTTGCGCTTGACAGGCTGCGCGATGACGAAAACTTCAGATATTATAAAAAGGCGTATATAACAAATGCAAAGTAAGGATTATATTAAAAGTAATGAGATTTTGTCGGATTTGCAGCGTGACAATCTGTTCATCATACAAAAAAAGGACGGATTTAAATTCGGAACTGATGCGGTGCTGCTGTCTGATTTTGCAAGCAAAATAAGGGCTGACAAAATAATAGATTTATGTACGGGCGGCGGAATTGTTCCGATACTGCTATATGCAAAAACGGCGGCAAGTAAGATTTACGGCGTTGAAATTCAGCACGAAAGTGCAAATTCCGCAATGCGTTCCGTTGAATTAAACGGTATAGGCGGACGCGTTCATATAATTGAGGGTGACTTAAAAGAGCTTGAGCTTGAAAAAAGAAGCTTTGACATGGTAACCTGCAATCCGCCGTATATGAAAAGCGGAAGCGCGGTTATAAACGAGCTGAATTCAAAAACAATTGCACGCCATGAGGTGCTGTGCACGATAGATGATGTGGCAAAAGCTTCTGCGCGGCTTCTTAAAAATAAAGGACATCTTGTTATGGTTCATCGTCCGTCGCGGCTTTGCGACGTTACGGAGAGCATGAGAAAATATGATATTGAGCCGAAATGCATACGCTTTGTTCACTCAAGCTGCAATAAGCCGCCGGTTTTGTTTTTAATCGACGGAATGTATAAGGGCGGAAGTGAGCTTAAGGTGATGCCGCCGCTTATACTGCAAAACGAAAACGGCGGAGAAAGCGATGAGCTCAGAGAAATTTACGGAAGAAATTCATAATGAAAGGTTTTGATTATTTTGAAGGGTACGCTGTATTTATGCGCTACACCGATAGGAAATCTCGGCGATGTTTCGGCAAGGTTTCTTGAAACATTTAAAGCTGTTGACATAATCGCGGCTGAGGATACAAGGCAGACGGTAAAGCTTTTGAATTACTTTGATATTCAAAAGCCGCTTACAAGCTATCATGAGCATAATAAGGCGTCTAAGGGCGAATATCTTATAGGGCTTATGGAGGAGGGCAAAAATGTTGCTCTTGTATCGGATGCGGGAACGCCGGCAATTTCCGATCCCGGCGAGGACCTTGTAAGGCTTTGTATCGAGCATGATATAACGGTAACGAGCGTGCCGGGACCTGTCGCGCTTATAAATGCGCTTATTTTATCGGGACTTCCGACAAGAAGATTTGCGTTTGAGGGATTTTTGTCGGTTAATAAGCGTCACAGAAACGAGCATTTAAAATCGGTGAAGGACGATACGCATACGCTTATATTTTATGAAGCTCCGCATAAGCTCAAATATACTTTGAATGATATGCTAAGTATACTTGGCGACAGAAAAATAGCGCTTGTCCGTGAGCTTACAAAGCTGCACGAAGAGGTTAAGAGAACAACTCTTTCCGAAGCGGTCGAATTTTACGAAACCCAAAAGCCGCGCGGAGAGTATGTTATTGTAATCGACGGCGCAAAGCAGCAGAGCGCGGAGCAGTTTTGGGCGGATATGAGCATAGCGGAGCATGTGGAGCATTATATAAATCTCGGAAACACATCAAAGGAAGCTATTAAGCTCGCGGCAGCCGACAGAGGCGTTCCGAAGCGTGAGGTTTACAACGAATATCATGAGATAGGATAAAAACGTATACTTTTTGGAGAAGGGATAATAAAATGAATTCAAAAAACAAAAAGAAGCTTTTTATAGCGGCGGTTTCCGGCGCGGCGATTTGCTGGGGTTTTTTCAAAAAAAGCGGAATAATCAATAAGCTTGCCTACAGCAGCGAGCATGAAGCCGTTGCAAGATATGTTGAAAGTCACTACAGCGGCGCTTCATATTCTCAAATTCAGCCCACGAAGCACGGCTGCATGACGATTGTAACAAAGCCGGACGGCAAAAAAATAGCGCTTACCTTTGAAAAAGCATATGACGGTGCATATGTTTTTTCCGAAACACCGATTGAGCAGGCATAAAAAATAACAGCCGCATTTTATGTGCGGCGGAATGGAGAAGAAAATGAAAAAAGCAATACTTACACTTTTAACGGCTGCTTCCGTATTACTTCCGCAGGCAGCTTTGGCAGACGGGATAACGGTAAAAATAGACGGTGAAATTTTGTCGTCACCTATTCCGGCGCAAATCGTAAACGACAGAACGGTTTTGCCTATGCGCTCCGTGTTTGAAGCGTTCGGCGCAAATGTTACGTGGGAGCCGGAAAACAAAATTATTTTTGCAACAAAGGGCTCTAAATTTATAACAATGCAGATCGGAAATCCTAAAATGTCTGTTCAGACTGTTGAAAGTGACAAAAATAATGTGATTGAGCTTGATACCGCACCTTTTATTGACAGCGATTATACCTTGGTTCCGGTGCGCGCGGTTGCCGAAGCGCTTGATGCGCAGGTTGACTGGGACATCGAAACTCAAACGGTTAATATAAAAAAATAAAATGTAGAATATAGGCGAAAGCATTTTATATTTCGGTCATTATGTCCCAAGCTTTTGAAAAACATAAAAACCGCCCTTTGTGTGAATGAAAAGGGCGGGTTTTTGTGTTGCGGTTTTTTATACGGCTTTTGTTAAAGCAGAATAGAAAATTATTGTGATATTTATATCTGCTTTTATTCGTCCTTTGTTAATAGCTTAGCTTGCTCTTCAAGCTCCAATATATATTTATCAAAATCCGATACATACAATTTGTCCTGAATAATGCGGTATTTTTCAAATTCTGTTTCAGCGTGCAGCTTGGCAATTTCGGCAGTTATTCGAAATTTTCGAATAACTGAGTTTTCTTCAAGTTCGCTGTCAGCAAATATTTTCGTCTTCATAACGCATTTCAATACTGTTTTTATCGTCACCGGTTGAAGCAACGAACGTCAAATATTCAGCAGCAGACGAATGAATGATGACTTCTTTATTATTTTCTCCCATATAGATTGAGATCCATTTCGTTTGTTATACTTCAATTATTATGTATAAATCAGTTCATTATAATACAGTTTCTCTCTCCGTCCCAGATTACCGAGTCCGTTATAAATAATTCGGCAATGCTTCTGAGCGGAAAATACACTCGGTCGTCGATTTTAATTGCCGGCTTTGAAAGAATAATTTTTGACGAATTCGACACAAACGTATCTGAATTTACCAAACCGTTCAGCTGACTACCGCAATACATATCTATTGTGATTGTTCCGTAATTTTCCGCACAGTTACCGATAAAATAGCGGATAAATTCTTCGGGAGCATATATCGTTCCGTCAACATTAATAAGCTTTCCGTGACCGAGATCTACTTTGAAATCACTTTGAAAGAGCGTAATTGAGCCATCCTCCGCCGGGAGCTTCATATTTTCGATATAGTCGGGATAATAATAATCTGCCGGCTCTTCCGGGCTGTTTTCATATGCTTCAAGCCATTTTACAAGGCTGATTGTTTTGCTTCCGTCAATTTTCGGAATATCAAAATCCTTAAGCTTGTTGATATTTGAAAGTGCGGAGCTTGATTTCATTTTAAGCTCAACATAAAACGGCTGTTCATAATCACCGATTTCGTTTATGTCAAATATAATATCCGCCGTTGTATCTGTCTTTTCAATATATCCGCTTTTGCCTACGGTTGATGTTATAACAAGCCCCTCATCACCAAGACGAATTGTTTTGTTTATGTCCGCTATCATTTCGGCAGCGTCTGCCGCGAGCTGAATTTCATCTGTGTTGTTAAAAAGATTATCTGCATCGCTTCTCATATCAGTGCAAAATTCTTTGCCGTAAATAAGCTCATAAAAGTCAATAACGCCGTATATAAAGTCCGACACATCGCGGCGCGCTGTTTTATCGGTTATATATGTTTCGACAAGTGCTGCGGTTATTGCCTTGAAATGTTCGCTTGTCAGCTTTATTGTATAGGTTTTTCCGGATTTGGTTACAATCTCCGGAAGCTCTCCCGATTTCGGAAGATAATTTTTAAGAAACGTTATAGCCGATTTTGAAAGTTTTTTCGCGTCATCCCCGTTTATACTGCTGCTTATTACAGCGCCGCCCGGAATAGCTGCCGTAAAATCGTTAATTTCTTTTACGTCCATAGCCGCATATTCTGCATTTGTGTATTCCTCCGGAAGAAATGCCTTTGCAATTGTCGGAATTTGATATACCGTTTGGACTGAGCCGTCAACCGCGCTGTATGCGTTAAAGCTGAAAGAGGACGTGTCCGTTGTAACGGTCAGGCTTTGCTTTGATTTATAGTTTGAATAATCCTGACTGCTGCTGATTTTCACGTCGTCGGCGGCATTTAAAATCGACGGAAGATAATACGGCTTCATGTTCTCTTTAACCTCATCGGGTATTTTGCTGCCGAGCTCAAAGCTTACCGTGCTTTCTTTGGTATATGATTTAATGTCAAGCATTTTTTCGTTTAAATCGAGATATTCAATACCTGCCTTGCTGCAGCCTGTTACTGAAAGCGCCGAAATGCAAAGCGACAAAATAATAAATAGTTTTTTCATATCAATCCCTCCGATATATTTGTAGTCTGTCTATTTACAGTTTACCACTGTATTCTTAAAATGTCAATATTTTTTATAAATATTTAATAAATCTAAAAAAGACGGCGCAGAATAACGCGCCGCCCGAAAGAAACCGACATTATTTTTTAAATCCGTCCGGATTGTTTTTCTGCCATCTCCATGAGTCCTCGCACATTTCGTCAATGCCGCGCTCGGCAACCCAGCCAAGCTCTCTTTTTGCCTTTTCGGCATTGGCATAGCATTCAGCTATATCTCCGGGACGTCTTGCCATAATCTTATAAGGAATTTCCTTGCCGCAAGCCTTACTGAAAGCCTTTATAATTTCAAGCACCGAATAGCCGTTGCCTGTTCCGAGATTATAAATATGCACGCCGGGCTTATTGCTGCAATGCTCAACGGTTTTAATATGACCGAGCGCAAGGTCTACAACGTGGATATAGTCGCGCACGCCCGTGCCGTCCTTTGTTTCGTAATCGTTTCCGAAAACGCCGACCTCTTTGAGCTTGCCGACAGCAACCTGAGCAACATACGGAAGAAGATTATTCGGAATACCCTTAGGATCCTCGCCCATTTTGCCGCTCTTATGTGCGCCTATCGGGTTAAAGTATCTTAAAAGCGCTGCCGAAAGCTTCGGATTTGCCTTTGTAACATCGGTTAAGATGTTTTCAATCATAAGCTTTGTAGAGCCGTAGGGGTTTGTTGTTGAAAGCGGAAAATCCTCTGTAATAGGTACTGTTTTTGGCTTTCCGTAAACAGTTGCCGAGCTTGAAAATACTATGTTGTTTACATCGTACTTTTCCATAAGCTCCAGAAGATTAAGCGTACCTGTAATATTATTATGGTAGTATTTAATCGGGATTTGCGTTGACTCACCTACAGCCTTAAGACCTGCAAAATGAATAACCGAGTCAATCTTATTTTCCTTAAATACCTTTTCCATTTCATCATAGTCGAGCATATCAACCTTATAAAACGGAAAATCTTTGCCCGTGATTTCCTTAACAACCTCCAAAGCGCGCTCGCATGAGTTTGAAAGATTATCAAGAACGACAATTTCATATCCGGCATTTAAAAGCTCAACGCAGGTATGACTGCCGATATAGCCTGCACCGCCTGTAACTAATATTTTCATGACAAAATTTCCTTTCCGAAAAATTTATTTATTCATTGATTTCATTCTGTATGACAGCGTCATAAGAGAGTCTGACAGATGAACGTTTTCAACCGCAACATCCTCCGTTGTCTTGACCTCCGTATACGAAAAATTCAAAAGTCCCTTTATGCCGCTGTCGACAAGAATATCCGCAACGCTGTGCGTATGCGATTTAGGTACTGACAAAATTGCAATGTCAACATTGTTTTCCTTTATATACTGCTCAATATTATCCATTGACAAAACAGGTTTTCCGTTTACCTCTGTACCGATTTTTTTCGGGTCGGTATCAAAAAGCGCTGTTATTTTAAAGCCTCTGTCCGCAAATGCGTTATGATTTGCAAGAGCGCGGCCGAGATTTCCGGCACCGACAATTATCGTTGTGTTGATTTTATCTATGCCGAGAATTTCGCCTATAGCACTATGCAAATATTCAACATTATAGCCGTAGCCCTGCTGACCGAATCCGCCGAAATAATTAAAATCCTGACGGATTTGCGACGCGGTTACATTCATCTTTTGACTGAGCGCGCCGGAGGATATTCTTTTTATATCCATCTTTTTAAGCTCGCTTAAATATCTGTAATATCTGGGCAGTCTCCGTACCACAACGGACGGAACCTGTTTATCATTAATGTTCATCCGATGCTCCTTATATTTAGTGCAGCGCCTGATGCGCCGATGATTTTAAAGTGACTTGATTGTTTCCATTACATAGTCCGCAAACTCAGCGCCTGTGCAGCCTGTGTCACGTCCGGTAATCTGAAGCTTCTTTTCCTCATACATACATTTGTCAAGAGCTTTTTCAAGCTTGTCGGCTTTCTCCTGATAACCGATATGTGAAAGAAGCATTACGGCAGCTCTGATAATCGAGCATGGGTCGGCATATTTATCTCTGCCCTCCTGAACCATTCTCGGCGCGCTTCCGTGAATTGCTTCAAACATAGCGTATTTCTTGCCTATGTTTGCGCTTCCGGCAGTACCTACGCCGCCCTGAAATTCAGCAGCTTCATCCGTTATAATATCGCCGTAAAGGTTAGGAAGAACAACAACCTGGAAGCCTGTTCTTCTCTTCGGATCTATGAGCTTTGCGGTCATAATGTCAATGTACCAGTCGTCAAGCTCAATTCCGGGATAGTCCTTTGCAACGGCCTGGCACGTTTTAAGAAACTTTCCGTCCGTTGTTTTAATAACGTTTGCTTTTGTTACGCAGGTGACCTTTGTTTTGCCGTTTTTCTTTGCGTATTCAAAAGCCGCTCTTGCAATTCTTTCCGAGCCGTCGCTTGTTGCAACAACAAAATCAATTGCCAAATCGTCATCAACGTTTACGCCCTTTGAGCCTACGGCATAGCCGCCCTCGGTGTTTTCTCTGTAGAAAGTCCAGTCAATTCCGAGCTCCGGAACTTTAACCGGACGAACGTTAGCAAAAAGGTCAAGCTCTTTTCTCATCGCAACATTTGCGCTTTCAATGTTCGGCCACGGATCTCCGGCTCTCGGAGTCGTTGTCGGGCCCTTTAATATAACGTCGCATTTTTTAAGCTCCGCCAAAACATCGTCCGGAATAGCCTTGTTTGCTTTAACTCTGTTTTCTATTGTAAGTCCGTCGATAACCTTAAATTCAATTTTACCCTTTTCTTCTTCATCTTTCAAAAGAAATTCGAGTATTCTCTGCGCTTCGTGCGTAATTGCCGGGCCTATGCCGTCGCCGCCGCAAACGCCTATAACTATTTTATCGAGCTTTGAATAATCGACAAATTCCTTCTCCGATTTCATCTTCTCCACTCTGACTTCCTGCTCTTCAAGAATTTTTGCGAATTTCTCAAGAGCGGCTTCAATTTTTGCTGAATGTGCCATAACTGTAACCAATCCTTTCCCTTAGCCGTTTTGTTTTGTATAGTTAAGCAGTCCGCCTGCTATGAGCATAGCGCGCTGTCTTTGCGAAAGTGAAACAAGAGTGTTAAATTTCTTGCCTGTTGTTTTGTTTTCAACCTCTATTATATCGCCTTTTTTGAGCTGACCGATTATATCCTCAATTGCCAGATCGTCGCCCTGTGATACTGCGTCATAATCATCTGCGTTTTCAAATACAAGCGGAACAATTCCGGAATTAATAAGGTTTGCCATATGAATACGTGCAAATGATTTTGTTATAACAGCCTTAACTCCCAGATAAAGCGGAGCAAGCGCCGCGTGCTCTCTTGACGAGCCCTGACCGTAATTCACGCCGCCGACAATTATACTTTTTCCGAGCTCCAGAGCTCTTGACGGAAATGTTTCATCACATACGGCAAAGCAGTATTTTGAAATTTCCGGTATATTCGATCTGAGCGGAAGAATTTTAGCTCCGGCAGGCATAATGTGGTCTGTTGTAATATTATCGCCGACCTTAAGGCTGCATTTTGCTTCAATGCTCTGTGAAAGCGGCTTTGGAACAGGGAACGGCTTAATGTTCGGTCCTCTGAGAACTTCAACGTTCGGGGCGTCTTCAACGCTTGCCGGAGGAGTTATCATGTTGTCGTTTACCTTGAATTTTTCGGGTATTTTAAATTCGGGCATATCGCCGAGCTCTCTGGGGTCGGTAAGGTATCCCGTAAGTGCGGAAGCAGCCGCAAGCTCCGGAGATACAAGATAAATCTGACCGTCTTTTGTGCCGGATCTTCCCTCAAAGTTTCTGTTAAATGTACGCAGCGAAATACCTTTTGAGTTAGGCGACTGACCCATGCCTATGCAGGGGCCGCAGGCGCTTTCGAGTATTCTCGCTCCCGCGTCAATCATAATTGCAAGAGCTCCGTTTTCCGCAAGCATATTAAGCACCTGCTTTGAGCCCGGCGCAATTGCAAGCGAAACATCGGGATGAATTGTTTTTCCTTTTAATATATGCGCAACTTTAAGCATATCGAGAAGCGACGAGTTTGTGCATGAGCCTATGCAGACCTGATCGATTTTGAGCTTACCGATTTCGGCGCATGTTTTAACGTTATCCGGTGAATGCGGACAAGCTGCAAGCGGAACAAGCTCGCTTAAATTAATTTCTATAACTTCGTCGTATTCCGCGCCCTCGTCTGCCGAAAGCGGAACATAAACGTCCTCTCTGCCTTCTGCCGCAAGGAAGCTCCTTGTTATCTCATCCGACGGGAATATAGAGGTTGTTGCGCCGAGCTCCGCGCCCATGTTTGTTATTGTCGCACGCTCCGGAACTGAAAGTGTTTTAACGCCCTCACCCGAATATTCTATTATTTTGCCTACGCCGCCCTTAACGGACATACGTCTTAGTACCTCAAGAATTACATCCTTTGCCGAAACCCAAGCATTGAGCTTTCCCGTAAGCTTTACGTTTACGATTTTCGGATATGTTATGTAATATGCTCCGCCGCCCATAGCAACCGCAACGTCCATTCCGCCGGCTCCTATGGCGATCATGCCTATGCCGCCGCCCGTTGGCGTGTGGCTGTCGGAGCCGATAAGCGTTTTGCCCGGTGCGCCGAAGCGTTCAAGATGAACCTGGTGACAAATTCCGTTGCCTGGACGTGAAAAATATATGCCGTGCTTTTTGCAGACACTTCCTATAAATCTGTGGTCGTCCGCGTTTTCAAATCCGTTTTGAAGCGTGTTATGATCTATGTACGCAACGGATCTCTCCGTTTTTACTCTGTCAACGCCCATAGCTTCAAATTCAAGATATGCCATTGTGCCTGTTGCATCCTGCGTCAGAGTTTGATCTATTCTCAGTCCCACCTCGCTGCCTTTTACAGGCTCGCCGTCAACTATGTGGGCATTTAGTATTTTTTCTGCCAGTGTATATGCCATAAAACAAAACCTCCCGAAAATTATATACTTATATTTTATACAATTTATATGCATTTGTCAAGTATCATAACGATGTCTTGTGTTTATTTTATAAAAAATTATCCTAAATGATAAATAATTATACATCTTGCAGCCCTTATTTTGTTTAATTTAAAGCACCGAAAAAATATATCCGCATATTATATATCACAAAGGCAGTTTTATTGTCTATCCTACAATTCGTAAATGCGTTTGCTTTTGGAAAGGAGTGAAACAATATGGGATTATTTGGAGGTAACTGCGGAGGCGGCAATGACCAATGGATCTGGATATTGATAATTATTGTGCTGATTCTTTGCTGCAGTGACGGCAATCTGTTCGGCGGCAATAATAATTGCTGCTGTGATCCCTGCTGCGATCCGCCGCCGTGTAACCCGTGCTGCTGAGCAGGTTGTTGATAAATACGCCGCTTTCGGAATTTAATTTCCCAAGCGGTGTATTTTTTTAATAAAGCCGCAAGAAAAATACGATTGTCGTTTTTTGCGTTTTTCATTTAAATATAATTTTTATTAAAGTTGCACAAAAAAGCGCATACGGTTAAAAATTTTAACATTTTGAATTTTTGTTTTAATTTGTAGACTGTAATTTAAAATAAAAATTTATAAGTCATGGCAAATGCGTAAAATTGTAGAATGTAAAATTATAGGATATTTCAAACCTCCCAAATCGTCGGAAAAGGGGTTGAAAACCGATAAAAAATATTTTATAATAAATTCGGCAAAAAGGACTGCCGGCAAAATAAAATTTATAGTGTTCGGGAAAAGCCGCCGCATACGGAAGTGTTTATAATATTTTCTGTGTGCGGCTTTTTCCGAGATTGGTTAATTTTAAAATATAATTAATTTGCCGCATTTTTATCCGACAAAGGAACAAATGATAATATAAAATGCACATTTTATATGAATGAAATTTATTAAAACTATAAAAAAAATATAAAATTTAAAAAATGCATTGAATTATACGCAAAAACATGATATAATGGTACGGATATTAGAATACGGGGAATTATCCCCATTTTATAGGAGGAGGATTTCACAAGATGGCTGTGAAGACTGAACAAGTAGAAAAAAATCTTGTAAAATTGGTTTTTGAAGTATCGGCAGAAGATTTTGAAAAGGCTGTAAATAAGGTATATCTTAAAAACAGAAGTAAAATCAATATACAAGGATTTCGTAAGGGCAAGGCTCCGAGAAGCGTAGTTGAAAAAATGTACGGTAAGGGAGTTTTTTATGAGGACGCTGTAAACTCGGTTCTTCCGGAAGCATATGAAGGTGCTGTAAAGGAAGCAGGCGTTGATATTGTTGCAAAACCCGAAATTGATATTGAGGGCGAAATAGAAAGCGGCAAGCCGGTTGTGTTCGTTGCTCTTGTTACAACAAAGCCGGAGGTTAAGCTCGGTGATTACAAGGGTATAGAAGTTGAAAAAATAGAGCATAATGTAACTGAGGAAGATATTAACAATGCTCTTAAGGAAGAACAGAAGAAGAACGCAAGAATTATCATTGTTGATGACAGAGGTATTCAAAACGGCGATATAGTCGTAATTGACTTTGACGGAAGCGTTGACGGTGTTAAATTCGACGGCGGAAAGGCTGAGGATTATGAGCTTGAAATCGGTTCGGGTACATTTATTCCGGGCTTTGAGGATCAGCTTATAGGCGCTAAGACGGGTGATGAGGTTAAGGTTGAGGTTAAGTTCCCTGAGGAATATCACGCTCCCGAGCTTTGCGGCAAGGACGCTGTGTTTGAAGTAACCGTTAAGTCGATAAAGGAACGCGAGCTTCCGGAGCTTGACGATGATTTTGCTTCAGAGGTAAGCGAGTTTGATACTCTTGACGCTTATAAAAACAGCATTAAGGAAAAGCTTACGGCAAGTGCGGAAGAAAGAATAAAGGCTGAAACAGAAGACGCCGTTATCAAAAAGGTAATAGAAAATGCGGAATTTGATCTTCCCGATGCAATGGTTGATGCTGAAATAGACAGACGTGTAAACGACTTTGCTCAAAGACTTCAGTATCAGGGTCTTGATCTTGATACCTATCTGTCATATATCGGCGGAACAAAAGAAACTTTCCGCGAGAATTTTCGCGAGCAAGCTAAAAATTCCTGCAGCTCATCGCTTGTTATTGAAGCAATCATGAAGAGCGAGGGTATTGAAACAGGCGCTGAAGAATACGAGCTTAATCTTGTAGATATGGCTAAAAAGTACGGTATGGAGCTCGATAAGCTTAAGGAGCTTTTGGGCGACGCAGAGGCAGACAGAATTAAGAAGGATATGGCAATGAGCAAAACCGTTGATATGCTTGTTAATAATGCTGTTATAAAATAACTTTAAGAAATCGAAGGGGGAACGTACACTACAGATAATTTGTGTCGTTCCCCTATATTTTTAAAAAAGGCGGCAACGCCGCAGGTGGCTGCTTGGCAGCACAATTAATTTGAAAGGATTGATATTTAATGAGTTTAGTACCAATGGTCGTTGAACAGACTAACAGAGGAGAGCGTTCATATGACATTTTTTCACGTCTGCTTGAGGACAGAATAATTTTTCTCGGCGAAGAAGTAAACGACGCAAGCGCAAGCCTTGTGGTTGCTCAGCTTCTTTATCTTGAAGCGAAGGATCCCGACAAGGATATTCAGCTTTATATCAATTCGCCCGGCGGATCAATCACATCGGGTATGGCAATTTACGATACTATGCAGTATATAAAATGCGACGTTTCGACAATTTGCGTAGGTATGGCAGCAAGCATGGCAGCATTTTTGCTGACAGCCGGCGCTAAAGGAAAAAGATATGCGCTTCCGAACAGTGAGGTTATGATTCATCAGCCGCTCGGAGGTATGCAGGGTCAGGCAACAGATATAAAAATTCATGCCGACAGAATTATAAAAATGAGAGAAAAGCTCAACAAAATCATGAGCGAAAGAAGCGGACAGCCGCTCGATAAAATTACCGCCGATACGGAGCGTGATAATTTCATGAGCGCTGATGAGGCTTGTGCATACGGTCTTATAGACGAAGTAATAGCTTCAAGAACAAAATAAATAAAGGGATTGTTTATATGGAAGAAAAAAAACTGAGAAAATGCTCCTTTTGCGGCAGAAGCGAGGAAGAAGTAAGCCTTGTTGCCGGGCCGGACGTTTATATATGTGCTGATTGCATAAAGCTTTGCGATCAGATTATCGGCGGAACATATGAGCAGAAGAAAAACGAGGTAAGCGGCGATTTGCCGAAGCCGAAGGAAATAAAATCGTTTCTTGACGACTATGTTATAGGTCAGGACGAAGCGAAAAAAATTCTTTCGGTTGCGGTGTATAATCACTATAAAAGAGTTGAATACTGCGAAAATAATCCCGACGATGTAGAGCTTACAAAGAGTAATATACTTATGATAGGACCTACCGGATCGGGTAAAACATTTCTTGTTCAAAACCTTGCAAAAATACTGAATGTACCGTTTGCGATAGTTGACGCAACGTCGCTTACAGAGGCGGGATATGTCGGTGAGGATGTTGAAAATATTCTTTTGAAGCTTATTCAGGCGGCGGATTATGATATTGAAGCGGCGGAGCATGGCATTATCTATATTGATGAAATAGATAAAATCGCAAGAAAGTCGGAAAATCCGTCAATAACGCGTGATGTCAGCGGAGAGGGCGTTCAGCAGGCGCTTCTTAAAATTCTTGAGGGTACGGACGCGTCTGTGCCGCCTCAGGGTGGAAGAAAGCATCCGCATCAGGAATTTATTCAGATTAATACGACAAATATACTGTTTATCTGCGGCGGTGCATTTGACGGCATAGAAAAAATAATCGGCGAAAGAGTCGGCAAAAGCGGACTTGGTTTCGGCGCAAAGGTTGAAAGCAAAAAGGAAATGAATATAGGAGAGCTTCTTTCCGATATGATTCCTCAGGATCTTTTGAAATTCGGACTTATTCCCGAATTTATCGGAAGACTTCCTGTTTTTGCGAAGCTTGACAGGCTTGACCGCAAGGCGCTTGTCGATATAATAACAAAGCCGAAAAATGCGCTTTCAAAGCAGTATCAGAAGCTTTTTGCGCTCGATAAGGTTGAACTTGAATTTGAAGACGATGCAATTGAAGCAATTGCCGATAAGGCAATTGAGCGCAACACGGGCGCAAGAGGTTTGAGAGCGATTGTTGAAGAAACGGTTATGGATCTCATGTTTGAAATTCCGTCCGACAAAACAGTCCGCAAGGTTGTTATAACAAAGGAATGTGTAACCGGAGGCGGACATCCGAGAATTATAAGACGCACACGCAGAAAACTTGAAAAGCCGGAGGACGGGAAAAAAGCACTGCCGGAGGCATAATATTTTCGGGCAAAAAACACATGGAAAGGGTAATGCACAATGTTTATTTCAGAAAATTTATCGGTAAATGAAAAAAATCATCTTGTTATAGGCAAGCATGATACTGTCGAGCTTGCGAAAAAATTCGGAACACCGCTGTATGTTCTCGATGATGATTTGTTTCGTAAAAATTGCAGAGAATACAAATGCGCAATAGATAAATATTACGGAGGAAACGGACTTGTGCTGTATGCAAGCAAGGCTCTTTGCTGTATGCATACCTGCCGCCTTGCAAATGAGGAGGGCTTGGGGCTTGACGTTGTTTCGGGCGGTGAGCTTTATACGGCTGTTAAGGCGGGATTCCCTGTGGAAAAAATATATTTTCACGGAAATAACAAAACCCATGATGAAATTGAGCTTGCGGTAAAATGCGGAGTTTCGCACATAATCGTGGATAACGAATATGAGCTTGAAGAGGTTGATAAAATAGCCGGTGACTTTGGCGTTGTTCAAAAAATAATGTTTCGTATAAAGCCCGGAATTGATGCGCATACCCATGATTTTATAAGGACGGGTCAGATTGACTCAAAATTCGGCGTTGCGCTCGAAAACGGCGAGGCTTTTGAAATAATGAAAAAAGCACTTGAGAAGAAAAATGTTAAGGTTGACGGTATTCATTGCCATATAGGGTCGCAGATTTTTGATTTTGACCCGTTTTGTCTTGCAGCTGAGGTTATGATTGAGTTTATAGCAAAGGTAAAGGATGAGCTTGGGCTTGAGCTTGAAAAATTAAATCTCGGCGGCGGCTTTGGAATAAGATATGTTGAAAGTGACGACCCGATTAAGTATGACGAATATATAAAGGGTGTATCTGAGGTGGTTAAAAAGGCTGCCGAAAAGCATAACGTAAAGGTGCCTTTTATGCTGATGGAGCCGGGACGCTCAATTGTTGCTCCGGCGGGAATAACTCTTTATACCGTCGGCGGCGTTAAGGATATTAAGGATGTCCGCAAATATATCAGTGTTGACGGAGGTATGGGTGATAATCCGAGATATATCCTTTACGGCTCGGAATATTCGGCAGTTGCCGCAAATCATGCCGGAGACCCTTATGAAGAGGTTGTAACGGTTGCCGGAAAATGCTGCGAGTCGGGAGATATTATAATAGAAAACAAAAAACTCCAGCGGCTTTCAGTCGGCGATACTCTTGCGGTTTTGGCAACGGGCGCTTATAACTATTCAATGGCAAGCAATTATAACCGTATACCGCGCCCGGCAATGGTTGCCGTGTCGGGGGATAAGGCAGGAATTGTGATAAAGCGCGAAACATATGAAAACATTGTAGAAAATGATTTGCTTTGATAATTTAAAAGCGCGGCGGTACAGTTTTGTACGCGCCGCGCTTTTATACTGCGAAAATTTCCGTTATATCTGCGGAATTTCAATTTTAAGCTCTTCACCCTTTTTAGCCGACTTAATAATGTTGTCGATAATCATCTGATTATAGAGAATTTCGGTTGTCGGGATAGGTGCCTTGCCGTTTGTATGAATAGCGTCAAGGAAAGATCTGATCTTTTCATAGAAGCAGTTTACATCGCTGTGAATCATCGGGATAACCGTTTCAACAGGCTCACCTGCATAATCGTGGTAAACCGTGAGGTCGCCGCCGATTGAGCCGTTCCAGCATTCTGTTGACGGAATTCTGAGACCGCCCTTTGTACCAAGAATGATTGTATCTCCGGGTGTGTCAAGGTTCATTGCCCAGGAAATTCTGAAGTCGAGTATAATGTCGCCCTCAAGTCTTACAAATGCTGCCGCAAAGTCTTCAACTCCGAATATTTTAGCGTATGCTTCCTTGCCTGCCTTTGTGTAGCCTGTATACTTTTCGTTCTTTCCAAAGAAATCGGAAGTATAGCCCGTAACGGTAAGCGGCTTCGGATAGCCTATTGCGTTTAATACCATATCAAGCGAATAGCAGCCTATATCGCCCATTGCACCAATAACACCCTTGTCCTTTTCGATAAAGGTTGTGCCGAACGGGAACGGAATACCTACTCTTCTGCCGCCGCCTGTCTGAATATAATAAATTTTTCCGAGCTCACCTGACTGAACAATTTGCTTTACAAGCTTCATGTTCGGGTCAAATCTCGGCTGGAAGCCGATAGTAATAATTTTACCGCTCTTTTTCTCAGCTCTCATTATGTCAACAGCTTCCTCTGTTGTAACACACATCGGCTTTTCAAGAAGAACGTTTACGCCCTTTTCAAGAGCATAAATAGCACATTCCGCATGAGTTTTGTTGTATGTACAAATGCTTACGCCGTCAAGCTCTTCATTATCGAGCATTGATTTGTGATCCGGATAGCAATGAGCGTTTTCTATACCAAATCTCTTGAAGAAGGCTTCAGCTTTGCCCGGAACAAGATCCGCACCTGCAACTATTTCAACATCCTCACATTTTTTGTAAGCTTCTATATGAGCCTCTGCAATCCAGCCCGTACCTATAATACCAATTCTTAATTTTTTGCTTCTGTCAACGCTGTCCGTATCCTTTGCAACGTCTTTGAAAGCATCAAGATTTCCTGCCATGTTATTGATTCCTTTCCGTCCGCAGAAATGAATTTTGTAAGCCGCCTGCGGACCGGCGGCACTTCGATGAAAAATCATAACACACAAGTATATGATATACTAAAATTGCGAATTTGTCAATAGAAATCAATAAATTTTTACATAATTTTTTTGGATAAGGTTTTTGATTTTAATGTTACTGTAAAGAAATAAAATTATTATGACGGAGATTAGACAGACAATAAAAAAATAGAAGCTTCCCCTGCCAAGTGAGCTGTTAATCCCCTCAAAATGCAGGCAAAGCCTCTATCTGATAACAGTATATCATAAAATGATAACCATGACAATAATAATTATATACAAAATTCGGAGAATTATTCTGTTAAAAATGATAAAAATTTAAAACATTGAGTACCAAAACATTGTTAAGGGCAGATAAAACTTTCGCTTTTAGCTGACAACTTTTTGACAACTTTTTTGTGTGTTTTCGGGGTGGTTTGAGTGGGTTTACGAGTAAGCAAAAAGCCCTTAGGCAAGCGATAATCGCAAGTCTAAGGGCAATTTTAAATGGCAGGGGCAGAAGGACTTGAACCCTCGGCACTCGGTTTTGGAGACCGATGCTCTACCAACTGAGCTATACCCCTATACACAGTGTTTCTATAAAATCACTATAATATTATATCATATCGTTTTAATAATGTCAAGCTTTTTTTATAAAAAAATTAATATTTTTTGCAGAAATTTTGCAAGTTAATTTGTAAAGCAAGTTCTCGGTTAATTTCTTGCAGGAAATTTACGAATATAAAAAAGACCTGATTTGACAGGGATTTATTTTTATGATATAATGTATAAAAATCAGCGGTCAGCGGAGGAAAGAGATATGTTGAAAATGAAGAAGCTTACATTTTGTGTGTTATGTATTTTTGCAATTTTGATGTTGTCGGGCTATGCGGCTGAAGCGAAAACGGCAGAAGAGCTGAGAAATGCCGACATATCGGAGCTTGCGGCGCAGCCGAAATTTGACGCACGCGAATATGGGATTATAACGCCTGTCAGAGATCAGGGCAGTACATCGCTTTGCTGGGCATATTCGGCCGCAAGCGCTTCCGAAGCTTCCATACTCAGAAGCGGAATTGATAAAAATTCAAATTCCTTTTTTCTGTCACCGCAGCAGATAGGTTATGCCCGAAATAACAGAGGTGCCGACCCTCTCGGAAACACTGTGGGCGAAACATCAAAAAATCCGGGCGATTGGGAAAATACAAGCGGCGGAACGAGGTATGCGGCGGCGCTGCTGTCAACATGGTGCGGTCCTGTAAAATCAGATGTTTTATACGACGCAAACGGATGGGAAAATGCGGCGTATAAGCTTGAAAGCGCAATTGCCGTTGACGGTCAAAGGCTGAATACAGACGTGGCGGCACGCGAAAAAATGAAGCGGGCAATCGTAAAATACGGAGCGGTTACATTTTCATATAACAATGTAAGAAATGCAGATTTTTATAATCCAAACGGAGAGCTCGGCAGCTTTCCGCACGCCTGTACAATAATCGGCTGGGACGACACAATTCCGGCAGAAAGCTTTTATCCGGGCAGTACAACGACAGACGGCGGATGGCTTGTGAAGAACAGCTATTTTTCGCTTCCGTATTTTTATCTTTCATATGAGGTTACCTGTGAGCAGATTTACGCGTTTAGCTATGCGGCAAATGAAAAATACGATTACAATTATTTTTATGATGCAGCTGCATCAGACAGCGGAATGGGCAGCTTAATGCAGATAAAGCAGGCGGCGAATGTTTTTGAAGCAAAAGGCGGAAATGATAATAAAAGCGAATGGATTAAGGCGGTCAGCGTTGCGACTGCCGGAGAAAATGCTGATTGTACAGTTGAAATTTATACAGATGTACCCGACGGCAGCTTTAATCCCGATAAGTTGGTGCCTGCGGCGGTAAAGACGGCACATTTTGAATACGGCGGCTTTAACTGCATAGAGCTTGATAGACCGATAGAGGTTAAAAAGGGCAGTAAATTTGCGGCGGTTGTTAAGGTAAGTAATGCGTATATAACAATGAGCGAGAATGAGGGAAGCTCGTATGTGTACAGAGGCGGCTGGATAGCGTCCCCTGCTGTTCGTATCAAGGTATTTACAAAGACTCTCGAAAAAAGCGGCCTCATTGAGTTTGTTGACGAAACAAAGGTAAGAGCAATGGGAAGCGGCATTAAAACGCTTGTTTTCGCAATGTATGATAATGAAAAATTAAAGGCTTTGCAGTCCGAAACCGTAAATTTTGATGAAAATAATGAAAAAATAATTATGCTGCCGAAACAGTGGCAAAAAGGAAAAGATATAAGATATAAGGCTTTTTTGTGGAATAGCCTTTATAATATGTCAACGGATTGCCCGGCGGCAGAACTGTAAAAAAATTAAGACAAGGCAGAAAATAAGGCAGAGTAATTTATGTGAATTACTCTGCCTATAATTAAATCAGCTGTTCTGAACCGGCATACTTACAGTCCTTGTAAACGGCTTCATAGCATCATTATCCCACACAAACAATTTAACAAAATCGCTATCCGAATAGATGTAATTTTTAAATTGCAGGTCGGTGCTGGCGTTAGAATTTGGTGAAACGGTAAAATCCTTTATAACAATAGCTTTTAGCTTGTTCGATTTGTCATATATCGCCGCAGAACATTTTCCGATTATATTATGTTCGGTATTGTTGAATGTTTTTGCATTAAGATTAAGACTATCGGAGCCGCAGTTTAACGATATAATCTCGCTTGCGTAATTCGGATTTTCGATTGATGCTTTATCGGCTGCCGCAAACGGATTCATAGCATCATCCTACATGAATAGCTTAACATAGTCACCATCGGCATATGTATAGTTTTGAACATACAAATCAACTCCGGTATCAGAGTATTCAGGCAATGATACATCCTGAACGGCAATTGTTTTTAATTTGCCTGATTTATTGTATACAACCGCGTAGCATTTTCCGTTTTGCAGAGGTGTATTTGTATTATTTGCCGCATATGCGTTAATATTCAGAATATCCTCATTGCAGCTTAAAGAAATAATTTTGTTTATGTAGTTATCCTTAACATCCGATATACATTCATTTACAAAATAGTCCGAATTATTGCCGAGTGAAAAATCCTTCGTTTCGGTTTTCAAAACCACATACCATCTTGTGTTTTCATAGCCCTGCGGATTGTATTCAAGCGAAACAGTTTTGCTTTCCCCAACATCGAGGCTTTCGATTGACTGCGTATCAACAATCTCTCCGTCCTCGCTGCCTGCATGAAGCTCGGCAACTATTGGCTCCCAATCGGGGCGGATTTGAATTTATAGAGGGAACCGTCCCGACGGGCGATGGCAGCGTGTACGTGTATTTGTCAAGGGATAGACTTGAGGCAAGAACGGAAACGGACGGCGGCACGCTTGTGTTCGACGGTAAAAAATATGTGCTTGAAAAAAATAAAGTGTTCAAAATGAGTTTTGAGAAAATATAATACCGCTTAAATACAGCTATTTTACAATATTTTTTCAAGCGTTTTGTCGAATTAAAACACCTATTGTGCAAATACAACAAAAGCATTATTTATAAAGTGTATGAAGTGCTGAAAATTAAAGCGGAGCGAAAATTTAACTTGAAAAATTGAAATTGATGTTGTATAATTATATTGATGAATGGAAAATGTAATTTAATAAGCAGGATTTTTCCTCTGAGTTGCCCGAATTGGAGGAATGTCTCTATCGTGCTTGTTTTGGTTACAAATTTTATTCAATGAAATTCAGAAAGGAGTTTATATAGAAAATGAAAAAATTTAAAAAGATTTTAGTTGCGGCTATGTCAATCGCTGCAATCGCTATGTCTACAACGGCATTTGCTGCCACAACGGCAACATATGATAAATCATCACAGACCGCTGCTTTAACTCTCGCAGAGGGAGATGTTTCAGCAACATCAGGTCAGATGACAGTAGTAGTTGTACCGAAGACGTTTGGTGCAAGCTCGGAAGCTACTGAAATTTATTACATAAATCAGGAAGAATTTGGAACGAAATTTGCAGAAATTCTTGCTAACATGGGTCTGAAGGGGGATATAGACCCGGCCGGCTATGAAGTTCGTATAGGCGGAGAAAACATGGATAGCGTTGCTACTTTTGCATTTAAAGTTGACGGCGGCAACATTATATGGGGAGACGCAAACGGTGATGGAAAAGTTCTTGAAAACGATGCTGCAAGAATTCTTCAATATAGAGTTGGTCGTGAAGTTGAAATAGATCTTACTGCTGCTGATGCAAACGGTGATGGAAAAGTTCTTGAAAACGATGCTGCAAGAATTCTCCAATACAGAGTTGGTCGCGATGTAACTTTGGGGCCCCAAACTAAGTAATTATAAATAGGAGGAATTTTAAATGAAAAAGTTTTTAAGCGCAATAATTGCTATGACAATGATTGCAACAACTTTTGTTACATCAGCATTTGCCGCTGGCGAGTTTAAGGTTGATGTAACATCAAATAAGTCTGCTGGAATGAATGAGGGAGATACAGCAGTTGTGACAGCAACATTGTCACATGGTTTTTATGCTTTTGGTTTGTCATTTGATTTCGATAGAGATATATTTGAGGTTGCAAAAGCTCCGGCAGCATCAAGCACATCAACATTTAAAGGTATGGTTGAAGGTAATGATGTAAAGTGCTCATTTGCTGGAAGTGAAAATCAGAAGGCTGAAGTTGAAGTAGATGTTGAGGATCCTGATACAGGTGATATTACAACAGTAACTAAGCCAGGCGTATATAAGATTCAGATTAGACTGAAAGCTAAGACTGACATAAAGACGGGTGATTATCCTGTAAATGTAATTGTTGATACTGCGTTTGCCGAGGGTGATGTTGTTTTAACACCGGTTGTAACACCTACAACAATTCATGTAAATGGTACAAAGACAGATGAGCCTACAGAGGTTAAAGCTGAATTTGATAAGGATGCTGCTACAAAGTATGAATACGACACAGTTTATAACTATGGCGTAGGCGGTACTGTAACAGTTCCGGAAGGCAAGAGCACAACCGGTGTTACATTCGATATCAGCAACGGTACAGATACTCATAATTATAATTTCGATTTCGGCACAAGCATTGCTGCAAACACATCATTTGGTCTTAACATTGGTAATGTACCGAAGGATGTTACTTTGACATTCAGCAATCTTAAGGTTAAATAAGGGAGGGTATAAGATATGAAAAATTATATAAAGCCCGAATTTAAGGTAAATGCATTTTCAGTAGAAGATGTTGTTACAACAAGCGTACCTTTCTCAACAGGAGATAAGGAAGGCACTGTAACAAAAGATTATGTAAAATCAGTTGATTATACAAAAATCTTTAAATAATAAATTAATAAAGAATAGAACCTTTATGTTTAATTTAGACGAAAAACCGAGTTTGCGCTCGGTTTTTTGTTTTTTTGAAATTGTTGTAAAAACAATAAATGTATTGACTCATTATGTAGTTGTTGGCGGTTGTGGAGTGATGAGCTTGATTTGTCCTGCGATGAATTGTGGAAACGATGAAAAAATTGAAACATTGGTGAAACCCGATAGTTTGGATTAGTCATAATTAGTCTGTTCGGTAATGAACTGCGTATTATTGCAAAAAAAATCGGAGCAAACGTAACTTGCTCCGATTTGGCGACCCGGATGAGGCTCGAACTCACGACCTCCAGCGTGACAGGCTGGCGTTCTAACCAACTGAACTACCGGGCCAAAACTTAATCATCTATATTATTATATCACAAAATTTATTGTTTGTCAAGTGGTTTTTATGATTTTTTCACGGTTTTTGAGTAAATTAATTTTTTTAGAAAATTTTCATTGTAAATGCAACTGTTGCATTTACTTTAAGAAAGGTTTTGTGGTATCATTTAGCCTGAGAAAGGAGGCTCAGACAAAATGAAAAATGAGCGTAAAAACAAGCACATGACCTTTGATGATCGTTTAGCAATTCAAGAGGGTCTATCAGAAGGATTAACTTTCAAAGCGATTGCTGAAAGAATTGGTAAAAGTCCAACAACTGTTTCGAGAGAGGTGAAAACACATCTTCATTTTCACACTAATAGCTTTGTGAAAACCACCAAAACCTGCCCTTTATTGCTGAAAGCAGCTTTTGTTTGCAATAATTGCAAGAAAAGTAGTCATAGCAATTGTCATTTTAAAAGACAGCTTTATCTTGCTAAACCTGCTCAGGTTGAATATGAATCATTGTTGGTTGAAGCTCGAACTGGTATTCCGTTAAACAAAGAAAGCTTTTATGAAACAGAGAAAATAATATCTAACGCTGTTCGTAAAGGTCAGCATATTTATCATGCCATAAAGGCTAATGACATCCCTGTTTCTGTAAGCACTGTTTATCGTCATATCAAAAAAGGATATTACTCAATATCTCCTTTAGATTTGCCGCGTATGGTTAAATTTAAATCACGTCGCAAAACACACACTGATTATGTTCCTTATACAGCAAAGCAAAATCGCAGATATGATAATTATCTTGCTTTTACAGATGTTAATCCTGATATTTCTGTTGTACAGTTTGATACTGTTATTGGAAGAATTGGTGGTAAAGTTATTTTGACCATTCACTTTACTAATTGGGATTTTATGATAGGTATTTTGCTGGATAATAAAACAGGTGTTGAAGCCGCTGCGAAGATCACAGACTTAAAGAGCAAATTAAGATCAGCAGGCTTTTCTTTTGGTGATATTATCCCTGTTATTCTTACCGATAATGGCGGTGAATTCAGTAATGTTGATGCGTTTGAAAAGAACGAGAACGGAGATATCGAAACATCTGTGTTTTTCTGCGAGCCCAATGCATCGTACGAAAAACCACACATTGAGAAGAATCATACTTTGTTCAGAGATATTGTACCGTCGGGTTCTTCATTTGACAGCTTTACTCAGGAAACGGTAAATTTAATTTTTTCTCACGTAAATGCTGTTAAGCGCAAGCAATTCAATGGAAAAAGTGCATATGATATGTTCACATTCGCATATTCTGTTGAACTGGCTAAAGTATTGGGAATAGAATTTATTCCTGCTAACGAAGTAATACAAACACCGGCTTTAGCCCAATTCATCATCAAGCTCCCCATCAAGACCGTTTTCAGGCATTTCTCCGACCATCATTTTAAATACATCTTTCAGATCATCAAAATTCTTTACATCGAGTCCTTTCATGATGTTACGCAAATTCTCCTTGCGCTCTCGTTCCAGTGCCCGTTCTTCGGGACTTAATTTGTACTTTGGCATAATTAAAACCTGGTATAATATAATTGACTCATCTTGGAAATGTCAATAAATGTGCAGTCGAAATTTACCCAAAATTCTGAAACTGCTTTAATTCTTCAACCGGCATAACCA
>CAKSSN010000010.1 GCA_934489015.1 uncultured Clostridia bacterium
ACGCGGCAAGGGTAATTTATATTCTGAATGTGATTTAATCACAATTTACCGCAGCGATGCATACGCCGCTGCTACATTTTGGTTTGCATTTTACGGTTTTCGGCGAAATTCGTAAATGTTGAATAAATTTATTTGCCTCGTAGGGGCGGGGCTCTGCTCCGTCCGAATGAACATGTGCAAACGTTTGTTGTTTTTGCAATATTCTTTATTAGCTCTGTAGGGGTGGTTATCAACCGCCCGCTTTAACGCTTACGGATTCTTATTTATTTGCAGCTGTTTTGTAGGGATTGACCCATCCGAAAAAGCCATTTTTTTTAGTGGTACATACCGCTTTAGCATAGTAAAAATTTAATTAACAAAAAAATACAAGGAGGAAAAGAAAATGAAAAGCAAAAAATCCATAACACGAAAAATTAATCAATATTTTTCAGACCTAAAAGGTGGACAAATGATGGACGCGGATGGCACGCCGATATACGACAAAAAAGGCAATCCGCTATCCGTCCCGGACAAGCCGCCAACCGTTGCGGGACTATGCAGAGCTCTCGGACTCGGCAGCCGCGAGGAGCTTGGCGACTATTCAAACGACGATGTTTTCGGCAAAGAGGTCCGCGCGGCGCTGATGAGGATTGAGGAATACACCGAAAGTAGATTATTTGACCGCGATGCCGCAAAGGGCGCGGAAACGATTTTGAAAAATGAATTTTCATGGCACGACCGCTCTGTCGGCAATGAGGGCGGATTGAATTGCGGCGTTGTGCTGCTTTCGGAGATTAAAGAAGACGGTGAATAAAGTAAATGCGGGACAGCTTTAGCGGTGGAAGGGGTTAAAGCAAAAGGTTTTGTTTTGTGCGAGAGATTTTTTTCATCCCTCAGTCAGCTGCGCTGACAGCTCCCTTCAAAAGGAGCCTTTTGATTGGGTAAGTGTATCGGGTGAATTAAAGATTGCTTGGAAAGAGTGACTTTAGATTTAACACTTGTGAGCGTTTGTTGCTTTTACAATATTATATGTTCACTCCGTAGGGGTGGGGTTCTGCTTCGCCCGATATAACATCTGCGAGCATTTGATATTTTTGCAATATTATTTGCTTGCTCTGTAGGGGCTGACAATGACCACTGATTTAACTTCATCCCTCAGTCAGCTGCGCTGACAGCTCCCTTCAAAAGGAGCCTTTTGCTTGGGCGAGTATACCGGGTGAATGAAAGATTGCTTGGAAAGAGTGACTTTAGATTTAACACTTGTGAGCGTTTGTTGTTTTTGCAATATTATATGTTCGCTCCGTAGGGGCGGGGTTCTGCTTCGCCCGATATAACATCTGCGAGCATTTGATATTTTTGCAATATTATTTGCTTGCTCTGTAGGGGCTGACAATGACCACTGATTTAACTTCATCCCTCAGTCAGCTGCGCTGACAGCTCCCTTCAAAAGGAGCCTTTTGCTTGGGCGAGTATACCGGGTGAATGAAAGATTGCTTGGAAAGAGTGACTTTAGATTTAACACTTGTGAGCGTTTGTTGTTTTTGCAATATTATATGTTCGCTCCGTAGGGGTGAGGCTCTGCTCCGTCCGAATGAACATGTGCAAACGTTTGTTGTTTTTGCAATATTCTTTATTAGCTCTGTAGGGGCGGATATTATCCGCCCGATTTAACAATTGCAAATTTTTATTTATTTGCGATAATTTCGGAGTGCAAATGCCTCCATCTTTGAGGGAGGGGGACCGCTTTAGCGGTGGAAGGAGTAAAAATCCAATATTGTAATCATATTGAAATCAGTTAAAGCATATATCGATATTACGTATTTTCTCGTCATTTACAGGTGTTCTTTTGTAAGCAAAAGAACCAAAACTTCCGGGAGTTCGGTATCTCCCGAACCCTGAACCGCTCGGGGCAAGCCCCAAGACCCCATGCAAGCAATTTTTTTCGGTTTTGCAAAATTTATTGCAGACCAACGTGACAAGGGTAATTTATATTCTAAATGTAATGCACCCGGCATTTACCGTAGAGATGCGTAAAGCCGCTGCTGCATATTGTGATTTGCGTTTTGTATTTTTTGTAAAAACCCAAAAATGCAAGCAAAAAACGGGCGGATAATATCCGCCCCTACGGAGCAAGCAAAGGATGTAGTAAAATGGCAAACGTTTGCAAGCGTTAGAACAAAGAATGTGGCAAAATAGCAAATGTTCGCAAGCGTTAGAACAAAGAATGTATCAAAATAGCAAATGTTCGTAAGCATTAAATCGGGCGGAGCAGAGCCCCGCCCCTACGGAGTGAACAAAAAATTTAATATCAACAAAAGTTATCAAGCAAAGCCGGGCATCGAAATCCGCAGCTAAAGGAGGCGATCGAAAAAAACGAAAAAATTTAACTGACAAAGCAACAAAAATCTAAAAAACAAAAAACAGGAGGAAAGAAAAATGGGAACATTTGTAATGAATGATTTACAGAAAAAGAAGTTTGCCGGGACAACTCTCCCGACGAAATCGCCGTTCAAGACAATTAACGATGAAGCGGACGAGCGAATAAAGGCGTACAAGGAAAGCGGCGGCGAATTAAAATCAAACAGCGGCGGAGCAAGTCGCAGAAAGTCAAACCAAAGCAGCGCAAAGCGTTTGCCGGGAACGAGCATATCGGAACCGGTTGACGATTTAAACCGCGAGGACTACACAAAAAAAGGCAAGGAAAAATTTGACTCAATGTCGATTGACCGCCGAAATGTAGAGCGAACGCGTGGCGGCATATACTTAGAGAAGCTGAGAAAGGTAGAGGGCTTCAGCAAAATGTCGGAAAACAATTATTACTTCAATCTGCACAAGTACGGCATTAAAAAGGCAAACGATATGCTGGCGGAAGCGCTGCGCCCGGCATATGTGAAGAAAAAGGAAAACGATGAGCACGTAAAGCGCGTCAGCGATCCATATTATGCGAAGGAGCAGAGAAGCCGACACGCGATTGAAAACCATCCCGGAACGGAGAAATATTACGAGCTTAAAGCGAATGATTATGAAAAAAGCTTGCGCCACACCGACGGCGATGACGAGGAAACGAAAAAGCAGAAGTCGGAAAAACTCGCTTTGCACCTTATAAATGAACATCATTTGTCGGGCGACAATCTGAACGAGTACAGAAAAATTCTGCACAAGGACGGGCTTGAATCCGCAACATCATATGCGTTCGGGAAATATGCCGGAAACATAACGGCGGACGATGCGGACAAAGCGGAGTATGATAAACTCAGGCGCAAGTACGGCGCGCAGAAAGCGGATGCATTTTTAAAAGAGCGCATCAGCCAAAAGGTGAGCCAAAAATGGCAGGAATATACAAACACTGACTTTTTCAACGACAAGCAGTGGCAGGAAAAGCAGCGCATAAAGACGCTCCCGATTAATGACAGGCAATATTACAAAAAGGTCGAGGAAAAATACAACACCTACAAGTCGGCGGCGCTATCCGACCCGAACTTTGAGCGGTATGCGGCGGCAGGTGACAAGAGTCAGCTCAATATGCTTTACGGCCGTGAAAATTATGACGTCGGCAGCAAATTCAAGTATCTGACTGATGAGGAATACAAGCTTTATACATATTATCTTGCCAAAAACGGAAGCGACACGGCGGACGAGTTTATAAAAAATCTAAGCGGAGTCCTCAATGTGCGCAGGCGCGAGGGCGTGAGCAAGCGCGATAAGGCTACGGCGGACAAAAACGGCGTGTATGCAACGGCGAAAAGTCTTGCTCTCAAGCCGTTCGGCGATGCGGCGGCGCTTGTGAACACAGGCTTTCAGGCTTTGGCGGACGCACGCGGCGGTTCTTCGTATGTTCCGAGTGAGGTTGTTGCGGCGCGGAATTACAGCGCTGTCACGTCTAATAATCTTCACGATTTTACGCGCGACAATATAAAAAGCGACAGTCTGAAGCTTGCTTATGACGTCGGCTACGGCGTTGCGGACAATGTAATCGGTGCGGTTATTTACAAATCGTTCTATCCGTATATAAAGACGGCACTGAATGCCGGGAACAAAATGCAGAGAAATCTCGACAACGGCGCGTCAGCCGGAGCGGCATTTTTAAACGGTGCGGCATACGGCGTTATTGATTATTTTGCGAACAAGCTTACCTACAGCGGAATTGAAAGAATGGTTGCAAATCCGCTTGAAAGGGCGTCTGTTTCGGCAATCCGTGATATATGCTCGAATGTTGCAGCTGTCGGCGGAAGAGCTGCACTTGCGGACGGCGGTGCGGCGCTTGCGCAAAATGTGGCGGAAACAATGATTTTAAAGGACAAATCGGAATTTTACCGCCTTTCAAATTATCTTGCTGCAAACGGAGCAACGCGTGATGAGGCGGTGAAGTCGGCGGCATATGAGCTTTATTTCAAGGAGCCGATTACAAATGCGCTGTCAACGCTTGCATTTTCGGGCGTTTCGGCAGGTGTTGAAAATGCTTCCGCAGCAATCGGCAGAAGATTTTCCGGGCGGAAATTCGGGGAGTATGATAATATTGCTTTTCCGGATAAAAGCGAATATATCAACGCGCGCTATTCCGACGGAGTGAACGGAAAGAAATTTAATTCTTATGGTGCAGGGGAGTACGATAATATTGCTTTTCCCGATAAGAGCGAATACGTTAATGCTCCGCGCTCCGGCTCATATAATTATTGGAGCCAAAATCCTTACGGTGCGGGGGATTTCGACGATATTACTTTTCCGCGCAAAAGCAGCTTTACCGATAATGCCGGTAATTTCGATTACGAGCAGCTTATGAAAGATGTTGACACATACGGTAAATCTAAAAAACAACGGTTGACAAATCGCGGAGTTGGTGATATAATTAAGGAAACAGCCAATAATTTGAAAAATAACGAAAATCTTCGCGAAATCTCAAAGAATTTTGCAAAAACAGCGGTTTCCGCAGTAACTGACGGACTGATTCAAGGTTATATAAGCGATACAAACGGCGGTGACTTTAAAAAAGGATTTGCAGAGGGCTTTGCATCAGGAATTATATCCGGTGGATTGGAATTCGCCAATGATAGACAAATAAACACTAACACGAATATAAATAAAGCGACCAGAAAAGTTATTTATTCGGGAATCGGAAATGCAGTCACTTCATTAGTTTCAAATATGTTTTCGGATAAAAATTATGATTCTGATGAAAAAACAGCGGAAAAAGTTGCAAAGGAAACAGCTGAAAGTCTTGTTCCGGCAGTTGGTAGTGAAGCAATTGACCTTGTTATTACAACCGCAAGTGAAGCTGGTTCTGCTGCGCAAGAACTTTTACCTGGATTTGATGAAAAATTTGCAAAGGTATTAATAGTATTTTTTCAGAAATTAATTGTTGCCGTAGATGCAGAAAGGAAGGAAAATGAAAAAAGCAGATGAAAGTAGAGGAATTACTGTTAAAAAGGATTATCGCTCATTAATAGAAATTATTTTGGTTTTTCCTATTTTTATCATATGGTATTTAAAAGATGTGGATATATATGGATTTAAAAATGCACACCATTTGCTCTTTTTGGGGTTAATAACTATCTTTGCTGTTTTGACTATCGGTGCAAAACGCTCTGAGATGATATTATTCAAGGACAATAAGGTGTATTCCTACTATGGATTATCTAAAAATATTTGTGATATATCCTCAATTGTAGGCATAAAAATTGCTATAACATATATTTCGAGTTCACATAGAATAAATCCATATGTGAAAAATTCGGATGGATCATATGCTCAAACTATGTTTTATTTAAAAGAAATAAAGGACGGAATGGAGTTAAAAGAAAACAGCTATAATTTTAGCAATAAGTTTCATCGCAGCATTTTGTTTTCATCTGTTTATGATGAAAGAGTGCTGAAATATCTGAAAATCATAAATCCGAATATTGTTATAATGGAATGTGAGGATTGATGAGGAAAGGCAGGGAGTCCACTCTCTGCCTTTTCTGTGCTTGTTTTTTTGTAGGGGTGGGCTCTGCTCTACCCGATTTAATGCTTGCAAGTGTTTGCTATTCTTTGCTATATCTTTGCTTGCTCCGTAGGGGCGGATATTATCCGCCCGATTTAACAGTTGCAAATTTTTATTTATTTGCGATAATTTCGGGGTGCAAAAGCCTCCATCTTTGAGGGAGGGGGACCGCGTTAGCGGTGGAAGGAGTAAAAACTCAATATTGTAATTATATTGAAATTGGTTAAAGTATATATCGGTATTACGTATTTTCTTGTCATAAACATCGGGTGGAGCATTTGCAAGTGTTTTGCAGGTGTTCTTTTGTAAGCAAAAGAACGAAAACCGCCGGAAGCTTAAGTACCTCCCGGACCCTGAACAGCTTGGGGCACGCCCCAAGACCCCATGCAAGCCGATGTTTTCTTTTTTGCATAAATTATTTTAAGCCAACGTGGCAAGGGTGATTTATACTCTAAATGTAATGCACCCGGCATTTACCGCAGCGATGCGTAAAGCCGCTGCTGCATTTTGATTTGCGATTTATATTTTTCAGCAAAATCCGAAATTTCAAATAAATTTGTTTGCTCCGTAGGGGCGGATAATATCCGCCCGATTTAACATTTGCGATTGTTTATTCTTTTAAATGCTGATTTGATCTGTTTTAAAGAGCCGATTACAAATGCGCTGTCAACGCTCGCATTTTCGGGCATTTCGGCAGGTGTTGAAAATGCGTCCGCTGCAATTGGCAGAAGATTTTCCGGGCGGAAATTCGGGGAGTATGATAATATTGCTTTTCCCGATAAAAGCGAATATATCAACGCGCGCTATTCCGACGGAGTGAACGGAAAGAAATTTAATTCTTATGGCGCAGGGGAGTACGATAATATTGCTTTTCCCGATAAGAGCGAATACGTTAATGCCCCGCGCTCCGGCTCATACAATTATTGGAGCCAAAATCCATACGGTGCGGGAGATTTTGATGATATAGCTTTTCCGCACAAAAGCAATTTTACTGATAATGCCGGTAATTTCGACTACGAACAGCTTATAAAAGATGTCGACACATACGGTAAATCTAAAAAACAACGGTTGACAAATCGCGGAGTTGGTGATATAATTAAGGAAACAGCCAATAATTTGAAAAATAACGAAAATCTGCGCGAGTTGACTGTAAAAATTGCCGAAAAAACCGTTTCGGCTGTAACGGATGGTCTTATTCAAGGCTATATCAGTGATACAAACGGCGGTGATTTTAAAAAGGGGTTTGTTGATGGGTTTGTGTCCGGTATGGCATCGGAGTTTGCTGAATTAAAATTAAAAAACGGAAGCGATTCAACAAAGATTAAATATTGTAAAAAATTAATATCATCTACTATCGGTGCAGGTGTTAGTTCAATTGTAAGTGATTTAATGGAATATTCAAATGTTAATTCAAATGAAGAAATAGCTCAAAATGCTGTTAAGTCTGTTGTTGATAATATTACACCCGAATTAACATCGGAATATATTGATTATATGATAGAGGTGGCAAACCAGACCGGATCTGCTATGCAAGAGCTGTTGCCAGGATATGATGAAAAATTTGCAAAAACACTTAAAATATTTTTTGACAAATTAATTGTAACTGTAAATGCTTTAAGAGGATAGAATGTTATGCAATTGGAAGATAATAATGGATTATTTATAAGAATAAATTATAAAACAAAAATATGTATTATATCTATATGCGAAATGATAGCAATATTAGTAGGAGTATATTTATATCGTTTAATTAAATTGGGTGATGTTATTCCTAACATATATATTGTTTTAATATTATTGGGTTTTACATATTTACTTGTGACCGAAATAAGATCCGGAATTATTTTTAAAGATGAATTTGTGTATTATAAAAATTTTATACAAAAAAAATATAATATTTCATCTATTAAAGGTGTGAAAACTGCTGTTACATATGATACATCTGCTTGGGGCGGAGATGAAGTTTATAAAACTAAAAATGGAAATATTCTTTATACAGTGTTTTATTTAAAGTCTGTTGATGATAATATACGAATGTTTGATGGTAAAAAAGGATTGAGTTCGACTTTTGCAAATGATTACCATAAAAATATTTTGTTTTCATCAGTCTATGACGAACGCGTGATACAGTATTTAAAAACGGTTAATCCTGATATTGAAATTATGGATTGATGAGGAAAGGCAGGGAGTTGTTCTCTGCCTTTTCTGTGCTTGTTTTTTTGTAGGGGTGGGCTCTGCTCTACCCGATTTAATGCTTGCAAGTGTTTGCTATTCTTTGCTATATCTTTGCTTGCTCCGTAGGGGCGGATATTATCCGCCCGATTTAACACTTGCAAATTTTTATTTATTTGCGATAATTTCGGAGTGCAAATGCCTCCATCTTTGAGGGAGGGGGACCGCTTTAGCGGTGGAAGGAGTAAAAACCCAATATTGTAATTATATTGAAATTGGTTAAAGTATATATCGGTATTACGTATTTTCTTGTCATTTGCAGGTGTTCTTTTGTGCGACAAAAGAACGAAAACCGCCGGAAGCTTAAGTATCTCCCGGACCCTGAACCGCTTGGGGCACGCCCCAAGACCCCATGCAAGCGGATGTTTTCCAAAATTACATAATTTATCACAAGCCAACGCGGCAAGAGAAAGTTATATTCTGATTGTAATGTAATCGTAATTTACCGCAGCAATGCATACGCCGCTGCTACATTTTAAGCTGTGTTTACAGATTTTAATGAAATTCTAAAAATTGCAGGTAAAAACGGGCTGAGTAAACAAAGAATGCTGCAAAATGTAAAACGTTCGCGTTTGTTAAAGCGGGCGGATAATATCCGCCCCTACAGAGCAAACAAAGAATATAGCAAAAAAAACAAAACATTTACAAGAGTTAAATCATCGAGCGGAGCAGAGCACCGCCCCTACGGAGCGAATAAAGAATTTAGCAGAGAACAGAGTAAGCGTTCGCAATCGTTAAAGCAGGCGGATATTATACGCCCCTACGGAGCGAACAAAGAATATTGAAAAGAATATCAAATGCTTACAACTATTAGAATAGGGTGGAGCAGAGCCCCACCCCTACGGAGCGAACAAATTTATATTGCATTAAACCAACGCATTGCAAGGAAACCCGCAGTGCGGAAATTAAGCATTATGAATTGCGTCAAGTCTGACAGTGCAAAAACTAATCATTATGCGAAGTCCTGCAATGCAGGAATATGAATTAACTTCACACCACGAAACAAAACAGCAAGGAAGTCAAGTCTATGCACAAGCCAATGCGTTGCAAGAAAACCCGCTGTGCGGAAATTAGGCATTATTAATTATGAATTGCGTTAAATCTGTAATCATTATGCGAAGTCCAATAGTGCAGAAATTATGAACTATGCATTATGCGTTATTCATTAAACCAGCATCCCGCACACAAAATCAACCGCGAAAACGACGGCGCAGGAAATAAGCGAAACGGTGAGCAAACTTTTCCCCTTATAAGCGAGCAGGAAAGCGGCGCCGGTGCCGATTGCGGCGGAGAGCTTACTTCCGGTCGAATAAAACACGTCCGGGAACGTCATTGAGCTGAGCACGGCAAACGGTATAAAATTTAGGAAAGCCTTAACGTATCTGTTTCTTATTTTTTTTCTGAAAAATGTCAGCGGAAGCATACGTATTATATATGTAACAACTGCCATAATTATTATTGCGGCAACCAATTTAATCCCTGTCATTATCACTTTCCTCCTCACTCTCCGGATATTTTGCGGCGCAGAGAGCCGACGCGGCAACGGTTGAAATTATAATTCTCCAGCCGCTTGAAATTCCGCTCGTGACCGGTATATAGTACAAAAGCGAGCTGATTACAACCGAAACGATTATAACCGAGAGCGTTGCCCTCGACTTTTTAGCCGGCGGAACGATTATTGCGATAAACATTCCGTAAATTGCAATTCCCAGAGCGAGACGAACGCTTTCGGGGAGCGCCGAAGCTGCCGCCGCACCGAGAAATGTGCCGAGCGACCAGCCGAGATAGGGAAGAGTCATAAGCCCCATAAAGTATGTAAACGTGACGCTTCTAATCTGCTGCGCCGAAACGGCGAAAATTTCGTCTGTAATTCCGAACGACATTATAAGCCGCTTAAGAGTCGGCGTGTTTTCGTCAATTTTTTGCGACAGCGAAAGCGACATCAGCATATATCTTATATTTATAATAAAGGTCGCGAACGCAAGCTCAAACAATCCGCCGTTTGACTTGATTATTTCAAGGCCTGCAAACTGACCTGCACTTGTCAGATTTGTCATTGATATTAAAAGACCGGATATTAATGAAAGACCGTATTTTGTCGCCATCAGACCGAAAGCGAACGAAACGGAAATATAGCCCAGACAGATAGGAATACCTGCCGCAAGTCCTCGTTTGTACTCATTAAAACGCAAAGAAATCACCCTTTTGTATAGCTTTTTAAGTGTAAAATAAAATGCCCGTGCTTCAGGCGGACAATAAAAAACGCGGTTTATTTCAGGCGGGGAAGAAAAGAATTTTTTTCCGCACAAAAAAACAACGCGCCTGTTAAAATAAATTCTAAAAAACAGGCGCGCCCGCAGTAGGGGTGGCGGCAAAGCCGCCGTAATAAAACACAATCTTTTATATAAAATTTTTATTTAATTTTTTACGGGCGCACCTGATTTTAAAATCACCGCCAATCAGCAGCAATTTATTTATGCCTAAGCAAAAATGATTTGCAGCCGCGCAGGGCGGAAGCGCTTTTTTTAAAGAATTACCGCGCGGAATAAATCCCGAACAATTTTTCTTTATAAGAAAACGCATTATGCTCCGCTGCAAATGCAATGCACAAATTCGTTTCTAAAGTTGCCGTCTTGCCCGTTGACACCAACTTCTCAGCCAAAGATATTCAGCTGACGCAAAACTTGTCTGCCCATTAAAATCCAACAGTAAACAAAATGCAAATTCTTTTTATATAGACCGTAGCCTGCATTAAAGCCGCTCCGGGCTATTGCGTAAATTATTAAAATGATGAGAGGGTTTCAAGAACCTTATCAAGCATTTCCTTATATTTGACGCCCTTTTCTCTTTCGGCGTCAACAACATTTGCCGGAGCTTTGTCAACAAAGCTCTTGTTTGAAAGCTTGCCCTCAACGCGCTTTATCTCTTTTTCAAGACGCTGCTTTTCGGCAATTAAGCGCTCGATTTCCTTTTCTCTGTCAACAAGCTCGTTCATCGGCAGGAATATTTCCGCAGACGGCACAACAATATGTACTGCACCGCTGTCAACGTCCGACTTGTCGCCGGTTACGGTAACATTTTTTGCCGAAGCAAGCTTTTCAAAGAAGGAAGCTCCTTTTTTGAAAATTTCCTCTTTATCGGTTACAATTATTATGTCAGCCTTTTTTGAAGGCGGAACATTCATTTCAAGGCGTCTGTTTCTAACCGCCTTAATAGCTTCCATTATAAGCTGCATTTCTCCGGCGCTCTCTTCAAAATCAAGAGCTTTGTCATACTCCGGCCAGCTGCTTATCATAATGCTTTCTCCGTCATGGGGAAGATGAAGCCATATTTCCTCCGTGATGAAAGGCATAAACGGGTGGAGCAGCTTCATTGTGTTTGAAAGAACATATGTCAGAACATACTGAGCCGTTTTTCCGCTTTCGCTTTCTTTATCAAAGAGTCTTGTTTTAATAAGCTCGATATACCAGTCGCACAAATCGTCCCAGATGAAGCTGTAGAGATTTGAAAGCGCAACTCCGAGCTCGAAGCTGTCAAGGTTTTCTGTTACAACCTTAACCGTTTTATTGTATTTGGACAAAATCCACTTATCCGAAATTTCGAGCTTATCGCTTTCGGGGAGTTTGATTTCGTCAATTGTCAAATTCATAAGCGCAAAGCGTGCCGCATTCCAAATCTTGTTTGCAAAATTTCTGCTTGCTTCAACGCGCTCGATGTAAAAGCGCATATCGTTTCCGGGCGCATTGCCTGTAGCAAGCGTAAAGCGGAGCGCGTCAGCGCCGTATTTGTCTATTATTTCAATCGGGTCGATACCGTTTCCGAGCGATTTACTCATTTTTCTGCCCTGACTGTCGCGTACAAGACCGTGAATAAACACCTTTTCAAACGGCGATTTTCCCATATGCTCAACGCCGGAGAAAATCATTCTCGCAACCCAGAAGAAAATTATATCATATCCCGTAACAAGCACGCTTGTCGGGTAGAAGTAGTCAAGATCAGCGGTTTTATCCGGCCAACCGAGCGTTGAAAACGGCCAGAGCGCAGATGAAAACCATGTATCGAGAACATCTTCATCCTGATGAACCTTGCCGCCGCACTTGGGGCAAACGGTAATATCTTCTTTAGAAACCGTTGTTTCGCCGCAGTCGTCGCAGTAAAACGCCGGTATTCTGTGACCCCACCAAAGCTGACGGGAAATACACCAGTCGAGAACGTTTTCCATCCAGTTCATATATGTTTTGCTGAAGCGTTCGGGAACAAAGCTTGTTGTGCCGTTTTTTACAACCTCAACGGCGGGCTCTGCCAAAGGCTTCATTTTAACAAACCACTGCTTTGAAATAATCGGCTCAACCGTTGTTCCGCAGCGGTAGCAAGTCCCGACATTGTGGCTGTGCGGCTCAACCTTAACCAAAAGACCGAGCTCGTCAAGCTCCTTAACCATTTCGCGCCTTGCGTCGTATCTGTCCATGCCCTCATATTTTCCGGCATAGTGATTGAGCGTTGCGTCATCGTTCATAACCTTTATCTGTTCGAGGTTATGGCGCTTGCCGACTTCAAAGTCGTTCGGGTCGTGAGCCGGAGTTATTTTAACGCAGCCCGTACCGAATTCCTTATCAACATATTCGTCCGCAATAACGGGAATTTCCCTGTTTACAAGAGGGAGTATAAGCGTTTTGCCGACCAGGTTTTTATATCTTTCATCATCGGGATTAACCGCAACGGCAGTATCGCCGAAAAGCGTTTCCGGGCGAGTTGTTGCTATAACAACATAATCGTCCGAGTCCTTCAGATAATACTTAATGTGCCAGAAAAAACCGTCCTGCTCCTCGTGCTCAACCTCAGCGTCGGAAAGAGCCGTAGCGCAGTGAGGACACCAGTTAATAATTCTTGAGCCCTGATAAATAAACCCTTTATTGTAAAGGTTTACAAAAACTTCTCTTACAGCCTTTGAGCAGCCCTCGTCCATTGTAAAGCGCTCTCTGTCCCAATCGCATGAAGAACCGATTTTTTTAAGCTGATTTATAATTCTGTCGCCGAATTTCTTTTTCCAGTCCCATACTCTTTCAAGAAATTTTTCGCGGCCGAGATCATATCTTGTAAGACCCTCGTTTACTCTCAGAGCCTCCTCAACCTTTATCTGCGTTGCAATTCCGGCATGATCCGTTCCGGGAACCCAGAGCGCCGCATAGCCCTGCATACGCTTATATCTTATTAAAATATCCTGAAGCGTTTCGTCAAGAGCGTGACCCATGTGGAGCTGACCCGTGACGTTCGGCGGGGGGATAACTATTGTAAACGGTTTTTTATCTTTATCGGGCTCGGCATGAAAATAACCTTTTTCCATCCAGTTTTTATAAAGCTTATCTTCAAACTCTGCCGGATTATATGTTTTTGCGATATTTTTGTTTTCTTCCAAATTGAACATCCTTTCGGCTAAATGCCCTGCGCAAAAAAAGAATGCAGGGACGGGAAAGCGTATTGCTCCCGATAATAATATTATGACATCCTTTTTGCGATTTGTCAAGTGATTTTTAATATTTTTTTATTAAGTATGTATATTGCACAAAAATAATAATCAAATATTGACAAATACACCACAAAGGAGCTGTAAAACTTTGAAAAAAGACAAAAAAAGAGCATACGCGGTCGCACGGCTGCAGTTGCGTATCCTCTTTCTTCGATGAATGAATGTAAGGCTATTATATCATCCGTTCGCATTTTTGTCAAGGCCTAAAAACAAATTTGTTCTATTTGACGGATTTTTGTTGGCAAAATGCATATTTAATATGAGTATATAATGAAAATTACGTGCAAAAGTACATATTTTAAAAAAAGGCTATTGTAAATTATGGCGAAAAATTATATAATATAAAAGATGTGGCGCTTTTTCGCCGATTTATTAACGTTTGTTAGGGGTAGAAAAAATGATTGACAGAAAAAACATAAGAAATATCGCAATTATAGCTCACGTAGATCACGGTAAAACGACGCTTGTTGACGCAATGCTCGCTCAGAGCGGAACGTTTCGCGAAAATGAGCAGGTCGAGGAGCGAGTGATGGACTCGAATGACATTGAGCGCGAGAGAGGAATAACAATCCTTGCGAAAAACACTTCTCTTATGTATAACGGAGTTAAGATAAATATAGTTGACACGCCGGGTCACGCGGATTTCGGCGGCGAGGTTGAGCGCGGACTCGAAATGGTTGACGGCGTTTTGCTGCTCGTTGACGCATTTGAGGGATGTATGCCGCAGACGCGTTTTGTGCTTTCAAAGGCGCTTGCGCTTAATTTGCAGCCGATTATAGTTGTGAACAAGGTTGACAGGCCGAATGCGCGTCCTTACGAGGTTGTGGACGAAGTTCTGGAGCTTTTCATTGATTTGGGAGCGACGGAGGAGCAGCTCGACACGCCGGTAATTTACGCGTCGGGGCGTGACGGCTGGGCTACTGCGGAATATAATCCGGAAAGGCCGAACAAGGATTTAAAGGAGCTTTTCGAACTTATAGTAAATTCAATTCCGTGCCCGGACTGCGACGATGACGGACCTTTTCAGATGCTTGTTTCAAACATAGATTATGACGAGTATACGGGCAGAATAGCTGTCGGAAAAATTCAGCGCGGAAGCATTGAAACGGGCAAGAGAATTGCAATCTGCCGCGAGGACGGAAAGACGGATTACGGCAAGGTTACAAAGCTTTACACATTTGACGGGCTTTCGAAAAAGACGATGGATAAGGTTTTTGCCGGAGATATGGTTGCAATTTCGGGAATTGCGGACGTTAATATAGGTGAAACGCTCTGCGACCCCGAAAACATAGATCCGCTGCCGTTTGTTAAGATAGACGAGCCTGTTTTGTCAATGACATTCAGCGTAAACGACAGTCCGTTTGCCGGAAAAGAGGGCAAATTTGTAACGTCGCGTCATCTGCGCGAGCGCCTTTTCAGAGAGCTTGACTCGAATGTTGCGCTCAGAGTTGCGGAAACGGACAGCACGGAGTCGTTTATCGTGTCGGGGCGCGGTGAGCTTCATCTTTCTGTGCTTATCGAAAATATGCGCCGCGAGGGATACGAGTTCCAGGTATCAAATCCGGTTGTTATATATAAGATGATAGACGGCGTGAAATGCGAGCCGATCGAGAGAATGACGGTTGATGTGCCGGACGAATATACGGGCGTTGTTATGGACGGCGCCGTTGCAAGAATGGGTCAGCTTACGAATATGGAGCCGACGGCGCAGAATTATACAAGGCTTGAGTTTTTAATTCCCTCGCGCGGACTTATCGGCTACAGAAACGAGCTTTTGACCGCAACAAAGGGAACGGGAATTGTAAACAGTATACTTGAAAAATATGAGCCGTTTAAGGGAGGCTATTCGGGCAGATCGCGCGGAACGCTTGTCGCTTGGGAGGACGGCGTTACGATAACGTACGGACTTTATAACGCGCAGGAGCGCGGAACGCTTTTTGTCGGTCCTGGCGTTAAGGTTTACGAGGGCATGATTGTCGGAGAAAACGCGAGAGTTGAGGACGTTGCGGTTAATGTCTGCAAGAAAAAACACGCTACAAATACGCGTGCGTCCGGATCCGATGACGCGCTGCGCCTTGTGCCGCCGCGTACACTCAGCCTTGAAGAGTGCCTTGAATTTATTGATGAGGACGAGCTTTTGGAGGTTACGCCCGAAAGCCTGCGTATGAGAAAGAGGATTTTGAATACCGAGCTTAGAGGTAAGGCAAAGTTTCGGAAGCAGTCGTAATGCATAATTTTTGCGCTGTCCGGTTTGGCTAAAAGGTGTTGACTTATGAATAGGTTTGACTTTCTTGCTGTGTTGTTTTGCGGTGGGAAGTTAATTCATGGTTTCTGTGCTGTTCGGTTTGCTTGCAAGGTGTTGGCTTATGAATAGGTTTGACTTTCTTGCTGTGTTGTTTTGCGGTGGGAAGTTAATTCATGGTTTCTGTGCTGTTCGGTTTGCTTGCAAGGTGTTGGCTTATGAATAGGTTTGACTCTCTTGCTGTGTTGTTTCGCGGTGGGAAGTTAATTCATAATGCTTAATTTCTGTGCTGCTGGGGCTGCCTGTAATGTGTTGACTTAATGCAATATAAATTTGTTTGCTCTGTAGGGGCGGGGCTCTGCTCCGCCCGCTGATTTAACTTCATCCCTCAGTCAGCTACGCTGACAGCTCCCTTCAAAAGGAGCCTTTTGCTTGGGTAAGTGTATCGGGTGGATGAAAGATTGCTTGGAAAGAGTGGCTTTAGATTTAATACTTGCGAGCGTTTGTTGTTTTTGCAATATTATTTGTTTGCTCTGTAGGGGCGGATATTATTCGCCCGTTGATTTAGCACTTGCGACTGTTTGCTATTTTTGCAATATTCTTTGCTTGCTTCGTAGGGGCGGGGCTCTGCTCCGCCCGCTGATTTAACACTTGCGAATGTTTGCTATTTTGCAATATTCTTTGCTTGCTTCGTAGGGGCGGATATTATCCGCCCGCTTTAATAACACTTTCGGATTTTATTTATTAGCGACAATTTCGGATTGCAAAAGCCTCCATCCTTGAGGGAGTCAGGCCGCGTTAGCGGTGGAAGGAGTAAAAATCCAACATTACAATTATTTTGAAATTGACTGAAATGTGATATGTTGATATTACGTATTTTCTCGTCATTTACAGGTGTTCTTTTGTGCGACAAAAGAACCAAAACCGCCGGAAGCTTAAGTACCTCCCGGGCCCTGAACCGCTTGGGGCACGCCCCAAGACCCCATGCAAGCGTATGTTTTTCAGAATTGCAAAATTTATCGCAGACCAACGCGGCAAGGGAAAGTTAAATTCTGAATGTGATATGTTCGGAATTTACCGCAGCGATGCATACGCCGCTGCTACATTTTTGTATGGCAAGCTAATATATCAGATAAATTCAAGCAAGTGCTATTTACCGCAGCGATACGTAAAGTCGTTGCCACTTTTAGATATGGCAAAGCAAGCTATTTGACAAAGTAAAATAATTTGAATGTACACATACATAATTTAAGCGGAAAGGAGCGGAAAACATTGGAATATGCACTTACAATACTTGCGCGAGTGGGCGTTATGTTTCTGCTCATGGCGGTAGGATTTGGAATGTATAAAACCGGAATAATGAGCGAAGAGGGGAGAATGCAGCTTTCAAAAATAGTTTTGAAGCTTGTTTGTCCTGTGCTCATCTTCATGGCATATCAGACAGAGGCAACGCCGGAGCTTTTGGGCGGACTTTTCTGGTCGTTTCTGCTGTCGTTTGTTTCGGTTGCTGTCGGTATAGTAATTTCGCGCCTTGTTGTCGGCAAAAATAACGCAAATGCGGCAATAAACCGCTTCAGCATTGCCTATTCAAACTGCGCCTTTGTCGGAATACCGCTCGTGTCGGGGATTTTCGGCAGCGAGGGCGTGTTTTATGTTACGAGCTATATAACAATGTTTAATCTGTTTGTGTGGTCGCTCGGCGTTATGGATATAAGGGGCGAGAAGAGCATAAAGGAGTTTTTGAAGTCGCTTCTGTCGCCGACAATCCTTGCGGTTGTTGCAGGGCTGATATTTTTTGCGTTCGGAATAATGCTGCCGAGCGTTCCGGCGGAAGCGCTTAATTATATTTCGTCGCTTAACACGCCGCTTGCGATGTTCATTGCCGGCGCAACGGTTGCCGACTCGGATATTTTTCGCGCAATCAGAAATCCGTCAGTGCTTTGGTCGTGTTTCGGAAAGCTTGTTTTGCTGCCTGTCGTGATGATGTTTTTGTTTAAGCTTTTTCCTGTGCCGTCAGAGGTTGTTTTTATAACAGTTGTTATAGCAACAGCCTGCCCGACCGCTACAATAGGAACGCTTTTCGCGCTTGAATATGGTAAAAATGCGGTTTACGCTGCGGAGGTTTTCGCACTTTCAACACTTCTTTCCGGCGTTACAATGCCGCTTGTTGTCGTGCTTTCACAGTGGGTTTTTAATCTTTGATTTGTAACGCTTACAAATTTTTATTTTTTACAAGATAATTTATTTTAATCTGTAGGGATGTGGCTCTGCTCCACTCGATGATTTAACGCTTACGACCGTTTGTCATTTTTGCAATATTCTTTGCTTGCTCTGCCCGATGTTTAACATTTGCGAGCGTTTTTTTTTTTTTTTGCAATATTCTTTATTTGTTCCGTAGGGGCGGATAATATCCGCTCGATTTCTTGCAATTATTTTTTTGTTATTTCTCGTCATTTACAGGTGTTCTTTTGTAAGCAAAAGAACCAAAACTTCCGGGAGCCTAAGTATCTCCCGGACCCTGAACCGCTTGGGGCACGCCCCAAGACCCCATGCAAGCAATAATTTTCAGTTTTGCATAATTTATCGCAAGCAAACGCGGCAAGAGTTATTTATATTCTGAATATAATGCGTTTGGCATTTATCGCAGCGATGCATACGCCGCTGCTACTTTTTGAGCTGTGTTTACAAATTTCAATGAAATTCAAAAAAAATTGCAGGTAAAAAACGAGAGTAGCAAATAAAAGATATTAAAAAAATGGCAAACAGTCGCAAGAGTTAGAACAAAGAATGAAACAAAGAATGTCAAACGCTCACAAGCATAAAACCGGGCGGAGCAAAGCCCCGCCCCTACGGAGCGAACAAAGAATATTGAAAAAATGGCAAACAGTCGCAAGAGTTAGAACAAAGAATGTTAAACGCCCGCAAGCATAAAATCGTGCGGAGCAGAGCTCCGCCCCTACGGAGCGAACAAAGAATATTGAAAAAATGGCAAACAATCGCAAGAGTTAGAACAAAGAATGTTAAACGCCCGCAAGCATAAAATCGTGCGGAGCAGAGCTCCGCCCCTACGGAGCGAAATAAAACAATTGCGTACAACCAAAAATCTGCAAGCATTTGAATTGGAAATCAAAAAGTAGCAGCGGCTTTACGCATCGCTGCGGTAAATTCCGAGCGTACCGCATTCAGAATAAAAAATCACCCTTGCCGCGTTTGCTTGCGATAAATTATGCAAAACTGAAAATTATTGCTTGCATGGGGTCTTGGGGCGTGCCCCAAGCGGTTCAGGGTCCGGGAGATACTTAGGCTCCCGGAAGTTTTGGTTCTTTTGCTTACAAAAGAACACCTGTAAATGACGAGAAATAACAAACAGATAAATAAAAATAAATTCGCAAGCGTTAAAGCGGGCGGAGCAAAGCCCCGCCCCTACGAAGCAAGCAAAGAATATTGCAAAAATAGAAAACGTTCGCAATCGTTAAAGCAGGCGGAGCAGAGCCCCGCCCCTACGGAGCGAAACAAACAGTTGCAAATAAATAAAAAGTTAAATCGGGTGGAGTGAACAAAGACTATTAGTCTAAATACAAACAGTCGCAAGAGTCAGAACAAAGAATTATTCACAATTTATTTACTCATTCAAAAGCCGCGTTTTAAAACATATTGACAATTTTTAAATACTGTGATATAATATATTAGAATGGAATAATAGGCAGCTTTGGAGGTTGTTAATGAAGGTCTTATGTATAGGAGATGTTGTCGGAGAATGCGGAAGAAGCAGACTTGCGGCAGAGCTTGACAAAATAAAGCGTGAAAACGATATTTCGCTGACAATTATAAACGGAGAAAACCTTGCGCACGGACGCGGAATTTCGCGCAAAACATATGATGAAATGACGGAGGCCGGAGTTGACGGCTTCACGCTCGGAAATCATACATGGGATAACAAGGACGCATCCGCGCTGCTTAAATACGCGAAAAATGTTATCCGCCCGGCAAATTTCAGCCGCAGCTGTCCGGGTCGCGGAAGTATGCTTCTCACCGCTGCAAGCGGAGAAAAAGTCGGAGTTATCAGCCTTTCGGGAAGAGTTTTTATGAACCCGTGCGGCTGTCCGTTTGAAGCGGCGGACAGGGAAATTGCGTTTTTGAAAAAGCAGACGGATATAATTTTTGTAGACATTCACGCGGAGGCAACGAGCGAAAAAATCGCGCTCGGCTGGTACCTTGACTCTAAGGTCAGCGCCGTTTTCGGAACGCATACCCATGTTCAGACATCGGACGAAACCGTTTTGCCCGGCGGCACGGGATATATAACTGATCTTGGGATGACAGGCCCTGTTTACTCCGTTCTCGGAATGGAGCGAAAGGCAGTTATCGAAAAATTCATATCCGGAATGCCGCAGCGCTTTTCGCCGGCAGGCGGAGCTTCAATGCTTTGCGGCTGCATTTTCGATATAGGCGCAGACGGAAAAGCCATTTCGGCGGAGCGCATTTGCATAAAATAATTATGCGGCGAAAAAAATTCAATTGGTCATTTCATGCGTTTTGACGGTTTTTAAACGCAAAAGATAAAGCATATATGACTAAAATTTGTGAATTTTGAAATATTATATTGTAATTTTAACAAATCTATTATATAATTGAATAGGCAGCGCGTCTTGCGCTGCCGGCCGATTTTTGAAATCGGTTTTAACTTGAGTGGGAGTTGATTAATATTGTCGCTGATATATGACGTGCGTTCTGTACTCGAACGCGATCCGGCAGCAAGAAATCCTCTTGAGGTTTTTCTTCTTTATCCCGGAATACACGCTGTGCTTTGGCACAGACCGGCGCATTTCTTCTATAAAATACATTTAAAATTTATCGCAAGACTTATTTCACAGGTAACGCGATTTTTTACCGGAATTGAAATTCATCCCGGAGCAACAATCGGCAGAGGACTGCTTATTGATCACGGCATGGGCGTTGTAATCGGCGAAACCGCCGTAATCGGCGACGACTGTACGATTTATCAGGGCGTAACGCTCGGCGGAACCGGCAAGGAAACCGGCAAGCGCCACCCGACGCTCGGAAATAACGTTATGGTCGGCAGCGGAGCAAAGGTTTTGGGACCGTTTACTGTTGGGGATAACTCGAAAATTGCCGCAGGCGCCGTTGTTCTGACGGAGGTGCCGCCCGATTCCACGTGCGTAGGCGTTCCGGCAAGAATAGTAAAGCAGGACGGTAAGCGCGTTCGCTGCGACATGGATCAGGTTTGCGTGCCTGACCCGATCTCGCTTCAGCTTTGCACGCTTTCGGTACATATAAGCAATCTTGAAAAGAAAATTTCGGAGCTTAATGAAGAGCTGGAAAGGAAGAGGTCCGATGAAAATTTATAATACAATGACAAGACAAAAGGAAGAATTTGTTCCTATTAAAGAAAACGAGGTTAAAATGTATTCGTGCGGACCTACCGTTTACGATTATTTCCATATCGGCAACGCAAGGCCGTTTATTGTGTTCGACTGTCTGCGCCGCTATTTTGAATATCGCGGATATAACGTTAAGTTTGTTCAAAATTTTACCGATATTGACGATAAAATGATAAACCGTGCAAACAAAGAGGGAATAACGGTTAAGGAGCTCGGCGAAAGGTTTATCGCGGAATATTTTAAGGACGCGCAGTCGCTCGGAATACACAAGGCGAGCGTTCACCCGAAAGCGACGGAAAATATTGAAGCGATAATTGACGTTATAAAGCGCCTTGAGGAAAAGGGATATGCGTATGCGGTAAACGGAAACGTGTATTTTTCAACAAAGAAGTTTAAGGGCTACGGCAAGCTCTCCGGTCAGCCGATGGAGGAGCTTGAAGCAGGGGCGAGAATTGATGTAAACGACGAAAAAAGGGACGCAATGGACTTTGCGCTTTGGAAAAATCAAAAGCCCGGCGAGCCGGCTTGGAAAAGCCCGTGGGGAATGGGCAGACCGGGATGGCACATAGAGTGTTCGGCGATGGTTAATAAGTATCTCGGAGAAACGATTGATATTCACTCCGGCGGTCAGGACCTAATTTTTCCGCATCACGAAAACGAAATCGCGCAGAGCGAGGCGGCAAACGGCAAGCCCTTTGCGCATTACTGGATGCATAACGGATATATAAACATAGATAACAAAAAAATGAGTAAATCGCTTGGCAATTTCTTCACTGTGCGCGATATTTCGGCAAAATATGACTATGAAGTTATAAGATATTTCATGCTCAGCGCGCATTACAGAAACCCGATTAATTTCAGCGACAAGCTCATGGAGCAGGCAAAAGCGTCGGTTGAGAGAATTTATACGTGCATTGATAATCTCGAATTTCTCTTAAAGTCAAGCGAAAAGCGCGAAGAAAACGATGAGGAAAAGGAATATTCAAAAAAACTTGACAATCTTAAAGATAAATTTATTGAAGCTATGGACGATGATTTAAATACCGCAGCCGCAATTTCGGTAATATTCGACATTGCATACGCGGCGAACACATCGCTTTCAAACGACGGCAAAAACGCCGAGTCGGTTATCCAAAAAACGCTTGGACTTATCCGCGAACTCGGCGGCGTTTTGGGTTTATTTACACGCGAAAAGACGGAAAGCATTGACGAGGAAATAGAAGAGCTTATCAGAAAGCGTGAGGAAGCGAGAAAGGCGAAGGACTTTAAAACAGCCGATGAGCTGCGCGACAAGCTCAAGGAGATGAACATTGTTTTAAAGGATACTCCGACGGGTGTAAAATGGACAAGGACAGAATAGAAAAACCGTCCCTTTTGGCGCCGCTCGTGCTTGCGTATATAGGCGACAGCGTTTACGAGGTTTTTGTGAGGGAAAAGCTTATTTTGCAGCACAGCGATATGCCGGCATATAAGCTGCACCGCCTTGCGATAAAATACGTGTGCGCCCATGCGCAGTCAAACAGCATTTTGGCAATAGAGGGCGAGCTTTCCGAAGAGGAAGAGGCGGTTTACAAAAGAGGGAGAAACGCAAAGTCGCCGACCGTTCCGAAAAATGCGGACGTCGGGGAATACAGGCGCGCAACGGGCTTTGAAGCGCTTGTGGGTTATCTTTACTTAAAGGGCAGCGGCGAGCGCCTTGATGAAATTATGAATAAAGCTTTTCAAACGGCTTTAAACAAATAATGGAGGTATGTTACAAATGGAGGATAAGAAGCTTGCGGTAATCGCAAACAAAATCAGAATTGACGCTTTAACGGCGGTTCATGCGGCAAAATCGGGACATCCCGGCGGATCGCTTTCAATAGCGGACCTGCTTGCGCTTTTGTATTTTGAGGTTATGAACATTGACCCGAAAAATCCGAAAATGCCGGAGAGGGACAGGCTCGTTTTGTCAAAGGGTCACACGGCTCCCGCGCTTTACGGTGCGCTTGCGGAAAGAGGTTTTTTTCCGGTTGAAGATATTCCGACCTTCAGAAAGTTCGGAAGCTATCTGCAGGGTCACCCCGATATGAAGGGCGTTCCGGGCGTTGATATGTCAACAGGCTCACTCGGTCAGGGCGTGAGCGCAGCGGGCGGAATGGCGCTTGCGGCAAAGCTTGACGGCAGCGAAAGACGAGTTTATACAATTCTCGGCGACGGCGAGCTTGAAGAGGGACAGGTTTGGGAGCAGGCTATGTTTGCAGCTCACTACAAGCTCGATAATATGACGGCTTTCATAGATTTTAACGGTCTTCAGATTGACGGAGATATAACAAAGGTTATGAACCCGACTCCTATTGATAAAAAGTTTGAGGCTTTCGGCTGGAACGTATGCCTTGCCGACGCGCACGATTTTAAGTCGCTAAGAAGCGCAATCGAAAACGCGAAAGCAACAAAGGGCAAGCCGACTGCTGTTATTATGAAATCGGTTAAGGGTAAAAATGTTTCCTTTATGGAAAATAATGCCGCATGGCACGGCAGTGCGCCGAACGATGAGCAGTATGCACAGGCTGTAAGCGAACTCAGTGCGATTATCAAGGATTTGGAGGGCTGATAAAATGGCAAAAAGAGCAACAAGAGAATCATACGGAGAAGCGCTTGCGCTTTGCGGCGCTGACGAAAGGGTTGTGGTTTTGGACGCCGACCTTTCAAAATCCACCAAAACGGAAGTATTTAAAAAGAAATATCCCGAAAGATTTATAAATGTCGGAATAGCGGAGGGCAACATGATGAGCGTTGCGGCAGGCCTTGCGGCAAGCGGTAAAATTCCGTTCGCTTCATCGTTTGCAATGTTCGCGGCAGGCAGAGCATTTGAGCAGATAAGAAACTCGATCGGCTATCCGCATCTTAACGTTAAAATCGGCGCAACTCATGCCGGAATATCTGTCGGCGAGGACGGCGCAACGCACCAGTGCCTTGAAGATATTGCGCTTATGCGCTCAATTCCGGGTATGGTTATAATAAACCCGGCAGACGATATTGAGGCTATGCAGGCGGTTAAGGCGGCTTGCGACTATGAGGGTCCGGTTTATATGAGATTTGGCAGACTTGCGGTTGAGGATATAAATCCGCCGGAGTATAAGTTTGAAATGGGCAAGGGTGTTTTGCTCAAAGAGGGAAGCGATGCGACAATCGTTGCAACAGGTCTTATGGTAGGCGAAGCTCTTAAGGCTGCCGCTATGCTCAAAGAGGACGGAATTTCTGCAAGAGTAATCAATATTCATACAATAAAGCCGCTCGATGAGGACATAATAGTTAAGGCGGCAAAGGAAACCGGCGCAATCGTTACGGCTGAGGAGCATTATATAATGGGCGGACTCGGCAGCGCGGTTTGCGAGGCTGTTTGTAAGGCTTGCCCGGTTCCCGTTAAGGTTGTCGGCACCGATAAATTCGGTGCTTCCGGAAAGCCGGATGTGCTTTTGGAGGCTTACGGACTTACGGCTGAAAATATAGCTAAAAACGTTAAAGAGGTTGTTAAGCTTAAAAAATAAGCGAATGTAGAGCGGATTTTGGGTGCTTTGGAACAAATTTATATTGGATTTAGCGTTGTAGGGGCTGAATTCTTGGGTAGGCGCTGCCTTTAGCTTTGTATGGCTGAATTTTGCAATATTCTTTGTTTGCTCCGCCCGGTTAAACACATACAAATGTTTGTTGTTTTTGCAACATACTTTGTTTGCTCTGTAGGGGCGTGGGCTCTGCTCCGCCCGGTTAAACACTTGCGAATGTTTGTTGCTTTTGCAATATTATTTGTTTGCTCCGTAGGGGCGGATATTATCCGCCAGAATTAACACTTGCAAATTATTTTTGTTTTGCTTTTTGTTAATTCACGGCATTTAAAGGTTATGGGTGATTGTTGATTTACGGCATTTAAAGGTTATGGGTATTTTGTTAATTCACGGCGTTTAAAGGTGTTCTTTTGTGCGACAAAAGAACCAAAACCGCCGGGAGTCCGGTACCTCCCGGACCCTGAACCGCTTGGGGCAAGCCCCAAGACCCCATGAAAACAAAGATTTTCGCTTTTGCAAAATTTTTCACAGGCTAACGCGGCAAGGGTGAATTAAATTCTGATTGTAATATAATCGGAATTTACCGCAGCGATGCATAAAGCCGCTGCTACATTTAGGTTTGCATTTTACGGCTTTCGGCGAAATTTGCAAATACTGAATAAATTTATTTGCCTCGTAGGGGCGTGGGCTTTGCTCCGCCCGGTTAAACATTTGCGAGCGTTTGGTATTGTTACAATATTCTTTATTTGCTCCGTAGGGGCGGATATTATCCGCCAGAATTAACACTTGCAAATTATTTTTGTTTTGCTTTTTGTTGATTTACGGCATTTAAAGGTTATGGGTGATTGTTGATTTACGGCATTTGAAGGTTATGGGTATTTTGTTAATTCACGGCGTTTAAAGGTGTTCTTTTGTGCGACAAAAGAACCAAAACCGCCGGGAGTCCGGTACCTCCCGGACCCTGAACCGCTTGGGGCAAGCCCCAAGACCCCATGAAAACAAAGATTTTCGCTTTTGCAAAATTTTTCACAGGCTAACGCGGCAAGGGTGAATTAAATTCTGATTGTAATATAATCGGAATTTACCGCAGCGATGCATAAAGCCGCTGCTACATTTAGGTTTGCATTTTACGGCTTTCGGCGAAATTTGCAAATACTGAATAAATTTATTTGCCTCGTAGGGGCGCGGGCTCTGCTCCGCCTGAATGAACATGTGCGAACGTTTGTTGCTTTTGCAACATACTTTGTTTGCTCCATAGTGGTGGATAATATCCGCCCGAAAGAGAAATTTGCGTATGTATTGCCTTTAGCTCCGTATGGACAGGCTTTGACTACCCGATTTAACTTCATCCCTCAGTCAGCTACGCTGACAGCTCCCTTCAAAAGGAGCCTTTTGCTTGGGTGAGTGCGTTGGGTGAATGAAAAATTACTTCGAAAGAGTGACTTTAGGTTTAACACTTGCGAGCATTTGGCATTTTGCAATATTCTTTGTTTGCTCCGTAGGAGCGGATATTATCCGCCCGATTTAACGCTTGCGAATTTCTTAGTTGTTTTATGAAAATTTAGGGGTGCAAAAGCCTCCATCCTTGAGGGAGGGGGACCGCTTTAGCGGTGGAAGGAGTAAAAATACAGTATTGCAATTATCTTGAAATTAGCTAAAAGCCACTTCTTTTAACTTCATCCCTCAGTCAGCTATGCTGACAGCTCCCTTCAAAAGGAGCCTTTTACTTGGGTGAGTGCATATTTGCCCGAAACAATGCAACTAACATACCTAAAAACATACTTAAAAATCACGGCAAAAAAAAATGCTGCTTGAAAAGGTGAAATAATTTATGAAAAAAATTATACTTGTTTTATTAATGCTTTTTGCCGCGCTGCTTAGCGGCTGCAAAGAAAAAGCTGAAATTCCGGCAGCGATGCCGACAGATTTGCTCTCGGCCGACGAGGTTAAAAGCGCGGTCGGCGACGAAAACAACTATACGCTTGACGGCGGAGCAATCATAGACATGGGCGGCGGCACATACAAGGCCGTTTATCTGACCGACCCTATCGGCGCAGGCGACAGCGTGACTATCGAGCTTACGCAGCCACAGGAGAATGTGTCGGTTAAGGATAAATACCAAAAAAACTATGATGCAAGAACGCAAAAGAAAAAAGTTCAGGGACTTGGCGAGAGCGCGTATGTTGCTTTCCCGTCCGTCCACATAATCGAAAAGGGCTATCTTATAGATATTTCCGCCGGATCGGGAGATACCGAAAAGCAGCTTGAGCTGCTCGTTCGGCTCGGCAAAACGGCTTGTGAAAAGCTTGATTTGTACCTGAGCAGCGGCGAAAATCAGAATTAAATAACGGCACCATCTTACGATGCGAGCGGAGCGGGGAAAAAGCGAAGCTCATTGCCGCCTTATAAGATAAAGCAAAAAAACTGAAATTCAGCAAACGCAAAACGCGCGGGCTTACTATGCAAAAAAGCATTTAATCCGTGCATAAAAAAACGCCTTACGGCAGAATGGAGATTATTTATGAGCGACTGTTTATTTTGTAAAATCATAAACGGAGAAATTCCGTCTGAAAAGGTTTTTGAAAACGATATGGTTTACGCGTTTCGCGACATTGAGCCGCAGGCGCCGGAGCATATTGTAATCGTTCCGAAGAAGCATATTACGTGTGCAAACGACATCAGCAGCGAAAACAGCGAATATGTCGGTGCAATATTTGAGGCTGCCGCAAAAATCGCAAAGCAGCTCGGCATTTCCGAGCGCGGTTACCGCATTGTAAACAATTGCGGTGAGGATGGCGGACAAACTGTTATGCACCTTCATTTTCACCTCATGGGCGGCAGACAGTTCGGCTGGCCGGCAGGCTGATCGGAAAAAAGTACAGCATTTCGGGCTTATGTAAATCGTCGCGCTATAGCATTTTGCATTTGTCCGGTAAATTTATCTGTATCGGAGGATAAGTATGGATATTTTTTCATTTATTACGTTATTCGGTGGTCTTGCATTTTTCCTTTATGGAATGAACGTTATGTCAGGCGGACTTGAAAAGGTTGCCGGCGGAAAGCTTGAGGGAATACTCAAAAAAATGACCTCAAACCCGTTTAAGAGCCTTGTTTTAGGCGCAGGAATAACGGTTGCAATTCAGTCATCATCGGCGCTGACGGTAATGCTTGTCGGGCTTGTAAACTCCGGCATTATGGATTTGTCGGGAACAATTGGCATTATCATGGGCTCAAATATTGGAACAACGCTTACGGCGTGGATTTTGAGCTTGGCAGGAATAGAAAGTGACAATGTTTTCCTGAAGCTTTTAAAGCCGGAAGCGTTTTCACCGATTTTCGCGTTTATCGGAATTATTCTTGTAATGATTTCAAAAAAGGCAAAGCGCCGCGATGCAGGCAGAATTATGATAGGCTTTTCGGTGCTTATGTTCGGTATGCAGCTGATGAGCAGCGCGGTGAGTCCGCTTGCGGATATGCCGGAGTTTTCGAGTATGCTCACGGCGTTTGAAAACCCGATTTTGGGCGTTGTTGTCGGCACGGTATTCACAGGAATAATTCAGAGCTCGGCGGCGTCTGTTGGAATTTTGCAGGCTCTGTCGCTCACCGGAAGCGTGACATACGGCATGGCTATCCCGATTATAATGGGTCAGAATATAGGAACATGCGTAACGGCGCTGCTTTCGAGTATCGGCGTCAACAGAAACGCAAAAAGAGTATCTGTTATCCATATTTCCTTTAATCTTATAGGTACAATCATTTGCCTTGTTGCTTTCTACACTGTGGATTATTTTGTTAAATTCACGTTCGTGTCAGAGAGCATTACTCCTGTTGCAATCGCATTTGTGCACAGTATATTCAATATCGTAACAACAATTATCCTTCTGCCGTTTACGCGCCAGCTTGAAAATTTTGCAAAGGTCGTTATTCGCGGCGATGATAAAAAGGGCGAGGTTGTTATGCTTGACGAGCGTCTGCTTTCAACTCCGGGCGTTGCAATAGCGCGCTGCAAGGAGCTTACGGTTGAAATGGCGCAAATGGCTAAGGAGTCGTTTCAGAAGTCAATGAAGCTTGTGTTTGACTTTGACGAGAGCGTCGCGAACAAGATTGACGAGGACGAGAAGGCGACGGATATGTATGAGGATAATCTCGGATCATATCTTGTTAAGGTTTCGAGAAAAAGTCTCTCGGTTGAGGACGGTCACAATATTTCAAATCTGCTTTTGACGATAGGAGATATTGAGCGTATCGCCGACCATGCTTCAAACATGGTTAAAACGGCGCGTGAGATTACCGATAAAAAAATTGAATTTTCCGGCGACGCAAAGCATGAAATTGAAAGCATTTCGGCGGCGGTTGCGGAAATCCTCGATTTGACCTTTGAAGCGTTTAAAAATAACGATTTGTCTATAGCAAAGCGCATCGAGCCGCTTGAGCAGGTTATAGACAAGCTTAATCATAAGCTTAAAAATATGCATATTTCGCGCCTTTGTCAGGGCGAATGTACAATTGAAATGGGCTTTGTTTTTAACGATTTGCTAACTAATTATTCAAGAGTTGCAGACCACTGCTCAAATATCGCGGTTTGTCTTATCCAGGTTGCCGACGATAGCTTTGATACTCACGAATACTTAAATAACATGAAATCTCACGGAGATTATTCGTTTGATGAAATGTACAAGGCATATAAGAGCAAATATAACGCTTAAAAAGCTATGCGAAAAGTATGGCGGAAATTTTTCTGCTGTCAGCAGTCGGGTTTCCCAAACTAACGTGTTGACTGCAAAATTTTTTCTGCTACCATAAAAGGCTGCCTGTTTTACGAAAGGAATTTTTACAATGTTTAAGATACTCCACACAAACGGACTTGCGCGGCGCGGCAGATTTGAAACCGTGCACGGCACTGTCGAAACGCCTGTTTTCCAAAACGTCGGAACGGCGGCGGCAATCAAGGGAGCAGTGTCAACAATGGATTTAAAAGAGGTTGGCTGCCAGATTGAGCTGTCAAACACCTATCATCTTCATCTGAGACCGGGCGACAAGGTTATTCACGATCTCGGCGGACTTCATAAATTTATGAATTGGGACAGGCCGATTTTGACCGACAGCGGCGGCTTTCAGGTGTTTTCGCTTGCTTCTCTCAGGAAAATTACGGAAGAGGGAGTAAGCTTCAATTCGCATATTGACGGCCGCCATATCTTCATGGGACCTGAGGAAAGTATGCAAATTCAGTCAAATCTTGCGTCCACAATCGCAATGGCTTTTGACGAATGTATTGAAAATCCGTCACCGTATGAATATGTAAAAAATTCCGTTGACAGAACATATCGCTGGCTTGAGAGGTGCAAGGCTGAAATGGCGCGCCTTAACAGTTTGCCGGAGACGATAAATAAAAATCAGCTTCTTTTTGGAATAAATCAGGGCGGAACCTTTGAAGACATCAGAATTGAACATATGAAAAAAATCGCAAAGCTTGATTTGCCGGGCTATGCAATCGGCGGTCTTGCGGTGGGGGAGAGCCACGCGGAAATGTATCATATTCTTGACGTAACGCTGCCGCACGCGCCGGAGGACAGACCGAGATATTTAATGGGCGTGGGAACGCCGTCGAATATTATAGAGTCTGTCGCAAGGGGAATTGACTTTTTCGACTGCGTTATAGCGAGCAGAAACGCGCGCCACGCGAATTTGTATACGTGGAACGGCACAATGAATTTGATGAATGCGAAATATGAGCGCGATATGCGCCCGGCGGACGAAAACTGCGGCTGCCCGATGTGCAGAAATTATTCGCGCGCTTATGTAAGGCATTTGTTCAAGGCGAAGGAAATGCTTGCGATGCGCCTTTGCGTGCTTCATAATCTGTATTTTTATAATGAGCTTATGGCCAAAATACGGCTTGCAATCGAGGAAGATCGCTTCGAGGATTTCAGACGCGAGTATACCGAAAAGCTTGCGAAAAGGATTTAATTTCAGGCAGAAATAGCGAAAGCGGAGTTTCAAAATCGTCGCTTGAGAGAGCCTGCACCATAGCAAAAGCGTCGTTGCTGAATTTTGCGCGCATGATTTATGCGCCTTTAAGGTATCGGCGTTTTTTTGGGTGTATTCGGATAAAACGGAGGATATATATGATAAGGGTAAAAGAGGCAATAATTGTTGAGGGTGCGTATGATAAAATAAAGCTTTTGTCATTTGTAGACGCGGTTGTGTACGCAACAGGCGGATTTTCGATAATGTCGGACGCGGAGCGGCTTTTGTCGGTCAAAACGCTTGCCGAAACGGTCGGCATTGTTATTCTGACAGACTCCGACAGTGCCGGGTTTCGTATAAGAAGCTTTTTGAACGAGCGTATTAAAAGCGGAATTGTCAAAAACGCGTATATCCCCGATAAAGAGGGTAAGGAAAAGAGAAAACGCACTGCCGGTAAGGAGGGGCTTCTGGGCGTTGAAGGCATGGACGGAAGCGTTATTTTAAGGGCTCTTTGCGATGCCGGGTGCGTTATGTATGATGAAAACGGAGAGCGGATTTTAAATGTAGCTGCGGCAGATGCACAGGCTGCCAATGCAGAAATGATAAATGCGGAAGCGGTGAATAAGAAAGCGGCAGCTGCGGCTGGGGTAAATACGGAAGTCGCAAAAGCAGGTGTGGCAAATACAGGTGCTGCCAATGCAGATGAGATAAATTGGGAAGCAGCAAACGCGGAAGCGATAGCTACATCTGCGGAAAGTATGGAAGTTGCCAATGCTGAAAGGGTAAATACAAGGGCTTCCAATGCAGACGAGATAAATGCAGAAGCTGCAAAGATGAAAACAGCAGCTACAGCGGCAGTCACCGCCGCCGATAAAAACAAAAATATCTTATTTTCAAAAAATAAAATAACAACGGCAGATTTGTATATGCTCGGCCTTAGCGGAAGAGCCGATAGCAGAACAAAAAGAGAAAAGGTTTTGAGGGCGTATAATCTGCCGTCAAAGCTTTCTTCAAAGCTTATGTGCGATATTCTAAGCCGTATTACAACACTTGATGAGATAAAAGAAAAAATCGTGGAAATTTAATAGGCTGTTAATTCCGTAGGGGCGGATATTATCCGCCCGCTTTATCACTTGTAAATTTATTTTGTTTGTCTGATCGTTATTTCTCGTCTTTTACAGGTGTTCTTTTGTAAGCAAAAGAACCAAAACTTCCGGGAGTCCGGTATCTCCCGGACCCTGAACCGCTTGGGGCACGCCCCAAGACCCCATGCAAGCAATAATTTTCAGCTTTGCAAAATTTATTGCAGTCCAACCCGACAAGGGTAATTTTCAATTCTGATTGTGATACGCTCAAAATTTACCGCAGCGATGCGTAAAGCCGCTGCTACATATTGATTTGCGTTTTCGGTTTTCGGCAAATTTTGAAAATGCTGAATAATTTATTGGCTCCGCCTGATTTAACTCTTGCGATTTTTTGTTGTCGCAACTATTTTGTTTAGCTCCGTAGGGGCGGGGCTCTGCTCCGCCCGTTTTAACTCTTGTGAACTTTTATTGTTTTCGCTATAATCTTTGGGTGCTCTGTAGGGGCGGATAATATCCGCCCGATTTAATTTCATCCCTCAGTCAGCTACGCTGACAGCTCCCTTCAAAAGGAGCCTTTTGCATGAGTGAATGTATCGGATGAATGAAAGATTGCTTGGAAAGAGTGACTTTAGATTTAACACTTGTGAGCGTAATATTATTTGTTTGTTCTGTAGGGGGGCTCTGCTCCGCCTGATTTAGTGCTTGTGAGCGTTTATTATTTTTACTACAATCTTTATTCGCTCTGCCCGATTTTATGTTGTGGATTTTTGGTTGATTGCAACTGTTTTATTTCGCTCCGTAGGGGTGGGGCTCTGCTCCACCCGTTTTAACGCTTGCGAACGTTTGCTATTTTGCTATATTCTCTGTTAGCTCTGTAGGGGCGGATATTATCCGCCCGTTTGTTGTTTACAAAAATTATACAACAAACAAATAAAATTCATAAAAAATCCGTCAGCTTCGGAGTAGATATATATTTTTGTGGTAAAATATATAGAGAAAAAACTCAAAAAGGAGCTATCAGAATGAAAAAGATTACGAACAGTGCAATAAAACGTTTTACAGCTTATTTAAAAAGCGAGGAAAAGAGCAATGCGACAATAGAAAAATACATTCGCGACGTAACCGCGTTTGCGCGATGGATAAGCGGCGGCGAATTAAGCAAATCAAGCGTCTTAGAGTACAAAGGGCAGCTTATAAAGACATATGCTCCGGCAAGCGTCAACTCTATAATTTCATCACTCAACAGCTTTTTTATCTTTATCGGTGAATACGGTTTAAGGGTAAAAAAGCTCAAAATCCAAAAACAGATTTTTGCAAGAAACGAAAAGGAGCTGACAAAATTGGAATATGAAAGGCTGATTTTTGCGGCAAAATCAAGCGGAAACAGCAGGCTAAACCTCATAATGCAGACGATTTGCGGCACGGGGATCCGCGTTAGTGAGCTGAAATACATCTGCGTTGAAAGTCTTAAAAGCGGTCGCGCAGAAGTCAGCATGAAAGGCAAGCTCCGAATTATTATAATTCCGCAGGCGCTTTGCAAACTGCTGAAAAAATACGCAGCGGAGCAAAACATATTAAGCGGAAGCATTTTTGTCACAAAAACAGGCAAGCCGATTGACAGGTCGTGCATATGGAAGCTGATGAAATCGCTTTGCGAAAGAGCAAATGTTGACAAAAACAAGGTTTTTCCGCATAATCTCCGCCACCTTTTCGCAAGGACATTTTACGCGGTTGAAAAGGATATTGTCCGCCTTGCCGATATTCTCGGTCATTCATCAGTGAATACAACGCGAATTTATACAATGGAAACATGGGAAATCTGCCGCAGACAAGTGCAAAGTCTTGGGCTTATTCGGTGCTGAAAATAAAATACCACATAATCAGAATTATGTGGCAAAAATTTTTATGTACATATAATTTACAGCATATATTATAGCACTGAAAATAGCTTTTGTCAATGATTTGCCCATACATTTACAAATTTTCATCATAATGCACGAAAAAATATATGATTTTAAGACCAATGATAATTTAATTTTTGACATTGGTCTGCTTTGCCGTGCCTTTTTTGCACAAAAATTCTAAAATTTTCTGATATGCAGCGCACTTTTTTTGTTTTTCTTATGAAAAAACGCTCCGCGTTTGCCACATAATTCTGATTATGTTGCGAACACATTTTATGTAATGCTTGCCGCAAATTTAATCGGCTTAGAAGCGAAGAGGTGAGCAGCGATAAGCTAAACCGCGCGGCGCAAAAATTTTAAGAAAGAGGGAATTTAAATGAAAGGTAAAAAACTATTGGCAGGGATACTCTCTGCCGCAATGGTAATCGCTTCTGCGGCGTTTACTGCTTTTGCTGAGGACAGTACAGCAGGCAGCGTTACGGTAAAAGGTATTGCCGGATTTGAAAATAAACAATTTGCCACTATTCAGGATGCGTATAATACAATCAGTCCTAAAGTTGAGGCTCTATCCGGATTGGGACAGGGTAGCTGCAATGCTGATGATTTTAATAATCTCTATACTGATAACGGTAAAATTACATGGACAATAACAGGTAAACAGACCTTTTCATCAGAAGATAACGAATGTTTATTCTCTTTCGGCAGAGTTGCAGCGCGTTATACCGATAATTGCTATATAACAGATATTGATATTATTGGCGGTGACGACACAGCAGAGCTTGTTCTTGAAAGAAATGTTATATTGCCTTATGATTGGTGGAATGGCAGCACACAAGTTGTTGGTGTAAGCTTCTCAAATTTAAAAATTACAGCCGGAAATAATCTTCCAAATATTAGTACAGGTTTTCGCGAAGATTATGGTTTCTTTTTAAAGGTTAAGTATCAGAATTGTAATATTAACGGTAAAGTTTACATATACAGACAGGCTAATTCTATTGACCTTTCTTTTGACGGGTGTACCTTTAATGCCACTGACAACGCGCAATATGCTCTCCATATACAAGGCGGTGAAAGCGTAGGAACAGTTACTATTAACGGATGCAATTTTAACAATTATACTCGTGGTGTGAATTTAGAAATACCATCTGCAGATTTTGTATTTACAAATAACACAATAAAAAGTGCCGTTTCTGAAGCTGACAGAGCTGCTGTACAGATAACAAAGGGTAAATCATTTAAAATAACCGATAACACTATTGATGTTAGCGGAGGTAACGCATTCAAGTTCTACTCAAAGCTTAGTGAACAAACCACTTATACAATAAGTAACAACAATATTAAAGCACCATATTTAGCAGATGATGATACAAGTTTTGGTGTTAATAACAAAATTACTTCATCCGGTAATATTTTTAACGATACCGATACGGTAAATTGCATGAAAAAAGGCGCAACCGCTGCAACGAAGAGCAATGTAACAGCTATTGCAGGTAATACTGCACCTGATATGTCAGGCAAAATAATTAATGTTACAAATGCAAATGCACAAGATGTTCTTGACGGTAAATATGGCGACATTACAGGAAAAACAATTAATTTTACAGAAAATATTACTGAAATTCTTGACCTTGCAAGACCTACCGCTTACGAGGGAAGTAAGACGAATTATTATAATCTGAACGGCTCTGACAATAATGAAATAAAGTGGAGCGAAAATATTGCAGATGATTTAAATAATATAAAAACAGGTACATTTCATTATTATCGTACACTTGATAACGTAACGTTTACAGCGAATGAAGGTGTTACGGTAAAAGGGTTTAAATATAATTCAGGTCATGTTTATGCTACGGGAAATCATGATTATGTACGTGATATAGACTTGATACAAGGACAAACATCATACTATAGACACAGCAGCATGGACGGTATTACATTTAAAGGATTAACTTTTACATACAATTGTGATGCAGGGCTATATATGACAGACTGTATTGTTAAAGATATAACTTTTGATGGCTGTACTTTTAGCGGAACAGATGAATATAAAAATAATAGTGTGGTGGCGATACATTTTGGCGCTGATAATCAGTATTTTACAAATACAGTTGTAAAGAATTGTAAAATAGATAACTATTATCAGGGTGTATACATAAGAGGTGTTGACGGCGCAACAGCTATAGGAAACAGTATTTCAAATACAAAACATAATGCATTGGCTTTTCAGAGTGATAAAAACGATTTAAAAGGAACAGTTGTAGTAAAAGAAAATTATCTTTCAAATGCAAGCGACCGTGCAATTCGTTTTAATAATATAAGCAGTACCGGTGTTATTACAATCAATAATAATATAATGGTAAATTGCGGAAACTCAAAAGGTCAACTCATTGCCGCTACATCATGCGCTGATGGTTCTTCGATAGACCTCGAATCAAACTATTGGAACGGTAAAAACGTTTCAACAGCAGTTTCCGGAATGACAAATCCGAAAACCACCGGAATTACAGGTGGTACATGGAGTATAGATGTATCAGATTACTGTGCTTCGGGATATAAAGTTGTAACTAATTCGGACGGAACATATAGCGTTGCTTCTTTAAAATGGACAAATGACACCGACTCCGGCTATTATAAAGATAGCGAAAACAAGAAAAAAGGTATGATGAGATTTATGTTCAGTGTAGCGCCAAGTGGCACTGTTACAGCTTCGGGAATTAAGTATATAAATGCAAACGACATTACAGCTGAACCGACTATAAGCGGCGCAGTCAATACAACCAAAAATTCAAGTGTATTTCAAGGCGATATTGTTAATATTCCTGCTGAGGAAAATATAACATATTTCGCAAGAGCTTATATAACAACCGACAACGGAACATTTTGGTCTGAGCCGGTTAGCTGCACGGTTAACTGGAATCAATTCTTTACCGATTATACAGGAGGTGCGCAGTAATGAAAAAAGAATACAGAACACCTGAAATAAAGAGTGTTAAATTTGACGTTGAGGATATTATTCAGACAAGCGGCGATCAGGTAACGAATAAATTGCCGAAGTCGTTTGACGGAGCGGAGCAGCTCGCTTCAACTGATTATCAGAGCCTTATTCAATAATTTTTATGGGTGTGGCGGCGGTTTTTCCGCCGCCTTTTAGGTTAGGAGTTTTTTATGATTGCAGTCAAGCTTGCGGGGCTTACCGTGCAAATTAACAATAAGTATGATTATACGGCGCGTATGTGTAAAGATTATCTTTCAGACGGTAAAGCATATGATTTTTCCGCTTGGGTGACGGATGATGAGATTTCGGCAGAGGGCAGCGGATTTGACAGGGGGTATCTCGAAAGCCTTGCAATATATCGGAAAATTGCGGAGGAACTGTTGGATTATGACGGATTTTTAATGCATGGCGCAGTGTTTGATTATCTCGGAGACGGAATTGCGTTTCTGGCAAAAAGCGGTGTGGGGAAGAGTACGCATTTGCGGCTGTGGCAGACGCTTTTAAAGGATAAGGTTAAAATTATAAACGGTGATAAGCCGCTTGTAAGATTTGTCGGCGATATACCTTATGCATACGGAACGGCGTGGGCAGGCAAGGAAAATCTGCATACAAATGATAAAACCGAACTTAAAAAGATATGCTTTATAGAGCGCAGCGCGGAAAATGAATGCGTGCCGATTGAGAAAAAAGATGTGATTGAGAGGATTGTAAGTCAGATATATGTCCCGAAAAGCGCGGATAAGCTTGTTAAAACACTCGACCTCACGGATAGACTTGTTAAATCGGCGGAGTTTTATTTGATAAGGTGTAATATGCAGCTGTCCGCCGCTGAAACGGCGTTTGAGGTTGTGTGCGGGAAATAACAGAAAAATGGTTTGTTTGTGACTGTTTCATTCCGCTCCGTAGGGGCGGATAATATCCGCCCGATTTTAACGCTTGCGGAATTTTTGTTTGTCGCAACTATTTTGTTTAGCTCCGTAGGGGCGGGCATTGACCGTTCGATTTAACTTCATCCCTCAGTCAGCTACGCTGACAGCTCCCTTCAAAAGGAGCCTTTTGCATGGGTGAGTGTATCGGATGAATGAGAGATTGCCTGGAAAGAGTGACTTTAGATTTAACACTTGTGAGCGTAATATTATTTGTTTGTTCTGTAGGGGGGCTCTGCTCCGCCCGTTTTAACATTTGCGAATGTTTGTGTTTTTGCTATATTCTCTGTTAGCTCTGTAGGCGCGGATAATATCCGTCCGTTTTTTTACCCGCAATTTTTAGAATTTTTCCAAAAAACTGTAAAATAAAAATCAATATGTAGCAGCGGCGTATGCATCGCTGCGGTAAATGCGAACATTTACAGTCAGAATAAAAATCACCCTTGCCGCGTTGGCTTGCGATAAATCATGTAAATCTGAAAATCTTTACTTGTATGGGGTCTTGGGGCGTGCCCCAAGCGGTTCAGGGCCCGGGAGGTACTTAGGCTTCCGGCGGTTTTGGTTCTTTTGCTTACAAAAGAACACCTGTAAATGACGAGGAAAAAAATGCAGATAAAATATATTTTGATTAATTATAAAAATTCATAATATTGTATTTTTACTCCTTCCACCGCTTACGCGGTCCCCCTCCCTCAAAGATGGAGGCCTTTGCGCTCCGAATTTATTGCAAAATAAAAAACATTGTAAGCAAAAACGGGTGGAGCAGAGCCGCGTCACTACGGAGCAAAATGAAACAGTCACAAATAAACAAAGCACATTGCAATTGCAAGCAAAAGCGGGCGGATAATATCCGCCCCTACAGAGAAAGCAAAGAACATCAAGCTCACAAACGCAAAAAGCGGGCGGAGCAGAGCCGTGTCACTACGGAGCAAAATGAAACAGTCACAAATAAACAAAGCACATTGCAATTGCAAGCAAAAGCGGGCGGATAATATCCGCCTCTACAGAGAAAGCAAAGAACATCAAGCTCACAAACGCAAAAAGCGGGCGGAGCAGAGCCCCGCCCCTACGAAGCAAAATATAACAGTTGCAAACAAATAAAAAATTGGAAGCGCTAAAGCGGGCGGATAATATCCGCCCCTACAGAGTGAACAAATGATATAGCAAAGAATGTTAAGCCCTCACAAGTGTTAAATCATCGGGCGGAGCAAACAAAGGATGCAGCCAATCCGAAAAGTCAAAATCATCAATCCACAAAAACCGCCCTTACTGGACTTGCGTCGCCTACGGAAATTTTAAGCGGTGCGCCTACAAACATTCCGCATTTACCGGAAATTTCCGAAAGCCCGAAAAGCGTTTCATAAATGAGTATACCGCTGCCGAGCAGCGCGCGGTGCAAAAATCCGTCCTTATCAACGGTCGGCAAATCAACGCCGATCGCCTTTAAATTAAGCCTTTTGGCAATTTCGGCAAACTCCTCCGAAAGCGGCGGAACATTTTCAAAAAACTGCTTTGAGCCGTAAAGCTCATCCCAGCCCGTTGAAATAAGAAGAATTTCGCACTCCGGAATATTCTCCGGCGGCATTACGACACCGCCGAGAATTGCGCACGGAGCAACATATGCGCGCCCCATGCATTTTTCAAGGCTAATATCCGTGCAGCCGTCGCCGTTTTTAATAAAATGCAGCGGCATATCAACGTGCGTTCCGCTGTGCGTGCCGATACAAAGGCGCGACACATTGCAGCCGGACTCTTCAATAAGTATTGTTTTTTCGATTTTCACTTCGGGATCGCCGGGATAAACGAACATTTCGTTTTCAATAGGTACACTAAGATCGTATATCATTATTTTTTCTCCGTAACAGCAGAATTATTTAAGATATGTTTCTATTATATATCTTGGTCTGTTTTTAACCTCTTTATACATTTTACCGATGTATTCGCCTATAAGACCTATTCCCAGCAGTTGAAGTCCGCCGAGAAACCATACCGAGCACATAATGCTTGTCCAGCCGACAATCGTGTGACCGGTAAATTTTCTGATGAGCGAAACGATAAAAATTATAACTGCGATAAGGCATGTAACCGAGCCGAGCGTGCTTATTGCTCTGATCGGGTTTATGCTGAACGACGTAATTCCGTCAAAGGCAAAAGCGAGCATTTTTTTGAGCGGATATTTCGACTCACCGGCAAAACGTTCGAGCCTGTCATAGTAAACCTTGTCGGTTTTAAAGCCGATAAGCGGCACCATTCCGCGCAGAAACAGATTTTTCTCCGGGAATTTCGCGAGCTCGTCGAGCGCGCGGCGGCTCATGAGTCTGTAGTCTGCGTGGTTAAATACGCAGTCAACACCCATCATGCTCATAAATTTGTAAAATCCTACAGCGGTTGTACGCTTAAAAAATGTGTCGGTGTCGCGCTTGTTTCTCACGCCGTAAACAATTTCGCAGCCCTCGATATATTTGTCAACCATTTTTTCGATTGTGTTAATATCGTCCTGCAAATCGGCGTCAATCGAAACGGTGCAGTCGCAGTCGTCCTTAACCGTCATAAGTCCGCCGAGAAGCGCATTTTGATGCCCCTCGTTTCTCGAAAGCTTCACTCCGAGAACATTATTTCTCTTTTCATGTTCGGCGCAGATAAGCTCCCAAGTGTTGTCGCGGCTGCCGTCATCTACAAACACAACGCGGCTCTCTTCGGCTATTTTCCCCGTAATAACCATTTTGTCGAGAACCGAGCAAAGCTGCTTTGACGATTCCGGAAGAACTTCATGTTCGTTGTAGCACGGCACAACAATGTAAAGTATTGGTTTCTCTCTCATATAAAGTGTCCTTTCTTTTGATTTTTCATACATAATTATACCGCATTTATGCCCAAATTACAATACATTCCATAAGATTTAAAAAAAACTTTAACAAATTTGCATAAAAATATTGACGTTTGTATATGTTTTGTGTTAAAATATTAGTAATAATATATAATCAGCTATTTTTATTTTTGAAAGGAAGGTAAACATGAATAAAATTATTGCACGCACGGCGGCAGCTTTATGTGCCGCAGTTACTTTATCGGCAGGAAGCGTTTTTGCGGATTTTACCGATATGCCGAACGATTCGAGCAGACAGGCTCTTGAAAATGCGGTTAAAAACGGTCTTTTGACGGGTTATGATACGGGTGAGATAAAGCCGTATGATAATATTACAAGGGCGCAGATGGCAGCTATCATAACGCGTGCTTTCGGCGCAGAAAGCACGGCCGATCTTTCTTCATACAAGGATATGAAAGAGGGGCAGTGGTATTATGACGCGATGAGCAAGGCTGTTGCCATGAACGCTTTTCAGGGCGACGGAGAAAACCTCAATCCCGAAAGCAACATAACGTTCCAGGAGGCTTTTGCCGTTTTGGCGCGAGTTTTCGATTTGCAGTCATCGTATGACATTGAAAAAATAGTTGCCGAAATAAAGAAAGAGGCAGCGCCCTCTCAGATGAACACGGCGGCTTTAGACAAATTTTCCGACAAAGCGGAAATTGCCGAGTGGGCTGTTCCGACAACGCTTGCAATTGTCGAGGGCGGCTATTGGAGCGGCAAGGACGGCGCGCTCACTCCGACAGCTTACATAAACAGAAGCGAGTTTGCAACCGTTATGGATAATCTCGTTCAGGTTTATATTGACGAGCCGGGCGAGTATACAGCTGAAGAAACGGATAAAAACGTGCTTGTAAGAAGCAAGGACGTAACGCTTGACAACGTAAAGGGCGAAAAGTCGGCAGTATTTGTCGGCGACAGCACGGATAATGTAACTCTCGGCAGTGGAGTTGATATAGACAAGCTCGTTGTAAGGGGCGGAAATGTTAAGGCAAAGGGTACATATAACCAGATCAGAATGATAGGACACAATATTGTAACGGATATATCGGAGGTTACAAAGGTTAAAGTTCAGGTTTACGGAAGATACCCCGATTCTAAAGTATATCTCGGCGTAAAGGATGTTGGTTAAATGAAGCTTCATAAAATCGCGGATTTGTACGTCGGAATTGATTACCGTCATCCGACAATGACTAAACAGGCAAAGCCTTATCTTTCGGAAGATAAGCCGGAAATTGTTGATATTGTAACATGGGCGAGCGACGAGAGCATAAAAGATTTGCAGGAAACCTATCCGGTTTTTTCGGAAAACGACTGCGAATATATGCTCACCGGAAACGGATTTTACAGTGAGCTGCTGCACTTTGGGGGGCTGATGATTCACGCGTCTGCGGTTGTGTATAAGGGCGGCGCATATCTGTTTTCCGCCGACAGCGGAACGGGCAAGTCGACTCACACGCAGCTTTGGCTCAAGGCTTTCGGCGATGAAGCGAAAATTTTAAATGACGATAAGCCCGCTGTCAGAATAATTGACGGTAAGGCATATGCCTACGGAACACCATGGAGCGGCAAAACCGACTGGAATTTGAATGTGCGTGCAGACCTTAAGGGCATTTGCTTTCTGGAGCGCGCAAAGGAAAATACGATAAGGCGCGCTGCCGCAGGGGAAGTTGTTTCCGATTTGCTCAGGCAGACTATTCGTCCGCAGAAGGAAGAAAACATGGATAAGCTGCTTGAAAATATGGATGCGCTTTTGAAAATTGTGCCTGTTTACAAAATGGGCTGCAATATGGATGTCAGTGCGGCAGAGGTGTCGTATAACGCTATGAAATAGCTACTTATAAATATAAAGGAGAATTTTAAACATGAAAATAAAATCGGGTTATCTTCTTCGTGAAGTTGCGGGCAACTTCATTGTTGTGTCAATAGGTCAGGCAGCGGTTGATTTTAACGGTATGCTCACAATGAACGAAACGGGCGCATTTCTTTGGAAAAAGCTTGAGGGCGGCGCAAGTGCCGAAGAGCTTAAGGAAGCTATGCAAAAAGAATATGAGGGAGCTGACGAAAAGACGATTTCCGACGATGTTGACAGCTTCATAGAAAGTCTTAAAAAGGTGGATTTGCTTGAAGATGAGTGATGAAAAGCAGATTAACGTTGCGCTTGACGATATTATGCCTGTTATGAGGGAGCAGCTATCCGTCGGCGGCAGTGTTACGTTCGGCCCAAAAGGAACGAGTATGCTTCCGCTTATAAGGCAAAACATAGACTCTGTTGTTATTTCGCCCGTGAGCGGCACTTTGAAAAAGTACGACGTTCCGCTTTACCAAAGGGCAGACGGTCATTATGTTCTTCACAGAATTGTCGGCGTTAAGGGCGAAAGCTATGTAATGTGCGGAGACAATCAGTTTTCGCGTGAAAGAGGCATTACGGACAAGCAGATAATCGGCGTAATGACTGCCATTATAAAGCCGGAGGGCAAAATTTTGGTGACGGATAAGGGCTATGTAAAATACGCGCGGCGCAGAGTTTTAAGGCAGAGCGTTTACGGCTTTGTATACAAGGTTAGAAGGCGTATTGCAAGAATTTTAAAAAATAAACGATGAGGGATAGGCATAAAGTATGAATAACGATATAGAAAAGGTTTTAATAACAAAGGAAGAGCTTGACAGGATAGTCGGCGAAATTGCCGAAAAAATCAACAGGGATTTTGCCGGCGAAGAGGTTTTGCTTGCGGTAATTTTAAAGGGAAGCGTTGTTTTTGCGACAGACCTTATGCGCCGCCTTACCGTTCCGGTTATGATTGATTTTATGCAGGCTTCAAGCTACGGCACAGGCACAAAGTCAACAAAGGTTGTAAATATCAAGCTTGACCTTAAATCTGACATTGAAAACAAAAATGTTATTTTGGTTGAGGATATTGTCGATTCGGGAAACACGCTTACAAATCTTAAGGCTATGCTTCTGAGAAGAAATCCGAAAAGCCTTAAAATATGTACGCTTCTTGACAAGCCCGAAAGGCGCGAAACGGAAATTCAGCCCGATTATGTCGGAACGGAAATTCCCGACGAATTTGTTGTCGGCTACGGACTTGATTATGACGAGCATTACAGAGAGCTTCCTTATGTGGGAATACTTTCAAGAAAGGTATACGAATAAGGTTTTTAAAGCCGGCGGCATATGCGCCGCCGGCTAAAATGCGTTTTTTCGGCAGGAAAAATTTTTGAAATGCTGAAAATAAAGGAGTTTGGCTTTAGTCGTTTTGGCGGACTCTTATAAGAAGCGCTGCGCCGTACATTTAAAATTGCCGCTTGCGGAGCTTTTCTCATGCGGTAAAACCGCCCGATTATCTAAGCATATTTTCGGCAAAAATCGCATAGCCGCGCTTTGGATTGCTGACAAAAACGTGCGTTACTGCGCCTATGAGCTTGCCGCCCTGAATAATCGGCGCGCCGCTCATACCCTGAACAATTCCGCCGGTTTTTTCAAGAAGCGCCTTATCGGTGATTTCTATAATCATGTTTTTGCCACCTGAGGAGCGGTTTAAAACGCGGACAACCTCTGCGGAATATTCCTTAACTCCGCCGCCGTCAACGTCGGAGAGAACAGTTGCCGCGCCCGGCGTTATTTCGCCTGCGCGCGCCGTTTCAAGCGCTTGCCTGCCCTGCGGCAAAGCTTTGACGCTTCCGTATATTCCGCTTGGCAGATTATCGGTTATTTTGCCGAGCGCCGATGAGGAAAAAGAGCCGTTTAGCTCGCCCGGAGTGTTTCGCTCGCTTTTTGTCGGCTGCGTTATGGTGCACGAGAGTATATTTCCTTTTTTTATGGTTAAAATATCACCGGTATCTATATCGGAAATACCGTGACCGAGCGCCGCAAACGTATTGTTTTTGCTGTCGTAAAACGTGAGAGTGCCGATTCCGGCGGTGCTGTCCCTGACCCAGACTCCGATTTTGTAGCCTTCCGGAGTTTTGACAGGCTTTATAACTGTGTGAAGAAGCTTTTCCTTTCGCATAACGGAAAAAACAATTTCCTGCGGCCGTGCGCTTACATATTCGGAAAATGATTCGATACTGTCTATTTTGTTCCCGTCCGCCGAAATTATCCTGTCACCCGTTTTAAGACCCGCCTTGTATGCGGCATTAACGGAATGTCCGTTTTCATCGGTGACTTCGGTAATTCCCGTGACCAAAAGCCCGTCGGTCTGTATGCAGACTCCGACAGCCTCTCCGGAGGGAATAACGCTCCGGCAGCTTGCGCTCGGAGCAGACAGAGCGAATGTGAAAAGAAAACAAATAAGCGTTTTTGTTTTATGCAAAACTTCACCTTCTTTTAAAAAGCATTGTATTATGCTTTAAATACAGGATTTTTTGTAAATTAAATCCTGTTTGCGGCCTGACGATTAAAGCAAAAATCTTTTTTCGGAGAATTTTGTTTTAACCGACAGCGCTGTATTTAAGTTGCCCTTAAAAGCGTTTTGTATGCTGTATAAATGTTTGCAGATTTTGAAATAATATTTTTAAAAATATAAAAAAATTACGGAGAAGAAAATGAATTTACTTGACAATTTAAACGAAATGCAAAAAAAGGCGGTTACTACAACCGACGGACCGCTTCTTATCCTTGCCGGTGCGGGCAGCGGAAAAACCACCGTTCTTGTTTCGCGCCTTGCGTATATTTTAAGCGAAAAAAATGTAAGCCCCTACAGAATTTTGGCAATCACATTTACAAACAAGGCGGCAAACGAGATGAAAGAGAGAATACGCGCCAAAATCGGCGATATTGCTGAGCATATGTGGATCGGCACGTTTCACTCCGTCTGCGTCAGAATTTTGAGAAGCAATATAGCCTATATCGGCTACAGAAGCGACTTTTTGATATATGACACAAACGACTCGAAGCTTGTTATAAAGGAATGTTTAAAGGAGCTAAACGCAGACGATAAGGAATATACGGTGCGCGCCGTTATGAGCGAGATAAGCAATGCCAAAGACAGCTTGCAGCCGCCCGAAATTTATAAGCAGCTTCATGCGGCGGATATTAAAAAGCGTAAAATCGGAGAGATTTACGAGCTTTATCAGAAAAAACTCAAAAAAAACAACGCGCTTGATTTTGACGATCTTATAAACAAAACAATTCAGGTTTTAAGCGAAATTCCGGACGTTTTGGAGGAATACCGTGAAAAATTCAAATACATAATGGTGGACGAGTATCAGGACACAAACAACGCGCAGTATATGCTGATTTCGCTGCTTGCCGGGAAATACAAAAACCTCTGCGTTGTCGGCGATGACGACCAGAGTATATACAAATTCAGGGGCGCGAATATTCAAAATATTCTCGGCTTTGAAATGCAGTACCCGCAAGCGGAAACTATAAGACTTGAGCAGAATTACCGCTCCACGCAGAATATTCTTGACGCCGCAAACGCGGTTATCGCAAACAACTGCGGCAGAAAAGGAAAAAATTTGTGGACGGACAAGGGTCTCGGCGAGAAAATCATGCGGTTTACCGCGCAAAATGAGCATGAAGAGGGAAGATATATCGCCGAAAAGGTAGCCGAACACGTATCGGGCGGCGGTCATTACGGCGACTGCGCCGTTCTTTACCGCTTAAACGCTCAGTCACGTATTATCGAGGAAATGCTTATGAGAAGCGGTATTCCTTATCGCGTTCTCGGCGGTCTCAGATTTTACGACAGAAAAGAAATTAAGGATATGGTTGCATATCTTAGAATTATATATAATCCATCAGACGATGTGTGCGTAAAGCGAGTTATAAACGAGCCGAAGCGAGGAATAGGCGCCGTCACGGTCGATAAGGCGCAAAAAATCGCGAACGACAGGGGAATATCACTTTACGAAGTTCTTAAAAATGCCGCAGAATATGACGAGATTAAAAGGTCGGCCGCAAAAATAGATGTCTTTGTGAAAATTATGGACGAGCTTTGCAAGGCGAGCGAAAAGGTAAGCCTTTCGGAGCTTCTTACAATGACGATGGATATAACGGGCTATAAAGCGATGGTGGATATGATAAGTGAGCGCGACGGAACGTCGAAGAGCGAAAACCTGCTTGAGCTTCTTTCGGCGGTTAAGCAGTATGAGGAGGACAGCGACGGCACGCTTGCGGATTTTCTTGAAAATATTGCGCTCGTTTCCGACACGGATAATTATGACAAGGACGAGGACAGCGTTGTTTTAATGACGGTGCACAGCGCAAAGGGTCTTGAATTTCCGATTGTTTTTCTTCCGGGTCTTGAAGAGGGACTTTTTCCGGGCGAGAAATCTATCGGAGAAGAGGAGGAGCTCGAAGAAGAGCGCCGTCTTTGCTATGTTGCGATTACGCGCGCAAAGGAAAGGCTTTTTATTATAAACTCACAGGAGCGAATGGTTTTCGGAAAAACAATGCCAAGACCTGTTTCGAGATTTGTTAAGGAAATTCCCGGAAAATGCCTTGAATATGAGGCAGAGCCGAAGATAAATCGCAGAGCAAATCAGATTGATGAAAAGGCGCAAAAGTGGCGCGATACGACCTTAAGTAAAGGAAAAAATAAATTTAATGTCGGCGACAGGGTCCTGCACCGAAAATTCGGCGAGGGTACCGTTACCGGGTGTGAACGCTTCGGCGACGATTATAAGCTTGACGTTGTTTTTGACAGCTGCGGCAAGAAGCTTTTGATGTCGAACTTTGCAAAGCTTGAAAAAATAGAAAATTAGTCGGCGCGCAACTTAAAGCGCTGAACGGTTTGCGGCGCATGGGTTTTTAACGGATTGTTTTGAACGCAGATTTATCGGCTTTGCGGCGCATGGGTTTTTAACTGCTCGATTTGAGCGCAGATTATATCACTTTGCGCGGGTTTTGAAATATTTTTGCGGCAGCGGCTTTTCTGCTTGCCTACTGTAAAAAAATGCATTAAAGGGGGACAAAACGTGTCTGAAATACATATTCTTCCGGTTGAAATATCGAATAAAATAGCCGCCGGCGAGGTTGTCGAACGCCCGGCGTCAGTTATAAAGGAGCTCGTTGAAAACAGCATTGACGCAGGCGCTACAAGAATAACCGTTGAAATAAAAAACGGCGGCGCAACCTATATGTGCGTTACCGACAACGGAAAAGGTATGTCGCCCGATGACGCTTTGCGTGCGTTTTACCGCCATGCGACGAGCAAAATTCAAACGGAGGACGACCTCGACGCAATATATACTCTCGGCTTTCGCGGCGAAGCTCTTTCGTCGATAGGCGCGGTTTCAAAGTCGGAGCTTTATACGCGCGCGAAAAATTCTCCGGGCGGAATATGCGTAACGTGCGAGGGCGGAGAAATAATCGCTTCCGAAGAAGAGGGTATGCCGCAGGGCACTAAATTTATAGTAAGAAATCTTTTTTATAACACTCCGGCGAGAATGAAGTTTTTGAAAAAAGACGCAACGGAAGCAGGCTACATAACGGACGTTATGACGCATTTTATTCTGTCGCACCCCGAAATATCTTTTAAATTTATAAAAAGCGGAAAAGAAGCGCTTTTTTCACAGGGTGACGGCAGGCTTGCAAGCGCGATTTATGCGGTTTACGGCAGGGATTATGCAAACGCCGTTTTGTCTGTTGACTATGAGCAGGGCGCCGTTAAGGTAAAGGGCGCTGCCGGAAAGGGCAATCTTGCGCGGCCGAACAGAAGCTTTCAGAGCTTTTTTATAAACGGAAGATATATAAAAAGTCCGCTTATGACAAGAGCGGTTGAGGAAGCATACAAAAATCAGATTATGATAGGGAAATATCCCGTTTGTGTTTTAAATCTCGAAATAAATCCGTCTTTTATAGATATAAACGTTCACCCGACAAAGCTTGAAGTTAAGTTTTCAAACGATAAGGAGATTTACGAGGCTGTATATTACGCGGTTAAAAACGCGCTTTACGCTATACCAGATGTGCCGCAGATTGAGAAAAAGGAGAGCAAAAACAGCTTTTCGGTAAAAAATCTGTATTCGGGAAAAGAACAGGTTGAAATAGGCGGGTCGACAAATTCCGGTGCGGGATCTGACGAAAAAAGCGCTCTTGAAAGGTTTTTGAAAAAGGACGGCGCGCAGGCGGCAAACGGACAAAACCAGACGGACACGAATACGACAGAAAACGGCAAAATGCAGTCTGTAAGCGGAGTGCAGGCGGAGAATGAAAAAACACAGATAAGCGAAAGCGGAAAAACAGCTTTTGATACAAGCGAAGAGACTGTCAGTACCGGAGAAAAATCAGCAGATGAGAGCGAAAAGAAATTGTCGGAAAGCGGCAAGGCGGCTTTTGAAGATGAAAACAGTACATTAAAAAAAGAAGCCGCCGCAGATAAAAGCGATATAGGTGTACGGTCGGCAGAAAACCCGATCGGCGCGTTTATAAAAACGGATATAGAAACGTCAACAATTTTGAGCGAGCCGAAAAGAGAGCTTGTAATAGGAGGCCAATCCGGCGCGGCAGAAGGGCAGAGCGGCTCTTTTGCAAAGGTTGAAAAACAGTCACAACCGGGAGAAAAGGCTGAAAAGAACGTTGACGCGCAGCTTGAAAAGCAGTCACAAAAAGACGGAGATGACGGACAAAGCACATTTGCCGCACAATCAAAAAAGCTTTTGCAGACAGCTGATGAAAAAGCAAGTACCGCATTGCAAAGCGGCGTAGTGGACGGACAAAGCGCCTTTGACGCGCATGCGCAGGCTTTGTCGCAGCAAAACGAAAACGGCGCAAAGCAAAGTTTGGAAGCAGAAAATTTCGACGCTTCACCGAACAATCCGATAACAAAAAAGGAGCTTTACCGCGACCTGAAAATAGTCGGTCAGCTTTTTGATACATACATAATTGCCGAGTGCGGCTCTGACGTTATATTTGTCGATCAGCACGCAGCACATGAGAGAATAAAATACGAACAGCTTTTAAAGAGCATAGAGCAGCACGAGCTTTATCCGCAAATGCTTCTTGAGGGAATAATAGTAAAGCTCAGCGGCGCGGAGGAAGCAGCATTTGAAGCAAACGAGGAATTTTTATCGGAGCTCGGCTTTGTTGCCGAAAGCTACGGCGAAAATACTGTTATTATCCGCGCAACTCCGCCCGACGTTGAAGCAGGCGACGCGGAGGACTTGTTTTTGGAGCTTGTGGGCGAGCTGATAAACTCAAAAAAAGAAATTATCGGCGCGAAAATGCAGCGGCTTACATATACAATAGCGTGCAAATCGGCCGTTAAGGCAAATCACAGCCTTACGGAAAAGGAAATGTACGGGCTTATAAACGGCGTTATGGATATGGAAAACATTAACACCTGTCCGCACGGCAGACCCATAATGATTAAAATGACAAAAAAAGAGCTTGAAAAGGAATTTAAAAGAATTGTCTGATTTTATAAGAAAGCGGAGATTTTATGAAAATAAATGATATAATAAGTCTTATTGAAAACGAAGCGCCCGAAAAATACGCGCTTTCGTGGGATAATCCGGGACTTTTAATCGGCGATCGGGACGCGGATGTAAAACGCGCGCTTCTTTGCCTTGACGTTACGGAGCAAACGGCTCTTCAGGCGGTGCGCGAGGGGTGTGGCATTATAATTTCGCATCACCCTATGTTTTTCGGCGGCGTGAAAAGGCTTACGGCGGACACGGCTGTCGGCAGAACGGTCAGCATCTTGATGAAAAAAGATATTGCCGTTTACGCGTGCCACACTAACATGGACGCGGCGAAAAACGGGATAAATGCGCGTCTTGCGGAGCTTTTTTCGCTCAGCGACTGCACAATTTTGGCGCCCGATGAGCGATTTGAAAATATCGGCATAGGCAGAGTCGGCGTTTTGCCTGAGGAACTGTCAATCAAGGAGCTTTGCGAGGCAGCGAAAAAGCTTTTAAAAACGCCGTTTGTGCGCGCCGTTATGGGCGGCAGCGGGAAAATTAAAAAACTTGCGGTTGCTTCCGGAAGCTGCGCGGAATATATTCCGAGAGCAAAAATGCTCGGCGCCGACGCGATTATTACCGCCGACATGAAATATCACGACAGCCTTGACGCGTTCGAGGACGGGATATATGTAATCGACGCGGGTCACTATCCGACCGAATTTCTTGTTACGGATATTTTTGAGCGGATTTTAAAGGGCGCGCCGATTGAAACGGTCAAGTCGGAAAACAGGGATGTTTTCACAATAATATAAACAACATATTAATTTTTCATTACAAATCAAATACTTTGTTGCTATTTGCTCAGGATTGTTTTATAATATAAGATAGAAAAATATAACAGATTGATTTAAATAAAAATCCGGAAGGGTGTGTAACGATTGAAAAAGGGAACAAGGATATTGCTTGCTCTTATGAAGCTCAATATCGGCGGTGCGGAAACCCACGTTGTCGAGCTTGCAAAGGAGCTGAAGCGGCGCGGCTATGTTGTTTTTATCGCGTCAAACGGTGGCTCTTACGTTGCGGAGCTCGAAGAGAGCGGTATAAAGCATTTTAAAGTTCCGCTTCAGAACAAAAACCCTCTTAACGTTTACAAATCGTATAAGAGCCTTGAAAAAATAATAAAGGACGAAAAAATTGATATAGTTCATTCACACGCGAGAATACCTTCTTTTATTCTCGGCAAACTTAAAAAGAAAATGGGCTTTCCGTTTGTCACAACGGCGCATTGGGTTTTTTCGACTAAATACGGCCTTAAATATATAACCGACTGGGGAGAGAAAACGATTGCTGTAAGCGAGGATATAAAGAAATATCTTATGGATAATTACGGAATTGATGAGAAAAATATATTTGTTACAATAAACGGAATTGACCCGGAAAAGTTTTCTCCGGACACCTTTTTCGGCGACGCGGCGGACGAGTTCGGCATAACGGAGGACGACTTTTGCATAAGCGCCGTAAGCCGTATGGACGAGGACAGGAGCCTTGCTTCAAAGCAGCTTATCGAAATTGCGCCGCTGCTTTACGAAAAGATACCGAATTTAAAAATTCTTGTTGTCGGCGGCGGAAACGATGAAGAGGCCGCACGTGCGCTTGCCGAAGAGGCAAACAAAAAAATCGGCAGCGAGGCTGTAAAGCTTGCCGGAGCGCGCACGGATATTAACAAAATGGTTGCCTGCGGCAATATGTTTGTCGGAGTCAGCCGCGCGGCTCTTGAAGCTATGGCGGAGGGAAAATGCACCGTTATAGCCGGAAACGAGGGCTTTATAGGTCTTTTCGGCGAGGATAAGCTTGATGTGGGAATAAAGACCAATTTCTGCTGCAGAGGCTGCGAGAAAACAACGCTTCAGCGGCTTTATGATGAAATTATGAAATATTATCTCATGCCGGAGGAGGAAAAGAAAAAGCTTTCGGCATACAGCAGAGATGTTGTTAAAAAATATTATTCTGTAGAAAAAATGACTGACGACTGCGAGGCGGCATACAACAGTCTGTTTGAAAAAACGAAATAGCTAAATCGGCAGCGCGGCTTCCTTAAAAAAACAGGCATCGGCGCGGCTGAAAATCGTAATGCAGGTTTTGCCTTACGGCACGGAAAGGACCGGTCATAAAAATGAAAAGCAAGAAAAAAATATTAATTTCGGGATATTACGGCTTTGGAAACAGCGGAGATGACGCACTTTTGCTTTCGATTATTCAGGATTTTGACAGCAAGGGTCTTAAGGGAAATATCGTTGTTTTGTCGGCGCACCCGAAACAGACAAAAAAAGCATACGGAGTTCGCGCGGCGGGCAGATTAAATCCGTTTTCGCTTTTGTATCACTTCATGACGACGCACCTTTTTATATCCGGCGGCGGTACGCTTATTCAGGATGGGACAAGCACAAAATCGCTTCTTTATTATCTTTCGCTTATCAGTTTTGCCGAAAAGCTCGGCAAAAAGGTTATGCTTTACGCAAACGGAATAGGCCCTGTGAGCCGCAAAAAAAACAGGCAGAGAGTAAAGGACGTTCTTTCAAAGGTTGACGTTATAACGGTGCGCGATGAAAAATCGCTCGAAGAGCTTTCGGCGCTCGGCGTTGAGGGGCCTGAAATTTCGCTTACGGCCGACCCCGTTTTCATGCTCGACAACAACGATAATATAGACGGACTTATAAGAAAATACAGGCTTCACGACACAATCTGCGTTTCTGTGAGAACAACGAAAAAAATGAACGAGGGCACTTTCAGCACCGCTTTTTCAAAGGCGCTTGACAGGATTTTGCGCGAATACGACAAAAGAGTTATTTTGCTTCCGCTTCAAAAGTGCGACATTGATATTTCAAGAAGAATTGTTGCGCAAATGTTTGGCGACGCGGTTGTTGTGTTCGACCGTCTCCCGACAGATCAGCTTCTTTCGCTCGTGGCGCACTGCGATTTGTGCGTGGGAATGAGGCTTCATATGCTGATTTATGCCGCGTGCGGCGCAGTCCCGATTGTTGGGGTTGTGTATGACCCTAAGGTCAGCGGCTTTATGGAATATGCAAAGCAGGATTTGTATATTGACATGGAAGATGTAACGAAAGACAGCCTTTACGATCTTATGAAAAAAGCAATCGATGAGCATGACGAGAGAAAAGAAGTGCTTGCAAAGCAGCGCGAAGTGCTTTGCGAACGCGCGGCGGAAAACATTGAAAAGGCATATGCGCTTTACAAGGGGGAGAACTGATTTTTGAAGGATAATAAAATGCTCAAAACCGCCGGCTTTATGGCGCTTGCAACGCTGCTTGCAAAGGCGTGCGGACTTGTGCGCGACTCGATGATTGCGGGCCATTTTGCCGCCGGTATGGAGGCGGACGCGTTTATGACGGCTTCAAAGCTGCCGACAATGCTTTTTGATATTGTGATAGGCGGCGTGATTTCCGCGTCGTTTATTCCGATTTTCGCAGCGGCGCGAGAGGACGGCGGCGAGGAAGAGGCGCAGCGCTTTGCGGGAAAATTTATAACGCTGATTTTGCTTGCGGCGGCAGTTATTGCCGTTTTGGGAATTATATTTTCGGGCGGACTCGTTTCGCTACTCGCTCCCGGCTTCACGGGAGAAAAGCACGCGCTTGCAGCGGAGCTTTCGGCGATAATGTTCCCGATGATTATTTTCACGGGGCTTGCGTTTTCGTTTGTCGGAATACTCCAGTCCTACGGCGAATTTAATATTCCGTCGATTATAAGCCTCATTTCAAACATTGCGATTATTGCGTATTTTCCGCTTTTTTCGGACAGGCTCGGAATCAAGGGGCTTGCGTATATGATGGTGGTTGCGTGGAGTCTTCAGGTGATTGTGCAAATTCCGTCACTTGTTCGGCTGAAATTCAAATACCGCCCTTCGATCGCGTTTAACGATAAAAACATAAAGGCGGCGCTTACGCTCGCGCTTCCGATGCTTGTGAGCACATGGATTCAGCCGCTTTATTCAATAATAAATTCGAGAATAGCTTCCGGAATAAACGGCGCTCCGGCAACGCTTGAATACGCAAACCGGCTTTATGTCGTAATGACGGGAGTGTTTTCGTTTGTCGTAACAAATCTCGTTTTCCCGAAAGCCGCAAAGGCGAACGCGGAGCATGACGAAAATGCGGCAAGAGGGCTGATTGCGTCGAGCCTTAAAACGATTATTCTTATAATACTTCCGCTCACTGTCGGCGTTATCATACTTTCAAAGCCGATAACGAGCGTGATTTACGAGCATAATAAATTCAGCGCCGAAAACGTTAAAAACGTATCCTCAGCGCTGTCGTGCTACAGCATTGGAATGGTCGGCCTTGCGATAAACGAGGTTTTGAGCAAATATTTCTTCTCGATGAAAAATTCAAAAACGCCTATGAGAAATTCAATCATCAGCATGGTTGTAAACATTGCGCTTGCCTATGCGCTTTTTGCGGCGTTCAAAACTCCGGGACTTGCTCTTGCGGCGGCTTTCGGAAGCATTTGCAACGCCGCGCTGAACGCTTTTTCGCTGAGGAATAAAAGACTTTTAAAAAAAGCGGACTGCGTTTCGGTTTTAAAAATGATTGTTTCTTCGGCCGTTATGGCGGCGGCTGTTTTCGGCGTGTACGGTGCGCTTTCGGGTGCGTTATACACCTCGTTTATCGGTAAAGTGCTGCTTCTTGCCGTATGCGGCGCTGTGGGCGTTATTGTTTATTTTATAATGAATATTATACTTAAGGTTGATATTGTTGTCGGACTTTTTGGCAGAAAGGCTGGTTGATATTTTGACAAATTCTAAGCTAAGAGAATATATAAGCGGCGCACAGACCGCTCTTTCGGGAAGCGTTATCTGGGGGCTTCTTACAAGGCTGCACCTGTATTTCAGAAAATCGTTCGCTTCGAGCGGCATAATAGGCGCGGTTAAAAAAGAGGGAGGCGCTCCGCTTGTAAAATCAAGTCTGCTTTGCAGAATACTGGGGCTTCCGCTTTTTATAGTTTCATATTTTACAAAGACTTTTTCGGGCTTTGTACGCTCGTTTTCGAAAAACAGCGTTCTTTCGGCTCTTTCAAAGGGCTTCGTGAACGGATTTTTAAGTCTGAACGTGAGCTTTTTCGGGCTTATGCTACTCTCCGGCGGTGCGGTCGGGAGCGTTTTAGCGCTGCTGAGGGGCGGAAAAAGCAGAGTCTTTTTGGCAGCGGCAGCGGTCGGACTTATACTTTCGTTTGTTAAGGTAAGGCTTTCAAAATATATAGATAAAAGCGTGTTCGTGCGCTTTATAAAGTCGAGCTTCGGCTTTGAGAACGACAGCTTTTGTCCGCCGCAGCTTTCGTGCGAATACGGCTATACCGTTATTTCCGCAGTCATAGCCGGCGCGGCAGGCGGCGTTTTAAGTGCGGTAAATCCGCTTCTTGCGGCGCTTCCGATTGCACTTTTCGGCGTGCTTGCGATAATGTTTTTTCCGATGTTCGGATTGGCGCTTTCAATATTTTTCGCACCGATACTTCCGACAATGGCGGTTGTGGGGCTTTGTGTTTTGACAACGGTTTCGTCCGTTTTGCAAAAATCCTACAGGGGAGATTTTAAAATCAAATGCCAGAGAGCAGGCCTTTCTCTGCTTGCGTTTTTGGCGGTGCTTTTGATTTCAACGCTCTTTTCGTATTCAAGGGGCGGAAGCGTCGGAGTTTTCGGGATGTATATGATATTTATCGCGTTTTACTTTACGATTGTAAACGAGGTAAATTCCGAAAAGGCGCTTAAAACCGTTTTGAAGCTGTTTGTTATAAGCGGCGCAGTTGTGTCGGTTTACGGAATAATGCAGTATCTTTTCGGGTGGACTACAAAAAATGCGTGGATTGACACCGAAATGTTTGAGGACGCAACAATGCGCGTTTATTCAACGCTTGCAAACCCGAACGTTTTGGGAGAATATCTGCTTCTTGCGCTTCCGGTGGGCGTTTTGTGCTTTACACGACTGTCAAAAGGCGTGTGGCAAAGAGTTGTTTATGCGCTGATGACGGCAGCAATGCTCCTTTGCCTTGTGCTTACGCAGTCGAGAGGGTGCTGGATAGGCTTTTTCGTTTCGGCGTTTATCCTTGTGACATATTACAAAAGCGAGCTTTGGAAGCTGCTTCCGGTTTTTCTGCTGCTCCTGCCGCTTGTGCTGCCGGAAACGATTATAAACAGGTTCCTGAGCGTCGGCAATATGTCCGATTCGTCAACGTCCTACAGAGTATTTATCTGGCTCGGCACGCTTCTTATGCTGAGGGATTTCTGGCTCGGCGGAATAGGTCTCGGCGAAAAGACGTTCAGAACGATTTATCCGTATTACTCCTATGTCGGAATAACGGCGCCGCACTCTCACAATCTGTATCTTCAGCTTGTTGTCGAGTCGGGAATTGCGGGGCTGTTAATGTTCGCGGCTGTTATGGTGATTTTCTTTAAGGACTGCATAAACGCGGGAAACCGCTCGCGAAAGGCAGGCGCAGTATCATATGCGCTTGCGGCAGGAGTTTTGGGATTTCTCGTTCAGAGTATGTTTGACTATACTTTTTACAATTACAGAGTTATGGGCATATTCTTTATGGTGCTTGCGCTCGGCGCGGCAGTAAAAAATATAGCCGGTGGGGAGGCACTTAATGAAAAAAATAATTGAGGTTTCAAGCGACACGAATATCGGCGGAGCCGGTAAATGCCTGCTTACGCTTCTTTCCGAATACGACAGATCGCGCTACGAGATGAAGGTAATTCTGCCGAAAAACAGCCTTTTAAAGCCGCATATCGAGGTTTTGGGCGTTGACATAATCGAGGTTGACGGAATAGCCGACAAATCGCTCGACTTAAAAGTTATCGGCGCACTGTACAAGATAATCAGGCGCGAAATGCCGGATATTGTTCATGCTCATGCTTCAATGTCGGCGCGAATTGCGGCGAGGTTTGCGGGCTGCCGCGTTATATATACGCGTCACAGCGTTTTTCCGCCGCCGAAAAAAATATCCGAAGGACTCGGAAAATGGATTAACGGCGCGGTTAATAATTTCTTTGCCGACGGGATTATTGCGGTTGCGGAAGCGGCAAAGGAAAACCTTATACAAACGGGCGTTGACGACTCTAAAATTACAGTTATATTAAACGGCGTCAAAGGCCTTGAAGAAAAAAGCGCGGAAGAAAAGGAGCGCGCAAGAGAGCGTTTCGGAATCGGCGAGGGTGAAAGAGTAGTTTCAATCGTCGCGCGGCTTGAGGATATAAAGGGTCACGACTTTTTCATTGACGCTGCCGATATGCTGTTAAAGAGCGGCGTTAAGGCTAAATTTGTTATAGCCGGAACGGGCTCGTATGAGGCGCATTTAAAGGAACGCGTTAAAAACATGGGGCTTGATAAGGATATATTATTTACCGGCTTTATAAAAGACGTTGACGCGCTTATGAGCATTACATATATTCAGTGTAATGCGTCATACGGAACGGAGGCTACAAGCCTTGCGCTTTTGGAGGGAATGAGTCTTGGTATTCCGGCGGTTGTTTCCGATTTCGGCGGCAATCCCGGCGTTATATCCGACGGAAATAACGGCTTCCTTGTTCCGAAACAGAACGCGGCGGCGCTTGCGGAGGGAATTAAAAAACTTTTGGAGGACGACGCGCTTTATGAGAGAATGAGCGAGCGTTCAAAAGAGATTTTTGCGGATAAATTCACCGCCGCAGCAATGACAAAGCAAACGGAAGAATATTATGACAGAGTAATGAGTAATTAGAGAGGTTATGTTCATGAAAAAAGTAAAGCTTACATTGATTGATGTTTTAATTATCGCCGCGATTATTTTAGTCTGCGCGGCAGGCGCTTTAATGCTTAAAAAATCGCGCAGCGGCTCGGTGAACACAAAGCACGTTATTTACACCGTTTTGGTTGCCGATCAGACTCCGGCCGTTGCCGAGAGCATTGTTGCGGACGACAGAGTGCTGCTTGATCCGACCGACGAAGCATACGGCAGCGTTTCAAGCGTTGAGATAAAGCCGGCGGAAAATTCGTATTTCAGCGCGTCTGAAGGAAAATTCGTGTCGCAGACAACAGAGGAGAGAAAAGATGTCTATCTGACGGTTGAAGCGGACGCAACGGAAAACGACTGGGGCTATGACATCGGAAAGCAGCACATAAGAGTCGGTGAAAAGCAGAGCGTCTCCGGCAGCGGTTACGGCGTTTCGGGATATATAGTTGACGTTGCACAGTAAGGGGGCGGAATAATATGAATAAAGACGGAAAAATTTTCGGGAAAATAAATATAATAGATTTGCTTTTGATTTTGCTTCTTGTTGTTCTGGCGCTCGGCATATTTGTAAGAGTTTCCGGCACGAGAGCAAAGCAGATTAAGAATGCGGGCTCTTTTGAATACGTTATAAAAATTGACGATATACGCGACTGCACGCTTAAAGCGCTTGAAAAAAAGGGCGGGGTTTACAATGAAAAGGATAATGTTCAAATCGGTGAAATAACGAATGTTACATCCGAGCCGTGCAAAAAAGAGGGCGTAAAGTCAAACGGCACACGCGTTTTCGCCGAAAGACCCGACAGGTTTACGGCTTATGTTACGATTAAGGCTATCGGCAAATGCGTTGACGGAACGTATTATAACGCTGCCGAAAACGAGATAGGCGCCGGCAGAGGTCATAGGGTTGCGACTAAATATGCGGCAACCTCCGGGGAAATTATTTCGGTTAAACAATAAATATTTCAAAAGGGCGCGGAAAATATAAAAGCGCCTTTTTGCGTTTTTGCAAAATTCTTTGTTTGCTCTTCCCGACATAACACCTGCGAATTTCTCATTTATTTGCAGCTGTTTTGTTTTGCTCTGTAGGGGCGGATATTATCCGCCCGAAAAAACACTTGCAAACGTTTTGCTTTTTTGCAATATTTTTTTATGACCCGTAGGGACGGGGTTCTGCTCCGCTCGATATAACACTTGCGAATATCTTATTTGTTTTATGCAAAGTTTTGGAGTGCAAAAGCCTCCATCCTTGAGGGAGTCAGGCCGCTTTAGCAGTAGAAGGAGTAAAAACCCAATATTTCAATTATTTTGAAATTAGTTAATTGAATTTTATTAGCTCTTTGACTATTTGTTATTCTTCGACGTTGAAAGGTGTTCTTTTGTGCGACAAAAGAACCAAAACCGCCGGGAGTCCGGTACCTCCCGGACCCTGAACCGCTTGGGGCACGCCCCAAGACCCCATGCAGACAAAGCTTTTCGCTTTTGCATAATTTATCGCAAGCCAACGCGGCAAGGGAAAGTTAAATTCTGAATGTAATGCGTTTAGCATTTACCGCAGCGATGCATACGCCGCTGCTACATTTTAATTTGCATTTTACGGTTTTCGGCGAAATTCGCAAATGCTGAATAAATTTGTTTTTTTGTAGGAGTGGGGCTCTGCTCCGCCCGAAAGAAATTGCGTATGCATTGCCTTTAGCTCCGTAGGGGCAGGCATTGACAACCCGATTTAACTTCATCCCTCAGTCAGCTACGCTGACAGCTCCCTTCAAAAGGAGCCTTTTGCAAGGGTGGGTGTATCGGATGAATGAAAGCTTTTCGTCAGAAAAGAAGTTTTTGAAATATAGTCTTTCGATTTACTGAAAGTTTTGGAGTGCAAAGCGTCAAAACTACATTTATTTTGGCTTAGCTGATAATTTTAGGGAGCGAAACCTCCATCTTTGAGGGAGTCAGGCCGCTTTAGCGGTGGAAGGAGTAAAAAAACAATTATGTCGGGCGTAAATATAAAAGGTGCCTTTTCGGCACGCAAAGGAATTGTCACAGCTATGAAAAAACTTGTTTTTTGCTCCGCTATAGTATCACTTTTACTGGGATGCATATTTGCGGCGGTATATAAAATTCATTCGGGCGGCGTATGGTTTTCGCTGTCTGTTACGTTTTTCTGCACATTTTACCACATTGCAATGCGTCTTGCTGTCGGAGCGGCCGCAAACAAAATGAAAATACAAGTAAAGCGGATAAAGCTCACAAAAGCGGAAAGCACATTTTACAAAAAAATCGGAATAAAAAGGTGGAAGAGCTTTATGCCAACCTATGACAAAGCGCTCTTTGACATAAAAAAGCGCACTTTGACAGAGCTTTACATAAATATGTCGGTGTCATTAAAGGGTCACGGCGTTATGGCGGTTTTAAGCTTTCTGCCGATTTTTGTTTCGGGGCGGCTCGGCGGATTTTATGCTTTTCTGATAACATCCGTTTTGGCTGCACTGTTTGATTTAGCGCTTGTATGTGTTCAGCGGTACAATCTTTCGAGAATTAGCAGAATTTTGTGATGTTTAAAAATTCTCATAAATGGATATACTCTCTTTGGAAGTGTTTAGCCGAAAAAAAGCAATCCGAACTCCGATTTTGAAAGGTGAATTTCCGCTTTTGCTGTGTTAAAATACTCGATAATCCGCCAGGATTATCTCCGTTTTTGCCTTACAAAACCAAAAATTCACACTTTCAAAATTCTACGATCTGAAAAGGACAGAATTTTGAATAGATTTTAGTGTGGAGGATGCCGGAAGGCTCGCGCCTTTCAAAGACGACAAACTGAAATATGCCGAAATTATACCTTTTCAGACGGGTTCGAATTACTTTCTTTCGGCTAGGCATGAGGGAGTCGCAATTTTTGACTATGCGCTGCTTTCGCGGAGAAACGGAGAATTTTTATGAGGAAAATAATTTATCTTGCTTTAATGATATTCTTTTCGGCAATGCTTGCGTTTGCGTGGAGCGAAAAGCCGAGATATGAGCTTGAAAACAATATTGTAAGGCTTCATATACTTGCAGACGGGAACGGCGAAAGGGAGCAGGCGGTAAAGCTTTTGGTGCGCGATGAGCTTTTAAAGGAGGCGCGCTTGCGCGGCAGAGTGCTGACACTTGGCGAAATGGAGAGCGCTGCGAACAGAACGCTTAAAAATGCCGGAGAGAGCTATACGGCGTCGGTAAGCTACGAAAGGTGCAGCATAACGCGCAGAAACTATGAGGATTTTATTTTGCCTGAGGGCAGGTATACGGCCGTGCGCGTTATTTTGGGCAGCGGCGAGGGAAAAAACTGGTGGTGCGTGCTTTCGCCGCCGCTTTGCTTTACAAAATCGGCGCTCGGACGAACGGACGAGCTTGAAAATCATCTGAGTGGCGAAACGGAAAAAATTATAAAAGCGGATAGGATTAATGTTAAGCTGCGCGTGCTGGAATATGCCTCATGGGCGGCGGAGCGGCTTGGGATTGATGAGTAGAATTTTGATTTATATTCTGCTGTTGCCTGATGTTTTTTACATTTTGCGGTTTTGGGATTGCATGTATTTTTGAATTTTCCCGTAGGGGCGGGGCTCTGCTCTGCCCGATATAACACTTGTTGTTTTGCTATATTCTTTGTTCGCTTTGTAGGGGCAGGGCTCAGCTCTGCCCGAAAAACGCTTGCAAGTGTTTTGCAATTTTGCAATATTTTTTTGTTCGCTCCGTAGGGGCGGATATTATCCGCCCGAAAAACGCTTGCAAGTGTTTTGCAATTTTGCAATATTCTTTGCTTGCTCCGACCGAAAAGGAATTTGAGTATGCATTGCGTTTAACTCTATATGGGCAGACATTGACTGCCGATTTAACTTCATCCCTCAGTCAGCTGCGCTGACAGCTCCCTTCAAAAGGAGCCTTTTGCTTGGGTAAGTGTATCGGGTGAATGAAAGTTTAACGCTTTCAAGTGTTTTGTATTTTGCAATATTCTTTATTTGCCCCGCATGGACGTGGGCTCTGCTCCGCCCGAAAAACAAATTTCGGTGCCCGAAATCCTGCCGAAAAATCGGCAAAGCGTACATAATCGGGCGATTTTTTCATAAATAATATGAACGAAATGTTAATAAATGAAAAAATGCTTGCATTGACAGGAAATATATGATATTATAATATAAACAATTGATAAAAGGGGTGACAATTATGTCAGTAACCGAAAAATTATTCGGAACAGTAAACGGTGTTCCGACACTTGAATATTGCCTTAAAAACAAAAACGGTATGGAGGTAGATATTCTTGAATGGGGAGCAATAATAACAAAAATTATCGTTCCCGACAAAAACGGTAATATGGTCGATGTTGTGCTTGGTCATCACAAATCGGAAACATATGCCGAAAATCCGGGCTACTTCGGAGCAACTGTCGGCAGATGTGCCAACAGGCTTGAGGAGGGTCTTATAAGAATAAACGGCCGCGAATACAGGTCGGGCATTAACGACGGCAGAAACAGTCTGCACGGCGGCATAAGAGGCCTTGACAAAAGAGTTTGGGAGGCTCATCCGGGCGGAAGCAAGGACGAGCCGGAGATAACGTTCCTTTACGTTTCGCCGGACGGCGAGGAGGGCTATCCGGGAAGAGTGCATATTGAGGTGAAATTCTCGCTTTTCAATGATAATACGCTTTCTATTAATTATTTTGCCATGACTAATAAGGCAACCGTGCTTAACATGACAAATCATTCGTATTTCAATCTCGGCGGATACAATTCCGGTGCGATTGACGATCACGAAATAGAGCTTGAAAGCAGCTTCTTCACTCCGAACAATGCGGAGTGTATGCCGACGGGCGAAATTCTCTCCGTTGAGGGAAGACCGTTTGACATGAGAATGGGCAAAAAATTCGGCGAAATTTTTGCAAGCAATGACGAGCAGATTAAAATGTTCGGCGGACTTGACCACAACTTTGTTATCGACGGCGAGGGCATGAGGAAATGCGGCTCCGTTTACTGCCACGAAACAGGCATTATTATGGACTGCTTTACCGATATGCCGGGCGTTCAGATTTACACGGCGAACATGATTGACAAGGGAACTAAAGGCAAGGACGGCAAGAGCATTAAAAAGCATGCCGCTGTCTGCATGGAAACTCAGTATTTCCCGAATGCGATGAAGTACTTGCATTTCCCAAGTCCTATTTTAAAGCCGGGCAGAAAATATAATAAAACCACAATGTACAGGTTCTCCGCAAGGGATTTTTAATCCTTGCCGATTTGGTTGTGCCGAAACATGGCGCAACGTTCTGCAAAAAAGAGCCTGCATGGCAGTGCGTCGGAATGGAGATTAATATGAGTTTTACGATAGTAGGTACGGGAAGTGCCGTGCCGAAAAAAATTGTTACAAACGATATGCTTGCCGAATTTCTTGACACGAGCGACGAATGGATCAGCGAGAGAACGGGAATAAGGCAAAGGCGTGTCCTCACGGAGGAGACCCTTCTGTCGCTTGCGGCAGAGGCAGGTAAAAGAGCGCTTGAGGATGCGGGGCTTAATGCCGATGACATTGACGCGGTTGTGTGCGGCACGCTTCAGGGCGATTTTGTTTCTCCGGCGTTTTCGTGCCTTATAGCAAAGGAAATAGGCATTAAAACCGGAAGAATGATTGACGTCAACATGGGCTGCTGCGGCTTTATATTCGCGCTTGACGCGGCCGAGAGCTATATAGAAAGCGGCAAAGCGGAAACGGTTCTTGTTGTATGCGCCGAGCAGATTTCAAAAATTGCCGACTGGGCGGACAGGTCAACGTGCGTTTTGTTCGGCGACGGTGCAGGTGCGGCGGTTGTTAAAAAAAGCAGCTCAAAAAGCGATTTTGCTCTTACGGTTGACGGAAATTACGAGCCGCTTTACGTGCCGGGCAGACAGGGCAACAGCCCTTACAAAGCCGGCGGCTTTGACAGCGAATATCTCAGCATGAACGGACAGGAAATTTTTAAATTTGCCGTTTCGTCAATAACGAGCGACATAAGAGCTATGCTTAAAAATAACTCTCTTGCGCCCGATGACGTTTCGTATTACGTGCTTCATCAGGCGAATTTGAGAATAATAAATTTTGCACGCCAAAGGCTCGGTCTTTCTGAAGAAAAAGTTCCGCATAATGTTGAAAATTACGGAAACACTTCTTCCGCTTCGATTGCTATAATGCTTGACGAGCTGAATAAGTCCGCAAAACTTAAAAAGGGCGATAAAGTTATTTTGTGCGCTTTCGGCGCAGGTCTTGCGCGCGGCTGCTGCCTGTTTGAATGGGGCAAATAAGCGGTATGTTTTTGCCGATTGGCTTTAACATTTTTCGAGCGGACGCTTTCAAAAACGCCTGTGTGAAAATTTACTTATCAGCGGCGATTTTCGGCCTCTGTCTTAGAGGGATAGAAAACCGTTTTAGCGGCGGAAGAAAAGCAAACAACAAAAGCGCTGAATAAGCAATTTTTAAATTAACAAGTTAATTATTAGGAGTAAAATCCACATTATAAAAAATAACGGAGGTTATAAAAATGGTACTTGAGAAAATTATAGGAATTTTAGGAGATTACACAGATTTTGACGCTGCCTCAATCACAGAGGACACAACCTTTGAGGAGCTCGGCCTCGACTCGCTCGACACTGTTGAGCTTATGATGAGCGTTGAAGACGAATTCGGCGTTTCAATTGACGTAAGCGGCGATTTTAAAACTGTTGGCTCGGTTGTTAAATACATCGAAAAGAATATGTAACTTATTTTATGGGATTGCCGCTTTTTTCGGCAATCTCATAATTTATAAAGCAAAACAGCAGGAAAATGAGTAAATTATTTTAAAAATATATAGTAAATTATCTTTCCTTTTGCTTAATTTTTGAGGGGACGGCGAAATTTATGATAAAAACACCGATTTGCGATATGCTTGGGATAGAATATCCTATTTTTCAGGGCGGAATGGCTTGGGTTGCCGATGCGCAGCTTGCGGCGGCGGTTTCAAATGCCGGAGGTCTTGGCATTATCGCCGCAATGAACAGTAACGGCGAGCAGCTCAGAAGCGAAATTAAAAAATGCAAGGAGCTTACGGACAAGCCTTTCGGAGTAAACGTTATGCTTATGAGCCCGTTTGCCGATGAGGCAGCAGAGGTTGTCTGCGAGGAGGGCGTTAAGGTTGTAACGACAGGCGCGGGCAATCCGACAAAATATATGAAGCTCTGGGGAGAGCACGGAATAAAGGTTATTCCGGTTGTTCCGTCAACGGGTCTTGCAAAAATCGCGGAGCGCGCAGGCGCAGCGGCTGTAATTGCCGAAGGCGGCGAATCGGGCGGACATATCGGCGAGCTTACGACTATGGCTCTTGTGCCGCAGGTTGTAAACAGCGTTTCGATACCTGTTATTGCGGCGGGCGGAATAGGTGACGGTCGCGGCGTTGCGGCTGCGTTTATGCTCGGCGCCGTCGGAGTTCAGCTCGGAACGAGATTTCTTGTTGCCGACGAGTGCGCCATAAGCGACGTTTATAAGGAAAAGGTTTTAAAAGCTAAGGATATTGATACGATTATAACAGGAAAAAGACTCGGTCACCCCGTAAGAAGCATTAAAACTCCGCTTACGAGAAAAATGTTCAGAGCGGAATATGACGCAGCTGTTTCAAACGAGGAGCTCGAAGCAATGGGTACGGGCAGCCTCAGAAAAGCCGTTAAGGACGGAAATCTTGAAGAGGGAACGTTCCTTGCCGGACAAATTTCGGGAATGGTCAGCAAAAGGCAGTCGTGCGAGAGCATGATTAAGGAAATATTTGCCGAAGCTGAAGATGTGCTGAAAGGAGCGGACAAATGGGTAAAATAGCGTTTGTTTTTGCAGGTCAGGGGTCGCAGTATCCCGGAATGGGCAAAGAGCTCTGCGGCGCTTCGGAGGCGGCAAAAAAGGTGTTTGACACTGCGGAAAGCATCAGAAAAGGAACTCTTGATATGTGCTTTGAGGGAAGCGCGGAGGAGCTCGGAATAACGGTTAATACGCAGCCGTGTCTTTTTGCGTTTGACCTTGCGGCTGCAAGGGCGCTTGAAGAAGCCGGAGTTAAGGCTGACGGCGCAGCGGGCTTTTCGCTCGGAGAAATCCCGGCGCTTACGTTTGCAGGCGCGTTCACCGATGAGGACGGTTTTAAGCTCGTTTGCAAAAGAGCTGAATTTATGCAGGAAGCAAGCGAGAAAAACAAAGGTAAAATGGCGGCTGTTTTGCGCATGGACGACGGCGACGTTGAAGAGCTTTGCGCAAAAATCGGCGATGTTTATCCGGTAAACTATAATTGCAAGGGGCAGCTTGTTTGCGCAGGAAAAAACGAAGCCGTAGATGAGCTTTCGGCAAAAGCGGCGGAAATGGGCGGCAGAGCGGTTGCGCTTGCGGTAAGCGGCGCGTTTCATTGTCCTTTTATGGACTCGGCGGCGGATAAAATGGAGAGCTTTATTGAAAATGCAAATTATACCGCTCCGAAAATACCCGTCTATGCGAATTATACCGCAAAACCGTATGACAGCGCGGAGCTTGTGTGCAGGCAGATAAATAACCCGGTGCGCTGGAGAGAAACTATTGAAAATATGATTGCGGACGGCTTTGATACATTCATTGAGGTCGGAGCGGGCAAAACGCTTTCGGGACTTATAAAGAAGATAAGCCGCGAGTGCAGAATATTAAATGTGCAGACTCCGGACGATGTGACAGCAGCGGTGCAGGCGCTTAAATAAGGTCTTTAAGCACTTTGCAAAGTAACGTTTATTGCGGACTTGCTTTGGGGTGCATTAATCAGAAAACTTTTGCCGCAAAAGCGGCATTTATATAATAAATTGTTTAATTTCATGCTGCTTTTGCGGCGGATGGGAGAGACAGATGAATTTAGAGGGAAAAACAGCGGTTGTAACCGGAGGAAGTCGCGGAATTGGCTTTGCGGCAGCGCTTGAGCTTGCAAAATCAGGCGCAGAGGTTGCAATAGTTTATGCCGGAAACGACGCGGCGGCAAATGCTGCCTGTGAGGAAATATCGGGCATCAGCGCTTGCAAAGCGTATAAGTGTGATGTTTCGGACTTTGAAAAGGTTAAAGAAACAACGGAAAAAATTCTTGCCGACTTTAAAAAGGTTGACATACTTGTAAATAACGCCGGAATAACGCGCGACAAGCTTGTTATGCAGATGAAAGAAGAGGACTTTGACGCGTGCATTAACACGAATTTAAAGGGCGCTTTCAATTTCATAAAGCATTTTTCAAGAAGCTTTCTGAAGCAGCGCAGCGGCAGAATTATTAATATCAGCTCGGTTGTAGGTCTTATGGGAAATGCAGGTCAGGCAAATTATGCCGCTTCAAAGGCAGGCATTATCGGGCTTACAAAATCGGTTGCAAAGGAGTTTGCTTCGCGCGGCATTACGTGTAACGCAATTGCGCCGGGATATATCGAAACGGATATGACGGGAGCTCTCAGCGAGGATATGAGAGCAGAGTTTGTTAAAAGTATTCCGCTCGGACGCGCCGGAGCGCCGTCAGATGTTGCAAAGGCGGTTTTGTTCCTTGCCTGCGATGACGCTTCATATATAACCGGTCAGGTTTTGAGCGTTGACGGCGGAATGTATATATAAAAGAAAAATTTAACTACAAGCCGACGCAGAGCGGCGGAATGGAGATTATTATGAAAAGAGTAGCAGTAACCGGTATCGGCGCGATAACGCCTGTCGGAAACAGCGCAGCTGAGCTTTGGGACAGCCTCAAAAGCGGAAGATGCGGAATTGATTTCATAACAAAATTTGATACATCAGACCTTAAGGTTAAAATTGCGGCAGAGGTTAAAAATTTCAGCCCCGAAAACTATGTTGAAAGCAAAAGCGAGATAAGAAAGCTCGATATGTTTGCGCTTTATGCGCTTGCGGCAGCTAAGGAAGCTGTTGATGACAGCGGAATTATCGGAACGGTTGACGCTGAAAGGCTCGGCGTTTATGTTGGTTCGGGAATAGGCGGAATGGACACATTTGTATCAGAAACAAAGCAGCTGCTTGAAAAAGGGCCGTCAAGAGTTTCGCCGCACTTTATTCCTAAAATGATCGGCAATATCGCGTCAGGCAATATCGCTATAAAATACGGTGCAAAGGGCGTGTGCCTGCCGATTGTTACCGCGTGCGCAACGTCAAATCACTCAATCGGCGAAGCGTTTCATGCAATAGCTCACGGCTATGCCGACGCAATTATTGCCGGCGGCTCGGAGGCTGCAATAAACCGCCTTGCCGTTGCAGGCTTTACAAACTGCATGGCGCTTACTAAAAGAGATGACCCGGCGCGCGCTTCAATTCCGTTTGACAAGGAGCGCGACGGCTTTGTAATGGGTGAGGGCAGCGGAATAATAATTTTAGAGGAATACGAGCACGCTGTAAGTCGCGGAGCGCATATTTATGCGGAAATTTGCGGCTATGGCAACACGTGCGACGCATATCACGTAACAGCGCCAAATCCGGAAGCAGAGGGCGGCGCTATGGCAATCCGCCTTGCAATGCAGGAAGCCGGGCTTGACGGAAGCGAGAAAATTTACGTAAACGCTCACGGTACAAGCACGCCGCTTAACGACAAGTCGGAAACGCTTGCGATAAAGAAAGCGTTCGGCGATAAAAACGCGAGAAAGCTTCTCATAAGCTCAACAAAGTCCATGACAGGACATATGCTCGGCGCTGCCGGAGCTGTTGAGGCTATTGCCTGTGTTAAGGCGCTTGAGGAGGAAATTATCCCGCCGACAATCGGCTACAAAGTACCGGATGAGGAATGTGACCTTGACTATGTTCCGAACACCGCACGTGAATACGGCGCCGAATATGCCGCATCGGTATCGCTCGGCTTTGGCGGACATAATGCGTGCGTAATTTTCAAAAAGGCTTAAATACCACGCTGAAAATTTATCGGGCGGAAATAATTTGAAATCATATGTTCGGCATAGTACCACGCTTATTTATAAAGTGCCGAAGAATTTTCGCCGGTAGAAATTAATTTCAGCGGTTAAACCCGAAAGGAAGATAAGAAAATGGATATAAAAAATATTGAAGCGCTTGCGGATATTGTCAAAAACTATGGCTTAACCGCGCTTGAATATGAGGACGGAGAAAGCAAAATAAAGCTTAAAAAAGAAGCCGTTTCCGCTCCCGCTCCCGCAGCAACTGTGGCAGTTCAGAGCGCGCCGCAGACCGAGAGCGCGCCTGCCAAGACAGGCGAAGCTGACGGAAAGCCCGTTAAAGCGCCGATGGTCGGCGTGTTTTACGCGGCGGCGTCACCCGATGAGGAGCCGTTTGTTTCGGTTGGCGACAAGGTTAAAAAGGGCGATGTGCTTTGCATAATCGAAGCGATGAAGCTCATGAATGAAATAACGGCTGACGCGGACGGCGAAATTGTTCAGGTTTGCGCCGAAAACGAGCAGGTTGTTGAATACGGGCAAACGCTTTTTGTGATAAAGTAAATTCATCCGTCCGACTGATTTTTGCGCGGACGGCGGCATTTGCAAGCAAGCATTTTGCTGCTTTATAAAACAAGCGTTTTTATGTTAATATTTACTGCGGCGCAGTGCGCCGAAACGGAGATAGTTATATGAACAAGGAAGAAATTAAAAATATTCTGCCGCACAGAAATTCAATGCTCCTCGTTGATGAAGCGTGGGTTTCGGAGGACGGAGCGGCTCACGGCAAATATCATGTAAAGGGCGACGAGTGGTTTTTGGACGGTCATTTTCCGGGCAATCCGGTTGTGCCGGGCGTAATCCTTTGCGAAATGGCAGGGCAGACCTGCTGCGTTATGTTTGCCGATAAAATAAAGGGCGCAACGCCGATGTATACAGGCATGGATAAGGTGCGCTTTAAAAGACCGGTTATGCCGGGCGAAACAATTGAGTTTGAGTGCGTTTGCACAAGAGAGCGCGCGCCTTTTTATTTCGTAAAGGGCAGCGCTAAGGTTGACGGAAAGCTTTGCATGAGCGGCGAATTTTCATTTGCTGCCGTAAAAGGAGAGTAACGCTGTGTTTTCTAAGATTTTAATTGCAAACAGGGGAGAAATAGCAGTAAGAATTATACGCGCCTGCAAGGATATGGGTATAAGCACTGTCGCTGTATATTCCGAAGCGGACAGGGACGCGCTCCATGTTTCGCTTGCCGATGAGGCTTATTGCATAGGTCCGGCGCCTGTTAAGGACAGTTATCTTAATATGGCTGCAATTCTGACAGTGTGCGCCGCAACGCATTGTCAGGCTATTCATCCGGGATATGGACTTCTTTCGGAAAATCCGAAATTTGCCGAGCTTTGCGAGGAGTGCGGCATAACGTTTATCGGCCCTAAAAGCGATATTATAAAGAAAATGGGCGATAAGGATAATGCACGAAAAACCGTGTCGGCGGCAGGTGTTCCGATTGTTCCGGGCAGCAGTCTGCTCGAAAGCGCTGAGGACGCCGAAAAAACGGCGGAAAAAATCGGATACCCTGTGCTTATCAAGGCAAGAGCAGGCGGCGGTGGAAGAGGAATAAGGCTCATAAACGAAAAATCGGAGGTTACCGCAGCTTTTAATTCGGCGGTATCTGAGGCTCAGGCGGCGTTCGGCGACGGCAGAGTTTATATGGAAAAATACGTTTTCCCGGTTAAGCATATCGAAATGCAGATTATTGCGGATAATTTCGGAAATATCGTATGCTTGGGCGAGAGAGAATGTTCTATGCAGAGAAAAAATCAAAAGCTGATTGAGGAAAGTCCGTCTCCGGCGCTAACCGATGAGGTAAGGCAAAAAATGAGCGAAGCGGCAATTTCCGCAGTTAAGGCTGTCGGATATACGGGACTCGGAACAATTGAGTTTTTGTACGATAAAGACGGAAATTTCTATTTTATGGAGATGAACACAAGGCTTCAGGTTGAGCATACCGTAACGGAAATGGTTACCGGAATTGACCTTGTAAGGTGGCAGATAAGGGTTGCGGCAGGAATAGAACTCGGCTTTTCGCAGAAAGATATTCATGTCAGCGGCCATGCGATAGAGTGCAGAATAAATGCCGAAAAGCCGGACGAGAATTTCAGACCGTCGTGCGGCAAAATCAGCATACTTCATATTCCCGGCGGACCGTGGGTGCGGTTTGACACGGCGGTTTATCAGGACTATACCGTGCCGCCGTTTTACGATTCCATGATCGGCAAGCTGATTGTGTGCGCGAATAACCGCGAGGAAGCAATACGCAAAATGCGCGCGGCGCTGTGCGAGCTTGTTCTTGAGGGGATTGACACGAACATAGACCTGCACCTTGATATTTTGTCCGACGCGAAGTTTGACAACGGCTCGTATACTACAGATTTTTTGAAGGAAAAGGGGATGTAATATTTAATGCTTGACAGAATGCTTTTCAGAAAACCTAAGAATGAGCTTGAGGGGAAAGCCGGAAAGGATAGCAAATCGGGCATACCTGACGAGATGTGCATAGCGTGTCCGAAATGTAAAAAAACATTAATAAAAAGCGATATTCCCGATAATTACAGCACGTGCAGCTATTGCGGCTATAATTTCCGCATGAATGCGCGCCAGAGAATAAAAATGATTGCGGATAAGGGCAGCTTTTCGGAGCTTAATGCAGAGCTTGTATCAACAAATCCGCTTAATTTTCCGGGCTATGATGAAAAGCTTGAAAATGCAAGGCTTGACAGCTCCGAAAATGAGGGCGTTGTGTGCGGCATTTGCACGATTGATAAAAGTCCGTGCGCGCTGTTTGTTATGGACGGCACGTTTATAATGGGTAGCATGGGCAGCGTTATAGGCGAGAAGATTACAAGCCTTTTTGAAACAGCGTCCGACATGGGTTTGCCGGTTGTCGGCTACAGCGTTTCGGGCGGCGCGCGTATGCAGGAGGGTATACTTTCTCTTATGCAGATGGCTAAGGTCAGCGGCGCGGTTAAGCGGCACAGCGACAGCGGCGGACTTTACGTTTCCGTTCTCACCGACCCGACAACGGGCGGCGTTACGGCGAGCTTTGCAATGGAGGGCGATATAATAATTGCCGAGCCGGGCGCGCTTATCTGCTTTGCGGGGCCGCGCGTTATCGAACAGACAATACGCCAAAAGCTCCCGGCAGGGTTTCAGCGTAGCGAGTTTTTGCTAAAATGCGGCTTTATAGACGAAATTGTGCCGCGTAAGGAGCAAAAGGCGTATCTTTCCAAAATTCTTAAGCTTCACGAGAGGAGTGAACTCGATTGAACGCATATGAAAAGCTAAAGGCAGCAAGAGGAGCCGGCAGAGCAACCGCTCTTGATTTCATAAATAATATTTTTACGGACTTTACCGAAATGCACGGTGACAGACGCTTCGGCGACGACAGCGCCGTTGTTGCCGGAATAGCAAGGCTCGGCGATATGCCGGTCACGGTAATCGGAATTGAAAAGGGACACGACACAAAGGAGAAGATTAAGAGGAATTTCGGCTCGGCGCACCCGGAGGGCTACAGAAAGGCGCTCAGGCAAATGAAGCTTGCGGAAAAATTTTCGCGCCCTGTTATAACGTTTGTTGATACGGCGGGTGCATACTGTGGAATTGGCGCTGAGGAGCGCGGCCAGGCGGAAGCGATTGCGGAAAATCTGATGGAAATGATGACTCTTAAAACTCCCGTTTTGTCGGTTTTAATCGGCGAGGGCGGCAGCGGCGGAGCGATCGCGCTTGCTGTCGGCGATGAGGTCTGGATGCTTGAAAATGCTGTTTATTCGGTTATTTCGCCGGAGGGCTGCGCGAGCATTTTGTGGAAGGACGCGTCAAAGGCAGAGGAAGCGGCGGAATGTCTTAAAATAACGGCGCATGACCTTAAAAAGCTCGGAGTTATTGAAAAGGTGATAGCAGAGCCGGATAAGGTTGCAAATTTTTATGAGGAGCTCGGTAAGCTTATTTTGAATAAAATTGAGGAAAATAAAAAGCTCCCGATAGAACAGCTTCTTGACAAGAGATATAATAGGTTCAGAAAAATCGGAATGGTGCAGGGGGAGTAGTACTTTGTTTCGATGAAAAAAGCTTGTGTACACCGCCGAAAATGTTTCTTGACGTAAAAATCAGTCTTGAAAATATTTATCAGGTATTTCAAAATCAGTTTTGAAGATATTTATCCGATATTCAAAATCGGTTTAGAAGATATTTATCTGATATTTGAAATCGGTATTGAAGATATTTATTTGATATTCGAAATCGGTTTTGAAGATAAATTGTTCGCTTTGTATGGGTGGGGCGCTGACTCACCCGTTTTTGGCTTGTAAGAGTTTACTATTTTTTGCTGCATTTTTTAGGGGCGGGGCTCTGCTCCGCCCGTTTTAACTCTTGCAAACGTTTGTATTTTTGCTACAATCTTTGTTCGCTCCGTAGGGGCGGTTACTAACCACCAGTTTTTTGCCTGCAATTTTTAGAATTTTTCCAAAAAACTGTAAAATAAAAATCAATATGTAGCAGCGGCGTATGCATCGCTGCGGTAAATGCGAACATATTACAATCAGAATAAAAATCACCCTTGCCGCGTTGGTTTGTGATATATCATGTAAATCTGAAAATCTTTACTTGTATGGGGTCTTGGGGCGTGCCCCAAGCGGTTCAGGGTCCGGGAGGTACCGGACTCCCGGAAGTTTTGGTTCTTTTGCTTACAAAAGAACACCTGTAAATGACGAGAAATAACAAAATAACAAAATAACAAAAGATTAATAAAATTCGACTAAAAAACATATTTGGCTAATTTCAAGATAATTGAAATACTGGATTTTTACTCCTTCCACCGCTAAAGCGGTCCCCCTCCCTCAAGGATGGAGGCTTTTGCACTCCAAAACTTTGCATAAAATAAATAAGAATTTCGTAAGCGTTAAATCGGGCGGATAATATCCGCCCCTACGAAGCTAAACAAAATAGTTGCGAACAACAAAAAAAACGCAAGTGTTAAAGCGGTCGGAGCAAAGCCCCGCCCCTACGAAGCTAAACAAAATAGTTGCGGACAACCAAAAGCCCGCAAGTGTTAAAGCGGTCGGATAATATCCGCCCCTACGGAGCGAACAAAGAATATTAGTCAAAACAGCAAACGTTTGCAAGTTAAATCTGGCGGAGCAGAGCCCCGCCCCTACGGAGCCAAACAAAATAGTTGCATACAGTAAAAATTTTACAAGAGCAAACGGGAGGAACAAAACAAAAAAGTTGCGAACAACCATAATCCCGCAAGTGTTAAATCGGGCGGATATTATCCGCCCCTACGGTGCAAAATATAATAGTTGCAGACAGCCAAAAATTTTGCAAGAGTTAAACCACGCGGAGCAAACAAAAATACAGAAAAAAAACACAGCAAAAAAAACATCAAACTCACCGCTTTAAATCGGGACAAGCAAGAAAATTGCAGCAAAAACAGAAAATCACAGCCGCGTGGGCTTTCAAAGAAAAGCACTACTGTTTTAAAATAAATCATATATTAAAGAAACATTACTTTTGTGTTACAAGCCCCTCGACAACCCCCTATATATAGTGGTTTTCTCTGAAATGATATTTTGTAACATCAATATATTGTGATTTTCCTCTTGACAAAAAAAATATTTGTGGTATAATTAAATACATCAGCGGAAATAATTCAGCTGACATGATTTTTAAACAAATTCACCCGGAGGATAATTCAGTCATCGGTGCGGGGAGGCTTACTTCGGATTTTTTATGCGTATTTTACATATCCGACAGCCGTATAATGCGGCAGGTGCTTTGAAAGGGAGAGGTAGGAAAAAATGAAGATAATTAAGAGAAGCGGAATTGAAACTGTATTTGACCCGCAAAAAATTGTAAGAGCGGTATCGAGAGCAAACGACTCGGTTGTGCCGAGCGAGAGAATGACTCCCGTTCAGATTAAGAGAATTGCGGAGGATGTTGAAAGCGCGGCGGCGAATATCAACAGATCGCTCAGCGTCGAGGAAATACAGGATATGGTTGAGGATCAGATAATGAATCAGCGTGCGTTTGAAGTTGCGCGCAGATACATTACATACAGATATACCCGTGCGCTTATCCGTAAATCAAACACGACCGACGAGCAGATTTTGAGCCTAATCGAGTGCAACAACGAAGAGGTTAAGCAGGAAAACTCAAACAAGAACCCGACCGTAAACAGCGTTCAGCGCGACTATATGGCGGGCGAAGTCAGTAAGGATATAACAAAGCGTGTTTTGCTCCCGGCGGATATTGTAGAAGCGCATGAGCAGGGAATAATTCATTTCCATGACGCTGATTATTTTGCTCAGCATATGCATAACTGCGACCTTGTAAATCTTGAGGATATGCTCCAAAACGGCACGGTTATCAGCGGAACTTTGATTGAGAAGCCGCACAGCTTTTCAACCGCCTGCAATATTTCAACGCAGATTATCGCGCAGGTTGCGTCGTGTCAGTACGGCGGTCAGAGCATAAGCCTTACACATCTTGCGCCGTTTGTTGACGTCAGCCGCAAAAAGATAAGACGGCAGGTTATTGAGGAAATGGAGCTTATCGGCGAAAATGTGAGCGATAAGATGATTGACGATATAACGGAAAAAAGACTTAAAAACGAGATTAAAAACGGCGTTCAGATGATTCAGTACCAGGTTGTAACGCTCATGACAACAAACGGACAGGCACCGTTTGTAACAGTGTTTATGTATCTCGGCGAGGCGAAAAACGAGCAGGAGAAACATGACCTTGCACTGATAATCGAGGAGACGCTCAAACAGCGCTATAAGGGCGTTAAAAACGAAAAAGGTGTATGGATAACCCCTGCATTTCCGAAGCTTATTTACGTGCTTGAGGAGGATAATATAACGCCTGGCAGCAAGTATTATTACCTCACTAAGCTTGCGGCTAAGTGTACGGCAAAGCGAATGGTTCCGGACTATATTTCGGAGAAGATAATGCTTGAAGCAAAGATTGATAAAAACGGCGAGGGTCACTGCTACACGTGCATGGGCTGCCGAAGCTTCCTGACGCCGTATGTTGACGAGGACGGCAAGCCCAAGTATTACGGCAGATTTAATCAGGGCGTTGTAACGGTTAATCTTGTTGATATAGGTCTTTCGGCGGAAAAGGATTTGGACAGGTTCTGGGAGATTTTTGACGCGCGTATGGATCTTTGCCACCGTGCGCTCAAATGCCGCCATGAAAGACTTACGGGGACATATTCGGACGCCGCACCGATTTTGTGGCAATACGGCGCTCTTGCGCGCCTTAAAAAGGGCGAGAAGATTGATAAATATCTGCACGGCGGCTATTCTACAATATCGCTTGGCTATGCAGGACTTTGGGAGTGCGTTTACAGCCTAATCGGCAAAAAGCTTACAGAGCCGGAGGGCGAAGCTCTCGGTCTTGAGATAATGGAAAAGCTCAACGAGTATACAGCTAAGTGGAAAGCTGAAGAAAATATTGATTATTCTCTTTACGGAACGCCGCTTGAGAGCACAACATATAAGTTTGCAAAATGCCTGCAAAAGCGTTTTGGCATAGTTAAGGGCGTAACGGACAGAAATTATATAACAAACAGCTATCATGTTCATGTTACCGAAGAGATTGACGCGTTTGACAAGCTTGCGCTTGAGTCAAAGTTCCAGGCTCTTTCGCCGGGCGGCGCTATTTCGTATGTTGAAGTGCCGAATATGCAGAATAACATTGAAGCGGTGCTTTCGGTTATGAGATTTATTTATGACCATATAATGTATGCCGAGCTTAACACTAAGAGCGATTTCTGCCAGGTGTGCGGCTATGACGGCGAAATTGAAATTAAAGAGGACAGCGACGGCAAGCTTGTTTGGCAATGCCCCAATTGCGGAAACCGCGATCAGAATAAGCTTAATGTTGCAAGACGCACGTGCGGATATATCGGTACGCAGTTTTGGAACCAGGGAAGAACGCAGGAGATTAAGGAGCGCGTGCTGCACCTGTAAACGAGCTTTGACAGGACATTTGAGGGCTGTAAATGTTATCGGCAGAGCGAGGAAGAGCTTTTGAATGTACCGATAAGACTTGAATGAGCTTGTGCTTTTGAAAACGTACGGATGAACAAGTTTGTGTTTTGAGGCTGCCGCTCGTTAAACGGCAAATGTATGGGCGGATTTTATCCGCCCGTTTTAATCGAAATAATTAAAAAAAGGCGGTGAATAGCTTTGAATTATGCGGCAATTAAAAAAAATGACATTGCAAACGGACCCGGCGTGCGCGTGTCGCTGTTTGTCAGCGGCTGTCGGCACAGGTGCAAAAACTGTTTCAACGCTATGGCGTGGGACTTTCGTTATGGCGAAAAATTTACGGACAAAACCGCAGATGAAATTTTAAAAGCCGTTTCGCCGGAATATATAGACGGGCTTTCTCTGCTCGGCGGTGAGCCTTTTGAAAAAGAAAATGCGCCGGAGCTTTTAAAGCTTGTTTTGGCTTTTAGAAAGCGCTTTCCCGATAAAACCATTTGGTGCTACAGCGGTTTTTTGTTTGAGGATTTATATGGCGGTAAGCAGGGAGAAGCGGCAAAAAAGCTTCTTGAAGCGTGTGACGTTCTTGTTGACGGGAAATTCGTTGAGGAGCTTAAATGTGAATCGCTCCTGTTTCGCGGCTCGTCAAATCAGAGAATAATTGATGTAAAAAAATCCGTTTCGGAAAACAAGGCGGTTTTGCTTGACGGTAAGTGGGAGAGAACAATGGGAAGCGGCGATATATATGAGGTATAATCACCGCTTTTTTATATCATTTTTTTCTGTGTTTAGGATACAAAAAGAGCAACCGTTTTTTAGTTGCTCATAATATATTTATTTTTGCTCAGTTATTTGTCAAAAAATATATTTCATTATAGCTCCAGTCTGAAAAATATTCGCTGATTGGTTTGATTGTCAAAGCTTTATCTGAAAAACTCATGCAATATGTATCATCTTTTGACAATTTAATAATTTCATTATCATTAAAACAGCTCTCAGATGTTTTTATTTTTCCGTCTTTCGTATTAAAGCTTACCGATGTTTGTATATATTCCTCATCATCGGGATTTTCGCCGTAATTGACAAATTCGTGAAGTATGCCAAACCAATTATCGTTTGATATGCCGTAAATGCTCAGCCCTGCAGCATTTCTGCTTTTTTCTGTTGTACCAATACTAAACGTGCCAATTTTTTCTCCGGCTTTATATATTGTAGCTTTAACTTGGCTTGTTCCATCATTATCATAAATTTCAGGCAAATAAGTAATGTTTTCGCTGATAAGGTAACCCTTTTGTTTTTCTCCCACTATTTCGGCTTCCGTCCCCGTCGGATCGACTTCGGCAGTATAAGCCTCTTCAACATCAGAAAAAGACATAATCAACGTTCCGTTTGTCTGAGCGTAAAAATTCTTTACCATTCCAACGTCGGTAAAATTTAATACCGATACATTTTTTATCTTGTCCTTTTCAGCTGTTATAATTGCATTGTTATGACCGTCCAATAAATATATCGTTCCGTTACTGCACGCCAGTTTACTTGCCGTCAAGCCTTGTTCTGCCAAATTTAAATCATATTTTTCTATAAAATCTCCATTGCGATTATAACAAAGAATACTGCTGTCATCTTGCAAAATATATACCTTTGCATTATCAACAGCAAAATCCTTTATTACTCTTTCTTCGTTTGCATACCCAAAATTAAGCTCTGTATGCTCGTTTGCATTGAGAGTTATTTCAATTGGTTGTTTATCAACACCGGGATTTATATCCTTTACCGGCTCATTCGAGCAGGAACAAAGAATAAGCAAAAGTGTAAAAAGCACAAAACAGCGACTGATTTTTTTCATAAATTCCTCCTAAAGATAGCGCTATATTATCACATGTATTTCGGCTTTGTTAATATGTTTGCTTTTTTGCATAAAAGCGTATTTTCAAGTCTTTTGACACGCAAAATCAAGCTCTTATTCATATCAGGAATATCCAAGCAAACCGCGCACCGACACCTCACCGGCAAAAACATTTCTCATTTTTCCGTTTTCGCATATTGTAAGCTCGCCGTTTTCGGTTATATCAACAGCCTTTGCAGCGGTCTTTTTCCCGCGCTCCGTAATAACCACCTCGCGCCCGACCGTCACGCATTTTTCCTTATATTCGTCAAGCAGTGCGCCGAAGCCCTTTTCGAGAAAAACCGTATAGCACTTCTCGAACTCCGAAAGCGCGTGCGCCAAAAACTCGGACTTTGAATATTTTTTGCCCGTTTCAATCATAAGCGATGTTGCCTTTTTGGCTAACTCCTCAGGAAATTCCGCGTTATTCAGGTTAATCCCGATTCCGCAGACGATATAATTTAGCGTTGTAATCTCGGACGACATTTCCGTAAGTATTCCGCAGATTTTTTTACCCGACATAATAATATCGTTCGGCCATTTGATTTTTGCGCCGTTTCCGACCGCGCGGCAGATTGCAATTCCGGCGACAAGCGTTATAAGCGAAACTTTATCAATCGGAATTTCGGGCTTCAAAAGCAGCGAAAACCACACGCCGTCCTTACCCGACTCCCATGCTCTGCCGAGCCTGCCCCTTCCGTTTGACTGCACTTCAGACACGAAAACAGACCCGTCCGGCGCGTCGGACGATCTTTTTGCCCACATATTGGTCGAGTCAACCTTATCGGTAAAAAATACAATATCTCCGATAAAATCTGTATCAAGTCTGCGCTTTATCTCCGATTCGGAGTATACGTCCGAGCTGCTGTCGAGCTTATAGCCCTTGTTTGTTGCGGATGAAATTTTATATCCGTCACGGCGCAGAGCATTTATATATTTCCAAACGGTGTTTCGCGATATGCCGAGCTCCGCGCTCATATATTCGCCCGAAACAAAGCCGTCCGTATTCATTAGAATATGCAAAATTTTGTTTTTCATAGCTTAAGTGTTTTATTTCCTCTCTCAAGCGCCGTAACGCCTGTTCTTGCGATTTCCTCAATTCCGAAGCTTTCCATAAGCTCAATAAAGCCGTCGATTTTTTTTGACTGCCCCGTAAGTTCACACGTAAGAGTGGTGGGGGAGATGTCAACTATATTTGCACGGAATATGTTTGCGATTTCTATAATTTCGCTTCTTGACCCGGCGCCCGAGCGCACCTTTATCAGAACAAGCGAGCGCTTTACAAGCTCGTCATCGGTTAAAACCTTTATTTTTATAACGTCAATGAGCTTTGAAAGCTGCTTTGAGATTTGTTCAACCGTTTCGCTTGAGCCTATAACCTCAATTGTTATTCGCGAAACTGTCGGGTCGTTTGTCGTGCCGACAGACAGCGAATGAATATTAAAGCCGCGCCGCGAAAAAAGACCGACAACCTTTGAAAGCACACCGGCACGGTTTTCTACAAGTACGCAAAGCGTGTAATGATTTTCCATAGCTTTTCTCCTTTTTGTATTCTCAAATATCTACGGCAGCGCTGTGCCGAAATTCTTAAATCGTTTCTTCGTCGGGATCAACCATAACTTCAAGCAGATACGGTAAATTATCGGAAAGCATTTTATCAATCGCGCTTTCCGCAGCGCTGTCCGACGAAATGCGCGACGCTTTTATCCCGTAAGCTCCCGCAAGCGCGCAGTAATCAGGGCTTCCGTCAAGAGATGTACAAATATAGTTTTCGCCGTACTCATTTTTTTGAACCTCGCGTACCATGCCGAGAGAATTGTTGTTAAGCACTATAATTTTAACCGGCAGAGCGCTTTGAAGCATTGTAGCCATTTCGGCAAAATTCATCTGAAAACTTCCGTCACCGGCTATTGTGATAACTGTCGGATTTTGTGCGTTTTGCGCTTCCAGAGCCGCGCGCGCGCCGATTGCCGCGCTCAGCCCGTAGCCCATTGTTCCGAGTCCTGCCGACATAATAATTTGATGCGGATGATCGGTGGCGAAATTGTTTACCGTCCAGATTTGATTTTGCCCTACCTCCGTTGAAACATAAGCGCCTTTGCATTTTTCGGAAAGCATACGAATAAATTTCTGCGGATTTACAAAGTCCTTTTTCTCCTTAAGCTCATGCGAAAGGGGAAGAGCGTCAAGGTAGTCCGTCCAGGCTTTGTCCGCCCTGTAGTCGTCAAGATATGCGCTCAAATGCTGTATAAATATTTTAATATCTCCGACAACCGGCAGATAAGGCCGTATGCATTTGCCGATTTCCGCCGGGTCTATGTCAACATGAACAAGCCTCTGCTTTTTCTCCGGCATATATAAATTGGTAAAGGAGCGGTTTCCGAGCCGCGCGCCGAGCGCAATTATCAAATCCGCTTCTTTTACGGCAGTGTTTGCGGCCGCGTTTCCGTGTATTCCCGCCATTTTGTAATAAAGGCGGCCGCCGCCTGCGATAACGCCGAGTCCGTTCATTGTCGACACTGCCGGTATGCCCGTTTTATCCATAAAAAGTCTTATTTCCTTATCCGCGCCCGAAATTGCCGCGCCGCCGCCGACTATTATAAGCGGTCTTTTAGCTCTTTTTATCGACTGCGCAACGCGCTTTGTCTGAAGCTCGTTCGGCGCTGACGGGAATTTGTAGCCGCGTATGTTTATTTCTCCGTCAAAAGATTTTGTAACGGGCGCTTTCTGAACATCGAGCGGAATATCGATAAGAACGGGGCCCGGTCGTCCTGTTGCGGCTATGTAAAAGGCTTCGGCAACAATTCTTTCAATATCGTTTGCGTCCTTTACAAGATAGTTATGCTTTGTAAACGGCGTTGTCGCGCCCGTTATGTCCGCCTCCTGAAAGGCGTCCGTTCCGACAAGCTCCGTTTCAACCTGACCTGTTATTATAACCATTGGCACGGAGTCCATATACGCCGTTGCTATGCCGGTTATTATGTTTGTCGCGCCCGGACCGGACGTTGCCGTGCAGACCCCCGCCGTGCCCGAAACCTTTGCATAGCCCGACGCCATATGCGCCGCCGCCTGCTCGCTCCTTGACAAAACCGTTTTAATGCCGGAGGACGAAAGCCGATCAAGTATAGGACAGTTTGCCGCGCCGGGATAGGCAAAAATATATTTGGTTTTTTCTCTTTCAAGAGCTTTTATTAAAGCCTCCGCACCGATCATAAATTTACTCCTTTAAAATAGCATAACGGAACTGCCGCATTTAAAAGCATAAATGCAGCAGTCCCATTATTTTTAGTCTTCCTTTATAATTTTTATTCCGAGCTCGGCAAGCTGATCGTTATCAACAGTTGCCGGCGCATTGCTCATAAGCTCAGACGCGTTCTGAACTTTCGGGAATGCGACAACATCTCTTAAGCTGTCCGCGCCGCACATAATCATTGCAAGTCTGTCAAGACCTATACCCATGCCGCCGTGCGGAGCAGCGCCGTATCTGTAGGCGTCAACGAGGAAGCCGAATTTGGCTTCAATTTCCTCATCCGAAAGTCCGAGAGCCTCAAACATTTTCTGCTGCAGCTCGTAGTCGGTTATTCTTATAGAGCCTGACGAAAGCTCAACGCCGTTTAGCACGAGGTCGTAAGCCTTAGCCGTAACTTTCTCCGGCGCGCTGTCGAGATATTGAATACATTCGTCCATCGGCATTGTAAACGGATGATGCATTGCAACATACGATTTTGTTTCGTCATCATATTCAAAGAACGGGAACTCCGTAATCCACAGGAAGTTGTAGCCCTCGCGCTTAATATCAATCTTCTTTGCGGCAACAAGGCGCAGTGAACCGAGAATTGTAAGAGCATTTTTGTCCGCAACTATGAAAACAACATCGCCCTTTTCGGCGCCGACTCTTTCGAGAATTGCGTTTTGTATATCCTCGCCGACAAATTTTCCGAACGAGCAGGACGGCTTGTCCTCAACCCATCTGAAATAGGCAAGACCCTTAGCGCCAATGCCCTTTGCGTATTCGGTAAGCTTGTCAATTTCCTTTCTTGTATAAACTCCCGAAGCGCTTTTGGCAACAATTGCACGAACGGAACCGCCGTTTTCAATTGCGCCCGTGAACACGCCGAAGCCGCAGTCCGATACAATATCCGAAATATCCGTTATTTCCATTCCAAAGCGCGTGTCGGGCTTATCCGAGCCGTAGCGCTCCATAGCTTCTTTATATGTCATTCGCGGAAGAGGGAGGGGAATATCAACGTCAAGCACGTCCTTAAAGAGCCTTTTAACAAGTCCCTCGCCGATTTCGAGTATATCCTCAACATCAACGAACGACATCTCAAGGTCTATCTGTGTAAATTCGGGCTGACGGTCGGCGCGAAGATCCTCATCTCTGAAACATCTTGCAAGCTGAACATATCTGTCAAAGCCTGAAATCATAAGAAGCTGCTTGTAAATCTGCGGCGACTGCGGAAGCGCATAAAAGCTGCCGTTATGAACTCTTGACGGAACAAGATAGTCGCGCGCGCCCTCAGGCGTTGACTTTATTAGCATAGGCGTTTCGATTTCAATAAAGCCGTTTTCCTCAAAGTAATCCCTTGCGCTTTTTGCGATTTTGCTTCTTGTGATGATATTTTTCTGCAAAACGCCCCTGCGCAGGTCGAGGTATCTGTATTTAAGGCGCAGCTCGTCGTTTACGTTAGTTTTATCCGTAATTTCAAAAGGCGGAGTTTCAGCCTTTGCAAGTATTCTGAGGTCATTTACGTAAATTTCTCTGTCACCTGTTTTAATATCCTTGTTTTTGCTTTCTCTTTCGCGTATTTCGCCCTTTGCCATTAAAACAAATTCGCTTCTGCATGAGGAAGCCTTTTCAAAAACGGCTCTGTCCGTGCCCTCGTCAAAGGCAAGCTGAACAATTCCGCTTCTGTCGCGCAAATCAATAAAAATAAGAGTACCCATATCCCTTATTTTCTGCACATATCCGCCTACCGTAACCTCGCCCGACTGCGGTATATCAGCGCAATAGCAGCTACGCTTAAGTCCTTTCATTGTATCCATTTATAATTCATTCCTTTCCGAAAAACTCTGCAATTTTATCTGTTTTAACCGTTTGCTTTTCACCGGTTTTCATGTTCTTTATTTCACATTCGCCCGAATTTACCTCGTTTTCGCCGAGAACAATTGTGTATGCCGCGCCGATCTTGTCCGCGTATTTCATCTGTGCGCGAAGTCCGCGTCCGACAAGGTCGTATTCCGTGCTTATGCCTTTTTTTCTGAGATTGTATACAGCCGCGCGTGCGTATGAATATGCCGCGTCGCCGAGCGGCGCTATATATAGGTCAACAGTTTTGGTGTTCGGGATCTCAAGCCCGAGCTCATCGAGGCGGATAAGAAGTCTTTCAATTCCGAGACCAAAGCCGATGCCGGGCGTTGAATCGCCGCCGCATTCTTCAATAAGTCCGTCATAGCGGCCGCCGCCGCATACGGTGAAATCTCCGCTTATTATTTCAAAAACCGTTTTTGTATAGTAGTCAAGTCCGCGAACTATCGAGCTGTCAACTTCATATTTTATGCCGATTGACTCAAGCGCGCCCTTAAGGCCTTCAAAATGCTCACGGCAGTCGTCGCATATATAGTCAAGAAGCACCGGAGCGCCCCCGCACAGCGTGTTGCATATTTCCGATTTGCAGTCGAGTATTCTCAGCGGATTTCTCTCAAAGCGACCCTGACAGGTTGAGCAAAGACCGCTGAGTTTCGGGCGCAGAAAGTCGCGCAAAACCTCGTTATATTTTTTTCTGCACTCCGGGCAGCCGATTGAGTTTATATGAAGCGTCAGGTCGGAAAGGCCGGCCTTTTCGAGAAAATCTATAGCAAGCGAAATAATTTCCGCGTCAATATCGGGTCCCTTTGCTCCGTATGCCTCAACGCCGAACTGATGGAACTCGCGCAGACGCCCTTTTTGCTTGTTTTCGTATCTGAAGCATGGAATATTGTAAAACATTTTTGCAGGCATCGGGTTTGCGTAAAGACTGTTTTGCAAAAAGCTTCTTGCAACCGAAGCCGTACCCTCAGGCCGCAGAGTTATGCTGCGTCCGCCCTTGTCAAGAAATGTATACATCTGCTTTTCAACAACATCGGTTGTATCGCCGACGCTTCTTTCAAAAAGCTCCGTGTGCTCAAATGTCGGCATTCTTATTTCACGGTAGCCAAAGCAGTCGCATACCCCTTCAAAAAGCCTTTCTAAGTGCTGCCATTTGTAGCTTTCCGACGGCAGCAGATCCTGTGTACCTTTCGGTGCGGTTGTAATTAGCATTTTTATAACCATTCCTTTCAGTGCTGTAGGGCACAAAACTTAAGTCTTACACTTTCGCCCAAAGTAAAATATGTATGGGCTTTTGTCGGATTTATCTTCACGATAATAACCCGATTGTGTTATTTTATAATATTGCTATCTTATATTATATAACTTTTATATACCATGTGTCAAGTAATTTTTTGTAAAATCTCAAATAAGCACAAAAAAACCCCATGATAACCGTGTAATTACAATCAGTTTTCTTACCTGCTATAGCAGGTGGGTCGCTTCCCGACAGGTTTATATGTCCACTGACAGTCCCTAAAGGGAAAGGAGGCGTATACGCCGCTGACGGAGAAAGCATCCCTTATAAGAAGTGTTGGTAAAAAAATGATTGAACCACGAGAAATCTCAGGGAAAAACAATGTTTGGTTTTTTACGAGCGACTTCTATTCGCCTGAATGAGTACGCTCACTGTGATATTATTATAGCATAGTATTTGAAAAAATGCAAGTGTTTTTTCTTGTCAATTCTGTTAAAAAAGTATTAAGTAAATGTTAAGGGGTTTGGTGAAAATGATTTTGCCGGTTGATGATTTACTGATGATTTGTTGATGATTTGTAATTGCGGAGTTTTGGCTGTCTGCGGCTATGTTGTTTAGCTCTGTAGAGGATTTGTTTTGATGATTATAATGCTATATGAACAACTATTTTATTCGCTCTGTAGGGACGGGGCTCTGCTCCGCACGTTTTAACTCTTGTGAACTTTTATTGTTTTCGCTATAATCTTTGGTTGCTCTGTAGGGGCGGAGTCTCGCCACTACGGAGAAAAATAAAATAGCAGCAAATAAGTAAAAATCCGCAAATGCTAAAGCGGGCGGATATTATCCGCCCCTACGAAGTAAATAAAACAGTTGCGCACAAAGCATTATAATCATCAAAGCAAATCCCACACGAAGCAAGCAAAAAAACGTTGCAAAAAATAAACATTTGTAAGCGTTAAATCAGGCGGGGCAAACTAAAAAATCGTAAACAATCATAAGCCAAACAAACAGAGCAAGACATTGCAAGCAAAAAAACAAGTGGAAAATAGCACGCCATATGGAGCGAATAAAGAAAAAAGGGATGGGTCAATACCCATCCCCATGCAGCAAACAAAATTATTTATTTTTAAGCGACATCATATAGCTTTCAAGAATAATCTCCGCCGCGACGGTATCAATCACATTTTTACGATTTTTGCCGCGCGTATTTGTTTCATTCAAAAACCCTGCCGCGCTGACTGTTGACAGGCGCTCGTCCCACAAAACAATTTCGCCGCTATACACTTCTTCAAGTCTTTCTTTCAGCTTATAAGACTCCTCACCGCGAAAGCCGACAGTGCCGTCCATATTTTTAGGCAGACCTATAACAATTTTCTCCGGCTTATATTTTTCAATAAGTCCCGAAAGCTCACCGATAAGCCTGTCCATACCCTTATTTTTAATCGTTCCTATTCCCTGCGCCGTAAGCCCTAAGGGATCGGAAACAGCCGTACCTACGCGGCTGTCACCGTAATCTATTCCGAGTATTCTCATTTTTCAAGCTCCTTTATGCCGTTCGCCATAGAAATAAGCTTTTCGCCGTCGGCTATCAGCCTGCCATGCTCCGAAAGAAACGCTTCCGTCAGCACCTTTCCGCCGAAATCCGTGCAGTATTCCGACAAAATGCAATGCTGCCTGTCAAAGCGGCGGCAGCTTCCCAAAATCAAATACCAGCTTCCGTCATATTCATAAAGCGTGCTTACCGAAAGTGCGTCGGGCTCAAGAGCGCAAAGAGCGCTGCACAAATCGTCAAAGCTGTCAAAATAATATCTGTTTTTTGTCAAAACTCGTTTAGCCGCGCTTGCTTTAACCTTTTTTAAGGAGCTTTTGTTTACTGTCGGAGAAATCCTTGAAATAATAAGCGTCATGCCGCTTTCGGAGCTTACCGCCTCAACGGCGACCTGACCGCAATACGGATTAAATCCCGTCTGATTTTTCACGTTCTCCATTATCTGAAACAAAAATCTGTGAAGCTCCGGAGAGTTTCTCGTCATCTGTTTCGGGTTTAAATTATAATACATAAGGTCGCTTTCGGAAAGCGTAACCTTTATTTTATGATTTTCTACCTTTTCAATTTTCATTTTAATATACTGCGCCTTTGGCGCTTTCCCCTGATATTTTATGTAGATGAACTCATTAATATTATACTATACAATGCGCCGTTTGGGAATAGGCAAAATCAAATTTTAATATTTTATTTATAATTCGTTAAATAATTGCCGAGAAAATAAGGCAATATGCCGATTTATTTTTTTCTTTTCATGCATAAAATTCTCTCGTTCGGGAAAAATGAGAAAAGAATTAGGGAAAGGAATGATTTTCAAGTGAGAGATAAAAATGATAACAAGAAAAAATCAAGCGGCGTAGGTTTTTATGTTGCGCTGTGCTGCTGCATTGCCGCGATAGGAACGGTCGGATTTATCAACACGAAAAAAGCCGAGAAAAACAGCGCCCCCGTAAAGCCAACCGAAAAGGTGCAGGTGCAGACGGTTTTGCCGACGCTGCCGCCGCCAGTGCAAAGTGAAGCCGTAGCGGCTCAGGCGCCGAAAGAGGTTATTGTGACGGAGAGCACGCCGAAGCCGACAAAAGCTCCGGAGAAAAAAGAGGTTGACGTTATTGAAAACGGTGAAAACGAGGATTTTTACGACGGAGATATAGTCGAGTCGGTGTCCATTGCAAAGCAGCCGAAATTTTTAATGCCGGCAGACGGGGAAGTATGCTGCGGCTTTTCGGGAGAAACGCTTTACTATGACAGCGTTATGGGCGATTTCAGAACTCACAACGGTATAGACATTGCCGCAAAGAGCGACAGCGACGTTACGGCTGCGGCGGACGGAAAAATTACAGAGGTTTACGAGGGAACGCTCGGTAAAACGGTTGTTTTGGACCATGCAAACGGCTTCAAAACGGTTTATGCAAATCTCGACGATATAGAAAATCTGAAAGAGGGAATGGAGCTTAAAAAGGGAGATTTTATTGCCCACGTCGGCACATATTCACTTGGCGAAAACACCACTCAGCCGCATATTCATTTTGAAATTTTGCGCGACGGGGAATATGTAAACCCGGAAGATTTTCTTGATTAAAATATTTTTGTTGGAAATACAACAGACAAAAGCCTTTCTCCGATGTATAATTTGATTGTAATTTATTCGGAGAAAGGAATTTTTTTATGATAAGAAAAATAATCGAAATAGATGAAGAAAAATGCAACGGCTGCGGCGCGTGCGCGTCTGCGTGTGCAGAGGGCGCAATCGGAATGGTGAACGGAAAGGCAAAGCTTTTGCGCGACGACTATTGCGACGGACTCGGAAATTGTCTGCCTGTTTGTCCGACGGGAGCAATTTCCTTTGTCGAAAGGGAAGCGGCGGAGTTTGACGAGGCGGCTGTAAAGGCGGCGCAGCATAAAGCAGGATGTCCGGGCGCGGCTGAAAGAGTGTTAAAACGCGAAAATAACAAAGGCGGATGTCCGGGTACGGCGGAAAGAGTGTTAAAACACGAAAAAGCGCAAGGCGGATTTTTCGGTATGCATGGCGGCTGTCCGGGCGCGGCTGAAAGAGCAGTTAAAAGAACGGCTAACGATAGCTTTGATGGCGAAATTCCATCCGAGCTTACCGGCTGGCCTGTTCAGATAAAGCTCGCTCCGGTAAAATCTCCGCAATTCGACGGCGCCGATTTGCTTATTGCTGCTGACTGTACGGCGTATGCTTACGGCGCATTCCACAGGGATTTTATAAAGGGACGAAAGATTGTTATCGGCTGCCCGAAGCTTGATGATACCGATTATTCCGGTAAGCTTTGCGAAATAATTAAAAACAATGATATAAAAAGCGTTACGCTCGTCAGAATGGAGGTGCCGTGCTGCGGCGGTCTTGAGTATGCGGCAAAAGCGGCGATTGATAACAGCGGAAAAAATATTCCGCTTAATGTTGCGGTAGTTTCTCTTGACGGAAAAATTATTGAGCGATAATAGTGCTTTTAGGGTTGAAAGGTGTGCTGCTTAATGCAGCACACCTTTCATAAATTACAATTTTATTTGATAAGGTTATTGTACACAAATATGCCGAGCAATGAGTTTTGCGGATGGTTCAAAGGCTTTTACATAGATAATTACTATAGTTTTATTTAATAAATGCTATTTTTTGTCTTTGAACGATCTGCGCCGCAAGCGACACACCAAAGGGCTGCTGATTTTAGATGCAGAATTCGCGAAACGAAGTAAAATGCGGCAAATCCGCATTTTACCGAGCCCGACGGCGTACTCGTGTACGCCGAGTGGTGAGTTTCGCGGATAGTTCAAAGATTTTTGCATAACAAAATATTAAGCAAATAAATTATAAATTGATATTTTTCTTTGAACGATCTGCGCCGCAAGCGACACACCAAAGGGCTGCTGATTTTAGATGCAGAATTCGCGAAACGAAGTAAAATGCGGCAAATCCGCATTTTACCGAGCCCGACGGCGTACTCGTGTACGCCGAGTGGTGAGTTTCGCGGATAGTTCAAAGATTTTTGCATAACAAAATATTAAGCAAATAAATTAATTGATATTTTTCTTTGAACGATCTGCGCTAAAATCAGCAGCCCGTAAATTTTTATTTTAAAATAACCTCAATAACCGGGTCAATAATATCCGGCTGCAAATCGGGAATATGGAAATACACCGAATTTTCGCTCTTTTTCTTTGTACCGACATAAAGAATTTCGTTTGCTTCATAGAGAATTTCGCTTGCGTCATGCAAAAATTGTGCATACTCAATCTTATCGGCAAGATTTTTCATTTCAAGGAACGCATACGGATATTCAATAAGATGAATATACAATCTTTTTCCGTCCTCGCTCTGAGTAAGACGTGTTCCGCGCGGCGCGGTAAATTCAGGCTCTGCCATTGTGCAGCCGTAAATAGAGCGGCCGTTATATTTCATCCACTCGGCATAAACCTCAAGCGCCTTATCGGCTCTGTGGTCAAAATATCCGCGTGCGGTAGGTCCTACATTCATGAGGAAATTACCGCCGGCAGACACTGCGTTTATAAGCATATCAATAAGAAGCTTCGGCTTTTTCCAGCTCATCTCATCTCTGTAATATCCCCACGAGCCTGAGAACGTGTTGCACGCTTCCCATGTAACAAGCTCGCCCGTTTCCTCGTGCTTTATCCATTCGAGCGGCTGATACTGCTCCGGAGTCCACAAATCCTGTTCAAGCTCCGTTCTGTTATCGATTATTATGTGCGGCTGAAGCGAACGCGCCGTTGCAATAAGCTTTTCGGCTTCCCATTCGTTTTTGCCCTTGCCGCCGTGATACTGCATCCATGGCTTTGCGCCCGGCATTACATCATGATTATCGGGACCGGAATAGGAGAAATCAAACCAGAGAACATCTATTTTTCCGTAGTTTGTCAAAAGCTCCGTAACCTGATTGCGCATATATTCGGCATATTTTTTCATATCTCTGCCCTTGTCGAGCTCTTCCGCATTCGGATCGTTTCTTCTCGGATGCAAAGCGTCAATCGGGAAATCGGGATGATGCCAGTCGATCAGCGAATAATAGAAACCAACGTGCAGACCCTCTGCGCGAAAAGCATCGGCATATTCCTTTACAAGATCGCGTCCGAACTGCGTGTTTGTGATTTTATAGTCAGTATACTTTGAATCGAAAAGACAAAAGCCCTCGTGGTGTTTTGTTGTCAGCACGGCGTATTTCATGCCTGCCGCCTTTGCTTTTTTAGCCCATTCGCGCGCATCGAACAAATCGGGGTTAAAGTTGTCAAAATATTTCTGATATTTATCCTCCGGTATAAATTCATTTGTTTTAATCCACTCGTGACGTGCCGGAAGTGCATACAGACCGAAATGTATAAACATACCAAATCTGTCATGAACAAACCAATCCGTATCGCCCGGTGTTTTTCTTCTTACATAGCTTGACATAGTTTTTCTTCCTTTCATTAATTTTTTTGCAATTGCTATTGACTTTTTCTAAATAATATCATATAATAGTAGCTGTGTAAATGAAAAAATATGTTTAAAATATGGAGATTTGTGTATGGAATTAAAAACAAATATCGATTTATTCAAGCATCTTGCGGGTGTTGATATGGATATTTCCGACGCGAAGCTTGCGCGGCTCGATACGCGCTGGTGCGCCGACGGGATATGCTCGCCGTTTACGCGGATTTATATGATGCTTGGGGGAGAAGCGTATATCTCGGATAAAAACGAGGAAATAAAAATGCACGGCGGAAGCATTTACATAGTCCCGGCATATCACGAATTTTCGTACAGATGTGACGCGTCGGCGGAAAAAATATATTTTCACATATCGCTGCTTATGACCGGAAATTTTGACGCACTTGCGGCGGTTGACAGATTTGTTGTTATAGAGGGCTGCGGCGAGTTGATAGAAGAAATGAAAAAAATGCTTGAAGATACCCGGATAAGCACGGCGCTTTGGATAAAAAGCGAGCTTTACGCCATTGCGGTAAAATGTCTCAAGAAAGCCGGTGTGACGGAGCGTGCGCCTGTTTATTCCGCGCTTGTAAAGTCGGCGTTTGAATATGTGGAAAAAAATCTTTCGGCGTCGCTTTCGGTAACAAGGCTTGCCGACGCGCTTTTTGTGTCGCAAAGCAAGCTGCAAAAGGCGTTTAAGAGGGAAACGGGAATTTCTGTCGGCAGGTATATAGATAACTGTCTTATGCTCTGCGCTGAAAGAGAGCTAAGGGGCGGCGGTAAGTCAATTTCGGAAATAAGCGAGCAGCTTGGGTTTTGCGACAGATTTTATTTTTCAAGGCTGTTTGCCGCAAGATACGGTTATGCGCCGAGCAGATACAGAAAAATGGTTTGTTTGTCTGATGACTGACGGGAGCTTTTTCGAAAACAGCTTGCAAAAAAACCGACAAAGAAAAGGGGGCAAAAAATGTACTACGTTTATCTTTTGCGCTGCGGCGACAATTCGCTTTACTGCGGCTATACCGATAACCTTACAAAGCGCGTTTCGGCACACAAAAGCGGACGCGGCGCAAAATACACAAAATCGCATCAGCCTGTTTTTCTTGCTTATTTTGAGGAATACGAAACAAAAAGCGAGGCTATGAGCAGGGAATATTTCATTAAAAAAATGACTAAGGATAAAAAAGAAGAGCTTTTAAAAAAATTTTCCTTGACAAATCACAAAATCGGTGATATACTTAAATTAAAGAAAACAGGGGAGCTTGTTATTCAGGCTGAGAGGAAGTAAGTGAGCTTCGACCCTTTAACCTGACGCGGATAATGCCGCCGTAGGGAGCATAGTAAAAAAGCTTTTTACGGGGGCAGTGGATGCTCCTGTTTTTTTTTGTGCCGATAAAAAATAGCTTTTTTCGGCTATGCCTACAGAAAGGAAAGGGAACAAAAATGAGATTTATTGACGAGGTAATCGATCGCTCCATGCAGCTTTGGGAGGACAGCGCAAACGAACGCTTTTTAAATGAGCTTGCGGACGGAAGCATGAAAAAGGAAAAGTTTTTTGACTACATGATTCAAGACAGCATTTATCTGCGCGACTATTTAAAAACATTTGCATACGCAATAACGAAAAGCGAAACGCTTGCCGATATGCAGCTGTTTTACTCAATGCTCGGCTATGTAAACGACGGCGAAAACGTAACGCGCCTTAACTACTTAAAGGACGCCGGAATAACCGACAGCGAGGTTGACAAAACAGAAAAAAGACCGCAGTGCAAGGCATATACGGAGTTTCTTATAAACGAGTCAAAGCGCGGTGAAATTGAGGATATTATTATGGCAATGCTGCCGTGTATGCTCGGCTACAGCTATGTTTTTGAAGCGCTTAAAAAGAGAGCACCGCAGGTTATGCAGAGCTATTATGCGCCGCTGGTTGGGGACTACACAACGGAGGAGTACAGACAGTGCTGCGAATTTTGGAAGGACATAACGGAGCAAAGATGTAAGGATTTGCCGGAGGAGAGAAAAAAGGAGCTTTCGGACATATTCTACAGGGCGAGCGAACATGAACTGTTTTTCTGGCAGATGGCGGGAGAGGACAGATAAGGCACGCGACAAAATGAGAATGGGAGAAAAATTATGAATTTATATGAAGCAGTAAAAAACGTATCGGAAAAATCTCCGCTTGTACACTCGATAACAAACTATGTGACGGTAAACGACTGCGCAAACATATTGCTTGCGGCAAAGGCGTCGCCCGTTATGGCGGACGATCCGCGCGAGGCGGCGGACATTACGAAAATTGCGGGCGGACTAAACATTAATATAGGAACGCTGAACGAAATGACGATAAAGTCAATGTTCTTATCCGGCGAAGCGGCAAATGCGGCAGGTATTCCGGCAGTGCTTGACGCGGTGGGCGCAGGCGCGTCGCCGCTTAGAACAAGCGCGGCGGCGGAGCTTATAGAAAAGGTCAAATTTTCTGCCGTAAAGGGAAATATTTCGGAAATTAAAGCGCTTATGGGCGTTTCGGCACAGACAAAGGGCGTTGACGCGGCAGAGGGTGACAGCGGCAGCGCGGACGATGCGGCGGAGCTTGCAAAGAGCTTTTCAAAAAAGACCGGCGCAATAACGGTAATCACGGGAAAGGTTGACATAATAACAGACGGCGAAAGAGTGTTTAAGATATATAACGGAGCTGCGATTATGAAATCGGTTACGGGAACGGGCTGTATGCTTTCAGCTCTTTTGGGCGCGTTTTTGGCGGCAAATAAGGAAAATATGCTTGAAGCTGCCGCCGCTGCCGTATGCATGATGGGCATTTGCGGCGAAAAGGCACTTGCGCGAATGAAAAAAGAGGACGGAAATTCGAGCTACAGAAACTATATTATAGACGCTGTTTATAATTTCAGCGAAAGCGATATGGAGGCGGCCAAATATGAACTGTAAGAGGGAAGACCTGCTTTTATACGCCGTTACAGACCGCAGCTTTAAGCCGAATGTTTCGCTTTATGAGCAGGCGGAAAGCGCGCTTAAGGGCGGAGTTACAATGCTTCAGATAAGGGAAAAGGATCTGGCAGAAGAGGATTTTCTGAAAGAAGCAAACGAGATAAAAACTCTTTGCAATAAATATCATGTTCCGCTTATTATAAACGACAACGTGGAGCTTTGCAAAAGGTGCGGTGCGGACGGAGTGCATATCGGTCAGCATGATATGCCGGCAAGCGAGGCGAGAGCTATAATCGGCAAAAATAAAATACTCGGCGTTTCCGCGCAAACCGTTGCTCAGGCAATTGAAGCCGAGAAAAGCGGCGCGGATTATCTCGGAGTAGGCGCGGTTTTCCCGACGTCGACAAAATCCGACGCGGACGATGTTTCACTTGATGTGCTCAGAGAAATTTGCGAAGCGGTTAAAATTCCTGTTGTTGCGATAGGCGGCATAAGCATGGAAAATATCCATAAGCTGAAAGGCAGCAAAATTGCAGGCGCAGCGCTTGTTTCGGCGATTTTTGCGGCGGAGGATATAGAGCGCGAGTGCGTCTTGCTTAAAGAAAAAATTGCGGAAGTCGTGAGATGACAAGCGTTTTCGGTTAAAAATCGAAAAGCCCAAAAATTAAAAAGTGAGCTTGTCTTTTCCAAAGCCGCAGACCTCGTCAGTTTGCTTTAAGACAAGCTCGCTCTTTATTGCTTGCCGTTTTACTTTAAGGCAAGCTTGCTCTTTAAGAAAACACTTCGGCTGCAAATTGAAATTATTTTATGCCGCATTGGGCGGAGAAACGGAGAAAATCATGAAAATAAAGGGCGCAATCTTTGATGTTGACGGCACGCTGCTCGATTCCATGAAAATATGGGACAATATAGGCGACGAATATTTGCTGTCGCTCGGAAAAACTCCCGAAGAAAATCTGCGCGGCGTAATCAGCGGAATGTCGCTTGCCGGTGCGGCAAAGTATTTTATAGAAAAATACGGCGTTAATAAAACCTCAGAGCAGATTTCAAGCGAGGTAAACTCAATGATTGAGAATAAATACCGCTATGAGATAAAATTAAAGCCGGGAGTGGGGGAGTTTTTAAAGGAGCTTTCGCGCGGCGGCGCCAAAATGTGCATTGCAACGGCAACGGACGAGTATCTCGTGAGGGCTGCGCTTGACAGGTGCGAAATAGGCGTATATTTTGGCGAGATTTTCACCTGTTCAAAAATCGGCAAAAGCAAAAACGAGCCTGATATTTTTGAAGCGGCGCTTTCGTTTTTAAATACCGATAAGGAAAACACGCTTGTTTTTGAGGACGCGCTGCACGCGGTTAAAACAGCGGTCGGCGCAGGCTTTAAAACAGCGGCAATGCGTGACGAGTCGGAGAAAAATCCGCTGGCGGTTAAAAGCTTATCCGATTACTATTTTAACGGCTTTGATGAAGCAATCAAATTTTTAAAAATCAGAAACGGAGAGATAAATATATGAAAAAAGTTCTTACAATTGCCGGCTCCGATTCAAGCGGCGGCGCCGGAATACAGGCTGATATTAAAACAATAACGGCGCACGGAATGTATGCAATGAGCGCGATAACGGCGCTGACCGCGCAGAACACTGTAGGAGTTTCGGCTGTTTTGAATGCTGACGCGGAATTTGTCGGAGCGGAGCTTGACGCGATTTTTGAGGATATTTATCCCGACAGCGTTAAAATCGGAATGGTTTCCGAAAGCGATATAATCTGCGTTATTGCCGACAGGCTGAAAAAATACGGCGCGAAAAATATTGTTCTCGATCCGGTTATGGTTTCAACGAGCGGCTGCCGCCTTATTTCCGAAAAAGCCGAAAAAACGCTTGTTGAAAGGCTTATGCCGATAGCCGATATAATAACGCCGAATATTCCGGAAGCGGAGGCGCTCACGGGCGATAAAATAAAAAATGAGGATGATATGCTTTCGGCGGCGGATAAAATTTCGGCGCTTTGCGGCGGCGCAGTGCTTGTAAAGGGCGGTCATCTTGTAAATGACGCAACCGATCTTTTGTATTACTGCGGAAAATATAAATGGTTTTCATCGCCGAGAATTGACACAAAAAATACTCACGGAACGGGCTGCACGCTCTCGTCGGCAATCGCCTGCGCGCTTGCGGACGGAAAAAGCCTTGAAGAAAGCATAAGCGCGGCAAAGGAGTATTTGACAGGCGCGCTCGCAGCTATGCTCGATTTAGGCATGGGATCGGGCCCCTTAAATCATATGTATAAAATAAAAAATTAATTGCACACATTAAAGCGCGGATTTAAAAGCCCGCGCTTTTGGCTTTTCTTGCACGCTTTTAAAATTTTTCCGCTAAAGGCTTTGGAATTAATTGATTTTTGCCGCGCAGCCTCAAAATATATCGGCATTTGACAATTTTAAAAATTGATAAAAAACACTTGTATTTAATAAAATATTATGCTATAATGATACCTGTAATATAAAAAATCTACAAAATAACGGAGAATAAGAATATGATAAAAAACGCAAGCTACATTTCGCCGCCGATTGATGCAGGGAACAGGTGTCCGTATTTTACGGCAAATGTACATATTGAAAAAAAGCTGAAAAGAGCCGAACTGAGCGTTACGGCAACCGGAGTTTATATTGCTTCGGTAAACGGCGTGCGAGCAGGTGATTTTATTCTTGCGCCCGGCATTACGGCGTATAATAAAAGACTGCAATATCAAAATTATGATGTTACCGATTTGATGAGGACAGACAGCATCATAAAAATCGAGCTCGGAAAAGGGTGGTTCAGAGGAAGATTAAGCGAGGATAACCCATCGGTGCATAACACCGACGGCGCCGTTATAGCAGCATTAAGGCTTGATTTTGAGGACGGCACAAGCGAGGAAATATACACCGACGATACTTGGCAGGTATATCTGGGTAAAGTTATGTTTTCGGATATTTACGACGGGGAGTACTACAGCGCCGCCGAAGAAGATAAATATCTGGGAAAAGCGGTTGTAAACGCCGGTATATCAAAGGAAATATTAATTGCTCAGGAGGGCGAGCAAATTCTGGAGCATGAGCGGCTAAATGCCGAAAATGTTTTTATAACGCCTAAGGGCGAGCGCGTTATTGATTTCGGGCAAAACATTGCCGGATATGTTGAGATATGTGCTGATGCTCATAAAGGCGAAAAAATCTCCGTTTCGTTTGCTGAGGTGCTTGACAAGGACGGCTGCTTTTACACCGATAATTACCGCAGCGCAAAATGCGAAATGACATATATTTGCCGCGAGGGCTTAAATCGCTATAAGGCGCAGTTTACCTTTTACGGATTCAGGTATATAAGAATTAATGAGTGCCCGGATAGTGTAACGCCCGACTGCTTTACGGCGATTGCAATATATTCGGATATGCAGCGCACAGGCTTTGTAAAAAGCGGCAGCGAAAAGCTCAATAAGCTGTTTGAAAACACATTGTGGTCGCAAAAGGATAATTTTATTGATATTCCGACAGATTGCCCGCAAAGAGATGAGCGGCGCGGCTGGACGGGCGATGCGCAGGTATTTTGCAAAACGGCGTGCTACAATTTTAACGTAAAGAGATTTTTTGAAAAATGGCTTGCGGATATGAGAGCCGAGCAGACTGCCGAAGGCGCAATTCCGGAGATAATACCAAATCAGTGGAACGGTCATATTTACAGCGCCGTATGGTCTGACGCCGTTACAATAATACCGTGGCAGCTGTATTTGATGTATGGCGACAAAAAGCTTTTGGAGGATAATTTTGACGCTATGCATCGCTGGGTTGATTTTATAACGAGCGATACAAAAGACAAATATCTTTGGACGGAAAGCGCAGAAAACAGAGAAAATTCGGAAATAAAGCATTTCGGCGACTGGCTCGCTTTGGATGCGCCGGAGGGAAGCTATTCCGGAAGTACGCGGAACGATTTTATAGCGTCGGCATTTTACGCATATTCAACGTCTTTGGTGATAAAAGCGGGGAAGGCGATAGGAAGGGAGGTATCGGAATATGAGGAGCTTTATAAAAATACGGTAAAAGCTTTTCGCAAAGTCTTTACCGTGTATCGAACGCAAACCGAGTGTGTTTTGGCGCTTTATTTTGACCTTGCGGAGAATAAAGCCGAAGCGGCAAAGCAGCTCAATAAAATGATACTCGAAAACGGTTGTAAGCTGAAAACAGGCTTTGTCGGCACGCCGTATCTGCTTCACGCATTAAGCGATAACGGGTATACCAAAACGGCGTACGGCTTGCTGCTTCAGGAGGAATATCCGTCATGGCTGTATGAGGTTAACCACGGCGCAACAACAATATGGGAGCATTGGGACGGAATAAAGCCGGACGGTTCTTTTTGGTCTGCCGATATGAACTCTTATAACCATTATGCATACGGCTCTGTGTTCGATTGGGTGTATTCCGTTGCGGGCGGTATAAAGCCGTCAGAGCTAAAGCCCGGTTTTGAGGAAGCTATAATTGAGCCTAAGCCTGACAAAAGATTGGGCAAACTGGAAATATCATACAAAGTACCGAAAGGAGTTATAAAATCAGCCTGGCATTATAACGGCGATAAGGCGGTGTATAAAATAGAAACTCCGGTTAAATCAAAAATTATAATTGATGAAGCAGAATATATTGTCGAGCCGGGTGTTTATAATTTTTTAGGCATTGCTTAACGTATTTTTTACGGCAAAGGAAATGATATTGCTGATACGGATCTGAAAAAGGCGAAAAAATCGCCTTTTTTGTTTGGCTGAATTTCAGCGTTTATTTTTTCTGATTTAGGCAAATACCTTTGACGGAAGCTTAGCATTTGATAGAAAGCAGTGAACAGATATTTTTACAATTCACAAGCGTTTTAATTAAATTAATAAAAATATATTGATTTTTTTGAGTAAATTGAGTATATAAAATGATAAAAAGAAAATGGCGCCTAATTCTGTTAAATAGTTATTTGAGCCGAAAGCCATTGAACACTTTACACATAAGGAAAAATAATGCTTATAAATGGCTTACCTATGCGATTTATGATGTTGTGTAAGTATAAAATTTATTAAACATAAAATATATTAATTGCATAGAGTTGCATAGAGTTGCATAGAGTTGCATAGAGTTGCAAATTATAAGTGGTCAATAAGTGGTCAAAATATGTTACTATACAATTTGTACAAACGAGTCAAGAAACAGCAATTTTAATCTTTAAAAAAATCATAATAATTTATAAGATTTTATATTTTTCAAATTCAAATGTGATATGTTATAAATTATTATAAAGCGTAAAAAATAGGGGACAATTAAGTCCCCTAAATTTAATTTTCTGACCAATTTTTCTGTCATCCGCTGACGCTCCGACCCAATGTTCGGTATACATTTCGGATTTTAGGTGCCGGTCACACCGATGAGATGTCGCTCATCTTGGAAATGTCAATAAAAGTGCAGTCGAAATTTACCCCAAATTTCTGAAACTACTTTAATTCTTCAACCGGCATAA
>CAKSSN010000011.1 GCA_934489015.1 uncultured Clostridia bacterium
ATTCAAAATACACAAATTATTGTCGCTCAATTTTTGCATATGGGAGAACTTACACCCCAACAATTGACAAAGAGCCATTTTAGATATATGCGCCGGAGGCGCTTTTCGCGCAAAAAGGTGGTAGCGACAGTGAAACGTAGCGAACGCGTTTACAAGTGAGCAGTTGAACTGAGCGTGCCTTTTTGCGATGAAGGAGGAGCAAGGAAGCGGGCGGATGTTTTTCTGCAAAGAAAAATCGGGACGAAGCAAAGTCAGCTCCAATGTGACGAGATAAACGGTTTAGGTATATGCGCCGAAGGCGCATTTCTCGCAAAAAGGTGGTAGCGACAGTGAAACGTCGCGAGCGCGTTTACAAGTGAGCAGTTGAACTGAGCGTGCCTTTTTGCGATGAAGGAGGAGCAAGGAAGCGGGCGGATGTTTTTCTGCACAGAAAAACGGAGCAAAGCGAACTTTGCTCCGACGTGGAGGTGCCACCCAGATTTGAACTGGGGAGTGAAGGTGTTGCAGACCTTTGCCTTACCACTTGGCTATGGCACCGTTTAAAACAAAAGACGCAGAATGCGTCTTTTGTTTGTTTTTAATGGAGCGGAAGACGAGATTCGAACTCGCGACGTTCACCTTGGCAAGGTGACGCTCTACCACTGAGCCACTCCCGCAAATGCCTCTTCTTTTAAAGAAGAGGTGGTGCCTCCGAGTGGAATCGAACCACTGACACAGGGATTTTCAGTCCCTTGCTCTACCGACTGAGCTACAGAGGCATGAAATAGTGAATATGGCGACCCGGATGGGGTTCGAACCCACGACCTCTAGCGTGACAGGCTAGCGTTCTAACCAGCTGAACTACCGGGCCATATTGGTGGGAGTTACAGGGCTCGAACCTGTGACATCCTGCTTGTAAGGCAGACGCTCTCCCAGCTGAGCTAAACTCCCGACTATTTCATATTGCTTGGCGCGTTACCGCGTCAACAACATAAACTATTATAGCAGAATGTGAAGTAAATGTCAACACTTTTTTTTGAAAAAATTTAAAGATGTTAAATTTACCTAAATATAAAAAATCTATTGTTTGTACAAAAGTGCAAAATGCACATAAAACATTGCTTTCTTCAAAAAAAGTGACTTTTATATATCATTTTACAATCAGTTAATTGTCTATTAATAATTATATAGTAAAATAAATTTATACAATAGCTTTATTTGTGATTTTATGCGGAAGATTATATAGAAGATATACATTAAATTACCTGCGGAAAGGGAGAGGAAAACAAGTGGAGGAGCTATCACTTTTTAATGATTCGCTTATTTTTATAGAAGCGGCAATTGTTGAACTGCGGTCGGGGCTTGAAATTGTGAAAAAGTGTCTTGAAAGAGAAAAGGGAAGAAGCTGCATTGAAACGGTTAAGAGCAGAATTAAAAGCGGAGAAAGCATATCGGCAAAGCTTGAAAAAAGAGGGCTTCCGGTTAATGCCGCCTCTGCTCTTGAAAATCTATACGATATAGCCGGAGTGAGAGTTATCTGCTCATATATAGATGACGTTTATTCCGTTGCCGAAATGATGAGAAAGCGGCGCGATATTGAAATTATAGAGGAAAAGGATTACATAAAAAATCCGAAGCCCAACGGCTACAGAAGCTATCATATGATTTTAAAGGTCCCGATTTATGTTTCGGACGAAACATATGTTGTAAATGCGGAGCTTCAGATACGTACTATAGCAATGGACTGCTGGGCAAGCCTTGAACACGCAATGAAATACAAAAAGGATATTAAAAGCCCGGAGCTTATAGCTGACGAGCTTAAAAGGTGTGCGGATGATATAGCTTCTGTTGATATTAATATGCAGGCCATACGTGATATGATAAGTGAGGAATAGGAAAATGAAAATACTATATGCGGAGGATGAAAAGCATCTTTCAAAGGTAATCAGTGCGATACTTGCTCATAACGATTATGAGGTAAACTCGGTGTATGACGGTGAAGCGGCATATAACGCGGCGAAAAATGACGAATATGACGTTATTATTCTCGATATAATGATGCCGAAAATGAGCGGAACGGAAATAGTCCGCGCCCTGAGAGAAGAGGGCGACGATACGCCGGTGATTTTGCTTACGGCTAAGGCGGAGCTTGAGGACAGAATTTACGGTCTTGATTCCGGTGCGAATGATTATATTATAAAGCCGTTTGCGGCAGAGGAACTGCTTGCCCGTATACGCGCGGCGGTGCGCGGAAGCAGAAAGCCGGAGAAAACAATTCAGGTTGGCGCGGCAAGACTTGACACCGAAAAGCTAGAGCTGAAAAATGAAAATTCGGCGCTTCATTTAAATGTTTACGAATGCGAAATGCTTGTTATGCTCGCGCGCGGCGAAAAGCTGTCACTGCAGACTCTGTTTCGTAAAATATGGAACGACAGCGGAGATCCGCTTATTGTGAGAATGTATGTAAACTATCTTAATAAAAAGCTTACCTCAGTCAATTCCGGCGCTGTAATACGCGACGAGGACGGATATGTTTTAAAGGTTAGTGATAAAATTTAATCCGGAGGCGGTGTGAATGAAAAATCTTTCGGTTAAAATAAGGCTTTCGATATGGTATGCGGCGGTTATGATTTTAATCGGAGCTGTGCTGACGAGCTTTATGTTTTTTTCAAGCCGCGCTCTTGTCGAAACGAATACGCGGCGTATGCTTGCGCGCCTGGTAAGCGATAACAGCGGAAGAATAGAGCTTGACGGCTCAAATATTGCTGCACGCAAAAATTTCAGATTTTTTGATGAAGGCGTTTATATTTCGGTGTATGACGAGGACGGCAATCTGCTTTTCGGCGAGCTGCCGCCGGATTTTACGCCGGATAACTTTAAGACCTTTAAAAATAATACCGTATCTGAGGTTACGCGCAGCGGTCAGAGCTATTATGTATATGACCGCCTTATATGGATGGGCGGCAAAAACAAGGTTTGGGTGCGCGGAATAATAAGTGCTATGGCGGCTAAAAACGCTATAGGAACGACCGTTGTTACGAATACAATAATAATTGCTTTTCTTATTTTGATTGCCGCGTTCGGCGGATATATAATTTCAAGCCGTCTTTTAAGCCCTGTTGATAAAATAACGAATACGGCGCAGCGGATAATCGACAGCAACGATTTGTCGGAGCGAATAGCTCTCGGGGGAGGAGATGATGAAATTCACCGTCTTGCTTCAACCTTTGATAAAATGCTCGGTAAGCTTCAGAAAAATTTTGAGGCGGAAAAGCAGTTTACCTCCGACGCGTCGCACGAGCTCAGAACTCCGGTTGCGGTTATAATGGCGGAGTGCGATTATATGACTGCCTGTGAGCTTACGGCGGAGGAATACCGCGAGGCAGCGAGCGATATTAAGGAGCAGGCGGACAGAATGTCAAAAATGATTTCGGAGCTGCTTGCCATGTCACGCCTTGATAAAGGAACGCAGAAAATAGAAAAGGAAAGAATTAACCTGTCCGAGCTTTGCGAAATGGTATGTAACGACCAGGAGATTATAAACAGCGGTGAAATATCGCTTGTGCGCGATATTCAGCCGGAGATTTATATAAATTCCGACCGCGATCTTGTAATGCGTATTTTTATAAATCTTATAAGCAATGCGTATAAATACGGAAGCGACGGAAAAAGCATAGATGTGTCGCTTTCGGAATCGGGCTCAAGTGCGATTTTCTCCGTTACCGATCACGGGCAGGGCATTAAAGAGGAAAACATAGATAAAATCTGGGACAGATTTTATCGTGTAGACTATGCGCGCACAAAATATGACGCGTCAAGCACGGGACTCGGTCTTTCGATGGTAAAGGAGATTTGCGAGCTTCTCGGCGCTTCGGCTGAGGTTGAAAGCAAATGGGGAAGCGGAAGCTGCTTTACCGTTACGCTGCCGGTTGACTTTGAAATGTAGAGCTTATTTCTGCGTCCCGGCAAACGAGCCTATAGCGCCGCATACTGCCATACATACGCAAAGCGCGACGAGCGGTGCGCAAAAAAGCGTTTTGCAGATGACGGCTGCGGATATTACAAAAATCAATATTGATAAAAGAGCTGTTAATATTCCTTTTAACGCTCTTTTTTCGTTTGCTCCGGCAGAAACCAAAAGCGCGCCGAGAAATACGCAAAGGCAAAGCCCGCCCCATAAAAAAATTTTGACAATCATATCGGAATTTTGCGCGCCGAGTGAAATAAGTGCACCGACCGAAATAAACATTGCCGACATTAACAGTGTAAATATAATTCCCTTTAATATCCCCTTCATTTTTCTCTCCTTTATGTTCATTGAGTTTAGTAACATATCTGTTTAAATATATGACGGTAATTTATTCTTTATGAATTTAGAACAAAAAAAATATAAATCGACAAAAAAAGTTATAAAATTTAAACTGAATTAAAAAAAATACTTGACAAGTAAAATAAATAGTGCTATGATAAATACAATATAAGCGCGATGAGCTTATGTGAAATTTTATGAAGGGGAAAATTACTATGAAGTTATCAGTCTTTACAGGCGCATACTTTTACGGCTTTTATTATTACTTTAAAAGCCTGATTTGTGTTGCTTGAGTAAAGACTATAAACTTTTTAATATATTATTTGTTTATAAAGAGGTTACAGGCAATGCAAAAAGGTCTGTAACCTCTTTTTATATATTTTAGCGCGAAAATATGACACTCTGTAAACCAATGACTTAAATGTGAAAGGAATGTTTTTAAAATGATACTTGTATTAAAGGAAAATTACGAAAAGAAGCAGTTTGACCATCTTATTTCATGGCTTGAGGACAGAAATTTTGAAACGCATATCAGTAAGGGAAGCGAAAGCACCGTCGTGGGACTTATAGGCGATACCTCATCACTTGATACGGATATGATAAGCTCTCTTGACATTGTAAAGGCTGTAAAGCGCATAAGCGAGCCCTACAAGAGCGCTAACAGAAAATTTCATCCGATGGATACGCAGATTAAAATCGGTGATGCGGTAATCGGCGGCGGGGGCTTTGCCGTAATCGCGGGTCCTTGCTCCGTTGAGTCGGAGGAGCAGCTTTGCTCGATTGCCGAGGATGTTAAAAAATCGGGCGCCGGACTTTTAAGAGGCGGAGCCTTCAAGCCGAGAACCTCACCCTATGCGTTCCAGGGCTTAAGACAAAGAGGAATTGACCTTCTTATGAAGGCTAAGGAAAAAACGGGACTTCCTGTTGTAACCGAGATTATGGATATTTCACATCTTCCGCTTTTTGAAAATGTAGATGTAATTCAGGTCGGTGCGAGAAATATGCAAAACTTTGAGCTTTTAAAGGAGCTTGGCCATACAAATAAGCCTATCCTTTTAAAGCGCGGTCTTTCAAGCACAATCGACGAGCTTTTAATGAGCGCCGAATACATTATGGCGGGCGGAAATTCACAGGTAATACTCTGCGAAAGAGGTATAAGAACATTTGAGCCGAAAACAAGAAATACTCTTGATTTGTCAGCCGTTCCGCTTCTTAAAACGCTTACTCATCTGCCGGTTATTGTAGATCCGAGTCATGCAAGCGGTATTGCGGAGCTTGTTGAGCCGATGTCACTTGCAGCTGCTGCGTGCGGCGCTGACGGACTTATTATAGAGGTTCATAACGATCCGCCTCATGCACTTTGCGACGGTCGTCAGTCACTTACTCCCGAAGCGTTCGACAGCCTTATGAAAAAGCTTGAAAGGATTTTGCCTTATGCATACAAAGCGTAATATTGCGGTTATCGGTCTGGGGCTTATAGGAGCCTCAATGGCGAAATCGTTTAAAAAATACACCGATAATTTTGTGACGGGTTATGATATAAACCCGGAGGTTATAACTCGTGCGAAAGCGGAGGGCGTAATTGACGCGGAAGCGGATATATCGTCTGCGGACGTTATAATATCGGCGCTTTACCCTAAGGCAACGGTTGAATTTATAAAAACAAATGACGCAAAAATAAAAAAAGGTGCGCTTTGTATTGACTGCGGAGGAACAAAGGAGCTTGTTTGCAGTGAGTGTGTGCCGATTGCCGAAAAAAACGGCTTTGAATTTGTCGGTGCACATCCTATGGCGGGAACGGAACATTCCGGATATGAATATGCAAAAGCGGATATGTTTGTCGGTGCATCACTTATCATATGCTCAGATAACAGGAGAGAAGATATTGAAGATATTTTTTCTCCGGCAGGTTTTGAAATGTTTAAATACACAACCGCTAAGGAGCATGACAGGGTTATAGCTTTTACCTCACAGCTTGCTCATGTTGTGTCAAACGCGTTTGTAAAGAGCGGCGCATATCCGGCGCATCACGGCTTTTCGGCAGGCAGCCTGAGAGATTTAACGAGAGTTGCATGGCTTAATGAGGGAATGTGGACAGAGCTGTTTTTTGAAAATGCGGAAAATCTTATCGGTGAGATTGATTTGCTTTGCACAAATCTTAAAAAATATTCCGATGCACTGAAGGACGGCAATGCCGAAGCTTTAAGAGAACTTTTGTCGGAGGGCAGGAGAATAAAAGAAGAGGTCGACGGAAGATAATACTAATAAGAAGGGAGTCTGTTATAAAATGAGGAAAATAAGAGTTAATGCTTCAGGCGCATATGACTGCATAGTTGGCAGTAACATTTTAGACAGGTGCGGCGAGCTTACGGCAAAATATATATCGCCGCGCAGAGTTTGTATAGTGACAGATGAAAACGTTGCGCCGCTTTATCTTGAAAGAGTAGAAAATTCATTTGAAAAAGCAGGCTTTTCGGCGGAGGTATGCATATTTCCCGGCGGAGAGGAAAATAAGACAATCTCAACCGTTGAAGAAATACTTGATTTTCTTGCAGACACTCAAATGACAAGAAGCGATATAATAGCCGCTCTCGGCGGCGGAATTGTTGGCGATGTTGCCGGATTTGCGGCTGCCTGCTATTTAAGGGGAATTAAATTTGTTCAGATCCCGACAACGCTTCTTGCAGCGGTCGACTCATCTGTCGGCGGAAAAACAGGCGTAAATCTTTCGGCGGGCAAAAATCTTGCCGGAGCGTTTCATCAGCCGGCGCTTGTAATCTGCGATGTTGATACGTTTTCAAGCATGGATCACGAGCGTTATCTTGACGGCATGGGCGAGATTGTAAAATATGCCGTGCTTGACGGAGAAGATGTTTTGGATGAATATAGAAATGACCGTATAAGCGGAGTTTGCAGGTGCATAGAAATAAAGCGCGATATTGTTGAAAAGGACGAGCGCGAAAGCGGAGAGAGAAAGCTTTTAAATCTCGGTCATACATTCGCTCATGCTATAGAAAAGCTGAGCGGCTTTAAAATAACTCACGGTCATGCGGTTGCAATCGGAACGGAGAAAATTGCCCGGATAGGCGAGAAAATGGGAATATGCGAAAGCGGTACTGCCGATAGAATTAAGGAAATTTTAATTTCGGAGGGGCTTCCGTATGAAACCGAATTTTCCGCACATGAGCTTTGCGGCGCGGCAATGAACGACAAAAAGCGTTCGGGTAGCAGCATAACGCTTGTTATTCCTGAAAAAATCGGAAAATGCATCTTAAAAGATGTTAATACAAATGAGCTGGAAGAGTTGATAAAATGATAAAAATTAAACCCAAAAAGCTAAGCGGCAGCGTAACAGCTGTTTCCTCAAAATCATATGCACACAGGCTGATAATTGCGGCAATGCTTTCGGAGGATAAAACAGAAATTGAAATAAACGGTATTTCGGACGATATAAAGCGCACGCTCGAATGTGTACGTTCTCTCGGCGGAGCATATTTCACGAACGGAAATTTGATTTGCATTTACCCGATTGAGCGCGGCAGACGTGCGGAAGTTTTCTGCGGAGAAAGCGGAACAACGGCGAGAATAATGCTTCCGGTGTGTGCGGCTGTTTGCTCATCGGCAGTAATCAGCGGCTCCGGGAGACTGCCGGAGCGGCCGTTCGGAGAAATTGTTAATTCTCTTCGTCGCGGCGGAGTAATCGTTGACGGAGAAGAGCTTCCGATAAAGGTTTGCGGAGGAATGAAGAGCGGAATATATGAAATAGAGGGCGATGTGAGCTCACAGTATATAACCGGTCTTATGTATGCTCTCGGCGCTGTCGGCGGCGGGGAAATCGTATTGACGACGCCGCTTAAATCTGCTTCATATGTTGATTTAACCGTGAATGTATTAAATCAGTTCGGAGTAAAAGCAGAAAAAACGGACAGCGGCTTTAAAATTTCGGGCAGCTTTAAAACTCCCGGGAAATGCATATGCGAGGGTGACTGGTCAAATGCTGCTTTCTGGTTCGGTGCAAACGCGCTCGGAAGTAATATTTCGGTAGAAGGTCTTAATATAAATTCGCGTCAGGGTGACAGAAAAATAACCGAGCTTTTGGGCAGGGATAAAATAGATATTGACAGTGTGCCGGATTTATTTCCGATACTTGCGGCTTGCGCAACAGGAAAGTGCGGAGAAACGCTTCTTTATAATGCCGCACGCTTAAGGCTTAAGGAAAGCGACCGCATAGATGCGGCATCAGCGCTTATAAAAGCGCTCGGCGGTGAATGTGAAGCAGGGGCTGATTATCTGAAAATAATCGGACACGGTAGCCTTTCGGGTGGAACGGTTGACAGCTTCGGCGATCACAGAATTGTTATGGCGGCGGCCGCCGCATCGGTCATTTGCGAAAATGATGTTATAATAAACGGAGAAGAAGCGGTTAATAAATCTTATCCCGATTTTTTCAGAGATTTCAGGAGCTTGGGGGGAGAAGCAGATGTCATTTAATGTGGGAAAATTAAATATAAGCGTTGCGGGCGAATCGCACGCAAAAGCGCTTACCGTTATAATAGAGGGCATACCCTCAGGCGAAAAAATAGATACAGACGAGCTTAACAAGTTTATGCAGCGGCGCGCTCCGGGAAAAAACAGATATTCAACCGCAAGGCGCGAAAGCGACGAGAGCGAGATTATGTCGGGAATTAAAAACGGATATACGACAGGCGCACCCATAGCGGCGGTTATACGAAACAACGACACGAGAAGCCGCGACTACGGCGAAAGCCTTGAGCTTCCCAGACCGGCTCATGCCGATTATCCGGCAAGCGTAAAGTTCGGAGAATATTTTGACTTTTGCGGCGGCGGACAGTTTTCGGGGAGAATAACGGCGGCTGTATGCTTTGCAGGCGGAATTTGCAAGCAGATTTTAAAGAGAAAAGGTATATCGGTAAATTCACACGTTTTATCCGTGTACGGAGTTTATGACGAGGAGTACGGGAAGGAAATTACAGACGTTTCCGAAAAGGAATTTCCCGTTATATCAGACGCGGCAGGCGAGAAAATGAAAGAGGAAATTGAAAAAGCGCGGCTTTGTGGAAATTCGGTCGGCGGAATTGTCGAGTGTGCAATATCCGGTATGCCTGTCGGAATAGGCGACAGCCTGTTCGGAGGAATTGACGGCGAAATAGCTAAAGCTGTTTTCGGTATTCCGGGCGTTAAGGGCGTTGAGTTCGGCGCAGGCTTCAGAGCAAGCGAAATGTACGGTACTGAAAACAATGATGAGTTTATAGTTGAAAACGGGAAAATAATAACCGACGGCAACAATCACGGCGGCGTTCTCGGCGGAATGACAAGCGGTATGCCGATAATTGTGAAAGCGGCATTTAAGCCGACTCCGTCCGTTGCGGCGGCGCAGAAAACGGTGTCGCTTAAGACGAAAAATCCGGAGGTTTTAAATATAAAAGGCAGGCATGACCCATGCATTACGGTGCGCGCAAGCGTCTGCGTTGAGGCTGTATGCGCAGCGACAGCTTTGGGAAGCTTACTTTAAAGCGATATAAATAAAGAAAGGCAGGAAACAAAAATGAATTTAGAGGAAAGCAGAAAGAGAATTGACGATATTGACGACAGCTTAATAAAGCTTTTTGAGGAGAGAATGGAGATTGTAAGCGATATAGCAGCATACAAAAAGGAAAATGATATGCCTATATTCCATCGCGGCAGGGAGAGGGATATAATAAATCGTCTTTCATCCGAAATTAATCCCGAAATGAGAGTTTACACAAAAATGCTTTATAACACCATTTTTGAAATAAGCCGCTCGTATCAGAGCAAAAAGCTTGTAAAAATGTCAAAAACGGCTGAAAAAATCAAAAACTCTCTTGAAAAGGAGTTAAAGCTTCTTCCGCAGAGTGCTTCGGTTGCATGTCAGGGCACGGAGGGAGCATATTCTCAGATTGCGGCGGAGCGTGCTTTTTCAAATCCGTCCGTTATGTATTTCAACAATTTCAGAGGCGTATTCGAGGCTATAAAGCAAGGCATGTGCAGCTACGGCGTTCTTCCTGTTGAAAACAGTATTCACGGCTCTGTAAGCGAGGTTTCGGATTTGATGTGCGAATACGGCTGCTTTGCCGTAAAGGGCATAAGAGTTCAGATAAATCATGTTCTTCTTGCCAAGAAAAATACAGAGGAAATTCACGAGATATTCTCTCACAGCCAGGCTCTCGGTCAGTGCGAGCAGTTCTTAAAGAGTCTTAAAAATGTTAAGATAACGGTTGTTGAAAACACGGCCGTTGCCGCTAAAATGGTAGCTGAAAGCGACAGAGATGACGTTGCTTCAATATCGTCGGAGCTTTGTGCGGAGCTTTACGGACTCAGAGTTATAAAAAGCGGTATTGCCGACAGTGATAATAACTATACGCGCTTTGTCGTTATCTCAAAGGAGCCTGAAATATATCCGGGCGCAGATAAAATAACCGTTATGCTCAGACTTAAGCATGAGCCGGGAAGCCTTTACAGACTTATTTCCAAGTTCTCGGCGGTTGGTGTAAATCTTACAAAAATCGAAAGCCGTCCGATTTGCGGACTTGATTTCGAGTTCAGATTTTTGCTTGACATGAACGCGTCTGTATATTCGGAGGACTTCCTTAATTTGATAACAGAGCTTGAAAATGCTTCTGAGGACTTCGCATTTCTCGGCGCTTATACCGAAAATTAAAAAAAGCATTGACATATTTCCTGAAATATTGTATAATTAAGTGTAATTGTTCATTATGGAAAGGTAAATTTATATGTGGCTTGCTGATAATTGGAAGGATTATAGTTTAATAGACAGTGCGGACGGCGAAAAGCTTGAGGTGTGGGGCGGGTATGTTTTGCGCAGACCCGACCCTCAGGCTGTCTGGAGCGTAAAGAGTGAAAAAAAGCTCTGGACAAAAACCGACGCAACATATCACCGCTCAAAAAGCGGCGGCGGAAAATGGGAGTTTTTCAATAAAAAAATGCCGGACGGCTGGCAGATTTCTTATAAAAATCTTACGTTTAACGTGCGCCCGACAGGTTTTAAGCATACGGGGCTTTTTCCCGAGCAGGCGGTAAACTGGGATTGGTTTTCGGAAAAAATACAAAATGCCGGAAGACCGATTAAGGTTTTAAATCTTTTTGCATATACCGGCGGCGCAAGCGTTTCGGCGCTGGCGGCAGGTGCGGAGGTTGTTCATGTTGACGCTTCAAAGGGCATGGTTACGTGGGCAAAGGATAACGTTTGCTCCTCCGGCCTTGCGGACAGGAAAATAAGGTATATCGTGGACGACGTTAAAAAGTTTGTAAAGCGCGAAATAAGGCGCGGCAATAAATATGACGCCGTTATAATGGATCCGCCGTCCTACGGCAGAGGTCCGGGCGGAGAGGTATGGAAAATAGAAAACGAGCTTTTTCCGCTTGTTGAGGATTGCATGGAAATTTTGTCGGAAAAGCCGCTGTTTTTTCTGATAAATTCATATACAACGGGCTTGTCTGCGTGTATTTTGGAAAACGTTTTAAAGCTCACGCTTTGCAGAAAATTCGGCGGAGAATGTGCGGCGGATGAAATAGGAATACCTATGCAAGCCTCATCTCTTGCGCTCCCGTGCGGAATAAGCGGCAGGTGGTTTGAAAAATGATTGATAAAAAAATACCTGTTATAGTTGTCTGCGGCCCGACGGCGTCGGGGAAAACATCGCTTTCAATTGAAATTGCAAAAAAATATGACGGTGAAATTGTTTCGGCCGACAGTATGCAGATTTATCGCACAATGGATATAGCGACAGCAAAGCCGACAAAAGAGGAAATGCAGGAAGCAAAGCACCATATGATTGACATATGCGATATAACGGATATGTTCAGCGTAAGCGACTACTGTGCTATGACGCATGGGATTATATCGGATATTTTTGCACGCGGCAAAATGCCGATAGTCTGCGGCGGAACGGGGCTTTATATAAATTCACTCATAGATGATCTTGACTTTTCCAAAAGTGATGAAAATTCCGAAATCAGAAGCAGTCTTTCAAAAAGAGCGGAAGAAGACAGCGGAGCGCTTTACCGGGAGCTTTGCGAAAGAGATCCCGAAGCTGCGGAGTCTATACACGAAAAAAACGTTAAACGCGTTATACGCGCTCTTGAGCATATTTATATAACGGGCGAAAAATTTTCGGACTATAAAAAAAGAGCTGTCGAAAAGGAAAGCAGATATAATCCGCTTTTTCTCATGATAGACCATGACAGAGAGGTTTTATACGAGCGCATAAACAGGCGCGTTGATATAATGATAGAGGACGGACTTTTGGCGGAAGCAAGAAAAATTTATGATATGCAGCTTCCGAGAACTCTTACGTCGCTTTCGTCAATCGGATATAAGGAGCTTTTTGATTATTTTGACGGCAAATGCACGCTTGAAGCGGCTGTAGAGCTTATTAAGCAAAGCTCGCGGCGCTATGCAAAGCGGCAGCTTACATGGTTTCGCAGAAATGATAAAATAAATCATGTGAAAAGCGCGGAGGAAGCCGAAAAAATAATTGATAAATGGATAAAGGAGCAGTGATTTAATATGCAAAAGTATACGTTTACGCCTCACGGAGTCTGCTGCGTGCAGATAGAGTTTGAATCGGACGGCGATATTGTAAAAAACATTCGTTTTACGAGAGGATGCAGCGGAAATACGCAGGGCGTCGCCGCGCTTGCGGACGGAATGAAAGCAGAGGATATTGTAAAAAGGCTTGAAAATACCGACTGCGGCGGCAGAGGAACATCATGTCCCGACCAGCTTGCAAGGGCGATAAAGGAGCTTGTGCTCAATAAGCAGTCATAAATAAATGTAATATTTTTCATTTGACCTTCATATAATATATTAAGTATATTATGCGGAGGTTTTTTCTTTGAGAAGGTTTACAGCGCTGTATTTCGTTTTTCTTGCGATAATTACGGTTTTTTCACTGAATAATACGGTTGGCACATCGGTTAAGATGGACAAGGTTACTCTTTATTTTGTTGACAGACAGATGATGCGGCTTGTGCCGACGGAGTATTACATAAATGCGTCCGACGCGGAGGGAGAAGCAAACGCCGTTTTGGATGAGCTTATAAGGGGCAGAGACGCAAACAGCTCCGTAAGGCGCGTTATTCCGAGCTCAAAGGACGCCTTGAGTGCGACGGTAAGCGGCGAAACGGCTTATATTAATATAAACACGGAGTATATGAGCTTTTATGAGCGCGGACGCGATCAGGAGCAGCTTGTTGTTTATCAGCTTGTAAATTCGGTGGCGTCAATTGAGGGTATTACGAGAGTTAAATTCCTGTTTGACGGCGAGGTTAAAAAGGATTTTTTATATGATATTGATATGAGAGAAGCGTTTGTGCCGGATTACTATGTTTAAATAACGGGCGCTTTCGGCAAAATGGAAGAAAAAGCACGGATAACGTGCTTTTTTTTAATGGAATTTATTAATATTGATAAATATACTTGACTATTATGCGAAAAAAATGTATAATAAGTATATGAAGCGTTTTATAATGCATAAATCAAAAAAATTTTGCGATTGTAAAAAAATAGGTTCGCAAACAAAGGTCATAAAACCGGGCAGCAAAGCAAAGCGGCCGCACCAATAATATATTGACAATAAAAATCCGCTTGAAATCCGACTTTTCAGACTTTTACAATCGGCTGAAAATCAATAACCAAAGGAGGAGCTTTATGACAAACAACTTGACGCGTGCGGTCGGTCAAAAAAAGGGTTTACACCAAAATTATAATTTTATTGACGTCGTAAAGCTTGTATGCGCAGCTCTCGTTGTTGCAATTCACGTTCCTCCGCTGACGAGTGTAAATTGGATTTTGAATTTTGCCGTTGTGAATTTTATATCCAGAATTGCGGTACCGTTCTTTTTCGTATCATCGGCATACTTTGTATTTAAAAAGGCATACAATACTCCCGATGGGAAATTGGACCGCAGCGTAATATTTGCATACGTAAAGAAAATATTGCGGCTGTATATAATATGGTCGGTAATATATGCGCCGTTTGAGTATCATAATCTACTCGAACTATCGGGCGGAGCAACAGTGCCGCAATTTTTGAAATACTATATAATAAAATTTATTTTCAGCGCGAGCTACGGACATTTGTGGTATCTTAACGCGGTTATAGTTGCATATATTCTTTTGTTTTTAATGCTTGCTGCGGATATAAAGCCCGCTTTTATAGCTTGCTTTTCATTGCTGATGTACTGCATCGGGCTTTGCGCCCAAAGCTGGTTTGGCTTTATTGAGCCGCTTCGGCAGTATCCGCGCCTGTGGTCCGTTCTGATTTTACCGGGAAAGATTTTTACTACATCGAGAAACGGACTTTGCGAGGGGCTTTTGTTTGTTGTAATAGGAAGGTTTTTCGCCGTATACGATATACGGATGAAATTAAAAACCGCAGTTATATGTTTTGCAGGCTCATTTATGCTGTTTGCCGCAGAGGTTTTTATACTTTTCCGACTTGCCTGGATACGTGAGTATGATATGTTTTTCGGCATAGTACCTACAGTGTTTTTTCTGTTTTATATATCGCTGAACATTAGTTTGCCGAACAAAAAAATATACAGGAAAATGCATATATTATCGGCATTGATTTATTTTTCGCATATGATATTCGTTGAAATATTAATGCTTATTCCCGCTCTTCAGGCTATGCCGGGCGGCGGCCTGACGCGGTATGCATTTACGCTTTTGTTTTCGCTTGCGTTATCGGCGGGAATTGTTAAGCTATCCGGCAGATTTAAGCTTTTAAATTATTTGTACAGATAAACCGTGAGCTTTTAATGCACGGATTGCGTTATTGTAAGGCATGATATTTTTTCTGTTTTTTTGCTGATTTGATTATGTCATGAAAACGGAGAAAATTTATCATATATTAACAAGAAAGCCGACTGAAATCCGCTTTTTCGGATTTTGAGATCGGCTGATTAAAAATTCAAAAGGAGGTAATAACAGTGGAGCAGTATATGGAGATAGCAAATCGTATCAGAGAGCTCCGTGAGGTCTGCGGTTACAGCCGTGAGGCACTTGCAAAAGAGCTTGGCATTGATTGTGCGTTGTATACGTCCTATGAGGAATCGGGCAGGGATATCCCTATAAGCGTGTTATATGAAATTGCCGGCAAGTTCGGCGTTGATTTCAATGAGATTATAACAGGCGTTTCTTCAAAATTAAACACATTTCAAGTAATTCCGAAAGGGAAAGGAAAACCGGTCGATCGAGTGAAAGGCTATAGCTTTGAAGACCTTGCATACAGATACAGCAAAAAGGTCATGCAGCCGCTGCTTGTTACCCTTGATCCGACAGATAAGCTTCCGGAGCTTATTTGCCATACCGGTCAGGAATTTAATCTTGTACTTGAAGGATCGGTCATGCTCATGTTTGATGACAAGCAGATTTTGCTAAATGAAGGCGACAGCGTTTATTTTAATCCGTCGCATCCGCACGGTCAGAAGTGTGCAGGCGATAAGCCGGCAAAATTTTTAACTGTAATTACAAACTAAAGGAGCATATTTTAAATGTTAGAACGTTTTTTACCGCGTATTGAGTTTGACTCATACGAGGATTTTAAGAAAAATTATAAAGTAAATATACCTGAGGATTTTAATTTCGGCTTTGATATAGTTGACGCATATGCAAAAGAGGAGCCGGATAAAATGGCTCTCGTGTGGTGTGACGATCATGACCACGAAAAGAAATTTACATATGATGAGCTTTCGCATCTTTCCTCAAAGACGGCAAACTTCTTTAAGAGTCTTGGAATAAAAAAAGGCGATGTTGTTCTTATGATACTTCGCCGCAGATATGAATACTGGATTTGTGCGACGGCGCTTCATAAGCTCGGCGCAACAATTATCCCGGCAACGATGCAGCTTACGAAAAAGGATATAGCATACCGCGTAAATGCGGCAGGCGTTAAAATGATGATCTGTGTAAATGATCCGTTTGTTGTTGAGCAGACGGAGGAGGCGATCCCTGAAACAAAGGGGCTTGAAAATCTTGTTTTGGTTGACGGCAAAAGAGAGGGTTGGCTCAATTTTGATGAGGGCATAGAGAATTGCTCGGACGTTTTTCCGCGTCCGTCACATGATGATCCGCAGTGTACTCACAATGACGATATAATGCTTGTTTATTTCACGTCCGGAACAACGGGTATGCCGAAAATGGTTCAGCATGACTTTACATATCCTCTCGGTCATATAGTAACGGCTAAATATTGGCATAAGGTTGAGGAAAATAAGCTTCATATGAGCGTTTCCGACTCCGGCTGGGCAAAATTCGGATGGGGGAAAATTTACGGTCAGATGATAAGCGGAGCCGTTATTTTTACATATGATATGGATAAATTTATTCCGCTTAATCTTTTAAAGGTTATAACAAAGTATAAGGTAACAACATTTTGCGCACCGCCGACAATGTTCCGTTTTATGCTTCAGGAGGATGTAACGCAGTTTGACTTGTCGTGTATTCATCACTGCTGCATAGCCGGAGAGCCGTTAAATCCTGAGGTTTTCAAAAAATGGTATGATTTAACGGGGCTTAAGCTTACAGAGGGCTTTGGTCAGTCGGAGTCAAGCGTAATAATTGCAAACTTCCCGTGGTTTGAGCCGCGCCCGGGTTCAATGGGCAAGCCGTCGCCGCTTTACGATGTGCAGCTTATAAATGCTGACGGCGAGATTTGTGAGGACGGCGAAGAGGGCGAAATCTGCATAATGGACGTTAAAAACAATCATCCGACAGGACTGTTTACGGGATATTTCAAGGATCCGAAGCGTACAGAAGAGGGACTTCTCGGCAGATGCTACAACCTTAAGGATGTTGCATGGCGTGACAGTGACGGATACTACTGGTTTGTCGGCAGAAATGACGATGTTATAAAATGCTCCGGCTACAGAATAGGTCCGTTTGAGGTTGAGTCGGCGCTGCTTGAGCATCCGTCGGTTGTCGAGTGCGCAATAACCGCCGCACCGGATAAAATAAGAGGTCAGGTTGTTAAGGCAACAATTGTGCTTGCTAAGGGATATTCTCCGTCTGAGGAGCTTAAAAAGGAGCTTCAAAATCATGTTAAGCACGTAACCGCGCCTTACAAATATCCGCGAATTATCGAGTTTGTTGACGAGCTTCCGAAAACCGTCGGAGGAAAGATAAAAAGAGCGGAAATAAGACATAATGATATGAATAAATAAATATAAAAATAGCTGCTGCTTTTAGCATGGATTATTCAAAGACAAAAGTGTATTTTGCTTTGTTTTTGCAAATTCTGTATTTAAAATCAGCAGTAGCTAAAGGGGGTGTTTGGCAAAAGCGCCTCCTTTTTGCAAGTTACTTTTTTATCTGAAACGGAGGCGAAGCGTGCCATGAATATAATGCCCGACTATTACAAAAAATTCTGCTGCATAGCCGATAAGTGCCGCCACAGCTGCTGCATAGGCTGGGAAATAGATGTTGACGAGGATAGTCTTGAAAGGTATAAACAAGTCGGCGGAGAGCTTGGCAAAAGGCTGAGGGAAAATATATCGGACAGGCATTTTGCTTTGATAGGTGAGCGGTGTCCGTTTCTTAAAAATAACGGACTTTGCGAGCTTATATGCGCTTTGGGAAAAGACAGCTTGTGCGACATTTGCCGCGAGCATCCCCGATTTTACAATGAATTTGAAAACAGAACGGAGGCAGGCTTAGGTCTATGCTGCGAAGCGGCATCAAGGCTGATTTTGTCAAATGAGGGTGTGGTACGCTTAGTTGATGAAATCGGCAGGGAGTATAACTCGGATGATGATTTTTACGCGTTCAGAAATTATATTTTTTCCGTAATTCAAAACAGAAGCGCCGCTGTAGATGAGCGGATTTCGGAGCTTTTTGATTTGTTTGATATAAATATTTCGCGAAGCAGCATATCGGAGTGGGCGGAATTTTTTGAGAGTCTTGAAGTGCTTGATAAAAAATGGTTATCTGTTCTTGAAAAAGTGAAAAGGTGCGACTTTTTTGTACTTAAAAGCTCAAAACGGTGGCAGATTGCGTATGAGCAGCTTCTCGTTTATTTTGTCTACAGACATCTGACAAATGAACGCGAAAAAATAAAGCAGGAGATTTTATTTGCCGTTTTGGCACTTTATATTATTTGCGCGTGCTGCGGAAGCTCGGATAATATTGACGATTTTTATGAGGCGGCAAGGATGTTTTCCTCCGAAATTGAATATTGCGAGGAAAACACTGCTGCGGTGCTTGAAAGGTTAAAATAAAAACAGGCTGTGCGGCAAAAGTCAATTAACTTTTGCCGCACAGCCTTTGCTCATGCATTTACATTTTCTGTATTGTATGCTTTTCTTCTTGCGATTCGGAGTTTTTTACATCATGTTTTTTATATATTCATTCTGTACCCGACACCCCAAACGGTTTGAATACCGTTGTTTTTGCCGAGCTTTTCACGTATGCGCTGAATATGAACCGTTACGGTTGAAATATCTCCGACAGCCTCAAATCCCCATATTCTGTCAAAAAGCATTTCCTTTGAAATTGTTTTGCCGCGATTTTTAACGAGGTACAAGAGCAAATCATATTCCTTTGCGGTAAACATAATCTCGCTTCCCGATACAAAAACGCGTCTTGCGCCCGTGTCAATTGTTATATCTCCGAACGATATATTTTCCTCCTGACCGCAGAGCTTTCTGTATCTTGCAATATGCGCTTTAACTCTTGCCACAAGCTCATTCGGTGAAAAAGGCTTTGTCATATAGTCGTCCGCTCCGAGTCCCAAGCCCTTTATTTTATGTATATCCTCACTTTTTGCGCTTAGGAAAATAACGGGCATATCCTTCTTTTTTCTAAGCTCGGAGCATACCTCAAAGCCGTCAATTCCCGGAAGCATTATATCTATTATTACAAGAGCATAGTCGCCGGCAAGTGCAGCTTCAAGCCCTTTTGTGCCGCGCTGCTCAATATCGCACTCAAATCCCGACAGCTCCAGATAGTCCTTTTCGAGCTGTCCTATTGCCGTGTCATCCTCTATAATTAAAATCTTGTTTTTCATGTTGATGCTCCTTTATTATCTTATATTTAAGTAAATTGTAACCTTTGTCCCTTGCTTATCTGCCGGAGAAAGCCATATTCTTCCACTGTGCTTTTCTATTATAAGCCTTGCAATGCCGAGCCCTAAACCGTTTCCTTTTACATTCATTGTGCGCGCAGTGTTGACGCGGTAGAAGTTATCAAACACCTGCTGTGTCTTTTCCGGCGCAATTCCTATTCCGTCATCTTCTATAACCGCATAAACGCCGCCGTCGCCGCGAAAAACAGACACCTTTATTTCGCAGCTTTCTGGACGTCTGTATTTAAGCGCGTTGTCAAACACGTTTGAAAATACGCGGAAAAGCTTGTCAAAATCAGCGTTTATCATTATTTTTTCATCCGGAAGCTTTTGCAAAACCGTTATGCCTGCCTTTTCAAAATCGGCGGAAAACGCCGTCGCGGCTTCGCGCACAAAATCGACAAAATCGCCTGTCTGAAATTTAAAATCCGTTTTGTTAAGTTCAAGATGAGAGTATTCGGAAAGGTTCCCTGCAAGGTTTTGCAGAATATCTGCTTTTGATATTATTGTATCGAGATATTGTTTCTGCTTTTCGGGCGTTGACGCAACGCCGTCGCGCAGTCCCTGAGCATAGCCCTTAATTGATGTTATCGGCGTTTTGAGGTCATGTGACATATGAGCGAGCAGCATTTTGCGCTCCTCATTCATTTTGTATTCCTTTTCTTTGCTTTCTTTTAGCTTTTTCCTCATGTTGTCAAACGCGTTGCAAAGCTCGGAAATTTCGTCATATCTGCATGATAAAACCTCTCCGCTCAGGTCGCCGTCCTCTATGCTTTGTGCAGCGTCCTTCAGGTATGAAATCGGCATTAATATATTTTTTGAAAGATGGCGCGTTATAACGGTTGTTGTTGTGAAAATGACAACGGTTGAAATTAATACCCAGCATATAAAAAATTTTATAACTGCCGGATTTGTATCAAAAATGTTTTTTATCACCGGAATAAGCTCAAAAATGTTGTTTATATCGCTGCCGCCGATTATGATTTTTGTGTGCATATATTTTGATAAAAACAGCGTCATCATTATAACGGTAATGCAGCTGATTATCAAAACCGGCAGAAACAGCATTATTAGGTTGCTTACGGCAAATTGTTTTTTTAGTGACATTTCGCTTTCTCCTGTTAATTTTTATATAATAATTCACGCTTTTGCGGGTTTTGGGTTATGTATTTTAATATTTCAAGATAGTCATTTTCGTTTCGTATTATGTGTTCATAGTAGAATTTTTGCCATAGTGAAAAGCCTGCTTCCTTTGAAGCCCATCGTTTCATTTGCCCTATAGCCGTTGTTATTGATTTTGTAGGGGCGGATATTATCCGCCCGCGTTTCAAACGCCTTTAAGGCGGCAATCATGCCGCCTTAAAATCAATATTCCTTTTTATCGAACAATATATAATCCGATGTATACAGCAGAAGTGATGTGCCGACAATAATGCATACCTTAGTAAAAAGCGCGCCGAACGGTATAATGCTTCCGATCCAAAGCTTATGCCACTGCATATACGATGTAAAGAGCATATTATTCAAAATCGGTGAAAAATAATTGCAGTATTTCAAAACTGCATATCCGACAATTGTCATAAACATCGAAAGCGTCGGAGTTTTGCAAAGCATATTTATAAGCGCGGCAAACAGCACAAGCACAAAAAGCGGCACAAGGTCTATTAAATATGCGGCGGTGCTTTTTAAAAGGTAAGATGCGGTTAATTTACCGAACACGCTTTGCAAAGCGGTGCAGACAATTAGAATAAATATATAGAAAACAGCACCCATTATAAAGCTTGAAAGCATTTTTGCGCTCAGAAGCTTAAAGCGTGTAACAGGCCGCAGCAGCGACGCTTTAATTGTAAGATCGTGCATTTCGCTCGATAAAAGGTCACACACTGCCATAAATACAACAAGAGGAACATATACCTCTGCAAAAAACGGAAACATTTCCATAATCATATTTGCGCTTTTTATGTCCGTGTGCGTGAGCTTTGAAAGGATAAGATTCATTCCTTCTCTTCCGGCGCAGATTAAAAGCGCTATAATAAGAAGCACAATGTATTTTTTCTTTGAAAACAGCTTTATAAGCTCGTTTTTTAATGCATTAATCATGTTTTTATCCTTTCTATATTTCAATATCTCTGCGAATATCGCTTATTTTTCTTATATAATAGTCTTCAAGCGAGGGGTTAAGCTTCAGCGCTTCGGAAACGGGGAGCATATCAATAAGACCGCCCTCGTGCATTATTGCAACCGAGCTGCAAGTTTTCTCAATTTCGCTTGAAAGATGGCTTGCAATTAAAAATGTTGTTTCATATTTTTCGGCAAGCTTTTTTATAATGTTTCTTATCTCTATAATGCCCTCGATGTCAAGTCCGTTTGTCGGCTCGTCGAGTATTAAAAGGTCAGGCTTCGGCAAAAGCGCCATTGCAAGACCGAGCCGCTGCTTCATTCCGAGCGAAAACCTGCCTGCTTTGTCGTTTTTATATTCCAAAAGATGAACGGCGTCAAGTACGCTGTCAATGCGGCTTTTATCGGGCTTTCCGTAATAGCGGGCGGCAAGCTCCATGTTTTTATATGCCGTCATTTCGGTGAATATAGCCGGCGCTTCTATAAGCGCACCTGTGCGGCGCATAATATTTTCAAAGTTATCCGCAAGAGGCATACCGAAAATTTCTATTTTTCCGCTGTCAGCCGGAGTAAGACCGAGAATAGCTTTCATAGTGGTTGTTTTTCCCGATCCGTTCGGACCCAAAAGCCCGACAATTTCTCCCAATGAAACTGAAAAAGAAATATTTTTTATACCTCTGTCGTTTTTATAAAGCTTTGTAAGCTTTTCTACATTAATTACATTCATTTGTTTTATTGTCCTCTCAAGAGTTATGTATGCAGACAGACCGCCCGGTGCGGTCTGTCTGCATATTATATTTTTATCAGCCTACGCCTTCTGTGAGCCACTTGAGCTCGTCTTCGTATTGCTCGCGGTCCGCTTCGGAAAGATCTCCGGCAAGGAGCTGTTCAAGCTCTGCTTTTCTCTTTGCTTCCATTTCGGAGCGTCTTGTAAGATACGGGTTGTTTTCCGTATCTATTCTGTCAGGCACCGTTGAGCCGAAATCGGAGCAGTTTATATTAATTGAGAAAACAGCTTCATGGTTGTTTCCGTCCCAATCGTCACCCGTTACCTTAACCGTTACAAGATTGTCGGAAATGTTTCCGTCCTCGTCAACCTTTACGCTGCACGCTACATTGTCGATTGCAACGTTTTGATAAAAATACTGAAGCGGATCATCCTGCGCCCATTCCTTCATATATTCAATATTATCACCGCTGTGGTTTGCCGAAATTAAAAGGTCAATTCCCGATGTTATAATTTCGGGTATCTGGAAGCTGTCGAGCGATATTGAATATGAGCTTATTCCGTTTTCCTCACCCTCATATATAAAGTTGTTTTTCAAATCGCCTACAACAAGGTCGCTTGCTATTTCCGCAAAGCGTATAAATTTATCGGCGGTGTTGTCATCTGATCCGACAAATCTTGAAGCAAGTGTTTCGGTTTCTGCATCATAGGAATTTCTGTCCTCTAACGTGTAGTACATTTTCCCGTTTTCTCTGTTTTTCGCATATTCCTCATCAATATAGCCGTCGTCATTTGTCCATTTGTAGCCTCTTATAGCAAAGCCGTCCTGGCAGTAAAATTCGTAGTTAATGTCATCCGGCGATGTTCCCTCTTTTGTTGATGAAGCGTTGTCTGCCATATTAACCTTTTGAACGGTGTAGAAGCTGTCATCTGTCTGCTGTCCGTCAACGGTAACCGAGCCTGTGGCTTCAACGGTAAAGTTTTGAGCCTTAACAAGCTTTTTGAGTGCGTTTTTGTAAACTCCGTAGCCGTTTGAGCTTGCAATTCCGACTGCGGCTGCCGACACAAACGTTATCGTTCCGATTGACAGCGCGGTTATGCATGCGTTTCTTTTTGTGAATTTCATATAAATCATTCCTTTCTTTTTTTCAGGGGGCAATTGCTTTTTCGTTTCCCTGTAATTACATTCTAAATCATTTATATAAATATTATATCATGCGTTTATAAACAAAGTATAAACTAAAATAAATAATTTTAAAAACTAAAAATTTATTTGCAGCTTTTGCGCATTTGAAACGGTGTTTGTCCCATATGCTTTTTAAACACGCTGTAGAAAAAATTAACGTCCGTATAGCCAACCATTTCGGCAATTTCGGGTGTTTTCATAGATGAATTTGCAAGCAGGCGGCACGCCTCGTCAATTCTTTTTTTCTCCAGCATTTTCTTAAAGCCGATACCCGTTTCTTCTTTGAATTTAAGGCTCAGATAAGGCACGCTGTAGTTAAACTCCGATGCAATATCCGAAAGCGTCAGCTTTTCGCTAAACCTTTTGTCTATCAGGTGCAGCATTCGGCTTAGAAAGTCGTCATCGTTTGTATATGCGTTTGCAACGCTGCGCGCCGTGAGAACAATCAGCTCTATAAGGTATGAGCGCATTATCTCCTGCCAGCCTATTTTTTTGTTTTCATATTCGGTCTGCATTTTGTTTAAAATCGGCAGTATTGTTCCGCCGGAGTCGTGAAATATACTGTTTGCCGGATTTATGGTTAAGTTTTTTTGCGTTATTTTTATAAGATAATGGCTCAAAAGGCCGTTAAAGCTTCGGCAGTGCGACAGGCTTTTGTCTATAAACACCGGACGAAACAGAAGATTTATCACGTTAAACGGTCTGCCGCCTATGCTCTCATAGCAGTGAGAGGTGTTATAGTCAACAAAAAAGTAGTCGCCGCGCTCTATAATGCTTTTTCTTCCGTCTATTTCATGCTCTGCTCTTCCGCGCGTTACATAAGCAAGCTCCAGAAAATTATGTGTATGCGGATCAACGGTTATTGAATTTGAATTTGCAAATTTTATTTCCGCACCGGAAAATACAATGTCAGTTTCGTTTTTCATTAAAATCACCATGTAAAATAAAAAAAATACCTATTGAATTTATAATACCATAGATATATAATATTGTCAAGATATAAATTCGGAAAGGATGATAATATGCTTTATAAACACAGCAAAAAAGGAAATTCGCTTGACGAGAAAATTTTTAAAAATCCGCCGAGCGAATACAGAGGCGCTCCGTTTTGGGCGTGGAACTGCACGCTTGAAAAGGACGAGCTTCTGCGGCAGATAGGTATACTTAAGGAAATGGGGTTCGGCGGCTTTCATATGCATACAAGAAGCGGTATGAACAGTCCGTATTTAAGCGAGGAATTTATGGAGCTTGTCAAGGCCTGCGAGAAAAAAGCGGAGCAGGAGGGAATGTATGCTTATCTTTATGATGAGGATCGCTGGCCGTCGGGCTCTGCCGGAGGGATGGTTACAAAAAATCCCGAAAACCGCGCAAAGTTTATATCCTTGACAAAGAAAGAAAAAGAGGATGCTGTCGATAAAGAAGAGGAAATAAAAACAGGGAAGCCTTATCTTATCGGCTGCTATGATGTTGTTTTATCGCCTGAGGGATATTTGACCGAATACAGAAAAATCGAGCCGACAGCTGCGGCAGAGGGCGCGAAGTGGTATGCATATGTATGCACGCCAAAGGAAAGCGGATGGTATAACAATCAGACGTATATTGATATTTTATCCGAAAAAGCGGCGGAGGACTTTATAAAAATTACATATGACGCATATGACAGAGCGGTCGGTGAGCATTTTGACAAAACAGTTCCGTCGATGTTTACGGATGAGCCGCAGTATACCTTTGTTTTTACGGACGGAACGGCAAAAAGCGAAAATGATTTGACTCTTGCGTGGACGACGGATTTTGACGATACGTTCTGCGCCGCTTACGGCTATTCGCTCATTGATTTTATCCCTGAGGTGCGCTGGGATAAAAAAGGAGGAGCAGCAACGGTAAGATACCATTATTTTAATCACCTTGCGGACAGGTTTGCGGGAGGCTTTGTAAAATCGTGCGGAGATTGGTGCAGCAGGCACGGCATAAGCTTTACGGGGCATTTGGATAATGAGCCGACGCTTCACTCTCAAACGGAGGGTATAGGTGACGCAATGCGCTCCTATAAGCATTTTCAGATACCCGGCATTGATATGCTCTGCAACTGGCTTGAAATTTCAACGGCTAAGCAGGCACAGTCCGCCGTTCATCAGTACGGCAGAGAGGGTATGCTATCGGAGCTTTACGGCGTTACGGGCTGGGCGTTTGATTTTCGCGGTCATAAATATCATGGCGACTGGCAGGCGGCTCTCGGCGTAACGCTGCGCGTTCCGCATCTTTCGTGGGTTTCAATGAAGGGCTCCGCCAAGCGCGACTATCCGGCTTCTATAAGCTATCAGTCGCCGTGGTATAAGGAGTATTCGTATATTGAAGACCATTTTGCGCGTCTTGCCGCCGTTCTTACAAGAGGAGCGGCAAGGGTGAATGTCGGTGTTATTCATCCTATTGAGTCGTATTATATGATTTACGGCGCCGATGATTTGTTTGCACTGAAGAAAAATGATGCGCAAAAGCAGTTTGACGAGATAATCAGCAGGCTGCTTTTCGGTCAGATTGATTTTGACTTTTTGTGTGAAGCAATTCTTCCTGAGCTTTGCAAAAGCGCGGAGGACGGACTTTCTGTCGGAGAGATGAATTACAGCGCCGTTGTTGTGCCGGAGCTTATAACGATAAGAAAAACAACGCTTGATATTTTAACCGATTTTTCACGTCGCGGCGGAAAGCTTATATTTATAGGCGATTGTCCGAAAGCGGTTGACGGCAGATATTCGTCTGAGGCAGAGGCTCTTTACAGCAGCTCTTTGCACGTAAGCTCTGCTTCGCCGGAGCTTTTGGAGCTGCTGAGGGATGAGCGCACAATTTCGCTTTCTCTTGATGACGGACAGCCGGCTTCGGACTATATTTATACGCAAAGAACAGAGGGCGAGGATACATATTTCTTTATTGCAAATGCAAAATATGATACAAATCCCGATGTTGTAGAGAAGCATACAATGAGAATAGAGCTTTGCGGCGAATTTAGCCCCATTATTTTAAATACCCTGACGGGAGAATCGGAAGACTGCATTTTCAGCTATGAAAACGGAAATACGGTTATTTTAAAGGACGTATATCAAAGCGATAGCATTTTAATAAGGGCTAAAAGCGGCAAGGGTGAGTGCAAAGCGGCAAAGAAAAACGAAGGAATAATCAAAAAGGAAATAAAATTTTTAAAGCCGGTGAGCTATAAAAGAGAAGAGGACAATGTTTTGCTGCTTGACATAGCCGAGTGGTCGGAGGACGGAGTGACCTACAATGAAGCGGAGGAGGTTCTCAGAATTGACGCGGCGGTAAGAGCAAAGCACAATCTGCCGTTTGCCGACGGCCAGGATATTCAGCCGTGGGCTATGGAGCCGGAGAAGCCGTCAATATTCCCTTATCTTCGTTTTACGTTTGAAAGCGACTGCGAAATTCCCGTAAAGCTCGGCTTTGAGGAAGCGGAGGAAATTATTTTTAACGGTGAAAAGCTGAAGATAAGTGCGGACGGATATTATGTTGACAAGAGCATACATACAATGAAGCTCGGCATTGCCAAAGTCGGTAAAAATGAGCTTATTGTAAAGGTGCCTGTTTCAAACAGACTGAGTATTGAAGCGTTTTATCTTCTCGGAGATTTTGACGTTTCGGTCAGCGGCTGCGCGTGCAGAATTTCGCTGCCGTCGGATAAAATAGGCTTCGGCAGCATAACAAATCAGGGAATGCCGTTTTACGGAGGAAATATTTTATATAAGGCAGAGTTTGAAACGGACACAGACGGCACGGCCGAGATTGAGATATGTCACTATCGCGGCGCTTTGCTTGAGGTTTCCATAGACGGCGGAGAATATAAAAGGCTTGCTTTTGCGCCTTATACCGTTTCATTTGATAATGTTAGCGCAGGCAGACACACGCTGAATATAAGATTTTTCGGAAACAGAAATAATACCTTTGGCTCCCTTCATATGTGCGACGCGCACGAGGATTGGCTCGGTCCGGGCGCATGGTATAAAAAGGGAAGCAGATGGAGCTATGAGCATATGCTTTTGAAAACAGGCGTGCTTTCAACTCCCGTTATAAAAATAAAATAACATAAAAAGGGCTGTTGATTTCAGCGCGTAAAGTTCAAATACAAAAAAGTCTTTGAACTGTCCGCTAAACTTGATAAGTGCACTTTCGGTTATAACAATAACATAAAAAGAGGCTGCCTAAAAAGTCAATTGACTTTTTAGGCAGCCTTTAATCGTTTTCAAAAGAACAGAAAATCTTCTGTTGTTTAGGATTTTTTATCTTCTGAAAAATTTTATTTCGATTTAGTAAGCTTTGCCATAAAGCTCTTTGTTTCCGCTGACACAACTCCGCTCAGAGCGAACAGCGCAACGAGGTTCGGGAATGCCATAAGTGCGTTTACTATATCCGCAAGAGTCCATACAAATGATACCTGGAGATACGGTCCGAAAAATACGGCGAGTATGTAAAGAAGTCTGAATGTAAGAATAACCTTATTTTTGTTTCCTACAAGGTATTGCAGACATTTTTCCGAGTAATAGTCCCAGCCGAGAATAGTTGTAAACGCAAAGAATACAAGGCTTATCATAAGCAGGAATGCGCATATGTGGTTAGGGAAGGGAAGACCTACCGTAAATGCGTGGGTTGTGATTTCAACGCCTACCATTTCGCCGCTCATTGCAGGAATATATGCTTCTGTCAGAACGATTGCAAGACCTGTTATTGTGCAGATGATGATTGTATCAAAGAATGTACCTGTCATGCATACAAGACCTTGTCTTGCCGGTTCCTTTGTTTTTGCGGCAGCAGCTGCGATAGGAGCTGAGCCGATACCCGATTCGTTTGAGAATATTCCTCTTGCAATACCCTTTTGCATTGCGGCTTTCATTGTTATACCTATAGCGCCGCCGAGTACCGCCTGCGGACAAAATGCGCTCTGAACAATGAGAACTATTGCTCCCGGTATTTTTGCAGCGTTGCAGATAAGAAGAAGTATTCCACAGATAAAATAAAGAACAGCCATAAAAGGTACTATAATTTCCGAAACCTTAGCAATTCTCTTTATTCCGCCGATTACAACAAGTGCAACGAAAGCAGTAACGAGAATACCTGAAATAACTGTAGGCCATGCGTATGACATACCGCCTATTTTGAAAGCAACCATTGCTTTTTCGGGATCAAAGAAGTTTTGAACAGCGGCCGTGATACCGTTAATCTGAGTCATTGTTCCTATTCCGAGAATACCGACAAGCATACCGAAAACAGCAAAGAGCTTCGCAAGCCATTTCCAGTTGGAGCCCAAGCCCTTTTCTATGTAGTAAAACGGTCCGCCGAGAACCTTTCCGTCAGCGGTGATTTCTCTGTATTTAACGGCGAGAAGACCCTCTGCATATTTTGTTGCCATTCCGACAAATGCCGCAAATTCCATCCAGAAAAGAGCGCCCGGTCCGCCGGCTGCTATAGCGGTTGCAACGCCGACAATGTTACCGGTTCCGATTGTTGCCGAAAGAGCTGTGCAGAGCGCACCGAAGCTTGTTACATCGCCCTCTCCGTCTTCTTCGTTTTGAATCATGAATTTAAGAGCTTTGGGGAGATGGCGTACCTGAATAAATCCCGTGCGCACCGTTAAAATGATACCTACCGCAAGTATAAGTACAATAAGCGGAATACCCCAAACCCAATCGTCAATCACACCTAAAATCTTATTAAACGTTTCCATTTTTTCCTCCTGTAATAAAAAAAGCTGCCAACCCGTGCGGCAACCTCAAAGAAAAAACAGAATTTATATAATTCTTCGTCCTTTTGCCTGAGAGTTTCGGTTGTTCACCTTGCCCCTTCGGCACTCAATTTAATGAGCTTCTCCGAAGTTCCCTACACTTCCGGTTATTATCCCTGAAGCATCAACGGGTTGTATTTAATTTTTCGACTATATAAGCATATCACTTTTTCAGCCGTGTGTCAATGATTTTGTACAAAATGTAAACACATTATGAATTTTTTTGTGCAACAGTGGCAGATTTACACTCAAAAAAGCTTTAAAAATGTTGTATATTAATAAAATGCTGCCCTTGCGGTGCTTTCTCTTTCTATTATTTGGGTCGGCAGAATTATCTGCTCATGTTCATTTGTGCCGCTACCGATAATTTTAAGCAGAATTTCAACAGCCTTAACGGACATTTTTGTTTTTGAAGCGGTAACCGAAGTGAGTCCGAGCGGAAAATAGAATTTTGACATTATATTATCAAATCCGATAACTGAAATGTCACCCGGCACAGATAAATTCATATGCCGCAAAAGGTAGCACACTCGCATGGCGATTATATCACTGAAGCAGATGATTCCCGTTTCGCCGCCAAGCGTTGACAAAATGCTTTCAATATTGCTTTCCTCCGGTATATCAACCGTTTCCGTCCGCAGCTGCTTTTCGCTTAATCCGTGCTTTTTCAAAGCGCTTAATATGCCGCTTTTTCTCTCCCTTGCGCTTGAGATATATTCGGGTGCGTTAATGAATAAAAGTTTTTTGTGACCAAGCTCTATCAGATGATTTGCCGCTTCAAAGCCGCTTTGAAAGTCATCACATATTACATAGCTTGCCCCCTCGCCCTCAAAGCGTCTGCCGAACAGGACAAACGGAATATCTTTGCTTTTTAAAAGCTCAATATTGCCGCCGCTTTTTCCGACTGGACAAAGTATAATTCCGTCAACCTTTTTCCCTATTGCCGTAATTATTGCGTTTCTTTCAAGCTCCTCATTTTCATCGGTGTTAAAGATAACGGTTGTATATCCCGACTCCCTGAGCTGCGCTTCCATTTCTTTGAGCATGATGGAAAAATGCGGATTTGAAATATCGCCGACAATAACGGCGGCTGTTTTCGTTCTTCCAAGCCGCAGAGCGCCTGCCGATAAATCCGCTATATATCCCATTTCTTCCGCAACGGAGGTTATATATTTTATTGTTTTTTCGGATATATCCTTTTTTCCGCGCAGAGCGTGTGAAACGGTATTAATTGAATATCCGGTTTTCTTTGAAATATCCGACAGCGTAACCTTTTTCATAAGCTTTTAAAATCAGCACCTTTTTATATTCTTTCTTTTAATTATACACTTTTTTTGCCGCTTTGTCAATACGGTGACTTTAAAATCGGATGCATCAATCATCCATCAGGCTTTTTTTATACTTTGCCGGGCTTTGTCCGTACTTATCCGAAAAGAGCTTATAAAACCATGATAAATTGGAAAATCCGCATTCATAGCAAATATCCGCAGCCGAAAGATTGCTTCGCTTCATCAGATTTACGGCATAGCCGAGCCTTAGCTCGTTTATATATTCGGTGGCGGTAAGTCCGTAAAAATGCTTCATTTCGCGAGAAGCGTGCTCACGTGTTTTCCCGGTAAGCTCGACAAAGCGCGGCAGACCCTCTATAAAATTTTTCGGATTTTTCATTTTTTCGTATGTCATTTCGAGCCATAGCGGAACATCGGATTTTTCTGGTGCTGCCGAGCTGAAATATTTTAAAAAAATATCGGCGAGCAGCGTCCTTGCCTGCGCCGACGCAAGAGCGAACGGCTGCTCCGCGCCGAGCGACAGAAGCTTGTAAAAAAGCCGCTGTGCATCATGAGAAAGAAGCATTGCCTGCGGCGGATGTTTTTTTTCAAGAAGCTTTTTGCTGTCTATTCCGCTACCCAAAAAGTTAAAAATCGCGGTAAGCGTTTCGGCTGTAAACGACAGGTTTAAAAATTCAAAATGGCTGTTGTCGCAGCTTTTATAGTCGTGAACGTCAAAATCACGTATAAATAAAAGATTTCCCTTTGAAAGCTTTTGCTGCTCGGAGTTTATTATATGGATAATGTTATCCGAAAGCGCAAGAAATATTTCATAATAATTATGACAGTGCGGACGGAAATATTCCGTTTCGCTTTTTACGTATCTTATGCGAAAGCCTGTGTTTAAATCTACATGGTATTTCGCGTCTAACATTTTTACTTCCGTTGTAAACACTCCTTTTGTGATATGTGATAGGTTTTTTATGCTTCAAGCTGTTTAAGACGGTGATATGCGCCGCTTAATTTTTCTATTATCAAATATCACAATAACATAAGTTTGGTATCATGTCAATGGTAGAAATAAATTTTTGTATGATATACAATAAATTCATCAAAATTAAACAGAAGCATATGTAAAAATTTTTTACAATCGTGAAAGGAGAAACAGATGTCTGAAGCAAAAAATTTTATTTTTGAAAAAATCGGGATAATGCTCACAAAGCTGTCCGAGCTTAAGCAGCAGAAGCTTACGGAGCTTGAGTTTGAGTACGTGGAGTGTGACTATAAAAGCTCAATAACGCCTCCGGATAAAAGCGCGGCATGGAAAAAGTTTAACGAGGGCGATCGCCTGTCAGGCGTGGACGATCACTTCTGGCTTCATTTTTCGTTTGACGCGGTAGAGCCGCAGGAGAATAAGGAGCTTATCTTTACACTTAAAACAGGCAGAGAAGGTCAGTGGGATGCCAGAAATCCGCAGGGCATCGTATATATAGACGGCAAGGCTTATCAGGCTCTTGATACAAATCATACATGGTTTGCTCTGGAGTTTGGAAGAAGCTATGACTTTTATATTTATTTTTATACCGGAATGGAGGGCGGCTATTTTGATATGCTGCCGGAGCTTTCGCTGCGCGACATACCGCTTTACAGCCTTTACTATGATATTTCCGTGCCGTATGAAGCTATGAAGGTACTTGACCGCGACAGCTATGACTACATAAAAATCAGGGACGCACTTAATAAAACGGTTTTCAGACTTGATTTAAGACACGTTTATTCTGAAGAGTTTTACAAGAGCATTGACGAGGCGGCAAAATATATAAGAGAAGAGTTTTACGGAAAGGTATGCGGCGAAAGCGACGCGACCGTAAGCTGCATAGGACATACGCATATAGACGTTGCGTGGCTCTGGACTGTTCGTCAGACGAGAGAAAAGGCAGAGAGAAGCTTTTCAACTGTTTTGAATTTAATGCGCAGATACCCCGAATATAAATTCATGTCAAGTCAGCCGCAGCTTTATCAGCACGTAAAGGAAGCAAACCCGGCGCTTTATGAGGAAATAAAGGAGCGCGTGCGCGAGGGCAGGTGGGAAGTTGAGGGTGCAATGTGGCTTGAAGCGGACTGTAACCTTATCAGCGGCGAGAGCATGGTACGTCAGATTTTGTACGGAAAGCGTTTTATGAAAGAGGAATTCGGCGTTGACAGCCGTATTTTATGGTTGCCGGATGTGTTCGGCTACAGCGCTGCGCTTCCGCAGATACTTCAAAAAAGCGGTGTTGACAGATTTTTCACCTCAAAAATTTCATGGAATGAATATAATTCAATGCCGCATGATACGTTTATGTGGCGCGGAATTGACGGAACGGAGATTTTCACATCGTTTATAGAAACATATGTTGAAATGCTCGAGCCAAAGAGAATACGCGACACATGGGAAACGTATAAGGATAAGTCGCTTACAAATGAAACTCTTGTTACGTTCGGCTACGGTGACGGCGGCGGCGGCCCGACTGCCGAAATGGTTGAAAATCACAGACGTATTGAAAAGGGAATACCGGGAATACCGAAAACCGTTATCAAAAAGGCCGGAGATTTCTTCAATGACATAGAAAAGGATTTTAAGAAAAATACGGCGGAGCTGCGCGTTTTGCCGAAATGGGACGGCGAGCTTTATCTTGAAATGCACAGAGGTACATATACCTCAATTGCCAAAAACAAGAGAAATAACAGAAAGAGCGAGCTTGCATATCAGATGGCAGAAACTCTTTCGGTGCTTGACATGGCGCTTTTCGGCGGTGAGTATCATTCCGATAAAATGCATAAAAATCAGGTTAATATCCTGCTCAATCAGTTCCATGATATAATTCCGGGCTCGTCTATAAAAGAGGTTTACGATGTGACCGATGAAGAATATGCGCGTATTCTCGGAGAGGGCAGAGAGATTATTGACGAAAAGATAAATGCTGTAAAGAAAAATATTAAAACAGACGGCGGACTTTTCGTTTATAATCCGTCACCGTTTGCTGTCAGCGCTTCGGCTGAGCATGACGGAAAGCGTTATATGTGCGAAAATATCCCGGCGCACGGCTATAAGGTAATCGCGCCTGTTGAGGAGAAAAAGATAAATGTAACGGAAAAGTCAATAGAAAACGACGTTATAAAGGTTACGTTTGATGAAAACTATGAAATTTGCTCCGTTTATGACAAGACGGAAAACAGAGAGATTATTTCCGCCGGACAGACGGCTAACAGGCTTGAGGTTTATGAGGATTATCCGCGCGGCTATGACGCTTGGGAAATAACAAACTATTATAAGGATAAAATGTGGAGCATCAGCGCGGCAGACAGCGTGCAAAAGCTTGAAAACGGAATAAGAATTAAGAGAAGCTATCAAAAATCAACCGTTGTTCAGGACATTTTGCTTTATGAGGGCTCAAAGAGAATTGATTTTGTCACAGAGATTGACTGGCATGAGGATCATGTTCTTTTAAAGACGCTTTTCCCGGTTGACATTCATTCAAGCCGCGCAACATATGATATTCAGTTCGGAAATATCGAGCGCCCGACGCATTACAACACCTCGTGGGATGAGGCTAAATTTGAAGTGTGCGGTCACAAGTGGGCGGATTTGTCGGAGGGCGGCTACGGAGTCAGTCTTATGAACGATTGCAAATACGGCTACGGAATTTATGAAAATGTTATGAGTCTTTCACTTTTAAAGGCCGCAACATATCCAAATCCGGAGGCTGATCGCGGCATAAATAAATTTACATATTCACTTTATCCGCATACGGGTAATTTTGCGGAGGGCGGAGTTGTACAGGAAGCATATGCGCTTAATATGCCGCTTGAGGTAAGCCCTATAGAAAAAGCGGACGGAGCTATGCCGGAGGAATATGCGCTTGCCAAGCTGAATTCGGACCATGCAGCTCTTGAAACGATTAAAAAGGCTGAGGACGATAAATCCGTAATATTCAGACTTTATGAGTTTGCAAACAAGAAAGGGCTTGTCGAGCTTGAAATAGGGTTTGACTTTAAGGAGCTTTATCTTTGTGACCTTATGGAAAACAATATTAAAAAGCTTGACCATGACGGAAATAAGGTAACAATTCCTGTTTCAAATTATGAAATTATAACAGTTAAGGCTGTTAGATAAAGAGCTTGTTTGGAGAGGGGCGAAATTCGCCCCTCTTTTGTGTTTCGGGGAAAAACAGCAGCGTGATTTTGAAAATTGTATTATATTAACGCCTTTATTTTGAAAATTGTATTTGACAACGGCGCAAAGATATGATAAAATATTTATTATATTTAGCTTAGGGGAGTGAGACGGGTAATGAAATTCAGCAGGTTTATACGCGAAAAAAGCTATCTGCGCGGACTGATATATTCATACTGCGCAGTTATTCTTGTTTTGTTTTTAATATATTTTACCACTTATTCCGTTATGCTCAGCGCTGTTGAAAGGGAGCAGGAAAGCAGCAGTATTCATCTTATAGAAAATGCGCGCGATAATGTTGACAATGAAATTTCAATGATAACCCAGCTTGCAAATTTTATTGCCTCTAACGATAAAATGCTCAAAAGCTTTTCGTCAAAAAATCCGAGTGAGTTTATTTACGAGGATTATGAGGATATGGTGTTTTTAAAAAATGTTAAAATAACGTCGGAGGTTATAGACGAGATTTATATTTATAACAAAAACCGCGACAAAATTATTTCGTCGCTTACAACGGTGCCGCTGAGGGATTTTTATGACGCAAAACATTCCTCCTCCGGCTACAGCTTTGAGGAGTGGAAGGAGCTTCTTGACGGTGCCGAATCGCGCCTGCTCACGCAGCTGCCGCGAAGCGGCAATTCGGCGGATATGGGCGACAGCTCAAATTACATAGCCTATGTTCAGCCGCTTCCTATTTCCGCCGGCAAGGAAAAGGATATAAAGCTTGTGATTTTAATTAATGCGGCGCGGCTTACCGAGCGCACGGGAATGGTCGGCGTTAATAACGGAGGTCAGTTTGCCGTACTCGACAAGGACGGCAAAGCGCTTGTTTCTGTCGGCGGTCTTGTTGATAAGGATAATGCAGACGAGCTTGAGAGCGGAATTATAAAAATCGACAAAAAGAAATATTCCGTAAATACAATAAAGTCAAACGTTGTTTCGTGGAAATATGTGATGATTACTCCGTGCGAAACATACATGGATAAGGTGCATATCGTAAAGACGGTTGCAATTGTGTGTATGCTGCTTTATATAGCGGTCGGCTGCGTTATGGTGTATATTTTCTCGCGCAAAAACTATCGTCCGCTCGAAGAGATTATAAAAACGCTCAACATTAAGCCCGACGGCAAGGGAGCAAACGAGTTCGGCGTTATAAAGAAAAATATCCAGGATATGCAGAAAGAATATAATCAGCTGCTTTTGGACAGCAGCAAGGGTCAAAGGCAGCGCTGCGAAAGCTATTATAAAAGTGTGCTTGAGGGCAGGGACAGCGCGGAGGCTCTGTTTAACCCAAAGACTATGAAAAAGTATGATTTTGAGCCGATAAGCGACAGCTTTGCGGTTTTGCTTGTTAAAATAGAAAACCTCTCCGAGCTTAGTGAAATGATGAGTATGCGGCTCGATACGGCGCAGTTTGCTCTTTCAAACGTTATCTGCGAGCTGATGGACGGCAAGGGAATAAAGTGCTATACAACAACTGCGGAGGGCGGCGCGCTTGCGGCTATAATAAATTTCCCTGAGGGCATGGAGTCGGTTATCTCTCCGGTAAGTGAGGTTATAAAGGATTTTTCGGAATTTTTCAAATATAATTATGATATGACGCTTTATATCGGCATAAGCTCCGTTTCGGAGTCAGTATACGATATAGAAAGTTGCTATTATGAAGCGCTTCAGGCTATGAAATACAGAATTGTTGCCGGCAGCGGCGCGGTTGTGTTCTATTCGGATATTGAGGATAAGCGAATGGATTATGTGTATACATCGGAAAATGAGCGCGAAATAACCGCAGCGGTCAGCGGCGGAGATTATAAGCGTGCCGAAAAGGTTATAGATTATTTGTTTGACACAAATGTTTTCAGCAGGCAATATTCGGCAAGAGCGGTTCAGGCGTTTATATTTGAGCTTGAGCGGACGCTGATAAAAATTATCCCGCAATCGCTTATAATTAACGTAACAGAGCTTGATAAAACGGCGGAGGAGATAAAGGCGCGTCTTCTTGAGAGCGTGGAGGAATACTGTACGGCACACAGCAAAACAGGGCAGCAGAATATAGGCGACAGTATAACTGCGTATATAAACGAAAATTATTCAAATCCCGATTTGTCGGTTAATATGCTCGGAGATAAATTCGGTCTTTCGCCGTCTTATCTTTCGAAGCTGTTTCGCGAGCAGACGGGTGAGGGACTTCTCGGATATATTTATGAGGCTAAAATGAAGTACGCCGAAGAGCTTCTTGCAAAGGGAGTAAGCATTGAAAAAACTGCCGAAGCAGTCGGATATACAAACGGCAGCTCATTTGCAAGAGCGTATAAAAAGCTCAGAGGAATAACGCCTAAGCAGTTTAAAAGAGGCGATAATCAGTAGCTTTTTTGGAAATTGTATGTTTTTTTAGAAAAAGACAAGGGCTTGTTTTGCAAAGTGTAAGATATTTTGCAAACTGGCTCTTGCTTTTTTTGCTGAAAAATATTATCATGTATTTATAAAATAAAATCAGGGCATTTGTTTGCCGGCAAAAAAATTGTTAGGAGATACAGTAAATGAAAAAAGTAATCAGTATCATTCTTGCGTTATGTATGCTTGAGAGTGCGGCGGTATACGCTGCACAGGAAAAAGAGGATATGTGTCAGGCGGAAATTATTCTTGACGGTATGGGTGTAACCGACGGCTCGCTCGGCGGGGATAAGCTTCTTACAAGAGCCGAATTTACGGGTCTTGCCGTAAGAGCTTTGAAAAGCCACACGGCATCTGCCGACTTTCCGTACACGGACGTTTCTGCCGATAATCCGTATATAAGCGAAATTGCTGCCGCATATTCGCTCGGAGCATTGTCGGCGGCGGATAAATTCTGCCCCGATGACAAAATCACATATGAGCAGGCGGCAAAAATTCTGATTTGCTTTCTCGGCTATGACTATTCGGCGCAGCCGGGCGGCTTCCCGTCGGGATATGTTTCGTGCGCACAGACTCTTGGGCTTTTTGACGGTCTTACATATCGCATAGGTGCAGCGGTTTCGGGCGCAGAAGGCGCGACGATGATAAGAAACGCAATGGAGTCTTATTACATTAAAACCTCCGCCGACGGAAAAAGCTTTGAAAAGAGCGATAACAGATACATGAATGAGTATCTTGACATATATAAGGAAAAGGGCGTTGTAACTTCTGACGGAATAATCGACCTTGACGGCGCGGGCACGCCCGGCGATGAAATAAAAATTGACGGAGAGAGCTTTTTGCCGGGAAAATCAAATATCGGTGAATATCTCGGTGAGGAGGTAATATTTTATTACAGACTCCCCGATGACGATCAGATAGGCGAGGTGCTTTATGCGGAGAGCGCCGGAATGAATAAGGTATACAATGTTTTAAGCGAGGATATTTTGCCGTCAACAACCGTAAAGCAGTTTGCCTATGAGGAAAAGGGCAAGACAAAAACCATGTCAATTGCGTCCGATGTTAAGGTTGTTTACAACGGCAAGGCGGAGTTTTCATACACAAAGGATATGCTTATGCCGAAAGAGGGCTGTGTAAAGCTTATCGACAGTAACTCCGATAAGACTGCGGACGTTATAATTTCTTATGATTACAGCATAGGTGTTGTTAATAATTATAACAGCGCGTCGGAGAGCATTGTTTTAAAATATTCTCAAAAATCGGTTTCGCTTGATGATTACGATGATGTTTATATAAGAAAGGGCGGCGTAAAAATAAGCGCCTCAGAGCTTTCGGAGTGGGATGTTCTGAACATATGCGAAAACGGGAAATTCATAATGATAGACGTTTCGGCGCAGCCGGTTTCGGGTACGATAAAGAGCGTGTCTTTAAGCGATGATGATAAAACAATAACCATTGATAATTCTCCCGTAAAGGTGTCTGAAAACTACATAGCGCAGTCGGGCGAGCTTAAGGCAGGGGAAAAGGGAATATTCCATACAAATATTTTCGGGAAAATAGTCTGCGCCGATTACGGCACGACAAGCCGCAGAAATTATTCGGTTATTTTAAAGGCGTTTATGGACGACGACCTTGACAGCACGGCAAAATTCAAGCTGTTTAAAAAGGATAACACGAGCGAGGTGGCGCGCGGAGCAAAGCTTATTAAATGCGACGGCGTTTGGAAAAAGGCTGAGGAAGCGGTTAAATACGTAAACAATGCAGGGCTTTATCAGGTTGTTGTGACGGATTCAAATTCAAGCGGAGAGATAAACTCGATAGATTTTGCGCTTGACATGACAAATGTTTCCGACTATCGCGGCTATGACGATGATAATTTTACGCTTGACGTAAATATTGAGGGCGGCGACGGCGTTCGTTTTTACAACAATACGGGAGCGGGATGCCATATCCAAAGCGGCGTTGTATTTTTCAGTATTCCTCAGGATAAAACAAATACGGATCTTTACAAAGCGGAGGGGTATAAGCGCGTTTATGATATGGACACAACCATAAAGAATATAAAGTACTATGACCTTGACCGCTTTAACCGTCCGGGCTGCGTTGTAATTTCGGATTACGATCTTGAAACGCCTCCGGGGCAGGAAAACGTTGACCTTCAGGACGACTGGTATGTTGTTTCGGATATAAAGGTTACGCTTGACGGCGAGGGCGCGTCGCGCACGAAGCTTTGCGGCTATCATAGGGATAAATATCAGGAATATTATATCTCGGATGAGGGCGCGCATAATGTATCAAACTTCTATCTGCCAAACGGCGAGAGAATGTCAAATCCCATACCGAATAACGACCGCACAATGTGGGGCTTTATCGGCCACAATTATACGGATATAAGCACGGGCGATATTATGCAGCTCGGCTATGATACCGACGGCGACGTTTCGTATTACAGAATGCTTTGGTCGTCAAAGCTGATTGGTACAAAAATCCACGTAAACGAAAGCGGAGCATGGGCAGCGGACGGAAGCGTGACTTTGGTTGATCCGGGTGAATACTACGAAATTAACGAAAATCCCGGAACGGCGGCAAACCCGAACTTTATGTCAATCGGCTATACAGCCTACGGTGAAATTACGGAAAGCCTTGAAGGCTGGGTAAGATATAAAACAATGTTTGTAAAGCGTGAGGACGACGGCAGTATTCAGCGTGCAATCGTGCAGCGTGCGATAATGAACGAAAACAGCGTTTATGTTATCACGCTGGGTAAAAACGGCGCAGTCGTTACAAAAGGCTCGGCAAGCGATATTATTCCGGGTGATAAATGCTTTATTCAGGCGAGGGATAACCATTGCTGGTATATGGCTGTAATTCGCGGAGAATAACGGAGGTGCAAAATGTACGGTGCGGAAATGGCGTTCCCGTTTATAGATGGGAAAAATATAAGGGTTTTGCCTTGCGTTTTGCTTTCGGGCGGAAAAGCGGCAGGGCTTGATTATCACTTTGAGATAAACGAAAAATTCGGCACGCTTCATATATTTGCCGAAAATGAGCTTTTAAGCGATAATTTGTATATAAATTATTGTGAAAAGGAAGCGATATGCAAAAGAGTTGTAAAAAACATATCGGGAAAAACACTTAAAATAAGGGAGCTTGGCTTCAGAATAAGCGGAATAGATTTTGCGGAGGAGAAAAAGGACGATTATTTTTATCATGCCGAAAATCCGCGTATTTATGAAACAATGACTTTCCCTATTGACTATGACAGATGCTCGGATATACCGGAAAATGCGGAGTTTGATGTTGTTGCGGGGAACAAATGGGCAGATCCCGGAGTTATAACGGAGCGAATAGGCGCGTGTCCCTATCAGCCGTTCCCGGCGCTGCTTGTGAGCAACTATAACACGCGTCGCGGCTTGGTACACGGCACGCTCAGTCAGAAGCTGTTTTATCACAATTATCTTTTAAAGCATGAAAGCGGAGCTATAGTACTTGACATATTTTCGTCTTTTAAGGATGTTGACGCGCTTGAGGTAAGCGGCGGAAGAAGCCTTGCGGATGAATGGTATATCGGAAAAACGGAGAGCGCAGACGACATAGAAAAAATATTTGAGGGCTATACGACGGTTTTGAGAGATTTTATTCCCAATACCTACGGAAATTCGCGCTCAAACAGAAATTGGCTTTCGTGGGGGTCGTGGAATGACGGAATATTCAGAAATGTGTCTGAGGAGCTGATTTTAAGAGAGGCAGAATTTTTAAAAGAAAATTTCCCTACGGTTAAATGGATCCAGCTCGATGACGGATATTCCCACTGCAAAAAAATAGCTCACGGACTCGGCGTTGCATATGAGGGCGATGACGGAATTGACAAAAACAAGTTTCCGAGAGGTCTTAGAAGCTATACCGATAAAATACGTGCGCTCGGCCTCAGACCGTCGCTTTGGATAGGCGGATCATGCCCTTGTGAAACGAAAATTTTTAAAGAAAAGCCGCAGTGGTTTATTGATTATACATACCGCACGGAAAACACCGAGCCGCTTGACGTAAGTCAGCCGGAGGTGCGCGAATATATGAAAGTCGCAATTGAAAAACTTTGCGTTGAATACGGCTTTGACGGCGTTAAGCATGATTTCTGGAGCTATGCCTTTGAGGATAGTCACGATTTGTATAAATATAAGGATAAATCGGGATATGAATACAGATCGTGGTGGCTTGGTACAATACGCAGCTGTTTGCCGGGTGACGGCTATTTGCAGACGGGGTGCGATATTGTGATGGGAAATCCGTTCTTGAGCGAATATTTTAACAATTATCGCTATGGCATAGATATAGGAAACGGAAACTGGGAGCAGGTTAAAACGAGTATGCAGTGGGGAGCGGCGTGCTTTGCAACGCATACCGGAGATTTGTTTGTGCCTAACAGCGATTCTGTGGGACTTCTTCCGGGACTGTCCGAAAGAGAAGCGCTCTTTTGCATAAACTATTGCCTTGTGACTCATTCAATGGTTGAGATTGCCGGAAAGCTCAGCGAATCAAAGGACGAAAAAAGGCTTAAAATTTTAAAAAAGGCGGTCTGCTGCCCCAATAACGGTCAGAATGTGTATTTTATAGGCTTTGATTACAGAGGCGTCGGCAGAAGAATACCGCAGATAATGTATTTTAAAACGCCGCATTTTTCGCTCTCGGAAAATTCCGGGTTTATGCCGCAGAGAACAGTCGGATTTTTTAATACCGATGAAGAGGAAAAGGAATTTAAAGTATTGTTTTTTGATATGGAGCTTTCGGGCGAAAAATATATTGTAACGGATGTGTGGAGCGGCGAAAGCTTCGAGGCGTGCGGCGGATTTTCGGCAGTTTGCGCACCTCATGAAAGCAAGCTTTTTGCAGTGAGCAATATAAAAGGTGTTCAGCTGCTCGATGCAAATGTTAAGGTGCTTTCGGTGTCGGAGGAAAGCGGCTTTGCGGAAATAGAGCTTGTCTATGACGTAAAGAATGCGGAGCTTTTATTCAGCCATACGCCTATAGGTGCGGAGCAAAACGGAGCGGCGCTTGACTTTTCGGCAAACGGCGGCAGGCTTGCTCTTTCGTTTGTAAAAAGCGGCAGGCTGAAAGTATACTTTGCGGAGGAAAAATAAAATGATACGGGATATTTGCAAAAAAATAGGCTTTACAGAAGAAGCGGAAAAGGTATTTTTATTTGCGTTTGACAGGCTCAGAAATGAAAAAGAATTGTTTGAGGGTGTTTGCGGCGCTATGGATGAGTATATATTGTCCGATACTCTCGGCTATGAAAAAATTCTTTCGAAAGCGGCAGAAAAGCTTGACATAAGCATTTATACAATTAACATGGTGTTTATGCTCATGTGCGCAAAATCAATGAGGTATATGTTTTACATAAAGGGATATTCCGATAAATTGTTTTATGACACGATTAAGGATTTGGCGTACAAGGCAGAGGAGTGCTACAGACTCTACGGAGTGTGGGGGACGTTCGTTCTTGACTGGTACAGATTTTTCTGCAAGTGCAGGGTCTTTGCTCTTGGCAGGCTTCAGTTTCAGAAAATTGCGTCACCGGTTGACTACAAGGATATTGTAAAAAAAGGCGATACGATTATAGCAACACATATCCCGTCAGGCTCTCCGCTTAAAATAGAGGATGTTCACAAATCGTTTGACGCGGCATACAAATTTTACGGCGGGTGCGGCGAAAAAATGGTTTTCAGCTGCCATTCGTGGCTTCTTTATCCGCCGCAGTATGAAATGTATGCGCCTAAGTCAAATCTGCGCAAATTCTATGACATATGGGATATAACCGATGTTGAAGAGTCAAACGGAAATTTCTGGCGCGTGTTTTACAAGCCGGAGGGCTATGACCTTTCAAAAATAACTCCGCATACAAGTCTTGAAAAAAAGCTGCTTGATTATTTAAAAAGCGGCGGAAGTATGGGATTTTCACGCGGAATATATGTCTATTCGCCCGATAAATAAGGTGCGTTTTCGGAAAATGTGCGGTTTTTTATAAATTGTTGCAGACGTTTTGCGGATAATGTGCGTGTTTTATTAAATAGAAGCTTGAAAATACGGGCGCGGTATATTATACTTGAAATATAAAAATCAGAAAAAAGATAAAAAGAAAGAAGGTATTTTGATGAAAAAGAATTTGAAAAGAGCAGGAGCGATAGCGGCGGCTGCCTTGCTTGCGGCTGTAGGGCTCGCCGGCTGCAGCGGCGGAGAAAAGAAAAATGGTACGGATTTAAAAAGTGCAAAGTACGGCACCGAATATCCGCTTCAGACAAACGGTGACAAGCTTTCGATGTGGATTATAAACTCTGTTCATAATGAGTATAAGTCATATCAGGATATGCCGTTTTTCCAGGAGGCTCAAAAGCGCACTGGCGTTGAGCTCGATATTCAGGGACCGACGGGCGGTCAGTTTGAGGAATCGTTTAATCTTATGATTGCGTCGGGAGAGCTTCCGGACATTGTTATGTACGACTGGGGCGACAAAAAGGTTGCCGGCGGACCTGCAAAATACATAAAGGACGGATATATAATCGAGCTTAACGATGTATTTGACGCATATGCGCCGAATTTGAAAAAAATTCTCAGTGAAAACCCTGAAGTTGACAAATCCGTTAAAACGGACGAGGGCAAATACTATGTTTTCCCGTTCATTAATCTTGATAAGCCGGCTGCATGGGCAGGACCTGTTGTAAGGCAGGATTGGCTTGACGATTTGGGACTTGACATTCCCGAAACAATTGATGACTGGCACACGATGCTCACAGCCTTTAAGGATAAGGAGGGCTCAACCTCGCCGCTTATTTATTCCGACTGGATGATGGAGTCAACGGGCTTCTTAAGCGGCGCTTTCGGAACGCAGCAGGCGTATTACTTAAACGACAATAAGGAAATAGAATACGGTCCGGCAACAGAGAAGTGGAAAAACTATCTTGAAATGATGCATCAGTGGTACAGTGAGGGACTTATAGATAAGGATATTGCAACGATTGATACCGCAACAAGCCAGTCAAAGGCCGTAAGCGGCAAAAACGGTGCGTTCTTGGGCAGCGGCGGTCTTATGGGAACATATATTCCGCTTATAGAGAAGGTTAATCCTAAGGCAAAATATGTCGGCGTACCTTATCCGTCGCTTAATAAAGGAGAAAAGGCGGAGTTCGGTATATGCGATCTGAAATATTCGGGATGTATGTCATCGGCAATCACGGCGGACTGCAAAAATGTTGAGCTTGCGGCAAAATTCCTCGACTATTTCTACACGGACGAGGGCAGACTCTTTGCAAACTTCGGCATTGAGGGCGTTACATACAACATGGTTGACGGATACCCCAAACTTACCGATATGGTAATTAATTCGGGCGATATTCAAAATGAAATGGATAAATATACAAATGCGCAGTTCAGCGTTGTTGATCCGAGATATTACGGTCAGAGAATGGTTTATGATGAGCAGAAAGAGGCTATTAAAACATGGGCTGACACGAATGCGGAGGCTCACAGACTGCCGCTTCTTCTTCCGACGACTGAGGAAGCAAACGATATTTCAAAATACACAACCGAAATTGAAACCTATGTAAATGAAATGCAGATTAAATTTATGATAGGAACGGAAAGCCTTGATAACTACGATCAGTATTTAAGTCATCTTAAAGAGCTTGGTCTTGACAGGGTTATGGAAATTTACAACAATGCGTATAAGCGTTATCAGGAAAGATAGAATTTGGAGGAATTAAAGGTGCAGACTGCTCAAATCAAAGCGACAGCCGAAAGGTCATTTGCAAAACGGATAAAGAGAGATTTCAGAAAAAATAAGGTTAAGTATCTGATAGTTGCGCTGCCGGTGCTGTTTTACATAATATTTTACTACGTTCCGCTTTACGGCGCGATTATAGCTTTTCAGGATTTTTCTCCCAGACTCGGCATAACCGGGAGCGAATGGGTCGGATTTAGGCATTTTATAGATTTTTTCCAAAGCAAATCATTCGGGAGAGTTTTAAGAAACACGTTCGTGCTGAGCGGGCTGGACATTTTGTTCAGCTTCCCTCTCCCGATTATATTTGCCATTTTGCTAAACGAGGTTAAAAATCGTCTTTTTAAGCGCACAATTCAAACGGTGTCTTATATGCCGCACTTTATTTCGCTTGTTATAGTGTGCAGCATGGTTAAAAATTTCTGCGCTTATGACGGCATAGTAAACTGGATTATTGCAAAGCTTGGATTTGAGCCGTTTTCGATACTTCAGGAGCCTAAAGCTTTTAAATATGTTTATGTTATCTCTAACATATGGCAGGAGATGGGCTGGAACAGTATACTCTATATTGCCGCTCTTGCCGGAATTAACGAGGAGCTATACGAGGCGGCATCTCTTGACGGTGCCGGCAGACTGCGTCAGACAATTCATGTTACTCTGCCCGGAATTTTGCCGACAATTATGATTATGCTTATCCTGCGCATAGGTCAGGTTCTGAGTGTGGGCTATGAAAAAATACTTCTTCTATATAACTCGGCAACCTATGAAACGGCAGACGTTATCACAACCTATATCTACAGAAAGGGCTTGCAGGACTTTGACTGGAGCTTTTCTGCGGCAGTCGGTCTTTTTAACTCTATTGTAAACTTTGCTTTCCTTGTTGCCGCAAATCAGATCAGCAAAAGGGCAACGCAAACGAGTCTTTGGTAGGAGGATAAAAAGGTGAAAACATCATTGAGCAGAAAAGTATTCTGCGTAATTAATTTTCTTATTATGGCAGGCGTTATTGTAACGTGTCTGTACCCAATACTTTATGTTTTGTTTGCGTCATTTTCCGACGCGGCGCTTCTTATAAACAGCAACGGATTTTTGCTTAAGCCCGCCGGATTTTCGCTTGACGCATACAAGGCGATATTTTCAAACAATGTTATTTTAAACGGCTACAAAAACACGCTCTTTATTCTCGTTGTCGGAACAAGCATAAATCTTGCAATGACAATTGCGGCGGCATATGTGCTGTCGTCTAAGGACGTTATGTTAAAGCCTTTTATAATGATGTTTATAATTTTAACAATGTATTTTCAGGGCGGTCTTATCCCGACCTATCTGAATATTAAGCGCTTGGGGCTGTATGATTCGATATGGTCGGTAATTCTTCCGGTATCAATAGATACGTTTAATCTTATAATAATGCGGACGTATTTTCTGACAATTCCGGACAGCCTTTTGGAGTCTGCAGATCTTGATGGTGCAGGCGACTTTACAAAGATTTTTCATATAGTTTTGCCGCTTTCGGGCTCAATTATTGCGGTTATGGTTTTGTATTACGGCGTTGCGCACTGGAATTCATGGTTTAACGCAACAATGTATATTCGCTCAAAGGATAAGCAGCCGCTTCAGGTAATACTGCGCGAAATACTTATTCTTAATGAAACGTCTGCCATGTCGGGCGGTGACAGAGGACTGAATTTGAGTGAAACAATAAAATATGCAACCATTGTTATAGTTATGACGCCGATACTTATGATTTATCCTATGCTTCAGAAATATTTCATTTCCGGAGTTATGGTCGGCGCGGTTAAGGGTTAATATGTGCCGCTTTCGGCGGCGGAATGGAGAAATTTTAATGAAGAAAATATTAATTGCGGCATCGGCGCTTGCATTTTTATTCGGCCGAGCGTGTTATGCAATGGAAGTAAGCCGCGTTGATACCGATATAACAATAAGCGGCGAGGCAGCTATCGGAGAGGACGTAAGGCTCAATGTTACGTCGGCAGATGGCGAGCTTATATGGCTTGACAGCACATTATCGGATGGCAGCGGAAAATACGGCTTTACCTTTTCTCTTCCGGTTGAGGACGAAACGAGGGAGTATATCTTTTCGGTAAATGCTTCTGATAATGAAAACATAAAGCTTGAGGGAACAAACGAAATAATCGGGCTTTTTAAAACCTGCGGCGAGAGTGAGTTTTCATCTCTTGTTGAGGTATACGCTAAAAGATTTGACCTTGACAGCAAAATTTACGGCGGACTTTCTGATAAATCCGACGCTTATAAAATTTTTAAAAGCTTTACGATAACGGACGCAAATTTGGTAAAGAACGCTTACTTTACAGCAGCTGCTATTTCGCTTATAAATGAGGGCGGCAGAGGTGACTGCCTGAGCGTTCTGGAAAAGTATTCGCAGTATATTGCAAAAAATTACGAAAGCGATATTTCCTCGCTTACAAAATCGCAGAAGGAGAAATTTGCAATAGCGCTTTCTTCAAAGGATTATTCGTCACTTTCCGACTTTGAAAGCGCGTATGACAAGGCGCTTTCGGATGCAAAGAAGCCCGAAAAGTCTAAATCGGGAAGCGGTGGCGGCGGAAGCGTCAGCGGCGGCAGAGGCGGAGCGGTGAGCCCTCCGGCAAATACTCCGTCTGAGGATAATAAGCCGTCAAATGATGAAGAGCCTGCGCAAAATGAGCCATTTTCGGATATTTCCGGTGTTCAGTGGGCAAAAAGCAGCATATTAAAGCTTTACGAAAAGGGAATTGTTAAAGGAAAGGGCGACGGAATATTCGCCCCCGATGACGCGGTTTCGCGCGAGGAATTTACCGCTATGCTTGTAAGAGCGGCAGGACTTAAGGCCGAAGCGGCTGAGGTTAGCTTTTCGGATGCGGCGCCGGGTGCGTGGTATATCGGGAGCATAGCGGCAGCGTGTGAAAACGGCATAATACTCGGAATTTCGGAAAAAGAATTCGGTATCGGAATGCCTGTTACAAGGCAGGACTGCGCCGCCATATGCGCAAGGCTTCTTGAAAAGTCGGGAACGGCACGCGGCGAGATAAAAGAGAGCTTTTCCGATGACGCCGATATTTCGGACTATGCAAAGGGCGGCGTTTATATGCTAAAGGAGCTCGGAATACTTTCGGGAACGGGAGATAATAATTTTGAGCCGAAGGGCATATGCACAAGAGCACAGGCGGCAAAAATAATTGATTTAGTAAGTGAATGTCTGAAATAAAATCGAAAGGGGAGATTTCGGCTGATGAAAAAAGCGATTTGCGCTTTTGCGGCAATAGCAATGACGGCAGCGTCGTTTTCGGGACTTACCGCAGCTGCACAGCAAAACATAATTGTTTATGAAGCACAGGTAAAAAACGGCTCCGACATTTACGGAAAGGCGGAAAAGGTAACGTTTAATTCTGCGGTGCTTGATTTTTCAACGGGTGCGATCGGAATTGTAAATCCGCTGAGAGAGGAGCAGACCGGGCAAACAGCGTATGCTCTGCCGCCAAACGGCGAAAGCTTTAAATTTTCTTATATAGTCGATCCGAATACAGCAAGGGTATCGGTTGCGATAAACGGCGAAATTGAAGCGAGCGGAATTTGTGCGAGAAGCAAAAATATTACGTCCGTTTCGGGAAGCTGGCGCGGCACGGTAGATGGCTTTGAGGCAAGCGGCGGCATTAAAACCGTATCGGCTCAAAGCGCGCACCTTATAAAAAGCAACAGCGCTACAGCGCAGATAAGGCTTGAAAATCCGCTTCCGTACAGTGAGCTTTCAAAAATCAAAGTAAGCTCCGACAGCGGCAGTAAAATTAAGCCTATAGACTATGTTAAGGACGATAAAGATTTAACCGTATATTTTGCCGAAAGCCTTGAAGCTGGGAAAAAATACACGATAAATGCCGAAAATGTATCTGACATTTACGGCACTGACGGCAGCTTTTCGGTTAGCTTTACGGCGCAGTCCGGCAGCAGCGTAAAAAGCGGCAGTGACCTTAAATTGTCAGACGATACTGCACGTGCGTGGGGCTTTGAGCGCAGAATTGACTGGCATGAGGAAACAAATTTATCAAAGGATAACGGCTGGACGATAGATAAAACGGTAATCGGAGCCGATAATTCGCAGGCGTTTTTTGAAAGGCTTTACGCTATGGAGCTTTCGGAAAATCCCAAAACTCAGGGCAGTTTCTCGCTCAGGTGGGATAATCATCCGTACTACAGCACGCTTGCAACCGAAGCGGTTGAGAGCGACTGGACGGGTGCGAATATGTTTAATATATGGATGTATTCTCAGGAGGCAACGGGAGAGGAAGTAAACATTCTGATTTATTCCGACAACCCCGAAACCACGTGGCTTGACGGCTATACATACCCGATTAAAATCGACTGGCAGGGCGAAAAGCGCTTCAGCATACCGCTTGAGGATTTTAAGAGATTTGAAAATCCGACAGGCTTTAACAATGTAAGTGCGGTGCATTTTACAACAAAGATTTTCGGCAATGAGCCAAATCCGTATACGGTACTTTATCTTGACGATATGAGCGTTACGTATTCTCCGGAATATCCGATAACGCCGCACCCGTCGGCGCGCACCGAAGATGAAAAAGCAAACAGAGCGCTTCCGTTTAATGAGGATAAATTAAATCACAGCTATCCGGAGGTTAAAACGGACTCTCCTGCACCATTTGAATATCAGGCGTATTACAAGGCGGAACGTGCGCTTTTGGGCTATTATCCGAAATATGAGCCGGGACAGGTAAGCTTTGACGTGAGCGGAAAGGCGTATATAAGGACTGACGGAGCGCATATACAGTATCTTGAAGACGGAAAGTGGCAGGTTGTAGACTTGCTCCCGATAATCAAAAAGGCAGTGCCTTACGGCGCTGAAAAGCTTTATGACGTGGGCTACAATGACTCTGTTATAAGGTTTGACACGGACGGCTGGGCATATGTTCTTGTAAACGTTGACGCGTGCAGCTATCTTTTATGGTCAACAGACGGAATGAAAACATGGCAGATTGAAAAAATCAATATTTCAAACTCTGTCAGCGGCGGTCAGTCGACTGCGAGATTTGAGCATATTGACGGCGGAAATCTTGAAGTTATGAGCCGCCCGCCGATAATTCTTTTAAATACTCCCTCGTGGGGCAGCGATCGCGGCGGATATATGGTTGTATTAACGAAAAACCAAAGCGGCGGACTTTCTTATAAAAAGATAAAATATGCCGACAGGGCAATAACGACTGCGGCGCATACCGGTGACGGAAGCTTTGTCGTTTCAAGGGGAAATGAAGCGTATGTTATATACGGTGTTGACGGTTTTTCGGATAAGGCGAACGGAATAGAAAGCTATCTTGACTATCAGAAAAAAAACACTGATTTGCGGGATAAAATTCCGACGGACGATAAAGCGATAAATATGTCATATGTAAGAGGCGGTCAGACTCTTTACTATAAAAACGGTGTACCTGCCTTTATAAGACGGGTAAATCTTACCGACGGAACGCTTTCGGAGTCCGTTTTCGTGGGCTTCGGAGGAGTTGAGGACGACGACCATAACTGGCCGGGAATTTCTCTTGACAAGGAAGGGTATATCCATATTATCATGAACGGTCATCACGACCCCGTGTGCTACAGAATGTCAAAAAATCCGCTCGATATAACCTCATGGACGGATATTGAGCAGATCGGAACATTTAACTCCTACGGTGCGGTAATGACAGATAATAATTCGGACGTGCATATCATGACGAGAGATGCTTCAAGAGGATACAGATTTGACACATCGGTTGTTACAAAAGAAAGCAGCGGAGAGTGGAGCAAAAGCTATATTTTAAAGCGCACCGCACCTTACTATAATGTAGCTCGGCAAAAATGGGCATATAATCCCGTTACCGATGAAATTTTTGTTTTCTACTTTGCACAGTCAAACTATTTTGAGGTGTTTAAGGACGAGTATGACGGAGTGCTGTTTACGTGGCCGAATGAGGAGCGCAGCATGAGAATGTCAACATTAAACGGCGGATATAATACTATTCCTGTCGGAACGGATAAAACAAGAAATCCGGGCGATCATTACTGCCGCTGGGAACTTCCCGACGCGGCAACGGGCAGAGAAGGTGTTTTGGTTAAATCCGGTGACGGAGCAAAGACATTTACGCTTGTGAAAACGAGCGATTGTAAATAAAAGCGGATAAAATTATCCGCAAAAAGCGAGAGGAGGAATTAATTCATCAGCTTGGCAAGACATAATCTAATTTTAAAAAGGAGATGTTATTGGTGAAAAAATTAATGGGAACAGTTCTTGCGCTTTCAATGCTTGCGTCTTTGGCATCTAATGCGTTTGCCGTAAGCACAATAGCTCCGAACGAGGTTGTGTTCGGCTATCAGAGCATAGATTTTGAAAACGGGTATACAGTCGGCGAAACCGTTATGTCAAATCCTCTTTCGGGCGGACAGGTTTCAAAGGACGGACAGCTTTATTGCAGCGTTGAGGGCGGCGGAACAAAGGACAGCGTATCCGTTACGATTGACGGCGACGACACTAACCGGTATCTTAAAATAACCGATCATGAAGCGTCAAACGGCGTTTATGCTAATTTCAAGGTGCAGAACACAAACAGCGCGCTTAACGACGAGATGGATTATTTCGTTTTGAAATGCAGAATGAAAAACGGCGATAGCATAGCAAATGCCGTTAAAAATCTTAATCTTTTCAGAACGCTTACATTTAACGAGGACGGAAATGTTTTCATAACAGGAAATTACGACACAAGATATATGCCGTCAAAGTATGACTGGAACGATTATATGTTTGTTGCGGATAAAGCGGCAGGAAAGCTTTATGTTGCAATAAACGGTGAGATAATAGGCAGCATTGAAACATCAGACAGTGCATATAGCAGTCTTAGCAGCTTTTTGGGACTTCAGTTTTATACGCTCGGTCCGAAAATCAAAGACGGCACATTTTATATGGATAACATAGAGCTTTACGGCGTAAAGAAAGAGCAGCATGAGGTTACCTGCACCGTTGAAAAGGACGAGGCTAATTCTTCTGTTTTATATGCAAAGTTTTCACAGCCGGTAAAGTTTGATAAAACAAATCTTAACACGGCAGCTGATGTGAAATTTGAAAACGGAAGATATAAAATAACCGTAGCCGATCCGTCAGCTTCGGGCGGCGTTATAATAATCAGCGGCGTAAAGGATATTTACGGAAGCACGCTGAAGGATGTTTATGCAAGCGTTTCGTCGGATGACAAGAAATTTACTCAGATTGTGGATTTTGAAAAGTATGAAGTCGGCGAAAGCATAATAAATTCGGATAAAGTATCGGATGACGGTATATGGAGAGTTTCGGATAATCCCGATACAACCTATAAAGTTGTAAAAGACGGCGAAAACAAAGTTTTGGAGATTTACGTTCCTGCCGGAAAGACAGCGTATGTTATAAACGCTTTAAATACTAAAGCGCAAAGCTCCGATAAGCCGGATTACCTCGTAATCAGCTACAAGATGAAAAACGGAAACGCAAACGGTGAAGCTTTCCCGTTTATCGGTCTTTTCGATTATGCGTTAAGGCGTGACGAAAAAGATATATATCCGTCGGTTGTTTCAACAGGCTCAAAATACAATTTGGGGCAGAATGTATGGAATGAATACACGTTTATTCTCAATACCGCAAAAGAGGAAATATCGGCGTTTATCGACGGCAAGACAACTGATTTGAAAATAACAAATCGCGGAAAGGATGCCGGCTCGTTCTTTAAAGAGCAGTGGACTCTCGGCTATTCGGGCGGAAAGGATTTTGATCAGAAATTTTACCTTGACGATATAGAAATGTACGGAATTAACACGGACGAGGCAAGCCTTAAGGGTGAAATCAGTCATCAGGGGTCAAACGTTTTGGTGTCGTTTAACCACCCGACAGAGCTTAAGGCTGAAAATATAACTATCGATAACGGCGCGTCTGTTTCAAAGGTAGAAGTTGTTGACGGAAGCTATTGTATATCATTTGACGGTCTTGAAGCAAATAAGACATATAACGTAAAGGTAAGCGGCGTTGTTGACGCGTTCGGCTGCGAGTGCGACGAACTTTCGGCAAGCTTTACGGTCGGTAAGCTTGAAATGAAGAAAAATTATCTTACCGTTTCAAAATTCTTGGGCTATGACGATTTTGAAAGCTATGACGGACTCGGAGTTATAAGAAATTACGAAAACGGCAATAACACGGTTACAACTATTACAAATACAAAAACAGGCTACAGAATAGATGACGCATGGACAATGAATTCGGAGCACGGAGCAGAGTATGCTCTCGTTAAGGACGGAGATAATACTGTTCTTAAAATTTCGGTGCCGGGCGAAGCGTTTGACGGCGACTGCACAACAATTTTGCAGCCCGACTGTGAGGTTGGCGACTACACAAATGATGTAAAGGGAAATGTATACGTTTACTCATTTAGGTTTAAGAGCGGCAGCGAAACAGAGGACGCATTCGGCGAAACGGCGATTGAGGATTTTGTAAATCCGATTAACCTTGCCGACGGAAGCGTTTCAATGGCAGGCGGTGACCCGACTCATGCTTTTGAAAAGGGTAAATGGGTTGACTTTAAATATGTAATCGACTGGACGGGCGAAAACCAAATTCATTATGCGATTGCGGACGGAAAAGTGGTAGGCACTCTTGAGAAAAATCTTTCCGCAATAAAGAGCTCAACTCCGAGAATTGCCGTTTTAAACGCAATTGAGGGCGCTGTTGATTCGGCATTTTACATTGACGATATAGAGGTTTATACAACTCACGGAGTAAAGGGAAATCTTTCTGTTTTGTCAGCAGCGGAGGAAATTAAGTCAGGCGAGGGATTGACTGTTGAGTTTAACAGTCCTGTCGGAAATATAACGGATGAAAATATAGAGGGCGCACCGGCCGGTATCGATTCTATAACATCTCTCGGCTCAAACAAGTGCGTAATCAACTTCAAGGAGGCTCTTGCTGAGGGAAGCTATACAATAAAGCTTAAAAATGTTGAGGACGTTTATAAAAACACGTTATCGGAAAAGGAAATAAGCTTTAAGGTTGTGTCGGGCGGAAAGCTTGAGAGCATAAGTGATGTTATGGTATCTGCAAAGAAAACGGAGAATAACACATATAAAACAACAGCTGTTATCACAGCTAATAACACAGGCGAGGAAATAAACGGTGCAAAAGCATATGTTGCAGCTTATGACGCAAGCGGCAAGCTTATCGGAATACTCCAAAAAGATATAACGGTTAAGATGGGCATAAGAGAGTATGTTTTAAATGGCAGCCTTAAGGGCGACAGCTATAAGACGTTTATCTGGGGAGCTGATTTTAAGCCTCTTTGCAAAGCGTTTGAAAATTAACTATCGGTTTTATGCAGGCGGCGATTTCGCCGCCTGCACAATAAAAAAGAAAGGCAATGTAATAATATGAAAATATCAAAGCTATTAATCCCGATTATGTGTGCGCTGGCTGTTTCGGCCACTGCTCAGGCAAAGGAATATTTAAATAACGGCCGTATGTATGATATTAACGATTTTGAAAATTACAATACCGGCATAATATCCTATAGGGGCGCGGATAAAGACAGATATGTTGAAGAAAGCAGCAATATAAAGTGTGATGACTTTGGCAAAATAACTAATTCGTGGGCGCTTGAGTCGAGTCAGGGCGAAATGGCGTCTGCCGTTGACGAGGTTGTCGGAAAAGACGGAAACGTTACAAAGGCGCTGCACTTTTATGTTGACGGAGTGAGCAAATCTGAGGATTATCATTTGATTTTTCAGCCTACAAACAATATTGACGGGGTGTCGGCGTGGAATGACAAAACAGACGGAAAATTTTACGTTTACAAATTTGATTTCAAAAGCGGCGGCGACGGCGCCGGGTATTTTGTCGGAAGCGACTCAAATCTTGACGAAAAATATACGGTTGACTGGTCAACCGGCAATGTCAGCGTAAAGAAAATGCGCGGCATTACTTTGCTTGAGGGCGAAAACGGCACACAGGCATTTGCGCTTGACGAGTGGGTAACGTTTACGATGATAATTGACAGAAGCGAATTAAAGGATATTCATTATCTGCGCTTTGAAAGCTCACTCGGAACAAAGGAATATAAAATTCAGACAAATTACAATAAAAATAATTATAAAATAGAAAATTCAAATCCGCGTTTTCTTATAGGAAACGGCTGGATACGCGGCGGATCGGATAGGCCTGAAAATCCGTCGCTTTATATAGATAATGTTCAGATGTATGTTTCGGACTATAATGTGTCGCTCAGAAATGCAGGTTTTGCAGGAGTTGAGCCGAGCCAAAAAATAGTGCTTGACATAGACGGCGATATTGACGAGGCTTCCCTTGAAAACATAAAGGTTATGCAGGGAGCGGAGCCCGTAGCCATAAAAAGCACGGAATATTCCGACGGAGTCTGCACTCTTACCCTTGATGAAAAAATGAAAGAGTTTTCCGAATACATGGTTGATTATTCCGGAGTAAAGAGTGAGGACGGAATTTCAAAAAATTATTCACCGCAGTCGTTTACAACGTCGGGAAAAATAGCGCTCAGCGCGGAAGCATCACTCGGTAGGGTGCTGTTTAACTCGTCAAAAAGTACAGACAAACTTGAAAAAGGACTTATCCGGGCAGAATTTACGGTTAAAAATACAAGTGCGATAGATGTTGAAAACGGAATAATAATCGCAAAGCTTATGAATGGCAGCAGCGTTGAGGCGGTAAGCTATAAAAAGCTAAAGCTTGCGCAGGGCGGCGAAGCAAGGCTTGTGTGCGCATTTACCGTGCCTGACGAAAATTGTAAAATTGAATTATGCGCAAAAAGTCAGATAGGCGGAAACGTTTATTTTACAGATATTTTCACAGCCGATAAAAACGGAATATCGCACAAAGCGGCGGAAGATGGCGAAAATGTAACCTCTGCAATCGGAGCTGCAAACACATCAGCCGACAAGGCAAGCTTTTATAAGCTGTCTTTGGGTGAAAATTCGACGCGCAGCGCCGAAAGCACATTGTCGGCGGGACTTTTTGAGTGCGCTGCAAATGTGTCATCGACCGGCGAAGCAATGCTTATAACCGCTCTTAAAAAGGACGGCATTTTAAAGAGCCTTGTATACACCATGCGCGAAAATGACGGCGACGATATATACACAGCCGTAAATGTACCGGATGGCAGCGGATATACGCTTGACGCTTTTGTGTGGAATGATCTGTCGGGTGCGGCAGGCTATATAGGAAAAACATCAATCTCATCTGTTTCGGAGGAAAAGTGATATGACGAAAAAAATAATTTCGCTGCTTCTTTGCATATCGTCGTGCTTCGGAAATGCTTGCTTTGCGGCACAAAGCACAGAAAATGCTGCAAATTTGTCCGATTATGACATGACATTAATTCGTTCGGACTCATTTGAAGAATATGAATGCGGAATAATAAATGTCGGCTCAAAAGCATATCCGCTTGAGGGTGAGTTTGCCGGGAAGGGCGTTTTAACCGAAAACGGCGGAAATTTTAAGGATTTGCGCAGTGACGGAAGCGGTGGCTTCAGCTTTTCGCTAAGTGACGGAATTAATGCAAACCTTGTCAAAACGCAGAGCATGGACGGCAGCTTTACAAAAGCTGTTCAGATTATGAGGACGGACGGAGCGTCGGCAACATCGGCTAAATTTGCACTCAATCCGCTTGAAAATGTAAAATCCTCAAAACTTGTTTATTCACTCGATATAAGAAACGGCGGAAAAAGCGGAGAAAGTGAGAGCGACGCCGGGTATACATATTCGGTAAACAATAATTTCGGCAAGCTTTCGCTTTTGGGCTTTACTCTTGATTTTAATGATAAATCGCTTGTTTTTGAAAGCTCGTCATCCGCAAAGCCGCCTGTCAGCAGCAAAACGGTTGAGCGCGTGCTGCCGCAAAACGGTGAGTGGTTTAATTTAAGAGCAGAAATAGACGTTATGGCGGATAAAATAACGGTGTATATTAATGATAAAGCGGTGGGTGAACAGATTTACGGAAGAAAATTCAGAAATATTTCATCAACCGATATGACCGTTTCGCTCGCAGAGTCAAAATATAAAGAAAATGCGATATATTTTGATAATGTCAGAATAGAAAAATCTTCTGTTTCGGCAGATGAGCTGGAGAGAATATATAACAGCGACTGCTTTGACAGGCTCGGCAGCGATGCGCTTGTATTTTATCCGGGCAGCAATAAGGCGTATTTTGCCGATAAGGTAAGCTATTTCTCCGCACTGCCGTTTCAGACGAGCGACAAGGTGTATGCGCCGGCGCGTACGCTTGCGGAGCTTTACGGATATTCTGTTTCTTGGGACGCGGAAAAAAGCACGGCAGCTCTTTCGGGTAAAAAGAATATTTTGCTCGATACCGCCGCAGGCAGTGTATCATCTGACGGCGCTATAGTGCAGGGCGGAGATGCAGTGCTTAGCGGCGGAGTAACCTACATAGAACTAAACACAGCAGGAGCGCTTTTTGATAGATTTGTATTCTGCGATACGTCAGGCCTCAGTATGCTTTTGCAGAGCGAGGATAAAAAGCCGACGGATGAAAACATATCAAAAATAATAGAGCTTTATCCGGAGGCAAGTCTTGGCTTTGAGGTTGACGGCGGATGGTTTACGGAGGCTGATCTCCTGAAAGCCGCCGGTACAAATGATGTTGAAGATTTGGCGGTTTCGTTCGGAGTGAACGGAAGAATAAAAAACGAAAGCTATGATACGCTCAGAAACGGTATAAAGCGCTCAACGGAGCACGTTAAAAGCGGAAAATATTCGGGCAAGTGGGACAGACACCATTATTATCCGACCGTTATGGCAATGGGCGTGCCGAGCGACTGGACCGGGTATAATTCGCTTACATTCTGGCTCTATTCAGAGGTTGCAACCGGAGAGCATATTACGGTAGGTGCGGTTTCAAATCCTTATGACAGCTATTCGGAATATAAAGCCGGGCAGAAAACAACAAATTTTATGTATGCAGAAATATATATAGACTTTACGGGCTGGAAGCAGTTTGTAATTCCGCTTGACGAGTTTAAGCAAAGCTCGGAGGATTGCGTCGGCTTCGGCAAGGTTGACGGTCTTTATTTCTACACAAGAGCCTTGCAGTATGAGCCATATCCGCAGACTGTTCTCTATATAGACGATGTGCGGCTTGAAACGCTCGGAACAGATGAAAAGGCTGAAGCAGCAAAGGTTTACAGCGAGCCGCTTGTAAAAAGAGATGCGGAAATTGCAGCCGACAAAGATTATGTTTTAACATCTCCCGAAATTTTCAAAAAGGTCAGCCTTTTGGATTACGGCTATATACTCAATTACAAAAAGGAAATTGAAAACGGCGGCGCCGATTTGGCGCAGGCGGAGGCGGGTCTTAAGGAGATTTATAATAAGTACGGTATTACGGGCGACACATATAAATATTCCGACCTTGTTGTAAAGGGCAATATTGATGTTGTAAAGGACGAGGATATTCCGATTTACAAAACCAATTTTAATCATTCCTTCCCGGAGGTTGTTTCACAGCCTAAGGAGGGCAGATTGCTTACACAGGCATATTTCAAGGAAGCAAGAGCAATTACCGGCTACAATCCGAGATTTTTGCCGGGCGAAACAAATTCATGGGGCGATTTCAGGTTTATATGGACAGAATCCCATGCAATCGAATATGCCGATTACGAGGGCAAGTGGCATTTTTACGACTACAGTATGCAGATTGATAAATTTGCAAGAGAAAAGCTCGGATTTTCCGATTACAAGGTAAGAACATCAGGCTTTTATGATGAAACAAAGCTGAGGTTTGACAATGACGGCGACGCATATGCGACAATTATGCTGCAAGGCACAAAAACGGACGGCTCTTCGGCGCTTTACGGCGTGCTTTGCCATTCGCGCGACAATCTTAAAACCTTTGATTTTTATGTTTTGCCGAGAGCTTTTTCAAAAATGGAAATTCTCGACGGCCATAATAACGACTGCTTAAACGGTCCGCCTGTTATAATGCTTCATAATTACTGGAGCAATGCGGAGGATCAGACAGGTTCGTTTGTAATCCCAGAAAAGCAGGCAGACGGAACGCTTGTTATTCCGGAGGAAACGATTTATTGCGATGAGCCGGTTGTTTGTACCTCGCAGCATTCGGGTAAATCGAATTTCTGCCAAACGCTCGGCGATAAGGTATTTATCGTGTATGCGTGCGCCGACAGCGTTACGGAGGACAGAAGCAGCGAGGCGGAGAAAAAGGCGGAGTCACGCGTGCCATCAGGGCATCAGATGTGGAGCTTGCTTCGCGGAGAGCTTAGCAAATATATGGTTACATCTGTCGGAGTTCCGACCTATATAATTGAGTATGACAAGAAAACAAAGAAATTCTCAGACCCTGTTTTTCTTGCAACGGCAGGCTCGGAGTATTGGGACGGTCATAACTGGCCGGCTATAAGCCTTGATTCTGAAAATAAAATTAACGTTATAATTCTCGGTCATCATTTTCCGCTTCTTTATACAAAGAGCAAAAATCCGGGTGACATTTCCGAGTGGGAGCCTTTGGAGGTTATAAGCAGCGGCATATCGTATGCTTCGCTGAATATCGACTCAAAGGATAATATTTATGTTGTAACGCGAAATTCAAATGACGGATATACCTTTGATTTGTGCCTTGAACGAAAGGAAAAGGGCGGCAGCTGGGAGGAGTCGCGCATACTTAAATATTGGAAGCAGTATTATATGGTATGGGGCGATGACGTTTATCTTGACCCGAAAACAGACGCGCTTTATGTATTCTTCAAGAGCAAAACAAACTGGCTTGAAATGTTTGCGGACGACTGGGCGGCGAGGGAATTTATATTCCCCGATAATTCAACAAGGTTTACCGATGTTGCACCTTCGGGAACGAACAAAATGGCTGTAAGGCAGTATTCAAACGGTGGAAGTGAGCCGCGCGGAGAGCATACGTCAATGGTATCGTATGATTACGGCAAAACGTGGCAGATGACAACGACAGAGGATTATTTGCCTAAGAAATAAATTTAATCGTATTTGCTTAATAGTGGCTGTTTAAAGAGTCAATTGGCTTTTTAAACAGCTGCTTTTATTATAGAAAATTTTAAAACGACAGTTGACAAGTGCAGCAGCGTGAGTTATAATAAGCATATAAATTATTTATGTTGGGGGAGCGAAAAATGCTTAAGTACGGCGCTCTTGCAAAGGCGATTGAGCTTATGTGCTTTAAGCCGGCTTTAAAGAGATTATCTGAGCTGAGAGAGGATATTGACATAAGAGCTTATAAAAAAGAGGTAAAACGGCAGTACAAGCAAATGCTTGAGCGAACGCAGGATATAGGCGGCAGCTCACTTGAAAAAAATCTGTATATTGCCGCGTTTGTATTTTCACTTTATAAGGCGCTGCCCGATGTAATAACGCCGGAGCTTATAAACAAAATGGTTGACTCGGTGTTTAATTCGTCATTTCTAAAGCGTATGCACAAAAATAAAAAATGCACGCTTTTTACCGACAAGGTGCAGGATAAAAAGGTGCTTGAGAGCCGCCATAGCCTAAATTCAAAATATGAGCTTGACTGGAAATTCGTCTATCAAAAGGGAGATGGGGAGTTTTACAATACATATACGGAATGTGGGATTTGCAAGCTTGCAAAGCAAGAGGGCTGCTTTGAGTTTGCTCCGTGTCTTTGCAATATGGACGAGCGCAGCTACAGACTTGAGGGCGGCTTGCTTCATCGCACAAAAACTTTAGCGGAGGGCGGCGACTGCTGCGATTTCTATGTGACAAAATTATCTTGAAAATAAAAATATTCTTAAGAAATTTTTGAAAAACACTTGAAATTTTTCGGAATATATAGTATAATATAATCAGTTGTAATTAAGTGACGTTACAATTAATGTAGTATGGCAGTAGTAAGGCAAGACAAAAGAAATGTAAAACGGTAGAACGGAAGGAAGTTGTAAAATGGAAAATTTAATGAAACAAACTCAGATTATCACAATGATTGCAATTGTGATTTTCACTGCTGTTATGATTGGAATAGGACTTTCAAGCAGACGGCACGCGAAAAACATTGAGGGATTTTTGCTCGGCGGCAGAAAAATAGGACCGTGGGTGTCGGCTTTTTCATACGGCACTGCGTATTTTTCGGCTGTTATTTTTGTGGGATACGCCGGCAAGCACGGATGGAATATCGGCATAGGAAGTATGTGGATAGGTATAGGAAACGCGGTTCTCGGCTGCCTGTTGGCTTGGCTTTTGCTTGCAAAGCCGACGAGAAACATAACAAGGAAGCTCGGAGCAAAAACCATGCCGGAATTTTTTGAAAAGCGGTATGACTCAAAGGGACTTAAAGTTTTGTCGGCTGTTATTATATTTGTGTTCCTCGTGCCTTATTCGGCGGCTGTTTACACGGGACTCGGAAATATGTTTCATGCAATATTCCCGAATGTTTCAACAACCGTATGGATGTGTCTTATAGCGGTTCTTACAGCGGCTTACCTTGTTCTTGGCGGATATATGGCTGCGGCATACACAGATTTTGTTCAGGGAATGATAATGATTTTCGGAGTAATTGCAATGGTTATAGCAATCGCGGTAAACCCGAACGTTGGCGGCTTTGCAGAGGGCTTCAGAAGACTTTCGCAGCTGACCGATGAAACAGGCGAGGTAGGAAAGCAGCTTACAAGCGTGTTTGGCGGAAATGCATTTAATTTCCTTGCAATTAATATTCTGCTCACAAGCTTCGGTACTTGGGGGCTTCCGCAGATGGTAAGCAAATACTATGCAATAAAGGACGATAATGCAATTAAAACAGCGACTGTTGTTTCAACGGCGTTTGCGGCAATAATCGGCTGCGGTGCATACTATGTGGGAAGTATGTCACGTCTTGTGCTTTCAAATAAGCTGCCGGAGGGCGGACTTGACTTTGTAATTCCCGATACGCTTATGACGGCGCTCGGCACAAGCCCTGTTACAATTGTTATTTTGGCGGTTGTGCTGTTGCTTTTGCTTTCGGCTTCAATGTCAACGCTTTCGTCAATAGTTCTTTCGTCGGCGTCCGCAATATCCGTTGACGTTGCGCCGATGGTTAAAAAGGATTATAAGCCGGAGCAGCAAATGCTTTTTACAAGAATGATGTGCTTTTTGTTCGTGGCGCTTTCGCTGTTCTTTGCCCTTATGAAGATAGGCGTTATAGTAAATCTTATGTCTTTTTCGTGGGGAGTTGTTGCGGGAAGCTTTATAGGCGCTTATATGTGGGGCGTGCTTTGGGATAAAACAACAAAGCAGGCTGCATATGCCGGAATGATTTGCGGTCTTTTGACGGTCGGTATTCCGTGCATTATTTATTCCGCAAACGGCGGATTTTCAAATGCGGTTGCACACGCGCCGCAGCTTGGCGTTGCGGCAATGGCTGTTTCGGCGGTCGTTGTTCCTGTTGTAACGCTGTTTACAAAAAAATCAAACTGAAAATAGGTTCAAAATAAAAATAGCATATCTGCAAAGCAGAGAATGATAAAAGTTGATTTCCCGCAAGTCTGAAAATGTCTTGCGGGAATTTTTTGTTATCGGCAATTTGACGTTGTATTTATATCAGAACGGACAAAACAGGCATGTTTATGATATGCCTGTTTTGTCACACACTTTATTTTATGCTTTAAATTATTTTTTAATGTATCTTCCATAAACCTCAATTTGCGAAAGTGCTGCCCACGAAAGCGGATTTGATGCCTGCTTAAAGTTAGTCAAATGAATAAAGCTTGTGCGCTTAGGTGAGGAGAAGCTGAATTTCTGACCCTTGTTGCTCTTTTCAAACTGAAATGAAATTTTGCTTCCGTCGGAAAGCTCCGCGTCAAATGACTTCCAGTATGTATCATGATCATCCTTAAAGTCAGCGCGCAGATAAAATACTATTGTGTCAAATTCAACCTCACGCCCGAAATACAAATAGTATTCTATATCCTCTCTTGCGCCGCCGGCATATGACTGAAACGGCCAGAAGCCGTGACAATCCTGACAGATAACTCCGTCAATCGAGTTTCTTTCCTCAAACACAACCTCGTCACGCGTTACATGATTTGCACGTGCAAAGGGGAAATATCTGTCCTCAAAGCGAACAGCCGCGCTGTTGAGTGCAATATTTCTGTAGGAATACGCCTCGTCGTCCGATACTTCTCTTGCAGTGACAATATTTAAATCCATATCCCAAGTGTTAGGCGCGTAAATTCCTCTCCACACGCCTTCGGGAATTGTGTATTTAAAATGCTTGTCGGGGAGGTATACAATGCTCTCCGCAAGATGTGAGGCAAGCTTTAAAGCGACAAATTCGCCGCTTGAGGAAAGCTCTATATAATCTCCGTCATTGTAGACACCTTTATATAAACAGCTTGCAAACTCGCCGTTTGCTTCGGCAAGAATTTTGCCGTCCTTGTTTTTTATTTGCAATGTAATCATAATTTTTCTCCGTTATTAAACAGCGTTTGCTAATTTTCGAGGGGATAGGAAAAAAGCTTTGGAATTGACAAACCGAGCCCAAGCTTCAGCTCGGGGTACCCGAAGGCGTACATTGGTACGCCGAGAGGCGAAGTTTGCCCGATAGCAAGAAAAGATTTGAGGAAAAATCAAATGTTCTGATTTTTCTGCCCGCAGAAACATTTATATAATGTGTTCTTTTTTTCTTGCGCTCCGGAGCTTTTTAACATCCCCATATATTGTTTATTTAGGTTGTTTGCCTATATAAGCAAGAATACCGCCGTCAACATAAAGTACATGACCGTTTACAAAGTCGGAAGCGTCGGAAGCAAGGAATACTGCCGGACCCATAAGGTCTTCCGGAGTTCCCCAGCGAGCTGCCGGAGTTTTTGCGATAATGAAGCTGTCAAACGGATGTCTTGATCCGTCCGGCTGCTTTTCACGCAGCGGTGCTGTCTGCGGAGTTGCTATATATCCCGGTCCGATACCGTTGCACTGAATGTTATATTCGCCGTACTCTGATGCAATGTTTCTTGTGAGCATTTTAAGACCGCCCTTTGCTGCCGCATATGCGGAAACGGTTTCTCTTCCGAGCTCACTCATCATAGAGCAGATGTTAATGATTTTTCCGTGACCCTTTTTAATCATTGACGGGATAACGGCTTTTGATACTATAAACGGAGCGTTAAGGTCAACGTCTATAACCTTGCGAAATTCGTCAGCCGTCATATCGCACATCGGAATACGCTTAATGATACCTGCGTTGTTTACGAGTATGTCTATAACGCCGATTTCGTTTTCGATTTTTTTAACCGTTTCCGTAACCGCATTTTCGTCCGTAACGTCACATACATAGCCTGTTGCGTCAATGCCGTCTGCTTTGTAGGAAGCAAGTCCCTTGTCAACAAGCTCCTGATTTATGTCGTTAAATACTATTTTGGCGCCTGCCTCCGAAAAGCCCTTTGCAATTGCATAGCCTATTCCGTAGGATGCACCCGTTACAAACGCAATTTTTCCTTCAAGACTGAATTTGTTCATTGTAAATTACCTCCGTAAAATTATTTGAGATCCTTCATATCAATGTTGTCCATATCCGTGAAGGTCTGATTTTCGCCGCACATACCCCAGATAAAAGTATAGTTCTTTGTGCCGCAGCCGCTGTGGATTGACCAGCTCGGCGAAATAACAGCCTGTTCGTTTCTCATTATGATATGTCTTGTTTCGTCAGGCTCGCCCATCATGTGAAATACAACCGAATCGGGATCCATATCAAAGTAGAAATAAACCTCCATACGTCTTTCGTGTGTGTGGCAGGGCATTGTGTTCCAAACGCTGCCGCTTTGAAGCTCTGTAAGACCCATAGAAAGCTGACATGACTTCATAACTTCAGGGTGTATGTACTGGTTGATAACACGCTTGTTACATTCCTCTTCGCTTCCGCAGGGAACCTTTTTAGCCTTTGTTATATCAATGTGAACTGTCGGATAGGTTGTATGAGCCGGGCATGAGTTCATGTAGAATTTAGCCGGGTCAGCCTTATCAAAGCTTTCAAACACAACGTCCTTTGTACCCATTCCCACATATATTCCGTCACGTGGATTTAATATGTATTCCTTGCCGTCAAGAGTGATTTTACCCTTTCCGCCGACGTTGATAACGCCGAGCTCACGGCGCTCAAGGAAATATTCGCTTCCGAACTGCTTTCCGCCCTCAAGCTTAAGAGCCTTGTCAACAGGCATAATTCCGCCGGCAACTATTCTGTCAAAATGGCTGTAGCAGAGATTTACCTCATCCTTTACGAAAACCGTTTCGATTAAATATCTTTCTCTCAAATCCTCTGTAGTATAAAATTTTGAATCGTCCGGATGAACCGGATGTCTTACATCAAGCTTCATTTTGTATATCCTCCAATACTAATATATAGGCATTATATCTGCCTAATATAATTATACAAAAAAAGAAATGCAATTTCATTGCATTTCTTCTTATTAATGTTGCATTTCGCACTAAACACTTATCGAACGCACAAAAGGCGACTGCTCGGCAAGCTCATATATTTCCTTTGCGTCAAAGCCCGGCTGAACGAGCATTTCGGCATTTATTTCGATTGTGCCTGCGTTTCTTATGGTTTTAAAGCGCTCAACCTGGTAGCCGCGCGAAAATAAAGCCGATTTTAAAAACTCAAGCGCTTCGGGGTTATCCGCAATTTCAACCGTAAGCTCAACCTCCTGCAAGGGCTGAAGGAATTTAAAGCTTCTGTGCAGAAATATCTGAGAAACAAAAACAAGCACCGTAGCGGCAATGCCTATAAAATACATTCCCGCGCCGACAGCCATACCTATTCCGGCTGTTGCCCAAATTCCTGCGGCAGTTGTCAGTCCGCTGATTGAATTTTTATGTACGTATATCATTCCGGCACCGAGAAAGCCGACTCCGCTTACGATCTGCGCCGCAACACGCGAATTGTCCGCGCCGCGCGCTCCCGCAAGCGAGCCTACATCCGAGAAGCCGTATTTTGAAACAATCATCATAAGAGCTGAGGCTAAAGCTACAATCATATGAGTTCTGACTCCTGCGCCTTTTCCTCTCGATTTTCGTTCGTATCCGATTATTATGCCGCATACCCCCGAAATAATAACTCTTAAAAGAAATATTAAGTTTGTTGATAGATCTATGCTTTCCAATTTAATCTCCTTCCTTTAGGTATTTCTGATTATTATACCATATTTCAAACAGTGTGTCAAGATGTTTTACAAAACTTTTCTGAAATTTTTGTAAATTTATTTTCAAAAAAATTACTTGACAAATATTTATTTGTGTGGTATAATATTAAAGTGTTCTGCAAAGAGATTTGCGGAGAAAATAATAAATGCGGATATGGCGGAATTGGCAGACGCGCTAGATTCAGGTTCTAGTGGTAGCAATACTGTGCAGGTTCAAGTCCTGTTATCCGCACCAGAGAAAGTGCTTCGCAAGGAGCGCTTTTTTGGAAGAAAAATTTTTTGCAAAAATAAAGTTTATCCGCCGCAGGTATTGCGGATAAAAGAGCAGAAATGGGGAATACATAATGAAAATTGCAATTGCGGGATACGGTAATTTGGGACGCGGCGTTGAATGTGCGGTAAAGCAAAACGATGACGCAGAGCTTTTCGGAGTTTTCACAAGAAGAGATCCGAACACGGTTAAAACTCTGACAGGTGTGGCTGTTTATTCTATGGACGATATAGAAAAATACGCGCCGGAGCTTGATGTTATAATCATATGCGGCGGCAGCGCTACGGATTTACCGAAGCAGACGCCGACTCTTGCTTCACTTTGCTGCGTTATTGACAGCTTTGACACTCACGCTAAAATACCGGAGCATTTCAGTGCGGTAGATGAAGCGACGAAAAAGGCGGGAAAAACAGCTATTATATCTGTCGGCTGGGATCCGGGAATGTTTTCGCTTAACCGACTTTACGCAGAAGCCGTTTTGCCCTGCGGCGCTGATTATACTTTCTGGGGAAAGGGAGTAAGTCAGGGTCATTCGGACGCAATCAGAAGAATTGACGGAGTGCTTGACGCAAGACAGTATACAATTCCGGTTGAAAGCGCGCTTGAAGCCGTAAGAAGCGGAAAAAATCCGGAGTTGACAACAAGACAGAAGCATACAAGAGAATGTTTTGTTGTGTGCCGCGAGGGAGCGGACAAGGCGAGAATAGAAAAAGAAATAAAGGAAATGCCTAATTATTTTGCCGATTATGATACAACGGTTCATTTTATCTCAAAAGAGGAGCTTGACAAAAATCACAGCGGTATACCGCATGGCGGATTTGTTATAAGAAGCGGAAAAACAGGCTTAAACGGCGAAAATAATCATATTATCGAATACAGCTTAAAGCTTGACTCAAATCCTGAGTTTACAGCTTCGGTGCTTGTCGCTTATGCGCGTGCGGCTGTGAGAATGAACAAAGAGGGAATGACGGGCTGCAAGACCGTTTTTGATGTTCCGCCGGCATATCTGAGCGCGCTTTCGGACGAGCAGCTCAGGAAAAAGCTTCTTTAAGGATTAAAGAATACAGACCTGAATTAATAAATTTTTTCCATAAAATAAATTACATAAAACTTCTTGTTTTTGCAGACAATAGTTACTGAAAAACACATTATCAGGCAATTAAAATTGCCGAAAAAGAAAAGGAGTTTTAGTATGAAAGCAACAGGTATTGTAAGACGTATAGATGATCTCGGCCGCGTGGTAATTCCGAAGGAGCTGAGAAGAACACTTAGAATTCGTGAGGGAGATCCTCTTGAAATCTATACTACATCGGACGGTGAGGTTATTTTTAAGAAATATTCTCCGATTGGTGAGCTTGGCGATTTTGCTTCAAGCTATGTTGAAACACTTTCAAAGACAAGCGGCTTCGGCGCGTGCATAACAGACCGCGACAATGTTATTGCGGTTTACGGCGTGCCTAAAAAGGAGTTTCTTGAAAAGCCGGTAAGCTCGGAGCTTGAAAATGTCATGAACGAAAAGTCAGAGTATAATATGTCATCGGGCGGCAGAAAAATAACGGTTGTGGACACTGCTCAGGATTATAATGCCGGAGTGGTTGTTCCTATAGTTTCTGAGGGAGATACTATAGGCTCGGTTGTATTTATCATGAAAAACGGCGAAAAGCCCGGCGAGGTTGAAAGCAAGCTTGCCGAAACGGCTGCCGGTTTTCTCGGAAAGCATATGGAGGGTTGATTGACGCTGCAATTTATAACCCGCTTTTATCTGCATAGGGCAGGGCGATAAAGCTGCTGCCCTGCTTTTATAACTGAAAGGATTGGATTAACATGGATATTATGAAAAATATAAGTAAATCAGAGGTACTTACGCTTAGCCGAAAAAAAGCAATCTGAACTCCGATTTTGAAAGGTGAATTTCCGCTTTTGCTGTGTTAAAATACTCGATAATCTCGCGCCTTTCAAAGACGACAAACTGAAATATGCCGAAATTATGCCTTTTCAGGCGGGTTCAGATTATTTTCTTTCGGCTAAGGATCAGATTGCTTATCAGGAGGGACAGGTTGTAAGTAAAACTCTTTTTCAAAATGACGCTGCAAGCATAACTCTGTTTTCGTTTGACGCCGATGAGGAAATAAGCACTCATGCCTTAGGCGGCGACGCAATGGTTATCTGCCTTGACGGTGTGGGAAAAATCACAATTGACGGCACACCGCATGAAATAAACGCCGGTGAAACAATTGTTATGCCCGCATGTCATCCTCATGCTGTTTATGCAAAGGAGCAGTTTAAAATGTTGCTTGTTGTTGTGTTTGCCAAAAAGGACTGATTTTATTAATATTCGATAAATAAGAGCGTTACTATTTTAAATAATAACGCTCTTATTCTGATTATAACTCAAAGTGTTTTATTATATTGAAGCAGCAAAACAGCTTAATATAATTTTGAGTGTCCAACGATATTTTAGTGAACAAGGATTTAAATGATAGGTTCAAATTTGAAACATTTCACCGAATAATTTCTTTAGTATAAGTGTAAAAAATTATTGAATATATTCTAATAAGTTAGGTTTACTTAAATTGAATTTTGCATTAAAAAAACTCCCTGCGCCTTACGATTTGGAAGGTGCAGGGAGCAAGGCATTATATATGCCGCTTTTGCGTTTTTAACTGCTTGACTAAAGCATAGCAACATTATTCCGCTTTATTGACAACAAATTTATCATCGCTTACGTCAACGCTGATGCTATCGCCGCCTTTAACCTCGCCGTCAATAATCTTACTGCTTATAAGGTCTTCAATTTCGGACTGAATAGCACGTCTGAGCGGTCTTGCGCCGTAAACGGGGTCAAAGCCTGCCTTTGCAATTTTTCCGCAGGCTTCATCCGTAAATTCAGCCTTAATATCATTAGCTTCAAGACGCTTTTTAAGACCTGTGAGCATGATTTTTGCAATCTCTTTAATTTCAGCCTCGTTAAGACGTGAGAACACGATTATTTCATCTATACGGTTAAGAAATTCCGGTCTGAAGGCTCTTTTTACTTCAGCCATAACCTTTTCGCGTATCTTCTCGTTTTCGTCCTTATCCTTGTTTTCCGCTTCGCCCTTAGAAAATCCGAGCTTTGACGAATCGGGGTTAAGAATAGTCTTTGCACCGAGATTTGATGTCATTATAATAACAGTGTTTCTGAAATCTACGTGCCGTCCCTGTGCGTCGGTTAAAATACCGTCATCAAGAACCTGAAGCAGTATATTAAACACGTCGGGGTGTGCTTTTTCGATTTCATCGAACAGAATTACGCTATATGGATGACGTCTGATTTTTTCGGTGAGCTGTCCGCCCTCCTCAAAGCCCACATATCCCGGAGGTGAGCCGATGAATTTAGATACGGCGTGCTTCTCCATGTATTCCGACATATCAACACGTATAAGCGCGTCCTCCGAGCCGAACATACTCTCTGCCAAAGCCTTTGAAAGCTCCGTTTTACCAACTCCGGTAGGACCTAAGAACAGGAATGAGCCGATAGGTCTTTTCGGGTCCTTGAGTCCCGCTCTTCCTCTTCTTATTGCCTTTGCAACGGCTTCAACCGCCTTGTTTTGTCCTACTACTCTTTCGTGGAGCGCGGCTTCAAGATTTTTAAGTCTTTCATTTTCGCCCTCCATCAGCTTGCCTGCCGGAATATGAGTCCAGTCGGCAAGAGTTTCGGCTATATCGTCGTCCGTTACAACTACCTTTCCGCCGTTTTCGTCCTCTTTCCATGTGGATTTGAGCTCGTCAAGGCGCTTTTGCATATCCTTTTCTTTGTCGCGGAGCTTTGCAGCCTTTTCAAAATCCTGAGTTGTTATTGCCTCCTGCTTCTCCGTTTGCAGAGCGTCCATATCCGATTTTAATTTTTTAAGCTCGTCAGGCGGAGTCTGCTGTGACATTCTCTTCTTTGCGGACGTTTCGTCTATAAGGTCTATCGCCTTATCCGGCAAAAATCTGTCGGTTATATATCTGTAGGAGAGCTTTGCGGCAGCGTCAATTGCGTCATCGGTAATTGTTACATTGTGATGAGCCTCGTACTTGTCGCGTATGCCCTTTAAAATTTCAACGGTTTCCTCAACGCTCGGCTCGCCTACCATAACAGGCTGAAAACGTCTTTCAAGAGCCGCGTCCTTTTCAATATTCTTCTTATATTCATTAATCGTTGTTGCACCGATAAGCTGCAAATCACCTCTTGCAAGCGACGGCTTCAAAATGTTTGAAGCGTCCATTGCGCCCTCTGCGCTTCCGGCTCCGACAATGGTGTGAACCTCATCAATAAACAGGATAACGTCCTTTGCGCTCATAACCTCGTCTACAACCTTTTTGAGTCTTTCCTCAAATTCGCCTCTGTATTTTGCTCCGGCTATCATACTCGACAGGTCAAGGCATACAAGACGCTTGTTCATCAGCGGCTCCGGCACATTTCCCGACGCGATTTTTTGCGCCAAGCCCTCGATTACAGCCGTTTTACCAACGCCCGGCTCACCGATAAGACAAGGATTGTTTTTCGTTCTTCTCGAAAGAATTTGAATAACTCTGTCTATTTCGTTGCTTCTGCCGATTACCGGGTCAAATTTATTGTCGCGCGCCATTTGCGTAAAATCACGTCCGTATTGGTCAAGAGTCGGTGTGTTTGCGTGCTTTGCGCCGCCGCCTTGAGCTTTTGTCGACTCGCCCGACGCAACGCTTGATACAAGACTGTCATAAAACGCCGAATTATTAACATTCAGGTTTCTCAGTATTCTTGCACCTACACCGCCGCCGTCGCGGATGATTGCAATTAAGATATGCTCTGTGCCGATATATCCGTGATGCAGACGCTGCGCTTCAAGCGCGCTCATTTCAAGTATTCTCTTTGTTCTCGGCGTGAGCGCAAGCTCGCTGCTTTTGTCAAGCGGCATTCCGACGCCTATGCTTGATTTTATCTGGTCTTCGACAAGCTCCGCCGTAACTCCGGCTTTTTCAAGCTCCTTTGCGGCAACGCCGCTTCCTTCTTTAATAAGACCGATAAGCAAATGCTCACTGCCTATATATCCGTGACCCATTTCGCAGGCTGCGTCATGCGCAAGCGAAATTGCCATTCTTGCTTTTTCAGTAAAGTTTGAGTTTAACATAATACATTCCTCCCATCAATACCCTATATATTATTTCTTAAAAACTCCGCGCGGTGTATATCCCGCTCCATCGGCGTAAGAGCTGCACCTATATTTGCAGGTGACGCGCCGACAACACATTCCATAACGGATAGCTTTCCCTTATCCTTAATTATTCCCAGATTTTTTCCGAGTAAAACATCAGAAAGAAGTGAAATTGCTTCCTTTGAAGATATTTTTCTTGAGTATTTTAATATTCCGTATGAGCGGCAAACCTTATCGGCAAGCTCATTTTCGTTATTTTTCATAAGCGCCTCGCGCGATTGTCTTTCAAGAGATATAATCTGCTCCGTAACATTCTTTACGCGCTCGATTATTTCCTTTTCCGATGCGCCCGTTGTGATTTTGTTTGAAATCTGGAAGAAGCTCCCGTCAGAGCCTGAGCCCTCACCGTAATAGCCCCTTACAGCTATTGAAACGCTGTCGGCAAGAGATACAACTCTGTTTATGTTGCCTGTCATAACAAGCGCCGGAAGATGAAGCATAACAGAGGCTCTCATGCCTGTGCCGATATTTGTCGGGCAGGCTGTAAGATAGCCGAGCTTTTCGTCAAAGGCAAAGTCAAGGCTTTCGCTTAAAACATCGTCAACCTTGTCGCACAGCTCATATGCTTCGTCAAGCTTGTATCCGCCGAGTATTACCTGCTGCCTTATGTGGTCCTCCTCCATAATCATTATGCTCATGGTTTCATCCTTATTTATAAGACAGTCGCAGTTTTCTCTTTTTATCATTTCCGGACTTATAAGGTGCTTTTCGGAAAGCTTTCTTTTTTCACTTTCCGAAAGCGATGAAAAATTCATATCCTTAAAGTCCTTTGAAAGAGTTGTGTTTGAATTAAACACAGCGTCCTTTATTTTCTTTATAGCCGCCGACTTGTCGCCGAGCGTATCGGGAAACGGCACGCCGTCAAGGTTTCGCGCTAAGCGGACTCTTGTGCTGATTACAATGTCGGGATTGTTTTCTTTATACCAAATCATAATTATTCCTCCTTGTCGGACCGATTAGCCGTTATTTTTTTCTATTTCGAGAATTTCCTTATGAAGCGATGCCGCTTTTTCGTAATCCTCGTTTCTTACAGCGTCCGAAAGCTGACTTTTAAGCATTTCAAGTCTGCGCTTTTTGCTAAGCTTTCCTCTGACTCCTGATGGAATTTTGCCTGTATGAACGGGGTTTTGATGAATTTGTCTTAAAACTCCCGAAAGCTGCTGTTCAAATGCTTTGTAGCATTCGCTGCAGCCCAGCCGTCCCGTTCTGGAAAACTCGCTGTAGGTCATGCCGCATTTCGGACATCTCAGCTCGCTTCTGTAGCTGACGGGCGTATTAAAAAAATCATAATTATCAAATAAATCAAAAATATCAAACATTGTCTTTTCCTCCTTTAACTCTCAGCAGCATATTTTTAAGTATTGCCGCTCTCACGGTGTTTTTCTGCGGCTGATTTATCGGAATACTTTTATCCGACACCGCCGCAAGCATTATATCGGCTGTTTCTCCGTTTATAATGCCTTCGTTAAAAATACTTTTTATAAGTGCTGACGCCGCCGCGTTGTCTATTGCGCTTCCGATAAGCTTAACCGACTGCGCCATAAAAACGTTTGCGTCCGGCGAAAGCCTTTTAATTCTCAGGTAGCCGCCGCCGCCACGCCTTGATTCGGTTATATATCCGTTCTTTTCGTTAAATCTTGTTGAAAGAACATAATTAATCTGCGACGGGGAGCAGCAAAACAGTCCTGCAAGCTCGTTTCGTTTAAGATCAATCCAATCATTATCACCGGAGAGCAGCTCAAGAATAAATGCTTCAATTCTGTCGCTTGTTCCCATAATCAATCGCCTCCGCTTTTTCTAAAAATGTCGGGAAAGTAAGTTATATGCTTTTGACTTTGACTTTCCTTGACTTTCAATTTATATTATAGTACCTCTATCGCAATTTGTCAAGCTTTTTTTATAGTTTATTTTATTAATTTTTTGTGAACCTGATTTTTTCTATATAAATAGCACAAAATATTATATATTTTAATTTTCCTCTTGAAAATTGTCGGATTTTATGTTATAGTATATATATGGATAAAAAGCAGGCGCCGCTGCTGACTTTGCGGCTTGTTGTTTTAAAGAAAGGATTTGATTTTTAATGCCAACAAATATCGAGGATACACCTATTTACGGTAAGCTGAGCATAATCAGCATGAAGGGTACGGAGGAGCTGACCGCTAAAATAGACAGGTATCTGAAAACCTTCCGTGAGTTTGAAGACGAGGAAAGCTATATCACAAAGGTAACCTGCCCGCGCTTCGGCACAGGCGAGGCAAAATGCGTTATAGGACAAACCGTAAGAGGTCATGACGTGTTTATTATATGCGACGTTTTCAATCACGGCGTAACATATAAAATGTACGGCTATGAAAATCACATGAGCCCTGACGATCATTTTCAGGACCTCAAAAGAATTATATCCGCAATGGGCGGAAAGGCAAGACGTGTCACGGTTGTTATGCCGATGCTTTACGAGGGCAGACAGCACAGACGCTCCGGACGTGAATCTCTTGACGCGGCAATGATGCTTCATGAGCTTGTTCATATGGGCGTAACGAACATTATTACCTTTGACGCACATGATCCGCGTATTCAAAACGCAATTCCGCATTCGGGATTTGATAATGTTCAGCCTACCTATCAGATGATTAAGGCGCTTGTAAGAGCTGTTCCGGATATTGAGCTTAACAAGGAAAAAACAATTGTTATTTCACCGGACGAGGGCGGTATGTCGCGTTCGATGTACTATTCCGCAGTTTTAAAGCTTGATCTCGGTATGTTCTATAAGAGAAGAAACTACAGCGTTGTTATAGACGGCAAAAATCCGATTGAGGCTCATGAATATCTCGGAAGAGATGTTTCGGGCAAGGACGTTATCATAGTTGATGATATGATTGCAAGCGGTGAATCTATGATTGATGTTGCAAGCAAAATCAAGGCTATGGGCGCAAAGAGGATTTTTGTGTTCACTTCATTCGGTCTTTTTACGGGCGGACTTGAGGTGTTTGACCGCGCCTATGAGGAGGGCATTATAAACAAGGTGTTTACAACAAATCTTGTTTACAGAAATCCGGGACTTAAGAGCAGGGAGTGGTACTGCGAGGTTGAGCTTGCAAAATATATTTCGCTTCTTATAAATACAATTAACCACGACAATACAATAAGCGATCTTCTTAACCCTGTACAGAAAATTCAAAATCTTATTGATAAGGTAAATAAATAAAGGTGAAAACTATGCAATGTATTCTCTTAGCGGCAGGCTATGCCACAAGACTTTATCCGCTGACTAAGGATAAGCCTAAAGCTCTTCTTGAAATCGACGATGAAACAATACTTGACAAGGTTATAAAAAAAGCGGAGGAAATTCCGCAGATAAACGATATTTATATAGTTACAAATTCAAAATTCAGCGATTGCTTTAAAAATCATAAATACAGCGCAAGAAGCCGCATAACAGTGCTCGACGACGGCACAACGGATAATTCAAACAGGCTCGGCGCGATAGGCGATCTTGAATTTACGATTGAGCAGATGAATATTGATGACGATATACTTGTTATGGCAAGCGACAATATATTTGATTTTTCGCTTTGCGATATGTATTCGCTTTTTAAGAAAAAGGATTGCGATACCATCTGCGCAAGGGTTGTAAACAGCAAGGCTGAGCTGCGAACAATGGGCGTTCTTGAGCTTGACGGGCTTAAGGTAACGGGGTTTGTCGAAAAGCCGCAGGAGCCTAAAACAAATCTCGGTGTTCCTCCGTTTTATATGTATAAAAGGGAAACGCTGCCGCTTATAAGCGAATATCTTAAAAGCGGAAATAACCCCGATGCGCCGGGACACCTCGTGCCGTGGCTTATAACGAAAAAGGACGTTTATGCTTATGTCTTTGACGGAACGGTTACTGATATAGGAACTCCGGAGAGCTATGAAAGGGTTTGCCGCGAGGCAGAAAAAAATAAGTAGTTTTAAAATTTATCGGCGGTGAGTGCATGGCATTTGCCGCCGCATTTGTATTCGTAATAAAATTTATGAGGTGGCAGCGGAAAAAAAGGGGGATTTGATATGACAAGGGAGCAGAAAATAAAGCTTATTCGCGATAACGATTGGCGTGATGTGACTTTTAAATATAAAGGTGAGTATGGAATTATAATGCCGGATAATATTGATTCAAGCTGTTTTGTAATTGATTACGGTGATAATTCATGCAGAGATAAGGATTATGAAAAGGTCATAAACGCGCCTGTCTTTGACGGTAAGTCACTTATAGATATTGCCGATGAGCTTACAGAGGTAGAAGCGCTTTAAAAAGTCCGATGGTGTTTTTATTGAGTTGAATTATTGTTGAATTATTCGTCTGTTTTGAACATAACAAAAACCGCCTGACATTGCACAAATGCGGTTTTAATTGAATGTGATAAACTTTTAAATATTGACTGTGCCGCAGGCACACTCGCAAAAGGTTGGTAGTGAGCCAAAGGCGTTACGAATGTGCTTGCAAATGAGTAGCCGACGTGAACGTGACCTTTTGCGAAAGAGGAGCGGCAGCCGATAAAGCGAAGCCGTATTTTTTGCAAAAAAATGCGGCAAGCCAAAAGGTTTGCTGTAACGTTGTGCGCGTGTTCTTACAGAACTTAACGAAAATACAGTAAAATCAAGGCTTTAAAGTGCCGAAGGCAAACTCGCAAAAAGGTGGTAGCGACAGTGAGCCGTCAATGCGTGCGTTTACAAGCGCATAGGCGAGCCGAGCGTGCCTTTTTGCGAATAAGGAGGAGCAAGGAAGCAGGCGGATGTTTTTTCTGCATAGAAAAAACGGAGCAAAGCGAACTTTGCTCCGACGTGGTTGCGGAGGCAGGACTTGAACCTGCGACCTTTGGGTTATGAGCCCAACGAGCTACCAACTGCTCTACCCCGCGATATTGATTTAATTGTTACCTCAATTGATAACTATTTTATTATATCACATTTTTTTATGTTTGTCAATAGGTTTTTTAAAACTTTTTAAAAAATTTTTTCAAAAAACTTGCGGCGTATTATCAAAAACCACTTGACAAAGCAATTAATATATGGTAAAATAGATAACATAAGCGCGAGCATAGTTTAGTGGTAAAACATGAGCTTCCCAAGCTTAGGTTGAGGGTTCGATTCCCTTTGCTCGCTCCAATGGTGCGGCCGCATAAAGCTTTGTAAATCAAATGCTTATGCGGCTTTTGCTTTATATTATATAGTCAAATCCGTCGCTTCCGCCGCAGAGATCGGCTATTGTTATCCCGTCGAGATACTCGTTGATAACCCTTGCAAGCCCTTTCCACATCGAAAAGGTTTTGCAGTTTTCTTCTCTTTTGCAAAATTCTCCGTCAACGCATGAAACGGGTGATAGGGAGCCTTCGGTAAGACGGAGTATTTCTCCGACGGTATAAAGCTCCGGAGAGCGCGAGAGTCTGTAGCCGCCGCCCTTGCCGCGTCTGCCGGAAACGATGGCGCTTTTGCTTAAAATTCCGATTATGCTTTCAAGATATTTTTCCGATATTTCCTGCCTGTCAGCTATATCCGAAAGCGGAATAAATTCTCCGCTGTTATGCTCGGCAAGGTCAATCATTACGCGCAGAGCGTATCTTCCGCGAGTTGAAATTTTCAAAATATATCACCTCTTAAATTTTATCCGTTACTTTTGTTAAAAAATCGCCGATATTTTCTCTTACTATCAAATCGGCCCTTTTATCATAGCCTGTCTGCATTTTGTTAATAATAACAATATGCCTGCCGCCGAAATAATTTATAAATGAAGCTGCCGGATATACGGCGAGAGAAGTACCTCCGACAATAAGTAAATCTGCGTTTGCTATGGCTTCTACAGCCCGCTCCGCAACGCCGTCATAAAGCGGCTCCTCGTACAGAACAACCTTAGGCTTTAAAACCGCGCCGCACTCTGCGCATTTCGGAACCTTTCCGCTCTTTATCTGCTCTATAGCTTCGGTCGGGTTTATCGGAGACATGCATTTTGTGCAGCTGAATTTTCCGGCGTTTCCGTGAAGCTCAATTACGTTTTTGCTTCCTGCCTTTTGGTGCAGTCCATCAATGTTTTGAGTTATAACAGCCTTGAGCTTTCCTGTTTTTTCGAGTTTAACAAGCGATTTGTGAGCGCCGTTCGGCTGAACGTCCGCAATAAAATATTTTCTGTAAAAGTCGTAAAAAACATCGGTGTGCGCGAAAAAGAAGCTGTGGCTCAGTATCTCCTCCGGAGAAGCACCGTATTCCTTTACGGTATTATAAAGCCCGTCCTCACTTCTGTAGTCCTTTACGCCGCTTTCGGTGGACACACCTGCGCCGCCGAAAAACACAATATTTTCGCTTTCTTTAATCATTTCAGCAAGCCTGCTTGTGCACATATCGCTTCACTCCTTTTTAGCCGCTATATTAATTTTACCACTAAACCGATTTTTTTTCAAGTGCTTTTTTACATTTCTCCCAAATGCACAAAAATCAATTTGCTTTTATACGCATTATGATTTTTGAATAATTTTTTTGTTTCCTGCAATAATACAATTATAAGGAAGTGAGCGTATGAAAAAGAGTTCAACAATAAAGCTGACCGCACCGGCATATATTACTGCCACTGCGGCAATTGTCGGAGCTAAGGAGGGCGATGGACCGCTCGGCAAGTCCTTTGACATGGTTTTAACCGATGACCGTTTCGGCGAAAAAACGTGGGAAGCGGCAGAAAGCCGTCTGCAAAAGGAAACGGCGCAGCTTGCGATGAATAAGGCACACCTGAAGCCGAGTGAAATAGATTATCTTTTTGCCGGAGATCTTATGAATCAGTGCGTCGCAACGCATTACGGCGTTCGTGATTTTAATATACCGTTTTTCGGGCTGTACGGCGCCTGCTCGACTATGACCGAATCGCTGTCGCTTGCGGCTGTATTCACGTCGGCAGGATATTCGGAAAATTCGCTTGCAATGACGTCAAGCCATTTTTGCTCTGCCGAGAAGCAGTTTCGCTATCCGCTCGAATACGGGGGGCAAAGACCGCCGACAGCGCAGTGGACAACAACAGGTGCCGGCTGTACGGTTGTGTCGGCAAAGGGAAGCGGAATGTGCATAACGCATATAACAACAGGGAAAATAGTTGATATGGGCATAACCGATATTAACAATATGGGCAGTGCTATGGCGCCCGCCGCAGTTGATACACTGTCGCATCTTTTCAGAGAAACAGGCTTTTCTCCCAATGATTTTGACGGGATTTTTACGGGCGATCTCGGCGTAATCGGGAGCGAAATTCTGATAGAAAAGCTTATTGAAGAGGGCTTTGACATAAGCCGAAACCATAACGACTGCGGAAAAATGCTCTTTGATATAGATAAGCAGGACGTACATTCCGGAGCGAGCGGCTGCGGATGTATGGGAAGTGTGCTTTGCGGTCATATTCTGCCACAGATGAAAGAGGGCAAATATAAGAGAATTATTGCAATGGCAACAGGAGCTCTTATGAATCCCACAGTTGTTTTGCAGGGAGAAAGTATACCCGGCATTGCTCATGCCGTGATTATAGAAAATACGCAAAATTAGCAGATGGAATTTATTGCGCATTTCACCGATAGGCGCGGACTGCCTGCGCACGGATACGAAAGCGCGACTTTGTGCATGTAATTTATGCCGCTTTTTTGCGGCGGAACGGAGTTTAAAATGGACTATTTAAAGGCATTTGTCGTTGGCGGACTGATATGCGTTGTCGGTCAGATTTTAATTGATAAAACAAAGCTTACGCCGGCAAGAATACTTGTAGCTTTTGTTATGCTCGGAGCATTTATCCAGCTTTTCGGCATTTATGAAAAGCTTATTGATTTTGCAGGTGCCGGTGCGAGCGTGCCGCTTACGGGATTTGGCTGTCTTTTGTGCAAGGGCGCGCAAAAGGCGGTTAGCGAATACGGCGCTTTGGGAATTTTCACAGGCGGACTTACGGCAGCTGCCGGAGGAATTACCGCAGCGCTTGTTTTCGGCTTTCTCGTTGCCGTTATCTTTAAACCTAAGGCGAAAAAATAAAGCTTTGATTGGGTTTTGTGTAAACCAAAACTACCTCCAAAATGATATTTTTGATTATATATCATTTTGGAGGCATTGTAAAGAATTTGCATGAAATTAGTGCTTGCGGATGTTTTGTTCCTTACAAAAGCGTTATTCGAATAAACTCTCTATAATATTATCCAGATCATTTTCCAATACGCCGTTGTAGTCAACATACGGTATATTATATTTTTCCAAAACATCTTTAAACTTTTTATAACCGTCCTTATCACGGCATGCAATCCATTGTATTCCCAGCCGGTCACATTGATTTTTATTTTGTTGTGAAAGTGTATCGGCAACGAAAACGTTGCTATCCCTTGCTATGATAGCATCTGCACTTTCCGGATTACCCTGTCCCATTAATTTGACTTCGCATTTATACTTATTTTTATTATTAATCAGATAAAAATCAATTTCCCGATCAACATCAAGATTTTTATTTTTGACGAAATGCTCTGCGTTGTAGTATTGCGGCTCAACTTTATAGATTTTGCAAAGAGCCAGCATTAAATATTTTTCTGCTCTTTTTCCGGCTGTTGACCACGCTCCTCCGCGTAAAGCTGCGCGTTTTACAGCCAACGTGTTGATTACAATTAAGCTTTCGCTAACATTTAAATCTACACTTACGGAATTAAATTTAATTGTTAATGTTAAGTCAATTTCAGGTTCATTTTCGACTAAAGTTTGAATACTTTCATATAAAGAATTAAAATGCTCGGTTGATGCGTCAATTACAATCGGTCTGGAGGCCGAACGGTACATATTGCTGATAGTTTTTTTATTCAGTCCGGAATTGATTGCAATTTCATCAGAAGATAAGCTATTGTTTAAAAAGGCTTTTTTGTACCAATCAATAGTTATATTATCTGAATTTAGTTTTGCTTCACACACTTTCTTGAAAAAATCCACCGCAAATTGCAAAAATTCAGCATTTATTAAATTCACGATTTCTATTCTGTAATCCTTTGATAATAAAACTCTTGATACTATATTTTTTACCACCTGATCTTTTAGCGTCATTAGTTTATACACTCCTTAAATTCATTTACTGATAAAAATTTTGTTTCAAAGTTGTCTGTGTCGTGATCTTTAGAGCTTTGCTGTTTCATATATTCAAAATATTTTTCTTCCTTTTCTGTCATGAAGAAAAAACGATTCATCTTTTTTGCTGTTCTTCCGAAAGTCCCGCTTCCCGCGAAGGGATCAAATACCAGATCACCGTAATATGAATAATATTCAATTACTCTTTTACATAATTCATCCGGAAAAACTGCGGAATGGACCTTATCGGATTTAGGGCATATCTTCCAGACATTTGTTGTTTCAAATTCACCTGAAACCTTGCTTTTTTCTACAATTGTATCGGGGTATTGCCGTATGTTCCAATCTAACAATCTGTCTGTTTGTTTTCTGTACACCATTAAATACTCCGTTACAGAGTTTGGCTTATACGCAAGAGGTTTTCTATGCTGCTGAAATCCTCCTATTCTGTTTTTTACACTGTATTCGGGCTTCATCCAAACAATATCGTCAATAAATTCCCAGCCAATATTTGTTAGTATTCCGTGTAAATCAAACGGAATAGGGTACCTTTTGCTCGAATGTGATCTGCTAATTCGAGGTATGATTACCGGTGAAGTGTTTACTATTAAATATCGACCCTCTTTGGTAATTCTGTGTGTTTCTTTAAATACCTCCATTAAAAAATTCAGATATGCTTCATAACTGGGATATATTGAATAGTCTCGCGCATTATAGTAAGGGGGCGAAGTAAAAGTTAAATGGATACTTTCGTCCTGCAATAACGGAAGTATTTCCAATACATCGCCGTTTACCACAACATTTTTTAAATAATCATATGTATCAACATGTGATTGTTTGCTTTTCGAGGATGATTTCTCATTAAAATATTCCTTTTGTATAACCGATCTGATTATTTCATTTTCGTGATTTATCAAATCAATCAGAGCTTTGTCAACTGAATTGTCTCCCTTAAAACAAAGTAATGCTCGTATAGATTGAGAAAGAATTTTGGGGTCATTATCAAGTAAAACATCTAAAAGAAACGGAACGGCGTTTATAGATTTCATTCTTCCGACAGAGGAAATTATTTCTCGCTTTATATTTGTATTTTCCTCCCGGCCAAAGTATTGTATAAGGGTATTCAAATATTTCTCGGACTTACTTTTCCCCAAATTTTTTACGGCCCAATACCTTACCTCATCATTATGATTTTCAAGCAGCTTAATAAAAACATCAAAATTAAATCCTGCATTTAAACGACCTAAATTCTTAAGAATGAAAATAAGAGATTGAGTGTTGATATTGCTGTAATAAAAGATATTTTCTATTTCTTCGTTATTTTCTTTCTTGATTATATCAACAAACGCCTTGTCAAGTGTTACCGATTTCCCTTTAAAAGTAATTATATTTGTGTTAGCTCCAGTATTTAACATAATTATTCTTCCCCGTCACATGAAAACAGATGTATTATTCTATTTAAAAATTTAAAATACATGTTATCTTGTATTATATCATATTTTCAAGGATAAGTAAACAAATATGACAAGAATATTATATAATCATTTAATTTTCCATAAAGATTATAATAATTTGTTTTGCTTATATGTAAAACTGCACAAAAATTAATCACTAATATTTTGCTGTATTAAGCATCAATTCATACGCTATACATATCCGCTGACTAAAATGTTCCTTTGCGGCAATTTTGTTTATTCCCGGCCTATAAATCTAAGGTGTATGCTTTGGGTTTTACTGTCTGCTCTGTCTTTTCGTTTTTATCATAATCGTTTATTCCTTTCCCGGAGTTCGGGTGAAGACCGGAATAAGCGCTGTCCGCCGCAAGCAGACAAATCAGAATTATACATAGCGGAAGGGCAGTCTTTAGCTTTATTCTGCGTATAACGTTATCTATCTCCGGCGCAAGACCGTAAACAGCCGCCATTCCGCCCAGACCGAAGGTGAGCAGACCCTCAGCGCAAATTCTGCCGTTTAAATTAAGAAAATATCCGCTGTAATCCCACCATCTGAGGCCGTAGGCTCTTTCAAGAAACCACGATGTAAAATATTCAACCACAGCGCACAGAACAATTATTCCTATAAATTCAAGCGGCGGATTACCTCTGAGCCTTTTAAGACCTATAAGCACGATAATTCCGCCGAAGCCGTAAATGGGGAGAAGAGGTCCGTGCATAACGCCGCGATTTACGAAAACTCCGTCTATAACAAGATGAATACTTACCTCCCAAAGCCAGCCGATAAAGGAGAACAGGAAAAACATCAGAATAATCGAAACAATGGAATAGTCACGCATAAAGCTCGGACTGTCAAGACGGATTTTCTCTGCTCTGTCCTTAAGCGGTGAAAGGCGTTCGGGGTATGTTTCGGCGCTTGCAATGCTTTTAAGCCGTGCTATATTTATTTGTCGTGATATTTGCTTTTCTCTTTGTAAATTCCGCGCGCTTGAAACGGGCACTACTCCAAACCATTTTTCGCAAAATGCGGCAAGACTTTTGTCCGCCTTGTTTTCTTCCGGTACATTTATATATTCGAGTATATCCTCATATCCGCTTTTTATTTCCTCATATGTCGGTTTTTTGTATAGATATTTATCGCAAAGCTTTCCCGAAAGCGGAATATCCGCCTTTTTTGCATTGCTGCGCAGACGAACAAAATATTCGCTGTAGCACGCAGTTTTATAGGCGTTTGTGAAAAATACGGCAGAAATTCCGAACGTAATAACGTCCAGAATATCCCACAAAATAAAGCTTATTGAAAGCTTAAAACACTCCCACTTATGACCGCTCATCATTCGGCGCGAAAGGCGGAGTGCGTCAAACGGATTTATTTCGGGGTTTTCCGCGAGTATGTACGGCACTAAAAAATATGCGTAATGCACAATCGGTATCGCTATAACCGTGAGCGACCAAAGCGTGCGCATAACAAACAAAACGAGCATTGAAAGCGCAGCCTTAAACCAGCGTTTCGGATGCCTTAGAAAAAGGAAATTCAATGCGCGGACGGGGATTTTTTCGTAAACTCTGCCCTCAAGGAAAATTCGTCTTGACGTAATCACAAAGCAATCCTTTATCAAAAACAGCAGCATTATATGTACAAGCAAAGCGGCTATTGCAAATATAGCTGCCGTGCTTCCTTTATTAATCAGCCGCCCTACAGCATCAAGGCTTGCCGACGCCGAGTTTACAGCTTCCGCAAGCACGCCCTTTTCTCTGCCCCAAACTCCCGAATTGTCGTTATATTTATCCGAAAGATGTCGCAGACGCTCGATATTTCCGCGTGCAATATCTCTTGCAAGCGTTTCAAAAATATCGCTGTTTAGCATTGTAAACGCTTTTTTCGCTGTATAAACGCTTGAATAGTCATATGCGCTTTTAAGCTGCCTGTCCGCACGCAAAACGGAAAGCGCACCCTCAAATTCCGCACCTATGAAGGCGGCAAAAAGACAAAGTGCTATGAAAAACAAATAATGAGCTTTGAGCGATTTTTTTGCGTTTTGTTTTATTTCTTTTCGGTTAATCATTGTAATCCTCCCGGTTAGCCCTCATGCCTGAATGAAATGTGTATTCTGCAAATTTCGGCTTTTGTTCCGATTCTCATGTTCGGACCGAATACGCCAGATCCCGATGTGACAATATTATGCATATTGCCCTTTTTTAAATATCCGCAAGGGTTTTCCCAGATAAGCTTCATCAATATGTTCATAGGGAAAATCTGCCCGTCGTGTGTATGTCCGCAAAAATCCGCATCAATTCCGGCGTCAGATAACTCTTTAAGTTCGTGCGGCTCGTGGTCGAGGACGATAAACGGTTTTGACATATCGGCAGAAGCTGTAATTTTTTCGGGCGCTTTGCGCTCTTTAATATTTTTTCCGGGTTTTCTGTAGTCCGGTCTGCCGTAAACGTAAAAGCTGTTGTCTATTAAAACGTATTCGTCGCGCAGAAGAGTTATACCGGCGCTTTTGAGCCATTCGTCCATGCGGCTGTCGCTTTTCTTTTCTTCCGATTTTCCTCCGAACGTGAAGCCGGCAAGTATTTTTTCGTCAATATCGTGATTTCCATAGCAGGCATACACGCCGTATTTGCTTTTTATTCCTTTCATGATTTCTGCCAGTTTGTCGGGGTTTTCAAGAGCGTCAAAATCGTTGTCGAATATATCACCGGCTATAAAAACAATATCGGGATTGCGCGCGTTTATTTTTTCTACCGTTTCGGTAACGGTTTTTTCGCCTGAGCTGTAGCCTAAGTGCAAATCGGCAATAAGCACGGCGTTAATACCGTTTAAGCTTCCTGCGCTTTTGTTTATCGAAATATTGTAGTCGGTCACGCGAAGCGTGTGCGCGTTAATTACTCCGTAGGTGCAAAGCGAAAATATTCCGGCAGCGCATACGGCGCCGAATATCCTGAAATGCTTTGCGGTGACGAAGCGCTCGGCCGCCGCTGTTTTTTTCGATATTGCTCCGATAAGGTGAAATGCGGCAATAAAAAGCAGCGAATAAAGCACAACTCCGAGCCAGTAGGCTGCTATGATGTGAATAAATCTTATGTCGGGCGGAGCAAAAAAGCTTATGAGCGGACTGAGTGCAAACAGAGCGTACACGGCGCATATTATAAATTCCGATATTTTTTTGCTCAATATGTCATGCCACGCCGAAAGCCATTTCGTAATGCAGCGGATTATATAAATATTCAAAAGAATATAAATCGGTGAAATAAGTAAAGCTATCAAGGTTTATGCCTCCGTTATTATGAGTATCTGAAGCAATTATAACACAAATATATAAACATTTCAATATGAACATATTAAGTAAATATAAATTTTTACGAAAAGGGTTTTATTATCTCAAAAATTCTGCTTCATTTTCCAAATAAATTTCACATATGACAAAATTTTATCATAGAAACAGTGAATATAAGCTTATTTTTTGTGTAATTTATATGTGTATATCGTTAAATATGATAAAATTAAAAAAAAGGTATTGACAAACTTTGCGGAAAATAGTAAAATAAATAAAAATAAGCTTTGAATAAGGCTTAGAACAAATCGGAAGGATGGTAAGTTATGAAGAAGTTTTTAACGATGATTTTAGCAGGCGCACTCGCAGCAAGCTGTCTTGCAGGCTGCGGTGAAAAGGCAACGGAGCAGGTTTCCGATGATACAATCATTCTTGGCGGTATCGGACCTCTTACAGGCGCAGCGGCAACATACGGAAATGCTGTTAAAAACGGTGCACAGCTCGCAGTTGACGAAATCAATGAAGCAGGCGGAGTAAACGGTATTAAGCTTCAGCTTGATTTTGAAGACGATGAGCATGACGCTGAAAAGTCGGTAAATGCATATAACACGCTTAAGGATAAGGGTGCAAAAATAATTGTCGGCTCGGTAACGAGCGTACCCTGCGTAGCGGTTGCGGATAAAACAGCTGAGGACAATATGTTCCAGATTACTCCGTCGGGCTCATCCGTTGAGTGTATAGAAAACGATAACGTATTCAGAGTATGCTTCAGTGATCCTAACCAAGGTATTGCTTCAGCTCAGTATATTGCGGATCATGACCTTGCAAAGAAGGTTGCCGTAATTTATAACAGCTCTGATGTTTACTCACAGGGTATTTATGAAAAGTTTGCAACAGAAGCCGCAAACAAGGGAATTGAAATAACAACTGCGGAAGCCTTCACAAAGGATTCGGCAACAGACTTTAACGTTCAGCTCCAGAAGATCAAGGAAAGCGGCGCAGAGCTCATATTCCTCCCGATCTATTATCAGGAGGCAGCATTAATTCTTACACAGGCTAAAACGCTCGGTCTTGATGTTAAGTTCTTCGGCTGCGACGGTCTTGACGGACTTATCACACAGCTCGGAGATGATTCTTCAATCGCTAACGGCGTAATGCTTCTTACTCCGTTTGCAGCAGATGCAACAGATGAGAAAACAGTTAAGTTTGTTGAAGCATACAAGGCAAAGTTTAACGACGAAACACCTATCCAGTTTGCAGCAGACGCTTATGACGCTGTATATACAATAAAGACTGCAATGGAAGAGGCTCAGATTACAGACGCAAGCATCAGTGTATCTGACCTTTGCGACAAGCTTAAGGATGCCATGACAAAGATTACCGTTTCCGGCGTAACAGGTACAATGAACTGGGATGCAAACGGTGAGCCTACTAAGGAGCCTAAAGCTATGTATATCGAAGATGGTTCATACAAAGCAATGTAATTTTATAACAGATTAAGATTTGGCTTAATATAGGCATAACCGGGTCTGAGGCGGGGTGCACCTGTCGCGGCATGGTTATGCCTAAGGCGTTTTTATAACATATTTATGAACGGGGGAATTGTTACATATGAGTTTTTTATCATATCTCGTGACAGGAATTAGTTTGGGCAGTATTTATGCGCTTATAGCGCTCGGATACACAATGGTTTACGGTATCGCAAAAATGCTGAACTTTGCGCACGGCGATGTCATTATGATCGGCGGATATGTTGCTTTTACCGCAATATCAACGCTGCATATGCCGGTGTGGCTTTCTATAATAATAAGCATTATCGCCTGCATTATACTCGGTGTTTTGATAGAAAAGATAGCATACAAGCCACTTAGAAATGCGTCACCGCTTGCTATTTTGATAACTGCAATCGGCGTGAGCTACTTTTTGCAGAATATCGCCCTTTTGATATTCGGCTCTGCCGCTAAAAGTTTTAAATCCGTTGTTCCGAAATTTTCTGTCAATATGGGCTTTAACATAACAGGAGAAACTATTGTAACAATTATTACTACAATTATTATAGTTATCGGTCTTACCCTGTTTATGAATAAAACAAAAAGCGGTAAAGCAATGCTGGCTGTTTCTGAGGATAAGGGAGCGGCTCAGCTTATGGGTATAAACGTAAATTCGACAATTTCGCTTACATTTGCAATCGGCTCCGGTCTTGCTGCGGTAGCGAGCGTTCTTCTTTGCTCGATGTATCCGCAAATCAGCCCGTATACAGGCGCAATGCCGGGTATAAAAGCGTTTACTGCCGCAGTATTCGGCGGTATAGGAAGTATTCCTGGCGCTATGATAGGCGGAGTTGTTCTCGGAATAATAGAAAATCTGAGTAAGGCATATATTTCTTCTCAGCTTTCGGATGCGATTGTATTCGCCGTTCTCATAATAGTGCTTCTTGTTAAGCCTACCGGATTGTTCGGCAAAAAAATAAGCGAGAAAGTGTAAGGTGCGTAGTATGGCAAAAAGGTTAAAAAAAAATTCGGATAAATATATGACATACGGCTTTGTAATACTTTTGTTTGTTGTTTGCCAGACGCTTATATGGACAGGTCTTGCTTCATCAAAGCTTACGGGTATTCTCGTGCCGATTTCGGTTAATATTCTGCTTGCGGTATCGCTTAACCTCGTTGTAGGTATTTCGGGTGAGCTGAGCTTGGGCCATGCAGGCTTTATGTGCATAGGCGCATACATAGGCAGTTTGTTTTCAATTTGTATGCAGGGCATTATACCGTACGCACTTATAAGATTTCCGATTGCTATAATCATCGGCGGCGCTTCTGCTGCCGTAATGGGATTTTTAATCGGAATACCTGTTCTGCGTCTTCAGGGCGACTATCTTGCTATAGTAACGCTTGCTTTCGGGGAAATTATCAAAAATATTTTCAATAATATATATCTTGCGTATGATAAAAACGGCATGTTTTTCTCGCTCAGCGCCGACAGCTACGGAAAGCACGCGTTTGATCTCGGCACAAAAAAGGATTTAATCAAGGGTGCGCAGGGAATAACAGGCACGCCGCAGGATTCGACATTTATAATTTGCTTTATAGTTATTCTGATTGTAATGATAATCCTTTTAAATCTTATCGACTCGAAAACGGGCAGAAGCATAATGGCTGCGAGGGATAACAGAATTGCTGCGGAGGCTATGGGTATTAACATAACACGCGCAAAAATGACGGCTTTCGTTATTTCTGCGTTTATTGCCGGAATGGCTGGCGTTCTTTATTCGCATAATCTTAAAACGCTCGTTGCCGTAAAGTTTGACTATAACCTTTCGATACTTATTCTCGTGTTTGTCGTGCTCGGCGGTATGAAGAAGATGAGAAACGTTATGATTTCTACAATAATCCTTTACGCGCTGCCTGAGGTTTTGAGAGGCCTGAGAGATTACAGAATGCTTCTTTACGCTATTGTTCTTATAGCAATGATGCTTCTTAACAATAACGAGAAGTTTAACACCTTGAAGAAAAGACTGTCCTTCAGACTGTCTGCAAAACATTAAAGGAGGGTCTTAATATGCCAATTTTGGAAACAAAGGATTTGGGAATACAGTTCGGCGGACTTAAAGCCGTTGACGGACTGTATCTTAAAATAGAAAAAGGTCAGCTTTACGGTCTTATAGGTCCTAACGGTGCAGGAAAAACAACGGTTTTTAATCTGCTTACGGGCGTATATCAGCCGACATCCGGGTCGTTTTACTTTGACGGAAAGCTTATAAAGGGCGAATCTCCGGTTAAAATCAATAAAATGGGAATTGCGAGAACTTTTCAGAATATCCGTCTTTTCAAGGATATGAGCGTTATAGATAATGTTAAGGTCGGCTTTCACGACAGTGTGCACTGCAATCTGTTTGAGTGCATAACGCATACAGGAAGATTTCATAAGCAGGAAAAGCAGCTGACCGAAAAGGCTATGGAGCTTTTGAAGGTGTTTGATATTGACAGCGAAAGCGAATATTTTGCGTCAAATCTTCCTTACGGTAAGCAAAGAAAGCTTGAAATTGCCCGTGCGCTTGCTACAAATCCGAAGCTTTTGCTCCTTGATGAGCCGGCGGCAGGCATGAATCCGAACGAAACGGCGGAGCTTATGGAAACAATTCGGTTTGTACGTGATAAATTTGACGTTACAATTCTTCTTATTGAGCATGATATGAAGCTTGTTTCGGGAATTTGCGAGGAGCTTACCGTTCTTAATTTCGGCTCTGTTCTTGCTCAGGGAAAAACAAAGGATGTTCTTAACAATCCTAAAGTAATTACCGCCTATATAGGCGAGGATGAATAAAGGAGGATCGCTTTATGAGTATGCTCAGTGTAGAAAATGTAGAAGTATATTACGGCGTTATTAACGCCATAAAGGGTGTATCCTTTGAAGTAAACGAGGGAGAAACAATCGCGCTTATCGGCTCTAACGGAGCAGGTAAAACGACAATTCTTCATACAATAACGGGACTTATCTCACCGAAATCCGGCAGCATAATGTTTGAGGGAACGGATATAACAAAGGTTCCGGCTCATAAAATTGTCGGAATGGGAATGGCACACGTTCCTGAGGGAAGAAGAATATTTCAGCATCTTTCGGTTTATGAAAATCTGAAATTGGGCGCATATCTTTTGAATGATAAAAAGGTAATTGATAATAATCTGAAATATGTCTATGACCATTTCCCCAGACTTAAGGAAAGAAAGCATCAGGTTGCCGGAACTCTTTCGGGCGGTGAGCAGCAAATGCTTGCAATGGGCAGAGCGCTTATGTCAAACCCGAAAATCATACTTATGGATGAGCCGTCAATGGGACTTTCACCTATTCTTGTGTCTGAAATATTCCAGATTATAAAAGAGGTTTCCGACGACGGAACAACAGTTTTGCTTGTTGAGCAGAACGCTAAAAAGGCTCTCGGAATTGCCGACAGAGCGTATGTTCTTGAAACCGGGAAAATCGCGCTTTCGGGTAAGGCAAGCGATCTTATGCATAATGAGGAAATCAAAAAGGCATATCTTGGCGAATAAAAAACAATTAAATAGTTCAATGCATTAAAACAGCCATTTTATCAAATATAGGAGTATGGGTATTATGAAGAAAATTATTTTATTCCTTACGCTTGTATTGAGCACACTAACCATAAATGTGAATGCCGAAACTTTGACTGATTATTTTGTAGATAATACAAGTCAATCGGAATATGGTACATATGTTTATGCTCCGGACGGAAGAAGTGAATGGATTTTAAAAAACGATGTTAATGCTTGGATGAATGTAGGCTGGTATACTTATCCGGTTATGTATATGTATGCACCCGATGGCAGGTGTGAGGTTGTTCCCATATCGGATATGACTGCTTGGCTGAATGTCGGATGGTATTCCGCTCCAGTACAATATATGTACGCTCCGGATGGCAGATGTGAGGTTGTCCCTGCATCGGATGTTGCAGCTTGGATAAATGTAGGGTGGTATACGTTCCCGGTAACGATAATGTATGCAGATGACGGCAGAACTGCTGTTGTACCGAAATCGGATGTTGCGGCTTGGATAAATGTCGGATGGTATGCTATGCCGATTAATAAAAAAATCGTTATAGGAGGTATCGGACCTCTTACAGGTGGGGCGGCAATATACGGAAATGCTGTTAAAAACGGTGCGCAATTAGCTGTTGATGAGATAAATTCGGCAGGCGGTGTAAACGGCATTAATTTTGAGCTTAATTTTAAGGATGATGAATATGATGCTGAAAGGGCATATAATGCTTATAAAGCTTTAAAAAATGAAGGCGCAAAGATTATTTTGGGTGCGGTTACAAGTGTGTCTTGTAATGCGGTTGCCGACTGCACCGCGAGGGACAATATGTTTCAAATTACTCCGACAGCCGGAATGATAGATAGTGTACAGAATGCAAATGTATTCAGGGAATGTTTGAGTGATTTTAATCAAGGTGCCGCTTCTGCGCAATATATTGCGGAACATAATATTGCAAAAAGAGTTGCTGTAATTTATAATACATCCGATGTTTATTCACGCGGGATTTATGATAGATTTTCAGCTGAAGCAGCAAGAAGAGGAATGGAAATAACAGCGACTGAAACTTTTTCAAAAAATTCTTCAACAGATTTTAGCGAACAGCTTCGAAGAATTAATGCAAGCGGTGCAGAACTTTTGTTTCTTCCTGTCTACTATCAAGAAGCAGCACAAATTATTACACGGGCAAAATCGCTTGGCTATAGCTTTAAATATTTTGGGTGTGACGGTCTTGACGGAATTATCGACTATCTCGGCGATAATGTTTCAATCGCAAACGGCGTAATGATTTTAACACCGTTTGCAGCGGATATGTTATACGATAAAATTTCCAGATTTGTTGCGGCGTATAAAGCAAAATTCAATAATGAAAAACCTCATCAATTTGCTGCATTGGCATATGATGCGGTGTATACAATTAAGGCTGCTATGGAAAATGCACAAATCAGTAATGCTAACATAAGCGTTTCGGAGCTGTGCGATAAAATTAAAGCCTCAATGACACAAATTACATTTAAAGGTGTTACGGGAACGACAACATGGAACGCGAGCGGTGAGCCGGTAAAAGAGCCGCGTGCTGTTTATATTGAGAATGGATTATACAAAGCAATGCAATAAAAAAACGCTGTCAGGGAAAAGGAATAAGTCTCTGACGGCTTTTTTTGTAATAAAGCATTGATTAATTCAATTTATTGTGATATAATTAGCTTACCAAACGATGAATAAGGTGATATATTGAAAATAAAGGAAATCACGCTTTCGGCTGTTTTTATAGCTATTGCTCTGATTGTATACATAATAGAAAATCAGTTTATTCCGCCTGTTCCGATACCCTATGTGAAAATAGGAATTGCCAATGTTATAATGCTTATAACGCTTGTTTTGTGGGACAGAAAACACAGCTTTATTATTCTTATGTCGCGAATTATAATTTCTGCTTTTTTATGCGGAAGCGGCGTTTCGCTTTTGTACAGCGCAAGCGGAGGGATAGCCTGCTTTTTTGCCATGAGTATTTTTTTTCGGCTGTTTGGCAGGCGCTTTGTTACCATAGCGTCCGAAATAGGTGCGGCGTTTCACTGCGCCGGGCAGCTTGCGGCGGCAGCGGTTGTTCTCAGAAGTATAAGCGTTTTTGCTTATTTCCCTATAATGCTTGCTGTCGGCGCGGTCAGCAGTCTTATAGTCGGAGTGTGCGCAAAATATATATGTAAAAACAGCTTTATAAGAAAGCTTTTTGAAATGTAAGGGCGGTCGGATAAATGAAAAAATTGTTGTTTGTAATTATTGTTGTGCTGCTGTCTTCATGTACAAGTGCGGATAAGAGCGATGACTTTTTTGCGATGGATACATATATGCAGATTATTTCTCTCGGCGGCAGCGAGCGCGACTGCGCGGCGGTCAAGGAGCTTGTTTATGAAAAGGACCGAAAGCTTAAAAGAGGAAGCATTGATTTGTCTGACAGGGAAACAGCCGAAATAATCGAAAGAGCCTGCAAAATTAGCGCCCTGACGGACGGAGCCTTTGATATAACGGTTGCGCCGCTTAGTGATTTGTGGGGCTTTTGGAATGAAAATTTTCGCGTTCCGACAGATGATGAAATAAAAAGCACGCTTTTATATACGGGATATGATAAAATTTCATTTTCCGGTGACGGCATAAAAATTCCTGATGGCTTTTCGCTTGATTTCGGAGCTGTTGCAAAAGGGTATTCGGGCGACTGTATAGTAAAGCTTTTAGCGGAGAGAAATGTAAAAAACGCGCTTATATCTCTTGGCGGCAATGTTGTTGCCATAGGCTCAAAAGGCAGCGGACGGCTGTGGAAAATCGGAATAAAAAATCCGTTCGGTGACGGCTATTTCGGTTATGTGGAGGTAAAGGACAAGTCTGTTATAACCTCAGGCGGATATGAAAGATATTTTGACCTTAACGGTAAGCGCTACAGCCATATTATTGACATGAAAACAGGCCGCCCGGCAGAAACGGATATTGCGTCGGTAACGGTAATATCAAGCGACGGATTTCTTGCCGACGCTCTTTCAACGGCGCTTTATGTTCTCGGCTCAAAGGGTGCTGAAGAGCTTATAACGTCATCGGAATGCTGTATGGACGGAAGCGAATTTTCGGTTGTAATGATACTTAACGATAAAAGTGTAAGAACATTTGGCGACGTTTTATATAAAAGTGAATAATTTTAAGTATAATTATGCATTAAATTATTAACATATTGTTAAATAATGAAAAAAGGACTGTACATTTTGTTTTAAATGTGGTAAAATCTAATTAAAATTTAAATTATGCTTTTATGCATAATCAGGGAGGATAAAAAGATGAAAGAATTAAAGAAAAAAATTGCGATAATATCGGTTGTTGCTATGCTCGCAGCTTGCTCAGGCGCAGCATTTGCAGCTGATGAAACCAAAGCTACGGATGCGAATACCGCAGCTGCAACCGATGTAACGGCAGCTGATGCGAAAAAGGCTGATGAAACTGCAGCAGACGCTGATAAGACAGACGAAACAAAGACTGACGAAACAGCGGCTGATGCTGAAAAGACAGACGAAACAAAAACAGACGAAACAGCGGCTGATACAGAAAAGAAAGAGGAAGAAAAAGCTCCTCTTACAACAGAGCAGGTTGACCAGCTTATCACAGCTCTCGGAACATTTAACGGCATAAAGGTTGTATACAACGACAAGGCTATTGACTTTGATGTTCCGCCGCAGATTATAAATGACAGAACAATGGTTCCGCTTCGTGCTATATTTGAAGCAATCGGCGCTACAGTTTCATGGGACGGCGAAACAAGAACTGTTACAGCTGAAAAGGACGGCGTTAAAATTTCTCTTACAATAGATGTAGCTGAAATCGTTAAGAATGATCAGAAAATCGCTCTTGACGTTGCTCCGGTAATTGTAAACGACAGAACACTCGTTCCCGTACGTGCAATTTGCGAGAGCTTTGGAAGCACAGTTGATTTCGATGCTGAAAATCTTACTGTAATAATTGCTGATGAAGCAAAAGCTGACGATACAAAGGCTGATGATGCAACAGCTGCTGACGATACAAAGGCAGACGACGCAACAGCTGCTGACGATACAAAGGCAGATGATGCAACAGCTGCTGATGACACAAAGGCAGACGACGCAACGGCTGCTGATGATACAAAAGCAGATGATACAGCTGCTGACGGAGCAATGGATGCACCTGAGAAATAATTTGATAATTATTTTATAAGTAAAAGCTGTCGATATACATCGGCAGCTTTTATTGTACATTGTGTCTGATTTTGCTGTCAAAATCAGATGAATACAAGATAAATTATATAATCAAAAAAATTTTTTAAGTTTTTTTATAAAAACTATTGACATTTTAAAAGTTTTGTGGTAAAATAATATTGTTGTCAGTTAAGAAACGCGCGATTAGCTCAGTTGGTAGAGCACCTGACTCTTAATCAGGGTGTCCGGGGTTCGAGCCCCCGATCGCGTACCATCGTCGGAACAAGTTACGCTTGTTCCGATTTTTTAAATAAAAAATTAAGATTATTTCAAGAAAACCTGTAAAATAGGCACATTCAAAAGATTTTCAAAGCAAATTTACTACTAATT
>CAKSSN010000012.1 GCA_934489015.1 uncultured Clostridia bacterium
AACACCTTTCTTTCTGTTTTTATTATATCAGATTTTTGGGTGTTTGTCGACTCTATTTATATTATACCATTCCATTTCCTATGTTAGAAAAACGAAAAGGTATAAGCAAAAGGCTAAATGGTGTTATATTTTACTTACGCCGGCAATGATAGGCTTTTTGGTTTTTACAATTATACCGCTTGTATGGGCAATTTCAAGGTCATGGTTTTTTTATAACGGAATATCAACGCAAACGCGGTTTATAGGCTGGGAAAATTTCAGGCTGCTTGCAGGCGACAAGCAGTATTGGCAGTCCGTTTTAACAACGATAGAGTTTGCCGTTATGAAATTGCCGATAGAATATCCGCTTGCGCTTTTGGTTGCCGTTTTGCTCAATCAGAAAATAAGGGGAATAGGCTTTTTCAGAACGGTATATTATATGCCTTATGTTATAAGCGTGTCGATAAGAGCGCTGATTTTTGCAAGTATGTTTACATATTTCGGCTTTATAAATACGGTTTTGACGGACGCGAGCATATTAAAGGAGCCTATCGACTGGTTCGGGACAAAAATGGGAGCTATGTGGGTTATTGTTTTGTGCGATGTTTGGGGAACATTCGGGCTTAACGTTTTATATTTCCTCGGAGCACTTCAAAATGTGCCGGAGGATATATATGAGGCTGCGGAAATTGACGGAGCGGGAAGACTGAGAAAATTTTTCTCAATGACGCTTCCTATGATTTCGCCGACGCTTCAGATTATGCTTATGCTTTCGATTGTCGGAACGCTCGGTGCCGGTGAGCTTATGCTCGTTTTGACAAACGGCGCGCCCGGCGGTCAGACGTTCAGCGTCAATGCATATATTTTCAGCCATTATGCGCCCGGCATTAATCAGTCGGGAATTAACATAGGCTACGGCTGCTCGCTGTCGCTTGTAACCGCGCTGATTATGACGGCAATAACAATAGCTTATAATACATTCAGCAAAAGGATAAGCTATATTAACAGATAGGGGGATAATTCGTTGAGAAAAAGTGATAAGGTGTCAGCGGTAATGACAGTTGCGGTTTTACTTGCGTTAATGGTTGTTGTGGTGTTTCCCATTGTTTATGTCCTTGCTTCATCGCTTAAAACAAATTCGGAAATTGTAGCATATCCCGGAAGGCTTATAACGTCGCATCCGACCTTTGAAAACTATGCTGCGGCGTTCAACTCGGATGTTTTCGATTTGAAGCATATGCTTGCAAACAGCCTGTACTATACGTTTTTCTGCGTTTTGTTTACGCTTGTTTCATCGCTTACGGCAGGATATGTTTTTGCAAGAGGCGAGTTCAGACTAAAGGGCTTTTTACTTGCCTGCTTTTCGCTGAGTCTGTTCTTTTCAATGGGAACGGTAACTCTTTATCCGACGTTTGCGATACTGAGATTTCTGCATATTCCGAAATCGCTTACAGGACTGCTGTTTATAAAAATTTTCAGCATCGGAATAGTAAACGTATATCTTGTAAGAAGCTTTATATATTCCATACCTAAGGAGATAGACGAGGCGGCGGAAATAGACGGCTGCAATTTTATTCAAATTCTGATTTTTATAATTTTGCCTATGCTTAAGCCGATTATTGCAACTATAGGAATTGTTGCGTTTCAGGGCTCATGGAACGACTATCTTATGCCGATGGTGTTTACGCTCAGCAGTCCAAAAAGCAGACCGCTCGTTGTCGGGCTTGTGGCGCTCAGTCAGTCGGGTGAAGCGGCGGCAAATTACAACATAATTTTTGCGTCTACAATTCTGGCGCTTGCACCTGTTTTGATTGTTTATGCGTTTTGCAATAAATATTTTATTTCCGGTCTTGCGGCCGGTGCGGTAAAGGGGTGATAAAAATATGAAAGGATTTATTAATGCTTTGAAAACGGCTCCGGCGGTGCTTGTTATATTGTCAGGTCTTGCTTATGCGGATTTTCAGCCGTATACAGAGGATTTTGAATGCTATAAAACCGGCGCTGTATACAGTGATTCGCAGGTAACATATACTGTCACCTGCTCGGAGCATCCGGAGCTTGGGGAGGCGACAATGAGCAATTCGTTTATTATGAATGCGCCCGGCGGAATGTATTCGGACGACAGCGCTTACACTGCAAATGCGGCAGAGAATGTCTGCACCTATGCAAAAACCGGGGATACAACTCTAAACGCCGTGTTCGGCGGTCTGAATAACGGCTGGCACGGAAGATACAGCGCCGCAATGACTGAGCTAAGCGGCAGGGGCGGCGTTGATGCCGGGTTTAATCAGTATAACAGACGGCTTGCGGTTGTTGACTTTAGCGGAGGAAAGGCGCTTAGAATTAACCCGGCAAAAAATTCGTATATAGATACATATTCCACATACGGAAATGACAGCGTTGAGCTTACCGGTAACACTCTTTGGTCAACCGATTTTTACGTAAGCTCTGTCGCATCAAACGCGTCGTTTGAAATAGCCTTGAGTAAAGGAAGTTTCAGTGAGCCGCAGTATTTGCAGCTCGGCGGTCTTAATCAGGGAAGAACGGCTTTAAAGCCACTCGTCAGTGTTGACGGAGAGCTGAATGTGATATTATTCGGCGATGAAGCCGCAGGCAGTATAAGCAAAAACACATGGTATACGGCAGAGATACTGTTCCGCCTTGACGGAGAAAACGCCGTGTGCAATATCAGAATAAAAAACACTTCAACGGGTGAAGTGGCAGCGTCATATGACAGAGAAATAACCGATTACAATTTTTCATCAAAAATTGCCGGGTTTGACTATCATGCAACGTCAACCACAGCAACAAGCGGTGAGAGCAACGTGCTGATAGACAACATTTCAATCAGGAGTATGGATCTTACCGCAAAGCTCGTTTCAACAAGGCCTGTTGCGCTGACAAACGCGAAAACGGCAATTGATTTTTCATCCGATGTAAATCCCGAAACGTTAAGCAGCGATACAATAAGGGTATTTTGCGGAAAAGAAATACTCGATGGAATTACATTTACAAGATCGGGAAACAGAAGAGTTATTATTTCTCTTCCGGAGCTGAAAGCAACAAGCACCTATCGGATAGATACAACGGGTGTTGAGGACGTGAACGGGATAATGTCAAAATCATCAGTAACATTTAAAACGGGTGATTTAATATCGGTTTCGGGAGCGAAAAAAACAGAAGGTGGTGTTGGCTTTAAAATTACAAATAATTCAGGGAAAAGCGAGAGTGTTGTCGCGGCGGTCGTTTGCGAAGGCGGCGCGGTGATAAACGGATTTTTTTACCGCTTGGTAAGCCTTGAAGCAAAGCAGACTGAGGAAATTTTATTCGACGGAATATCAGACATTGCTTCGGATGCGGTTTACATCTATATTTTATCGGATATTAATAATCCTCAGCTTGTTTTGGCAGATTCGGTAAAGCTATAAATTAATGAAAGGAAGGGTATTTATTATGAAAAGGATTATTTCAGCTTTGATTGCCGTGAGCATGAGCGCATCTTTGTTTGTAACGTATGCAGGCGCCGACTCTGTATATCAGATAAGGATTAATACGGCAGAAAGCAAAAGGGAAGTCAGTGAGGATTTGTTCGGCGTGAATTTTGACTGGATTATAAACGGGAAAAATTATGTGACAGATTATGACGGCAATGATTTTTCGCCGAACATGCTTGTAAAATCAAGCTTGAATGAAATAGCGCCGCCCGTTATCAGACTGGGCGAGGACGCGTCGACAAAAATCAGCTGGAAGGATACGATAGGTGATTATTCCGAAAGACCGGAAAAAACTCTTTGGGGATATACGGGGGCTATAAAGCTCGGACTTGTTGAAGAAATAAAATATTGGCAGAGCATAAATCCCGATGCTTCGTTTACGTTTACGGTTAATCCGTATGAAAACGTGTCCGATATTGCCGATCTTGCGGAGTTTTTATCCGGAGATGAAACAACCGAATGGGGAGCAAAAAGAATTGCGGCAGGAATTGAAAAGCCGGTTGATATTAAGGCATATCAGCTCGGAAATGAGCAGGACTGGACAGACAAGCTGTCGGCAGATGAATATCTTTCATATGCAAAGCCGGCAATAGAGGCAATAAAAAGCCGTGACGCAGCTGCAAAAATCGCGGTTATCGGCGGAACGAGTATGTATAATCAATATCTTAAGGGCACATATGACGATAGCTTTATGACAGGCGTTGTTTCGGGCTTAAAAAATGATGTTGATTATGTTGCGTTTAACTGGTATATGGCATGGAACAGACAGGATATATTAAATGAGCTTTTAGATAAGGTTTCAAATTCTCTTGACAGTATCGGAGCGACAAATGTTAAAATTTTTCTTTCCGAAATTGCCTGCGCAAGCAGCGGCATAATGGACGAAAAGCCAAATGCGCTTTGGGGCAGCATGGAGCTTGCTGATATGTATGCTTCGGTGATGAATTCGGCAAGAGTCGGCATGATTGCATATCATGGATTTCATACAGGACCGTGGGGAATAATCTGGCTCAATCCAACTAAAAGTGAGTCGGGAATAACGGGCAACGGTCTTGTTTATAAGGCTTTTGAAGGGTTTATCGGCTCAAATGTTGTTTCATCAGAGGTGACCGGAAGCGGCTTAAGCGGATTTTCGGCAGTGACAGGGGACGGAAGAGTTCAGATCGCTTTGATAAATAAAAATTCGGGCGCTGTTAATACCGCAATCACCTTTGCGGACGCAAAAGCATATAATCTCTCACGCAGCACCGTAATAAGCGGAAGTGATTTATATGCAATTAATACGGAAACAGCTTCGTCAATTTCTTCAAATGAGGTTAAATATGATGAAGGCACGGGGGCGTCCTCGTTCTCTGTTCCGGCATATTCTGTATGTATTCTTGAGCTGTCGCCTAAAGCAGAGAAGGAGCTTTACGCAGAGGATTTTTCTTCGTCTGATATTGACAGCTTTACGTCCGTAACCGACGGAGGCTATGCACAGATAACCGACGGCACGCTTGTTCTGACGGACGACAGCTTCGGAAATAACTTTTTATATCTTCCGACAGATATGTCGGGCATAGGCAGCTACACGTTTGAAGCGGATGTTGTGCTTTATTCGGATCTCGGAATTGTTTACGGAGCGTCTGACGCCGAAGATCTTACTTCGGGCGGAAGCGGAAATATTATTAAAATTAATTCGTCATCCGTAACGGACGAGTCGTATAATGGCGGAAGTTCGTCGGTCGTTTCGTCAAAAACGGGTCTGTCGCTCGGAAACACAGTTCACGTTTTGCTCAGCGTAACGGACAGCAGTATAGTATTTTCTGCCGATAATTTTGTTGTTTTCTCAAGAGCAAACAGCGGAAGCGGATTTGGAAAAATAGGATTTTATTATTCATTTGCTCATGACAGCGTTGACAATATTAAAATAAAAACAACCGAAAGCAAAAAAATGATTGCTTCCGCTTTTGAATATTCGGAGGACTTTAATTCGGTTCCCGACGGTGAGCTGCCGGAGGGCTATGAGGTAAGAAACGGATTTACAAGAGCATGGGTTGAGGACGGAAGACTTCATATTAATACAGATAAGGACTGGCATCATATAGGCTCGGTTGTAATAAATCAGTTGGGGTTTGTAAATAAAAAGGATTTGACCATTGAAGCCGATGTCACATCAGGCGGCTATTCAAATGAAGCATGGAACGCAATGGGCGGATTTGTTTACGGCTTAACCGAAAAAGGAAACGGCTCGGCGGCGCTCGGCACATGGGAAAGCACGGGCAGATATGTTGTTTTGGATTCTGCGGAGCCGGGCACGGTTGCAAAAGGCGAAATAGGAGGCAGCGGCTTTGTTTCGGAGGGAAAAACAGTTAAGCTTAAAGCCGTATTCGGAAATAATACCGTTCAGCCGACAATATTTGTTGACCAAACAGAGTATTCGCCGTCAAACATCATTTCAAAAACAGCTTCGGATTACGGAGAAATCGGGCTTTTCAGTCAGGGAAGCGAAATAATAATTGACAATCTTAAAATAACAGGTAATTCCGTTAGCTATTATGCGGACAATGAGTACAGCGAGGTTCTTGAAGACGTGAGCTACTCGGACGATTATGAGAGCTACACGCTCGGACGCGGTGACTGGAAGAGAATAACCGATGCTGTTAATGTGTACGGCTACAGTCAGCTCGGAAACGGCGGCAGCGGCTGGTCAATTGAAGAGGCGGACGGAAACAAATATCTTGTTATTGATTCGGGCAATACCGATTATCCGTATGTTGTAACGCTGCCAATGCTTGACGTTGTTCAAAACAACGGTCTTACAATGGAAGCGGATATGTGGGTGAAGCCCGGAAGCACAACTCCTTCGGGAAGCCATAAATACGGCGGCGGCTTTATTTACGGCTGGGACGGAACCTCTGCAAGTTTCGGAACGGTTTCACATTCAGCCTGCCAGGACACAAGAGTGAGCATTACGAATACGGCGGTAGACGGAATTGATACAAATGATTTCGCATTTAAGGACACGTTTGTATCAGACAAGGGAAGTAAGATACATCTTAGAATAGTATTTAACAATTCCGTAAAGCCTGACGTGTATATAAGCGACAGCGAGCATGATGAGGTAAAGGTTAATATAGGAAGCTATATGAAATCAGATACAACAGAGGGCAATATCGGACTTTATGCGATAAACTCTAAAATCTGCATGGATAATATTCGGATAACGGCTAAGCAGAAAAAGCTTGTTCCGAACGGGCAGGCAGTTTACAGCGCAAAATTTGACAGCGACTCGGCGAAATTTTATTCTGTAGAGGAGGCTGTCGGTGCGGTAAGAGTATTTAAAACGGTAGACGGCACTGCGATCGATATTACGGCGGAGGCGTCAATAAATGCTCAAATGGCAGACGACAAGCACCTTAATATAACTGTTGTATACGGCAGCTTTAAAACGGTGCTTACCTGCGAGATTATTTCACTTGCAAGCGAGGGCTTCTTATATGAGGATGATTTTGAAAGCTATACACTCGGACGCGGCGACTGGAAGAGAGTAACCAACGCTGTAGATGTGTACGGCTACAGTCAGCTCGGAAGCGGAGGCAGCGGCTGGTCAATTGAAGAGGCGGACGGAAACAAATATCTTGTTATTGATTCGGGCAATACCGATTATCCGTATGTTGTAACGCTGCCAATGCTTGACGTTGTTCAAAACAACGGTCTTACAATGGAAGCGGATATGTGGGTGAAGCCCGGAAGCACAACTCCTTCGGGAAGCCATAAATACGGCGGCGGCTTTATTTACGGCTGGGACGGAACCTCTGCAAGTTTCGGAACGGTTTCACATTCAGCCTGCCAGGACACAAGAGTGAGCATTACGAATACGGCGGTAGACGGAATTGATACAAATGATTTCGCATTTAAGGATACGTTTGTATCAGACAAGGGAAGCAAGATACATCTCAGAATAGAATTTAATAATTCCGTAAAGCCTGACGTTTATATAAGCGACAGCGAGCATGATGAGGTAAAGGTTAATATAGGAAGCTATATGAAGTCAGATACAACAGAGGGAAATATCGGGCTTTATGCGATAAACTCTAAAATTTGTATGGATAACATAAAAATCAGCGGAATACGTAAGACGGAAAGCGCATCGGCTATATCAAAAGTTCAGCTTCTTTCGAGCGGTTATGATGAAGCAAATTCAACTCTTAACGTATTTTACAATGTGGAAAACGCAAGCGGATTTGATGTTCAGGTTTTTGCGGCGGTTTACAATGCAGACGGAAGACTTATAGGAGCGGCTAAGGCGTATAACAGCGTCCCGAACGGCAGGGTAAGCTTGTTCGGAAATGCGGATATTTCTTTGACAGAGGCTTTTGCTGACGGCTGCACAGTCAAGCTTTTTGCATGGGATGAGGCATCATTAAAGCCTGCGGTATAAAAAAATAACGGGTATATAAAGCGGTATATATTATGCGAACTCAGCCCAAAAATATGGCTGAGTTCGCAAAAAAATAAGGATGGTTATAATTGAGCTTGAAAATAATAATGTTTCTTTAAAGGTACATTTTATATATAATTAAATATTTGGAGGATAATACATGAAAAGAGTGATTTCGGTATTTGTTTCGGCGCTGCTTTTGTCAGCGTGTGCAGGCACTGTCGGTGCAGAGGTGACGGAAAAGAATATGCTTATTAATACCGGCAGCGTCAGAAGATATGCTCCGAGAGAGCTTTACGGATTAAATCTTGAATGGGCTGTTGGAATTAACGATACAATTCAGTATAAAAACGGTGAGGGTAAGGTATTGCTTCGTCCGGATTTCCCTGAGGTTATGGGCGGACTGTTATCGTTTACGAGAAAGGCGGGCAGCTCGTCATCATTCTTTAAATGGAAGGAGTCAATCGGCGATATTTCAGAAAGAGGACAGCAGACCTTGTGGTATTCAACGAATAAGGTGTATGAGGGAATAGGCGAGTGGCTCGAATATATAACAAAGGGCGCGGAAAATCCGAGCATATGCTACACGGTTAATATTTACGGAACGGATACTTACGAAAATCTTGCCGATATAGTTGAGTTTATGGTAAGTGACGGCTCGGTTAATTATAACGGCGGCATAAACTGGGGAGAGGTCAGAAAGTCATACGGTTATACCGAGCCGATTGATGTTTTTTGCTGGGAAATAGGAAACGAGCTTGACTGGGAGGACGGAAACCTTACAACAGAGCAGTATATCGAAAGAGGAAGAGCGGCAATAGATATAATAAAAAATATTGATCCCGACGCGAAAATAAGTATTCAGGCTGCAACGGACAGCTGGAACAGGAGCGACTATTCGCAAAACTGGAACAGAGCAGTTTTAAGGGCTTTGGGAGATATGACTGACTATTTGTCTGTTCATTTCTATTATCCTGCCGACTTTACAATGAGAGCAGACCCGGCAATTGAGGCGATAAAGAGAGATATTGTCGAGATTACGGGGTCAGACAGAATAAAGCTTTATTTTTCGGAGCAGGCTGTTGCGCCTAATTCGTATTCGTATAATAAGCAGTCACCGTATGATTATATGCTGCCTCACACAATCTGGGGAGCAACCGGGCTTGCCGAATGGTATATGAGAACGTGGTTTGACAGCTCGGTTGTCGCTGCGTCAAATCACTCGCTTAACAGCTCTGTCTGGTCAATAGTTTACTGCGATGAGGACGGAAACGTTAAATTATCCTCTACGGGTGAGGTTATTAAAACCTTTATCGAGTACGGCGTAGGTGACGTGTTGGAAACAGACTGCGACGGCTTTGACAAAAACACGGCGAGTATAATTTCAGGCGGCGCTGTCAGAGGAGCAGACGGAGAAATAACCCTGTTTTTGTTAAACAGAAGCGAAACGGATGACGCTGTGTTTAATCTGAAATTCAGCGAGGGTAATTATCGGATAAAGCATATAAGGACTGTTCACGGCGATGTTAAGAGCGCGGATAATTTTTACCGCAGCGGTGAGCAGTGGGTATATAATAATCCCGATAAGGTTACTGTTTCGGAGGAAGACAGTGCAAAAGGCGCAAAAGCGGACAGCATAACAATCCGTCCGCTGACTCTGAGTGCGGTGGCTCTTGAAAAAATAAACTGAAAGGCTTAAAGGTATGAAGATAAAAAAATTAATTTCAATTTTTATTATTCTTGAAGGTATACTCGGCTGCATTAACGTGTCAGCTGCCGATAATGCTGAGGAATTTGTTGTAAACGTAAAAATGCTTTCCGAAAAGCAGCTTTCGCAGGTATCTCAGAAATTTACGGAGGTAGACCTTAAAAATATAGTAAACCGCGATTTGAGAGATGAGGTTGCCGGAGATCATCAGGGCGGCTGGTCGGATCAGGGAGATAATGACCTTAGAACCTTTACAAGCTTCGGAAATCAGGAAATGCTCGGCGTGCCGTTTTATTTCATTAACCCGGCAAATAACAATCAAAAGGCGGTTTTGGGACTCAGAGGTCAAAATGATACCGGGCTCCCGACAGCTGTTGATGTTCCGGTTAATAAAACTGTTGCTGGAGCGTATTTTGTGCACGCTTCTCCTTGGGCAAACGGAACCTGCGGAAAATATACGTGGGTTTACCGTGACGGCACGGAAAGCTATGTGAATATTGATAACAATGTTTATATATGCGATTTCTGGGGCAAAAAATCGTATGATTACTGCCGTCCGGTATGGTCGTTTGTAAAGCCCGACGGCTCGGAGAGAAGTATATATCTTTTTGCAATGAACAATCCTCATCCCGAAAAACCGGTTAAAAATCTGCGGCTTGAAACAAGCGGCGGCGGAGCATACATAATGATTCTCGGAATAACGCTGACGGATTTGGGTCCGTATCTTCCGGCAACGGAGAGCGCAAGGCTTTGCACAACCTCAACATTTGGGTGGTATGATTATTCGCCTGAAGCTGTTGATAAAATTTCCGAAAGCGCAGCCGATTTTTCATTTCTTCTTGACGCCCCTGCAGGCAAGCATGGAAAAATCGAAAAAAATGGAGAGCAGCTTTTATTTGAGGACGGAACAAGGGCAGCCTTTTGGGGCGGAGATATAAAGGGAAAAGCGTGCTTCCCAGAAAAAGCGGACGCTGAAAAAATTGCAAAGCGGCTTTCTTTTGCCGGAATAAACCTTGTCAGGCTTAAGGGGCTTGACGAATACCTGACGGGAGAAAACAGCGCAGAGAATTACGACAGACTTTACTATTTTATTTCGGAGCTGAAAAACAGAGGAATTTATACTTATGTTTCGCTTTTTTCGGATTTCTTTGCAGATGACAGAGAGGTCGGAATAGAGATGTATTTTGATGATGAAATAATAAGGCTTGAAAAGGAGTATGTAAACAGGCTTTTTAACACCGTAAACCCATATACCAAAAAAACATTGGCAGAGGACGAATGTGTTGTTATGGCAGAGGCTTGTGATGAAAAATCAATTCTGATGCATAATTCGGGCTACGGCTACGGTTCGGTAAACGATGAAAAATACAAATCGGAGCTTAACGAAAAATTTAATTCATATTTGAAGAGAAAATATTCGTCAAATGAAAGTCTTATGAAAAAATGGACTCAGTTTGATAAGCTTGAGACGGAGTCGCTTGATTTGGAAAATATTTCTCTCGGAGGCGGCTGGAGATCACCGCTCAAATCGGACGCGTATAAAAGTGATGTTTTTGAATTTTTAACCGGCTTGCAGGAGGACTTTTTCGTTCAGGTTAAAAGGCTTGTGGGCGACACGTTATTTACGGGAAATTCAACAAGTGCAACAAAGCCGACAAAGCACCGCACGGCAAAAAACGGAGAGTCAATCCCGCTTGCCTATGAAAATGATATGAACGATTATTTATTGGGTGAGAATGTAATGTTGGGGTGCAATGATTTCACGGCTAAAAATTATTTGTATGCCGAAACGCTTTCAAAGAGCAGCGAAAAAGCCGGAGAAGCCGTTTTCAGCGATATGTTCAAGGCTCCGGTAGATAATCCTTTGGAGAGCGGACTTTATGAGCTTGCGGAAAACGCACTGTATGAGGTGCCGTTTGCGGCAGAGTACGGATGCGCATCGCCGAATTTATATTTTTCCGCATTCCCTGTTTTATATGCAGCGATCGGCGGTCAAAATAGCTGGAATTTGATTTATTACAATATTGCAAACGGCTCATATCAAAGCGGAGAAAAGCTTGAAAATGTATATTCCGCATACGGTAATCCTGTCAGAATGGCTATGCTTTCAATAGGCGCACAGATATTTTATTCAATAAACAGAGTCGGTGGCAGTGAGGTTAAAATAAATAAAGACTCGGTGGATAAGGCGGCGCTTGACTTTAAGAAAATTGTTTGCTCCAATCAGAGATATTCGTTTAACGCCACTTCCGATTCCTTGCCTAAGGCTGATAACAGCTCAATCGGAGTGATAAAAAACAATAATATTTACTGGTCGGCAAATGAAGGCTTTTTTGAGGTCAGAACGCCATATGTTGAAGCAATGACCGGATATTATGATTTTGAAAACGAAATGCCGTCATTTAAAATGTCGTCCGACAATCTTTACACCACAGCGGCGCTGTCATCTGTTGACGGAAACAAAATTTCAAGTTCCGAAAGGCTTTTGTTTACCGCTGTATGCGGAGCGCAGAACACAGATACGCTTATAAATACCGAAAAGAATTATTATATGTCATCAGGTGACGGTCCTGTTCAGGTAGAAGCAATATCCGGCAGGGTAACATTAAAATTAAAGGGCAGCTACAGAGTTTATGCTTTAAGCTCCTCAGGCGAAAGGACTGCAGAGCTTGGCACGGTCAGGGACAGAAACGGATATTTGTCTTTTAATTTGACGTATGATAATAAGGCTATACAATATGAAATTGTAAAGGGAGAAGAAAATGAATAAAAAATGCTTTATCAGACTGCTTTTAACGGTTTTCTGCTTGCTTTTTGTTTGCAGCGGCGCATTGGCTGAGGAAATAGAAATAACAAATGATATTAATACTATGCAGCTTACAATAAAAGGCTGTCTTGGAGAAAAATATGCTGACACAAGGCTGAGTATATATGCTGTAGAAAAGGATGATGGCTTGCCGCTTGATTTATCGGAGGAAATATCGGAAACAACAAAATTCAAGCTGTTCAGGACTGCAAGGGCGGATTATTCGGGAAGCTATGAGCTTTCAAATGTTTACCTCAGCGGCAGCGGCGGAGAGTATGTGTTTTACGTTGTCAGCCACAATCCCGACAATACGTTTATGTCAAATCCCGTATATCTTCCGACTGTCAGTGAGCTTAAGAGCTTTATGCAAAGCGTGTCAAATTCGGATTGCGACACTGTTTTAAAGACGCTTGATAATGAGCTCGGTGAGAAAAGGCTCGGTATTTCAATTCCTTTTTATCCGCAGCTGTCGGGAAAGGCAAGGATTAAGGTCTGCGAGGCTCTTTCGGGCAGAAGCTTTGAGAGGCTCAGTGATGTTTTATCCGAAATTGTAAGATATTCCGTTCGTTTCGGAATAACGGATATTTCGGGCGGCAGGGATTTGGCTATGATGCTTTTCCCCGAAAGGTATTCGGACGTTAAAGAATATGCTGATATAATTTCGCAGGAAAACGGCTTTGCGGAGTTTTCTCAGCTGCCGGAATATATTTCGTTTAAAAGTAAGAGCGACTCAGAGTGCGAAAAAATATTATCGGCAGTCGGCAAAGAAGGCGCTTCATCTGTCGGGGAAATGTTTAAAAGCATTTCAAGAGAGATTGTTTTCTCGGAAATTAAGGCGGTTTCGGGCTATGGCGATATAGAGGGCGTATTAAAAAAATACAGCGGCTCATCACTTAGCGGCTTGAAATTCAGCGAATATTCAAAGAGCAGCTATAAAAATGAAATTAACAAAAAGCTTTTAAATAAAGCCTTTTCGGACCTTGACGAATTATGCAGCTTTATTAACAATTATAAGGGCGATAAAAAGGACTCCTCAGGCTCCGGCGGCGGCTCGTCGGGGGGTGGAAAAGCTACCTCGCCGAAGCCGACAGGTACAAGCATTACAACGGTAAGCGAGCTTCCAGAGGTAAAGCCGAAGGCTCCCTTTAATGATTTAGACGGGTTTGAATGGGCAAGCTCCGAAATAGAATACTTAAAAGAGAAAAGCATTATAAGCGGAACAGCTGCCGATACATTTAATCCGTCAGGTGAGGTAACAAGAGAAGCCTTTATTAAAATGGTTGTTCTTGCATTTGATAAATATGATAAGGACGCAAAGGCGCAGTTTTCGGACTGCCCGGAGGAAGCGTGGTATTTTTCATATGTCGGAAGCGGCGCAGCAGCCGGCATTATAAACGGTATTTCGGAAAATGAGTTCGGCACAGGTAAGAGCATAACGCGCGAGGATGCGGCAGTTATTTTGGCAAGGGCTGCTTTTGACGATTTATCTCAGAGCGAGGCTGTTTCCTTTTCGGATTTTGGCAGCATTTCGGACTATGCGGCTTTGGCTGTTTCGCAGATGACGCAGAAGGGGTATATAAACGGATATGAGGATAACACATTCAGACCGAAAAATTATTTAACAAGAGCAGAGGCTTGTGTAATTCTTTGCAGAATAATTAAATAATGGGAAGGAACGACGTGAATATGTATTTAAAAACAAGAAGAATTACAGCGCTTTTTGCTGCACTTATTTTGCTTTTAACGGGCAGCGGCATTTCGTTTGCCGAAAGCGCGTCATATAACAGCGGCTATTATGAGGAAGCGCGCGGCGTTTTAAATGCGCTCGAAATATATACGGGCGGAGGTGTGGCGCAAAGCGTTACGAGAATGGAAGCGCTCAGAGCGCTAACTGCACTGCGCGAAAAAATCGTGCCGCATATAGCAAGCGGCGATGATGAAAAAGTATATTTTTATGATGTGGACGAGTCCGATCGGGAAGCTGTCAGTATTGCGCTGCGATCGGGTATGATTTGCCTATCTGATGACGGCTGCTTCTATCCGGATATGCCTGCCGATTATTCGTTTTTGGAGTACGCCTGCGAAAGCCTTGCGGGATATAACGATGAAATGAGAAAAAGCAAGAGCATGGGCGCAGCACCGCTTTTGAATTTACGAAAAAATCTGCGCGCTGATATGGGAAGCGAAATAAAGACGGGTGATTTTTGCGTAATACTGTATAATCTGCTTAACTCAAATTATATTACGCTTGTGAATAATGATTTGTCAAAGGAAACAATTATGGAGTCGGTATTCAGAACGTATAAAAGGACTGCCCGCCTTGTTTCTTTGTATAATTCGGATATTGGCGAAAATATAAGAGCTGCAAAGGGTGATGCAATTTTTAAATCCGGCAGCGAGGAATATACACTTTTTTGCGGCGAGCTTGATGTTGATGAATTTATGGGACGCAGCTGCAAGGTTTTTTATAATATTGATGATGAAAAAATAGTGTATATCTGCCCGGCGAGAGATGACCTTATCTGTCATATTTCAGCCGGAGAGTTTCAGGACTTTTCCGAGGATGACAGAATTTTGAGCTATAAAACGGTTGTGTCGGGGTCGCATTGGGGAAAAACCTATAGGCGTGAAAGCGTAAAAATTCCAAAGACTGCGGACATTATTTATAACGGTCAGTTTACTCTTAAGCATTCTGAGGTTTATAATGCTTTAAGCGGAAACACATTAAATATCGGTGATATTTATTTGTATGACACAAACGGTGACGGTGCGGCAGACCTTGTAAGCATCAGCGCCTATTATGATATACGTGTGGAAGCCGTTTTGGAGAGTGAGGGTAACGTTATTGATAAGATAACGAAAAAGAGCTATAATTTTATCCCGAAAAGTGAAAATGCTGTTGATTTGACAATAAGAACCTCTTCCGGAAAGAGTCTGACGCTCGGCAGTCTTTCAAAGGGCGATATAATTTCGGTATACGAGGGGTTAGCGGATTATAAAAAAATTGTAATAGTTAAATCGGAAAAGGATATTACGGGAATATGTACAAGGCTTACAAATGACGGATATGCGCTTATTGACGATGAAGAATATAAGCTGTCAAACACCTTTATTATAAACGGCGGCAGCATAAAAATCGGCGAAAGCAGCAGATTTTTATTAAATGCAGGCGGAGAAATTGCGGCAGTTGTATCGTCTGATAAGGCATTTCGCTCGATAGGTGCGGTTGTAAGCGCGAATAAATATGCAGATGGTGACGCGCAGGCGAGAATAACGATATTTTCGGTAGACGGCGAAAGCGAAACATATATTACACGTGAAAAATGGTATATTGACGACAGCCCCGTTTATGAAAAAAATGACGCGCTTTATTTTAAGCAAAACGGCGAAGAGAAAAAGCTCAAGTCGCTTAATGCTCACCTTGTTCATTTTAAAACCGATGCGGACGGAAAAATTTCAAAAATAACGTTTCCCAAAAAGGACGCGTCCAACGGTGAGCTTTCGTTTTCGGGCGGTATGACGGATGCGGATAGGATTTATGAAAATCCGAATGCATATAAGCTGAGGTATAAAACGAACGGCAGCACCTTTATACCGGCAGGCAGCGGAAGCGCCAATATGAATTTTATAGTAACCGATTCAGATACAAAATTTATTAAAATTCCGTCAAGCTCTGCTGAGTATATTTCGCCTGAAAGCTTTTCGACGGTCAGCGGCATATCAAACGATTATGAGAGTGCCTGCATAGGCTATAGCCTGACGAGCGGATCATACATTTCGGATATTGTCGTTATGATAAGCGACAGCACCTCATCAATTGATGCCGATTCGCGCGACTATGTTGTTAAAAATATTTCTGTTGCCGTTAATAAGGAAAATGTTGCGGCGAAAAAAATAGAGTGCTATGAGCGAAGGGGAAGCGTTGTAGTCTTTGAAACAGAGAGCGAATATATCCCGAATTACAGTATGCAGACCGGGAAAATAACGGACGATGAAGCCGAAATAGGCATAGGAGATGTTATAAAGGTTTCGGTCGGGTCAAACGGTCTTTGCAATGCGGTTGCGAAAATAGTGGACGCGGATAAGCAAAAATGCTTATATTCCTCAAATCCTGAATACTGGTATGCCGGAAACAGAATTGTTTTCGGATCGGTTTACGCCGTTGATGGACGCGTAATTGCGTATATGGTTGGCAAGGAGCCAAGCGGAACAAACGCGGCCGGCAGCCTGCAGCTGCATGGCTTAAGGTCGGATCTTTCAGTTATTGTTGTCGATACCGAAAAGAAAAGGGAAGAGGCGGTTAAAATAGGGTCGTATAATGATTTTATCGGTTATACGACGGATGCGGCTAATTATTCGCACATATTTTTATCAACCTCATACGGAGAGCAAAACATGGTTGTGTGCTATAAATAGCAGAGGAGGCAAAGAAAAGCATAGCAATGTATATTTTTAAAAATAATTTTTCATGCGGCGGCTTTAAGCCATATATTGAAAATGACGATACAGCGCGCGGATATATAAGTGAGATAAATTCATTATGCGATAAATATAAATGTGAGCGTATGGGCGTCCTTTCCTTTTCGGATTTTAAGCTTTTTGACGAAACGGGAAACAGAGATAAATTCGAGAAATTATATTTTGAGAGAAGAAAAAGACTTCTTGCGTTTGTTTTAAAACTGTGGATAGATAATGACGAAGAAAGTGTTTCTTATATCGAGGATACCCTGTGGGAAATATGCGGCGAATATTCATGGGCGCTGCCGGCGCATCTGGCAGGTTATATGTCAGATGATGTTTCGCCGTATGCTGTTGATTTGTTCGCGTGCGAAACCGCCTGCGCCGCAGCAGAGGCAATTTCGCTTGTCGGCGGCAGACTGCACAAAATTGTGGTAAAAAGGTGCGTTGATGAAATATTTAAAAGAGTAATCGAGCCCTTTGAAACGGGTGATACCGAAAAATACAGGCTCGGCTGGATGAATGCTTATACAAATTGGGCGGCTGTTTGCGGCGGAGCTATAGGAATGACTGCAATTTATGTTGTTGAGGACGAAAAAAGAGCGGCGGCAATTACGGATAAATGCAAAGCTATTGCAAATCATTTTATTGCTTCATGCACAAATGACGGCATTTGTCTTGAGGGAATTGACTACTGGGCGTATGCTATGGATTTTTATTTCAGCTTTAACGATTTGCTTGAAAAGCGAATGGGTAAATCCGTAATTGATGATTATGAAAAGCTCAAAAAAATATCAAAATTTCCGTCCGAGGTGTGTGTTGATGAGCATATAACGGTGCCTTTTTCCGATGCAAAGCCCGATTGCGTGCAGCTAAGCATAGGAACCTTTGCGCTGATTAACAAAATTTTTGATGTTCCCGTACCCGATCGCTATGCTTTTAAAAGGCTGTTTGACAATACAGCAAGGTTTTGCAGCAGCGTAAGAAGCATTGCGCTTTTTGACAGCACGTTTTTCGGAAAAGGCATAAAAAAGGAAAATGCATTTTTTCCGTACGCGCGATGGGCAAAGCTTTTTTCTGGGGAAAGTATTCTTTTTGCAAAGGGCGGAAATAATGATGAGCCGCATAATCATAACGATATAGGCTGTTTTTCATTTATAAGAGGTGAAAAAACGATTATCAGTGATTTGGGTGCGCCGGATTATGGCAGAGATTATTTCAGCGAAAAAAGGTATGAAAGCTTTAATGCGTCGTCAAGAGGTCACAGCGTGCCTATAGTAAACGGCTTTTTGCAATCTGACGGCGCAGAGTATACAGATGACGGATTTGAAAAACAGGCGGATGGTGTTCAAATTATTATGTATAACGCTTATCCGAAGGCCGCCGGATTAAGCTTTTTAAAAAGATCGCTTAAGCTTTGCGGCGGATTGGTTATCTGCGACAGCTTTAAATTTACAGGTGAAAAAAACCGTGTTTGCGAAAGGCTGATTACAAGGTATGGCGCAGAAAGAACGGGAAATACGGCGCTGATTACAAGCGGTGATGAGGTTATCTGCAAAATTTATGCGGATAAGGACTGCACACTGAAAATAAGCCGTGAGAAAATAAATATTAAAATCAATAGCATTATTACGGTAATTGATTTTATCTTTGAAAATGCTTCGGACGAATTTGAAGTAAGTATAGTGCTTGAATAAAGATTTAAAAAAGGGAGTTATTAATTTTTATGAATATATTTGACACTAAGGAATACAGACTGTCAAGAGGAGCGCATATAGCACAGTGTATGTTTGATTATGTAATTTCGCTTTTGGCGGCGGATGCGTTTTTGGCGAAGCTTTTGAACTATGTTGGAATGAGCGACTCGCTCATCGGCATTATATCATCAATAACAGCGTTGTCTTTTTTGTTTCAGCTGCTTTCAATTTGGTATGTGAAAAAAATCAGGAATATAAAAAGAAGTGTTACCGTCGGGTACACCGTTTCACAGCTTTTGCTGCTTTCCGTTTACTTGATTCCGTTTATAAAGGCTCCGCTGAATATGAAAATATGGATTGTGGTTGCTTTCCTGATTGCTTCATACTTAATTAAATCGCTTGTTTCCGGCTTGAATTTTGAGTGGGCAAACAGCTTTGTTGCGCCGGAGAAAAGAGCGAGATTTAATGCGATAAACGAAATTGTTTCTCTTCTTGCCGTAATTGTTTTCACATTTACGCTCGGAATGATGCTTGACAAATTTTCAAATTCCGGAGAGCTTGAAAAGGGCTTTTTGTTTGTTGCTTGCTCGATTTTTATATTCAGCGCTTTTAATCTGATTTCCTTTATTCTGATAAAAAATAAGGAAAATGAAAAGCAAATATCCGAAAGGTCATTTTTTGAAACCTCAATAAATGTTTTAAAGGACGGCAGCTTCAGACCCGTTATTGTGCTTACGGTTTTATACAATGCTTCAAGATATATGAATTACGGCTTTCTCGGCATATACAAAACAAAGGATTTAATGATGAGCGTTGCCGCAATTCAGGCGATTAATATATTCGGAATAATTCTGCGGATATTTGTTTCACGTCCGTTCGGAAGCTATTCGGATAAAAAATCGTTTGCATCGGGCTTTGCGCTCGCCTGCATACTGGAGGGTGCTGCGTGCCTGGTTATGTCAATTACAACGCCGCAAAGCCGATGGCTGTATATCGTATACAGCGCACTGTTTAATATCAGCTGTGCCGGCTCGGAAATGAACGCTTACAATATTGTTTATAATTATATTGACAAAAAGCATTTTATTGCCGCTTTAGCAATAAAAAACAGCATAGGCGGTGTCTGCGGCATGGCGGCTGCATTTTTTGCGGGCAAAATTCTGTCGCTTATCCAAAGCAGAGAAAATATGATTTTCGGAGTACATATTTACGGGCAGCAGGTTTTGTGCTTTATATCCTTTGTTCTTTTTGTTTTAACTGCTATTTATATAAAAAAGAAATTAAAAAATGCAGAGCGTATACTGCAGTGATTAAAGGGCGGTGAGTTTATGCAGTTAAGTGTTAAGGATATTGTGTTTTCCGCAAAATCCGAATATGTTACGCTATCGGAAATTGAGTCGGATGAGAACAAAATATCAGTGAAAATAGAGGTTGATTTTGCAGAGGAAAGAGAAGCGGAGCCTGTTACGGTTAGGTGGGAGTGCGCGTCTGACGGCGTATTTTCTCAGTGGAATTCTATGCTGTGGTCGGAGAAAGCGTTAAATCCCAACTGGAGTCCGACAGTCTGCTTTTCGTCTGTTTCGAGAATTATGCCGATACAGTCGCATATTGATAACGAGGGCTTAAACAGGATTACGGTTTACGTGACGGATAATATCACGCCGATAACAATAACGTCGGGTATTATTGAGGAAACGACAAGGCTTCAGTATAAGCTTATTTTGTTTTCAAAAAAAACAGGTAAGATGAAAAAATACGAAACGGAGCTTGTCATTGATAGAAGAAAAATTCCGCTTTATGCTTTAATTCCGGAAATTTCGCAAACGCTTTGCAAAAAAATCGGAGTTAATAATTCAGCTTCCTTGAGTTGCCTGAGAGAGCCTGTGTATTCAACCTGGTATTCGTATCATCAGTCGCTTGAAAGCAAAAAAATATTAAATGAGCTGACGCTTGCAAAGGAATACGGAATGAAAACCGTAATTATAGACGACGGCTGGCAAACGCGTGACACCGGCAGAGGCTACGGCTGCTGCGGCGACTGGCAGCCGGAGGGGCTGCCGGATTTAAGAGAGCTTTCGGATGCTGTACACAAAATGGGTATGAAAATAATGCTTTGGTTTTCCGTTCCGTATGTTAGCGAAAAATCAAAGTGCTATAAAAGGTTTAAAGGAAAATTTTTAGCGTCCTGCGGAAATAATGTCAGGTGGTATGTGCTTGACCCGCGTTATAATGAGGTAAGGAAATATCTTGTTTCGGTGTATGAAAACGCGGTAAAATCCTATAAGCTTGACGGCTTGAAGCTTGATTTTATTGATTCGTTTGAGTTTACGGAGGAAAGTGTTTTATTTGATGAGGAAATGGATTTTTCTTCAGTTGAGGCGGCGGTGAAGGAGCTTTTAGGCGAAATATTTACAAGCCTCAGAAAACTGAAGCCTGATATAATGATAGAATTTCGTCAGAATTATATCGGGGCAGTTATGATGAATTACGGAAATATGCTGAGGGTTGCTGACTGCCCGTGTGATCCGCTTAAAAACAGGGCAGGGAGCATAGCTCTCAGGCTTACATCCGGAAAAATCCCGGTACACTCCGATATGCTTGCCTGGAGCGTTACGGATACGGCGGAATCGGCGGCTTTGGAGATAATAAATGTTATATTTGCAGTTCCGCAGATTTCCGTATTGATTGAAAGGCTGCCTGAGGAGCATAAAAAAATGCTGAAATTTTATATGGATTTCTGGCTTGAAAACAGGGATTGCTTAATGGGCGGAAGCTTTGCAGCATATAATTCGGAGTGCGGCTTCAGCCTTGCTCTATCAAAGCTTGATGACACTCTTATTGCCGCAGCCTATACAAAAAATGTGCTTTCTCTTGACGAGTGCTTCAAAAGGGTGTATTTTATAAATGGCTCGTGGGATAAGGAGCTGATTGTTGTAAATCACGGTGCGGAATACTCGGCTAAGGTAACGGTTTTTGACTGTATGGGTAATATACAGACCGATAAGGTGCAGAATATCGGCGGTTGTCAAATGTTTGCTGTTTCCAAATCCGGAATGGTTTTAATAAAAAGAATAAACCCCGAATTTTAAATAAATAATGCGCCCCGATAAATTTCGAGGCGCATTTAATTTATAGATTTTCATCAGCTTCGCGTTTTTTGCGTATGCTTTCTTCAAGCATCATATCCTTGACCTTCATAAGACGCGTTGTTGTGCTGCGCTCGTTTTCGTCAAGCTTCATTGTAATAAATTTGATTGTTTCGGTATAGCGCGGAATCATAACGTGTTCGAGAGCGTTTACTCTGCGCCTTGTTTTTTCGATTTCTGACGCCATAAGCTGACAAGATTTTTCGATCTGCGCAAGCCTTATCATATCCGGAAGAATATCAGCAAGCGATGAAACCGCCTTATCCGTATCGGCGGAGGTATACGCAAAGCCGTATGAAAAAATGTCATGCGGATTATTCGTTTTAAAGCTTATATTGTATTCGGGAATTAAAACGCTCATAACATTTTTATTCTTTATTTCAAGCGAAATTTCCTGCTTCGGCAGCATAAGAGCCGTGTCTATAACCTCGTCGGGAGTAACGCTTCTTGCCGTTGCCATTGCGCTGTTTGACAGGCGCACCGCGTTTTCAACTTTTTTTCTAAGCTCCATATTTTCGCGTATCAGGTCCATAAACTGCCGCATTAGCTCGTCGCGCTTATCCTTTAAAAGCTTGTGACCTCTGCGCGCCGTTAAAAGCTTGCGCTTTAGGTTTGTAAGCTCCATTCTTGTAGGATTTACATTCAGTACAGCCACTTTTTCTCACCGCCTTATTTTTCTTCGTAATATTTGTCGAGATATTCGTCCTTTATACGTTTAAGCTCGCTTCTCGGTAATATGCGCAGAAGCTTCCAGCCAATCTCAAGAGTTTCTTCTATGCTTCTGTCACTGTCATATCCCTGCGAAACATATTCCTTTTCAAATTCGTCGGCAAATTTCGCATAAAGCTTGTCAATATCCGTCAGCGCAGCTTCGCCGAGAATAACCATAAGCTCCTTTGCGTCCTTGCCGCGTGCATATGCGGAGAAAAGCTGATTCATTGTGTCGCTGTGATCCTCACGCGTTCTGCCTGCGCCTATTCCTTTATCCTTAAGTCTTGAAAGCGACGGCAAAACGTCAATCGGCGGAGCAATGCCCTTTCGGTAAAGCTCACGCGAAAGAATAATCTGACCCTCAGTTATATATCCCGTAAGGTCTGGGATCGGGTGCGTTTTGTCGTCCTCCGGCATTGTTAAAATAGGTATCATTGTTATAGAGCCGCCCTTGCCGCGCTGTCTTCCGGCGCGCTCATAAATGGTTGCAAGGTCGGTGTACATATATCCCGGATAGCCGCGTCTGCCCGGCACCTCTTTTCTTGCCGCCGAAATTTCACGCAGTGCGTCGGCATAGTTTGTTATATCGGTTAAAATTACAAGCACGTGCATATCCTTTTCAAATGCAAGATATTCTGCCGCCGTAAGCGCCATTTTCGGCGTTGCAATTCTCTCTATTGCCGGGTCGTTTGCAAGGTTTACGAAAAGCACCGTTCTGTCAAGTGCGCCCGTTTCGCGAAACGACTCAACAAAGTATTCGGACTCCTCAAAGGTTATACCCATAGCCGCAAACACAACGGCAAATTTCTCGTCTTTTCCGCGCACCTTTGCCTGACGTGCGATTTGTGCGGCGAGCTGCGCGTGGGGAAGACCGCTTGCCGAGAAAATCGGCAGCTTCTGACCTCTTACGAGCGTGTTAAGTCCGTCAATTGCCGAAACGCCTGTCTGAATAAATTCCTGAGGATACATACGCGCCGCAGGGTTCATCGGCTTTCCGTTTACGTCAAGGCGCTTATCCGGAATAATTTCCGGACCTCCGTCCGACGGCCTGCCAAGACCGTCAAAAACTCTTCCGAGCATATCCTCCGAAACGGCAAGCTCCATTTGTCTGCCTGAAAATCTGACCTTGCTTTCGGCAAGATTTATTCCCGTTGAGTTTTCAAAAAGCTGAACAAGTGCGTTGCTTCCGTCTATTTCAAGCACACGGCAGCGCCTTGTTTCTCCGTTTTTCAGCTCTATTTCGCCAAGCTCGTTGTAGGTTACGCCGCTAACGTCCTTTATCAGCATAAGCGGTCCGGCAACCTCTTCAATTGTCCTGTATTCCTTCGGCATCAGCTGTTCCTCCCTTCGCCGCGCATTGCGTTGTTCGTTTCGCTTTCTATGCGGCGGCATACGTTTTCATATTCCGCGTCAATGTCTTCTTCCTTTACATATTTAAATCTTCCGATTTTTTCTCTTACCGCAAGCGATGCAATATCGTCTATCTGCGCGCCGCATTTTATCGCTTCGGCTGATAAATCATAGTACATCAGTATCAGCTTCATCATATAAAGCTGCTTTTTAAGGCTTGTATATGTGTCAACCTCATGAAATGCAAGCTGATGCAGAAAGTCCTCGCGGATAGAGCGCGCTGTTTCCATTTTAAGTCTGTCCGACGGTGAAAGAGCATCCATTCCGACAAGCTTAACTATTTCTTCAAGCTCCGCTTCTTCCTGCAAAATGCTCATAAGCCGTCCGCGATATGTCATCCAGTCCTTATCAACGTTTTCGCTGTACCAGTTCTTGAGCAAATCAACGTACAGTGAATAGCTTGTAAGCCAGTTTATAGCAGGAAAGTGACGCTTATATGCAAGATTTGCGTCAAGGCCCCAGAATACCTTTACAATTCTCAGCGTTGCCTGAGAAACAGGCTCTGAAATATCACCGCCAGGAGGGCTTACCGCGCCTATTGCCGAAAGTGCGCCTTCGCGTTCGTCACTGCCGAGAGCCTTAACTCTGCCGGCGCGCTCATAAAATTGAGCAAGACGGCTGCCGAGATATGCCGGATAGCCCTCCTCGCCCGGCATTTCCTCAAGTCTGCCCGACATTTCGCGAAGGGCTTCTGCCCAGCGCGATGTGGAGTCTGCCATAAGCGCAACGCTGTAGCCCATATCTCTGAAGTATTCCGCAATTGTAATTCCCGTGTAAATCGAAGCTTCACGCGCCGCAACAGGCATATCCGATGTATTTGCAATAAGAACTGTTCTTTCCATAAGCGATTTTCCGGTGTGCGGATCTATAAGCTCCGGAAATTCGTTTAAAACGTCTGTCATTTCGTTGCCGCGCTCTCCGCAGCCGATGTATACCACAATATCAGCCTCCGCCCATTTTGCAAGCTGATGCTGAGTCACCGTTTTTCCGCTTCCGAACGGACCGGGAATTGCCGCAACGCCGCCTTTTGCGATAGGGAACATAGCGTCAATTACTCTTTGCCCGGTAATTAGCGGCTTATTCGGAGAAAGCTTTTTTGCATACGGCCGTGAGCGTCTTACAGGCCATTTCTGCATAAGAGTTATCGGCTTTTCTCCGCTCTTTGTTTCAAGCGTGCATACGGTGTCCGTTACGATATAATCGCCCTCCGAAATGCTCTTAACCGTTCCCGATACGCCGGGCGGGACCATTATTTTATGAAGAACTATGTCCGTTTCCTGAACTGTTCCGAGAATATCTCCTTCTCCGACACTGTCGCCCGGCTTTACAAGCGGCGAAAAGTGCCATGTTTTGTTTCTTTTAAGTGACGATACCTCAACGCCTCTGTCAAGGTTGTTTCCGCATATAGCCATTATGTCATCGAGCGGACGCTGGATACCGTCAAAAATGCTGCCTATAAGTCCCGGACCGAGCTCAACGCTAAGCGGCTCCCCCGTAGATTCAACCGCTTCTCCCGTGCCGAGTCCCGATGTTTCCTCATAAACCTGAATGCTCGCTCTGTCGCCGTGCATTTCTATTATTTCTCCGATAAGGCGCTTATCGCTCACGCGCACAACGTCAAACATATTTGCGTCGCGCATATTTTCGGCAATAACAAGCGGTCCGCTGACCTTAACGATTGTACCCTTACTGCTCATATTTCAATTCCTCCTGTTTTGAGAATTTCTGTCTATAAAATATTCGACCCTACAGCCTTTTCAACGGATTTCCCGACATCTGCAAGCCCGGCACCTGTATTGCCGCTTATTCCCGGTATCTGAATAATCGCCGGAATACTCGTAAAACGGTATTTTTCCATTGTTTCGGGTATTTTGTCCGCAAGAGCTTCGGTTATATATATAATTCCGAATTCATTCTTTGCCAGTCTGTCGATTATCTTTTTCGCGTCATCTGCGGCGGTTGCCTCAAATGTTTCCATGCCGACTGCCGCAAAGCCGCAAATGCTGCTTTTGTCGCCTATAACCGCAATTTTATACATATAAATCACGCAGCCTTTCTCTTATTATATTTTCCGAAAGCTCAGACTGCTTTGCGGTGAGTATAAGCCGCAGATTGCCGCACTCGGTTTTTTTCGCGTAATAATACGCTGTAAGCGGCTCTATTCCGAAGCTTATAAGGCGCGCGTTGTCAAGCATTTCTTTAATGCGTCTGTCGCAGCTGACTTCAAGCGCCGCCGGACTGTCAAATTCGCAAAGCTCGGCATAGTCCGTGCTTTGCAGATATGCCTTTACCGCATCGCTTCCGCGCCCGGCTGCTTTTTTAAGAGCGTCTGTGTCAAGCGTGCGGCAAGAAGCATAAGCGTAATCCAAAAGCGCACTGTTTAAATTAAAGTCTGCAAGTCTGTAGGCTGTTTTTATATTTACCTGAGCCGTAATTTCCTCCGCAAGCGCCTCTGTAAAGCTGTTTTCGCCTGCAAGATAAATCATTGCTTCATATGCCGATTTGTCGATAAACATATCAAAAAGCTGACCGTCACCCGTTGAGGTTAAAATTCTGTAGCCCTCCTCCGCAGCTTTCGACAGCGGATAGGGAAGAGCGTCAAAGGCTTTTTCCTTAACGGCCGCAAGTATTTCCTCAGGCCTTGTAACAGACGGCTTCAGCGTATATAAAAGTCCGTTTTTGTCTGCTGCCAGGCCCTTAATAATTGCTTTCAGATTATGAAAGTCATTTTCTGCAATAAGGAAATAAAGCTCTTTTTCGTCGGGTGCGGCTTCTTTCAGGTAATTCCACGCGCTTTCCATGTAATCGCCGAGCGCTTCTCCGAGCGGCTTTTCAAAAAACGAAAGTCCTCTGTCGAGCAAAAGCTGTATTGCTTTTTCATAGCTTTCGGCTGAAATAAGGCTGTCGATGAAAGCTTTTGTAAGAAGCGAGTTTTCGTCCGCGCGTATGCTGCTGACGGCGTATGCATAATCGGTATTTTTCATAAGGCTTTACCTCCTATGCTGAAAATTGTGCAAAAAGCGCGTCGTTTATTTCCGATTTCTTTTCCGAAAGAAGCGCTTCAAAGCTGCAGTTTTCCTCAATCATGCCGTAAACGAGTATAGCTCCGCCGCAAATGTCGGCGCTTTTGTCTGATAGCTTTAAGGTGCAGCCGTCCTTTAAAGCGGCGCTTACCTTTTCTTCAAAATCCTCAGGCAGTCTTTTTAAATCCTTTTCGCTAAGGCATATCATTCCGCTGCCCTTTTGTGCGTATTTTGAAATGAGAGAATAAATAATGGCGAAATATTTTTTATCGTCAAATTCGCATATTTTCTCTATTGCATAGGCAGTGCCCGACGAAACAATATCCGATTTCGCGGAAAGTATACTCTTTTTTATTAAAAGCTTTTCCGAGCTTTTTGCATTTTCTATTGCCTGCTCCGATTTTTTTTCTGCATTTTTTATAATAGCTTCGGCCTTTTTCTCAGCTTCCGCTTCAGCGCTTGATAGGATTTGCTGCACCTCAGCCTCCGCAGCGGCTTTTATTTCCTGCGCTTGCTTTAAGGCGTCATTTTCTATTTTTGAGAGAATGTGCTTAAGTCCGTCCATAGCTTATTCACCCCGGTTATATGTTATAGATTATAAGAATTGATATAAGAAGCGCCAAAATAGCGTATGTTTCAACCATTGCCGCCATGATAATTGCTTTTCCGCTTTCCTCAGGCTTTTTCGCGATAATTCCGACACCTGCCGCAGCGGCTTTGCCCTGCGAAATTCCGGAGAAAAGTCCACCGAATGCGATCGGCAGCGATGCTGCAAAATACATAAGTCCCTGAGCGAGTGTAAGCTCTGCCGGTGAGCCGCCGAGAACACCTATACGGCTTAAGAGAAGAACGGAAACGAGAAGTCCGTAAAGTCCCTGTGTACCCGGAAGAAGCTGGAGAATAAGAGCCTTGCTGAACTTTGACGGATCATGGCTTACAAGTCCTGCGGCAGCTTCGCCCACAAGTCCCACGCCCTTAGCGCTGCCTATGCCGGCAAACAATGCGGCAAAAGCCGCTCCGATAATTGCAAAAGTTAAACCCAGATTTGTCATGATAAAAACTCCTTTTTAATATTTTTTATTTGGTCGCAAAATTTTCCGCAACCTCGTAATGCTTGGCTTAGAGGGAGTTTAACAAACGCAAAGCGCATGGGTTTTACTCCCTCGTGTCTGAAATAATTGTTCTTTTCGGCATTTTTTCGCCGAGCTTTAGTTTTCACTTATATTTACATATTCAGTATCCATTTTAAGCGGTTTAAATGCCCGTCCGCCGCCCTCATAGAATTTTGAGAAAAGCTCTACAAACTGAAGTCTGTCGGCGTGAACGTATGCGCCGAGAAGATTTATTCCGAGATTGGCCATATGACCGATAACGCCCACAACTGTTAAAAGAACAGCTTTCAGCAGAATATTTTGCGGCATTGTGCCTATCAGGTTTATAACGCTTGCTATGCTTCCTGTTGCAAGACCGAGAGCGAGCAGACGCGAATATGATAAAATATCGCTTAAATATCCCGTAGCGATATTGTAAAGTCCGTAAATGCCGCCGAAAAACCGCATAAATATATTTTTTCCGCTTCTGCCGGACGTTAAAAGTATCAGAATAACTCCGGCTATCAGAATATATTTTCCGACTGTAAGGAAAACAGGTGATACGCTTGTTAAAATTGATGCCGCAAGCGGCGCAACGCCCGTGATTGTTATATAAATCGGTATAACCTCGCAGAACGCGTCAAAGCGTTTTCCCTCTTTCCACAACATTTTGAAATTGACGGCAAGTCCGAGAAACAGGTGCGCAATTCCGAGCAGAAAGCTGAAAAGCAGCAGCTTAATCGGATCGTCGAGCGGCTCAAACCACAGTGCCGTTGTTTCAATTGTTTTTCCGAAGAAGTTCGAAGCAATCACCTGCGGCAAATCGCCGAACCAGCTCCCGAAAAGAGTTCCCCATATAAGAGTTGAAATTCCGCAGTTTCTGAACATTTTCATGCTGCGCCTGAGTGCGCCCTCAATATTAAATTTTTTAAGCACAAAGCACGTGCCGATAACCATTAAAAGACCGTAGCCCGCGTCCGATAGCATCATTCCGAAAAACAGATAATAGAAAAATGCCATAACGGAGCTTGGGTCAACGTCGCGCTTGTTCGGAAGAGCATACATCTCCGTAATTCCCTCAACAGGCTCCGAAAAGCTGCTGTTTTCGAGCAGTACGGGCGGATCGTCCTCGTCTGTCGGCGAGGAAATTTCAACGGCCGCAAAATTGTCAAGAAGTTCCTTTTTTATATCGTCTGCGTATTTTGTCGGAACATATCCTGTTATTCTTGCCGTTTTTTCGGTAAGTCCCATATCTCCGGCGCTTACATATCTGTCGCGCTTTATTGTCAGATAGTCCGCTAAAAGCTCGATTTTCGGTATGAGTGCGCGGTTTTGCGTTATTTTGCCGATATACTCCTTTTCCTTATCCTCGTTATCCGAAATTGCTTTTTTTAAAAGCTCTGCTTCCTCAGACGGCTCTTTTCGGATTTTTACCGAGAGCGGTGAAAAGCTGTTGTCGCGAAGCAGGGAGTAGACCGTTTCCGCGTCGGAGGCGTGGCACGTTACAACAATGCACGTCTGCTCCTTTTGCGCCGATATAATGTCAACGGCGGCAAGGTTATCGAGCATTTCCTCAATTTCCTCGCGGTTTAACAAATCGGGCAGAGCGCCGATATATGTTTTTGTGTTTTTGCTGCCGGTGTAGCTCATAGGCAATTGCATATCTAACCAAGCAGACAGCATATCAAGTCTTGCCTGAGTTTTGGCACGCTCCGATTTCAGCGCGTATATTTTCTTTTCATAGTCATTTACCGCGCTGCATACGGAAAGAATTTTTTCTGCATTTTCGGTTTCTTTTGAAAATTCCGTTTCGCTTATTTTCTTTCTGCCGTTTAATGCGTCAAGCATTGAAGGCTTTATGCCGCACCTGGCGTTTACGGATTCGAGCGCTGATTTCGCGGTTGAAATATTTCGCTGAAGGCGCGCCGTTATTTCAGCTGTAGGCAGAGAAGAAAGCTTTTCGTCAGTGCTTTTTTCTATTTCAACAACGCCTCTTTTTTGAAGCAGCTGCAAAAGATGTCTGCTGTCTTCAACCGGCAGAATAATTTCAATTTTACTCATTTGAAGCTTTGCCATTTATTTATGCCTCCCCGAATGATTTGCATATAATATCAACCGATATTTCTTTTATTTTATCTGCGTCAGCATACAGCTTTTTTTCTTCATCTTTTGCTTTTTTCTTCGCGTTTTCCGAAATCTCCGCGCATTTTTTCTGAGCGTCGGAAATCATTTTATCCGCTTTTTCCTGCGCCTTTAGTATTATTTTCTCTTCAAGCGCCTGTGCGTCAAGCTGCGCCTTTTCCTTAAGGACGCTTGCTTCTTCAAGCGCGGCGCTGATTATGTCGTTTGCCTGTTTTTCCTTTTCAAGCACCGCTTCAACTGATTTTGTCGGCATATTTTATCACCTCCGTTACGGAACAAGCCGTTTTTGGCTGAAAAATGTCCGTAAATTAATCTGAATATACAAAAAGGGAGCCAACGCCCTTCAGACAGCTAGCTCCCCATAATCTGTAAATTCTTTTTTTTAATATATTAGCACAATAAATTTACTTTGTCAAGATTTTATCAAATGATTTAATCTTTTTAACAAATTGTTCATAAATTCCGGCGGAGCTATGATTAGTATTTCATAACTCTGCTGAAAAAATACGTTAATTTTGCTTTCTGACAATTTTATAATCGTCATTATCGCGAAAATACGGACAGTTTTTTACAGTACCCTTTAAAAAGCTGTACATTTCGTCCTCATCGAGATTTACACTGCAATAATAGTAGTCCTCAATTTCATCGTATATGTAATAAATGCATGACTCACACATTAAAATATATCCTCCCTCAGTGTTCTTAATATATATTATAACACAATCGGGTATAAAAAAGCAAGAGAAATAAAAAAATTTATTTTAAATGCTGCCGATATTTTTACTCTATGCTGTCTACGGCGCGCCGCAAAGCTTCCACGCCGCCGGATACGCTGCAATCGCTTTTGAAAATGCTTGATGTGCCGCCGACAAATATATTTGCTCCGGCAAGCTTCATTTTCTTTGCGTTTTCAATGCTGACGTTGCCGTCAACTTCTATTTCGATATGTTCATAGCCTCTTTCGTTCAAATGCACGCGGAGGTATTCGATTTTTCGGAGCGTTTCGTTTATAAGGCACTGCCCCGCAAAGCCCGGATTTACGGTCATGATAAGTATGCCGTCGACGGTATGGAGAATGTTTTCAAGCATTACGCATGGCGTTGCGGGATTTATTGCGGCAAGAGCTTTTGCGCCGCGCGCCTTTACCGCAGAAAGTGCGCGTTCAAGATGCTTTGTGCTTTCGGCGTGTATGGAAACATAGTCGTTTTCTCCGAAGCAAAACCAGTCGAGCTTTCTCTCCGGCTCATCAATCATAAGATGAATGTCGAGCGGAATTGAAGTTAATTTTTTAAGAGCCCTGCAGTAATCGGTGCCAAGCGTGAAATTCGGCACAAAGCTTCCGTCCATTATGTCAATGTGCAGCATATCGGTGTCCGCTTTTTCAAGCTCCCTTATAGTCTGTAAAAGCTGCGCCGGGTCGGCGCACATCATAGATGGTGAAATTTTATTTTTTAGCATATCAGTTCTCTCCGTTTTCAATCATTACCTTGCAGTAAAATTCCTTTTTGTCGCGCATTGCTTTGAGCATTTGCTCCGCCCTTTCAAGCGACACCCTGTGCGTTATGAGCATCTTCAGGCTTAGCGCTCCGTCGGATATTTTTTTCAGAACGTCTGCCCAGTCGTTTTTCATAGCTGCATATGAGGAGTTCCATGTACCCTCAATATTTAGTTCCTTTCTGAGTATCATCTGATAATCCTTAGGCGAAAGGCTCACATCATTTGACGGATTTCCCATAAGAACAACCTTGCCGAACGGACGTATAGCGCCGATTATTCTTGAAAGCGCACCTGCTGCGCCCGTTCCTTCAAGCGCCGCGTCAACCGTGCCGGAGATGTATTCTTCAAAACCGAGATTTTTAAAAAAAGCGGTTTTTTCCCTGTCAATGTCAAAAAGCATTACTTTCTTTGCTCCGAAATGCGCTGCCAGCTGCGCCGCTATAAGACCTATCGCGCCTGCTCCCGAAATAAGAACGCTTTTGTTTTCAACGCTTCCGAGCTTTTCCACAGCGTGAAGCGCAACTGCCGCCGGCTCACACATGGCGCCCTCTTCATATGATACGTTATCCGGCAGCAGCACAACATTAAATCGCTTTACCGCAATATACTGCGCATATGCTCCGTCGCGTCTTGAACCGTAATAATCATAATCGGCGCACTGCGCATATTTTTCTTCTTTGCACATATCGCATTTGAAGCACGGCAGCAGCGGAAAAACAGCCGCGCGCTTGCCTGTCAGAAGATTTTTCGGGTCGAAAACAATATCGCCGCAAAATTCATGACCCGGTGCGGTCGGAAATGAATATGTACCTGTTTTAAAAATTCTGCCTATATCGCTTCCGCAAATGCCGCAGCAGCGGATTTTAAGTAAAACCTCATCTTCCGCGCATTTCGGGACAGGAACGGTGTCAAGCCTTAATTCTCCCACGCGGTGCAGCCTTAGCTGCTTCATTGTATTGTCGTTCATTTTGATGGCTCCCTTCATATAATGTATATAAATTATAACAAACAATCACAACAAATACAATAATGTCGTTTTTATTGACAAACAATCACAAATATGATATAATTAAATCATAATAAATCATATTTAATCAAAAGGAGCAGTCAAATGTTTTATACCGAGCGGCATGAGCAAATAATAAAAATTTTAAGACAAAGAAGCAGTGCGTCCGTTCATTATCTTGCCAAAGCACTTTTTATGAGCGAGCCGACAATAAGGCGCGATCTTAAAATTCTTGAGGGTGAGGGAAAAATAAAAAGAACTTTCGGCGGTGCGGTGCTTTGCGAAAACATAAATAAGGAAATACCGCTTGCGCTCAGGGAAAGAGAAAATATGAAGGCGAAAGAGGAAATTGCAAAAAGGGCGGCGCGGCTGATAACGGACGGAAGCGTTGTTTTTCTTGACGCGTCCTCAACCGTGCTTAAAATGACGGAGTATTTGTCGGGGCTTTCAAATATCACGGTTATAACAAACAGTCCGAGAGCGTCAATGAGCCTTGCGGAGAAAAAAATAAAATCCTTTTGTACGGGCGGACTTTTGCTTGAAAGCTCAATTGCATATATAGGCGATCAGGCAAGGCGTTTTGTTGGAGATTTTAACGCGGATATGTTTTTCTTTTCAAGTCGCGGCATAAGCGGCGGCGGAATTATAACCGATTCGTCCGTTGAGGAAACGGAGCTCAGGCGCACTATGCTTGAGTCCTCAGAAAAGCATATATTTCTCTGTGACGGCAAAAAAATCGGCAAAAAATATATGTATAAGCTTTGTTCTTTAAATCGGGTTGATGAAATAATATCTGACGCTTCATATCCGCCGGAATTTGAAAATATGCTTCGACGCTGATATATAAAGAGCCTTGTGGATTTTTAGCTTGCAGGGCTCTTTTTTTATGCAATAATAAATTTGTGTTCTAAATAAATTTTGCAGCTAATAAAATTAAGTATAATTTCAAAATTTATTTTGTGCCACGCGGCACGGAAAGGATTGATAATAATGATGATTATAGGTGCGGATTTATTCGCAGAGGAAATCTCGGCGCTTTACCTTTTGCCGATGAGGCTGCGGCGCTATTTCGGTGGCGTTGACACGGCGGATATTCGTGAGGTGCGGCTTAGAGTCGGACGTGCTGTGCGTATTCTTACGAGTGAGGGAATAAAAATTCTTTCAAGGAGTGCGCGCCTTACGGACAGCGACAAAAACGGTGTTGTGGTTACAAGAGCGGATATAGCCGACGCGGTTGAAATTTTAACGGCTTCATCTTTGTATTCCTTTCAAAATGAGATAAAGGACGGATACATTACCGCGCCGAATGGGTGCAGGGTTGGGCTTTGCGGCACAATGACGCCTGACGGAGAATTTGTGGACGATATATATTCGCTCAATTATCGTTTTGCGCGTGAGATTAAGGGCGCGGCGGACAAGGCCGTTGACAGAGTCTACAATGGCGGCGATATAAAAAGCACGCTTATTGTTTCAAAGCCCGGCTGCGGAAAAACAACATTTTTGCGCGACCTTGTAAGGCAGATTTCCGATAGGGGAATTACGGTTTCGGTTGTGGACGAGCGTGGGGAGCTATCCGCAGACGGCGACAGCTTTGATCTCGGCGAAAATACGGATGTGTTTCGTATGTGCGAAAAGGATAGAGGGCTTAAAATGATGATACGCTCAATGTCGCCGCGCGTTGCGGCGGTGGACGAAATAGGCGGAAGAGCTGATATTGATGCAATTCGGTTTGCGGCAAAATCCGGCGTGGCTGTTTTTGCAACAATTCATGCGTCCGACTGGAAAAGGGATATAAGCGAAGAAATACTTTCGTGCTTTAAATGCGTTATACAGCTTTCGGACAGGCATGGGGCAGGCTATATAGAGGAAATTGTAAATGTTTAAAATAATCGGAGCGTTAATGATTATATCCGCTTTTTTACTGATGGGGTATTTTAAAATAGCGGAGCTTAAGAGTCGACAGCGTATTATGGAGCTTATGCGAAAAAGCCTTGTTACCCTAAGAAGCGAAATTGCGCTCAGACAGCTTACTCTTTCGGACGCTTTTAAAAGCAGCGGCGAGCTTCACGAAAATTTGTATTTTATCGAGTGCGGAGAAAATATAGCCTCACTCGGCGCTGTGGAAGCGTACAGAAATGCTGCTGAAAAGGCAGCATCTGACAATCACCTTTCAAATGATGAAAAGGAAGCGCTGCTTACGCTTTCGGACGGGCTGGGGCAGAAAAATTTATCCGGTCAGCTTTCGCAGCTTGATTTTACCGCCGCACTTGTTGAAAAATGCGCGTCGGATATAAAAAGAGAGACAAGCGAAAGCTCTAAGCTTATTATTAACGCAGCGGCCTTTATAGGCGCGGCGACAGTTATTATACTTATATAAAAATTGCGGCCGGGCGGCTGCAAAACGGAGGATTAAAATGGATGTTGAGCTTATATTTCAGGTTGCCGGTATCGGCATAATAGTAGCCGTTTTAAATCAGCTGCTTTCAAGGTCGGGGCGCGAGGAGCAGGCACTGCTTACAACTATTGCGGGGCTGATTGTTGTGCTTGTGATAATAGTAACTCGTATCGGCGAGCTTTTTGATATGGTAAGAAGCACGTTCGGTCTGTAGAAGTGTTGAAAGGAGCCTGTAGAAGTTGGATATTATAAAGCTTTCGGCGGTCGGCATTATAGGCGCTCTTGCGGCGGTTATGCTTAAAAAGGCAAATCCGCAGCTTGCTATGCTGACAGCTATGGCAACGGGGCTTGTGCTGCTTATGTATGCGCTCGGCACTTTTGGTGCGGTTATTGAGGAAATAGGCGAGATTACGGACAGCTGCGGAATTGACAGAAAATATTTTAATATTCTGCTTAAAATTATTGCGGCGTCCTATATCTGCGAAATTTCGGGCGAGCTTTGCCGCGATGCGGGCGAGGGAGCAATAGCCGCGAAAATAGATATGGTTGGCAGGCTCTTTATTATGCTTATGTCAATGCCGCTGATAAAGGGGTTTCTGGAGGTGTGCATAAATGCAATCAATTTACTGTAGCGCCGAGCTGTATATGGAGGGCGAGCCTCTTTTTAATGACGCGCTCGAAAAAATGCAAAGCGGAGAATTTTCTCTTTCTCCGTCGTCAGTTATATCATATATCTCCGGCGAATTTTTCGGACAGGTTCATGAGCTGACCTATTACATAATTATGTTTTTCTGCATAGGCGCTGTCGGCGCGGTTATAAATCTTATGAATGACAGCTTCAAAATGCGCACGGGCGAAATGTCGTTTTTTGCTTGTTATGCGCTGTGCGCGGCAGCGGCGGTAAAGTGCTATACGGTCTGCCTTGAGTATGCCATTGACGTTATCGGAAGAATGACGGATTTTATAACGAAGCTTGCGCCGATGATAACAACGCTTGTTATAACGTCGGGTAAACCGGTTTCGGCGGGGGCGTTTCATCCGGTTTTGATGTCGGCGGTTTACGTGGTGAGCATTGTATGTTCGGAGTGTATTGTGCCGCTTGCTTCATATTCGGCTGTTCTTTCTGTTGCAAATAATATAAGCGCGCAGGTGCAAATCGGCGGCGTTTGCCGCCTTATATCCTCGTGCGCAAAATGGATTTTAGCGCTTTCCTTTACGCTTTTTACAGGTATATGCGGCATATACGGGTTTTCCGCACCGGCGCTTGACGCGGTGAGTGCGAGAACGGTTAAATTTGCGGTTGGAAGTCTTATTCCGGTTGTCGGCAGCTTTTTGTCGGATACGCTTGAAACGGTTGCCGTAGGCAGTCAAATGATGAAAAATACAGTCGGCGGAGCAGGTCTTGCGGTGCTGTGCGTTATATGTGCCGTTCCGATGATAAAAATAGGTGCAATGGCGCTTATCGTGCGCATTTCATCTGCCGTTGTTGAGCCTGTAAGCGACAGCAGAATAAGCAGGCTTTTGAGCGATATAAGCGGCGCGGTTACAATACTTTTTGCTATGGTTGTAACCGTTGCGGTGCTGTTTATGATTTGCATAAGTATTATACTTGCAGCAACGGCATAGGGAGGATAACAATGAAGCAATATATGATAACCGTAATGGCGAGCGCTGTTTTATCGGCTCTTGCGCAGCTTGTTTCTCCCGAAAAATGGGTGAAATATATACGGATAATATGCGGAATAATGATTATAAGCGTTATTGCCGCACCGATAGGGGAGCTTAGAAAAATTGATATTTTCGGCGATTATCCGGCTAAAGAGTCGCTTGATATGAATGCGCAGAAAAAGGCTGTTATTGAAGAAATGCAAAGCCGTGTTTCAGACGATGTTGAAAAGAGGGTATCCGATGAATTTTCGGAAAATATAAAAGCAGAGGTAAAGCTTAAAATAAACGACAATTACGAAATAGAGGGAGTTGACGAAATAAACATATGGGAAGCGGTGAAAAGAGAAAAAATACGTCAGCGGCTTTTTCAGGTTTATGCGCCGGAAAAAATTTTGTTTCACAATTAGATGAAATTTTTAAATCAAAGAATAAACAGCCGATAATTTTAATATTAATTATTGGTATGATTTTTATGATGCTGCCGAAGGGTACAAGGCAAAGCGGCAGTATGCGCGGCGAAGAAAAGAGAATTGAGCAAATACTTTGCGAAATTGACGGTGCCGGAGCAGTTTCGATTGCGGTTACATATTCAGCGCAGGATAAAAACGGATATTCTGAGGCAAAGGGGGCGGTTATTACGGCAGAGGGCGCCGGTGATGAAAAAATAAAAAATGAGCTTTCGGAAGCTGCGTGCGCTGCGCTTGATTTGCCGGCGCACAAGGTAAGAGTTTTTAAAAAGAAATAATCTCTTATAAGAGAAATTTAATTTTTATGCCGCAAAGGCGGCGGATAGGAGAAAAATTATGATGATTTTAAAACGCAGGGAAATTGTTGCAGCCGCAATGGTTGTGCTTATCGGAATGGCGGGCTATTTAAACTGGCATTACCGCGACAGCATAAGCGTGAGGGATGGGGCAAGCTATATCGAAACGGGCAAAAAGCTTGGCGAAGCGCAGTATGTTATGAATAATGATGTTTCGATCGATAAGGAAAAGGCACCGGACGCGGAGGATAAGGAAAAGAAAACGGAAGATAATTCTGCCGTACAAAGCAGCGATTATTTTGAAAAATCAAAGGCAGAGCGCGAAACGGCGCGTGCAAAATCGCTCGATGTGCTAAATCAGACTGCGGCAAACAAGGAGTTTGACACGGAAATCAGGAAGAAGGCGCAGGAGCAGATTTTGAAAATTGCCGATGATGTTCAAAATGAAAGCAGCATAGAAAATGTTGCAAGAGCGAAAGGCTATGATAAAATTTGCGTTTACATTTCTGAGGATAACGTTAATATTACTGTACAAAAGGACGAATTTACCGACGCTGACGCCGCAAAAATACAGGATATTGCAACACAACAGCTAAAAATTTTACCAAATAAGATAAAAGTGGTTGAAGTTAAGTGAAAAATCTGTTATAATACTTATAGATAAATAAAGCTAAGCGGAAAGGATGTTAGTTATGGATGAAATTTTTGACGATACACGCGACGAAAGAGAAATTGTAAGTGCGGCCGAAAACGGCGGCAGCGTAAGAATTTCTCCGGAGGTTGTGTCAACAATTGCAGCAATAGCGGCAGAGGAAACGGACGGCGTTGCATCGCTGTATGCAAGCTTCCCCGATACAATCGCGGAAAAGTTCAGTTCTAAAAAAAGAGGCGTTAAGCTTGAGATGACGCCAAAAACGGCTGTTGTTGATTTGTATATTGTGATAAAATACGGCTATAAGGTGCGCGAGGTTTCGGAGAGAATACAGGAGAGCGTTAAAAATAATATAGAAACAATGACAGGGCTTTCGGTTCTCGGTGTTAATATTCATATTGAGAGCGTTGCTTTTGAAAAAAAGGTTGACGCACCTGAGCAAACTGCTGAGGAAAACAAAACCGTTGTGATTGACGACGGGGAATAAGTGACAGCTTTTTTATGATTGTGCGCCGCCTTGAAAATTTTTGTTTTCGGGCGGCACTTGTTTTGATAAAAATGTAGAGCGAAGCTTGGTGAAAATGAAAAATAAATAGGGCTGCAAAAAAGTAAACTGACTTTTTTAGCAGCTCTTTGCTGATTTCAAAGGGGATAGGAAAAAAGCATCGGAAGAGAGCAAACTGAGCCAAAACTTCAGTTTTGGGGTAGCCGAAAGAAAGTAATTCGAACCCGTCTGAAAAGGCATAATTTCGGCATATTTCAGTTTGTCGTCTTTGAAAGGCGCGAGCCTTCCGGCATCCTCCACACTAAAATCTATTCAAAATTCTGTCCTTTTCAGATCGTAGAATTTTGAAAGTGTGAATTTTTGGTTTTGTAAGGCAAAAACGGAGATAATCCTGGCGGATTATCGAGTATTTTAACACAGCAAAAGCGGAAATTCACCTTTCAAAATCGGAGTTCGGATTGCTTTTTTTCGGCTACTCGAAGGCGTACATGTGTACGCCGAGCGGCGAAGTTTGCCGATAGCAAGAAAAGAAATAATTCCATGAATTTTCTGCCTGCTACAGTATTTATAAATGCGTGTTTTTTTCTTGCGATCCGGAGTTTTTTAACATCCCCTACTGTATATGTATAGGATTTTTATCTATTATTACCGCAACGCTTTCAAATGACGGATTTTTTATGCAATGCTCTCTTGCACGCACAAGTCTGTCCGACAAATGAACATCGGGTCGGCATTTAATTAAAATCTGATAGCGGTATTTGTTTTTCATCTTTGAAACGGCGCAGGGAATAGGTCCGAGTACCGTAAAATCGCCCGTTCCGAGATGCTTTTTAAATTCTTTTGAACATTCGTCAACCGCAGAGCGCAAAACGCCGCTGAAGCCGATTAAAATAAGCTTGCAAAACGGCGGATACCAAAGGATTTTGCGCATACGTATTTCATCAGCGTAATACTTTACGAAATTGTGCTGAGCAGCCATAATAACCGCTTCATGTTCGGGCGAATACGTTTGTATCACGGCGCGGCCTTTTTTTTCTCCTCTTCCGGCTCTTCCCGTAACCTGCTCTAAAATGTCAAACGTTCTCTCGCCGCTTCTGAAATCGTCAACGTTAAGCATTGTATCGGCGGAGATAACGCCGACAAGGGTTACATTTTCAAAGTCAAGACCTTTGGTTACCATTTGAGTGCCTATCAGAATATCTATTTTTTCCTTTTCAAAGCGGTCAAGTATTTTTTGGTGTGACTGCTTTTTGCCCGTTGTGTCAATATCCATTCTTATAACGCTCGCCTGCGGAAAAAGATTTTTAACCTCTGCTTCAACCTTTTCCGTGCCTGTCCCGAAATACCGTATATATTTACTGCCGCACGATGGGCAGACGGTATAGTTTTTAACCGTATGACCGCAGTAGTGACATTCGAGAGTGTCGCTGTGGCGGTGATATGTAAGAGATATGTTACAGTTCGGACAATGCACAACATATCCGCATTCGCGGCAGGAAACAAAAGTTGAAAATCCGCGTCTGTTAAGAAACAAAATTGTTTGCTCGCCGCGTTCGAGATTTTTTTCTATTTCCTCTTTGAGAATGTTTGAAAACATTGACTTGTTTCCGCCTTTTAGTTCCTCACGCATATCCGCAATCGTAATCTGCGGCATTGAGCTTTTGTTAAATCTGCTTTTCATCTCAAGCAGCTGCGGCTCATTTGACTGTGCGCGAAAATACGTTTCAAATGACGGAGTTGCGCTGGCATAAATAAGAACGGCGTTATACTGCTTTGCACGGTACTCTGCAACCTCATGCGCCGAATAGCGCGGAGCTGTTTCCGATTTATATGTTTCGCTGTGCTCCTCGTCAAGAATAATCACGCCTATATCGTCAAACGGTGCGAAAATAGCAGATCTTGCTCCGATTACTATATCAACGTCACCGGCGCGCATTTTGCGCCACTGGTCGTATTTTTCGCCGGGTGAGAGTGCACTGTGAAAAACTGCAACGCGGTCGCCGAAGCGCGCGCGAAATCTTCCGACGGTTTGGGGAGTAAGCGAAATTTCGGGTACCAAAACCACAGCGCGCCTGCCATTGTCAATAACGCGCCTTATTGTGTTCATAAAAACCTCTGTTTTTCCGCTGCCTGTTACGCCATGAAGAAGAAAGGATTTAAATTTGTTTTTTTCAATATATGGATTAATCGCGTCAACTGCGCTTTGCTGTTCCGGAGTCAGCGGCTTCGGAGTGTCGGGGCGCACATATGCTGTGTTCGGGTTTCTGTCCGTTTCAACAATCGTTTTTTCAAGAAAGCCTTTATCGCAAAGCGCCTTTACAATTGACGCATTGCAGTCTGAATATTTAGTCAGATCGGCTACCGAAAGAAGCTGCGCCTGAGCAATAACCGAAAGAGCTCTTGCCTGCTTTGGCGCTTTTTTTTCAATATCAGAAGCTGCCTTAAGAGCTTCCTCCGTGCTTACGCAAAGCTTTACCGCAACGGCTGTTTTTTTGTTTACCGGTGACTTTTCGCTGAAGCTACGGCTTATTATTCCCGACTTTATAAGCTCGGATACAGCCTGCGCGCAGCCTGAGCCGACAGCGGCCGAAAGCCGCCCAGATTCCATTGTTCCGCCGGCAGACAAAAGCGTGTCCGAAATCAGCTTTTTTTTGCCCGAAAGAGAGGCGGTCTTTTTGAGAGTAAGCCATTCCTTTGAGCGAGCCGAAACACCGGACGGAATAACGGCGCTTACCGCTTCATTGAACGTGCAAAGATATTTTTCGCGCATGAATTTTACAACTCCGAGCATTTTTTCGTCAAACATTCTTCCGCACGGAGATTTGCTTTTTATTTCTTTGATTTTTGCGCTGTCAATGCCGGCGCTGCTTTTTATGCCTGTTACAAAGCCCTGTGTGGGCGTGTTTTTCGCGCCGAACGGCACCATAACGGCGTCGCCGACGGAAATATCCATATCATCCGGTATTTTATATGAAAGCAGCTTGTCAAGCGCTCTTGATTTATAGCATATTATAACTTCTGCATACATTTTTATTCTGCTTCTGAACCGTCTGTGTGTGCAGTTTCGTTTTCAAGTCTTTTTCTTTCCTCGATTGCTTTTTTCTCTGCTTCCGCTTCAAGCTCATATCTGAGAGCTTCAAGGTTGAGGTCCGAGCTCGGCTCGGCTGAGGCTGTAAAAGCAGCTGCGCCGTCATGCATATATGTGCCCTCAAAAGCTTCGTCGCCGCGGCAGTACTGCACTCTGCCGTCCGCAATTTCCTGAACGGCGCGCGAAACCGGCTTAATTCCGTCTTCAATTTCCATTTCGCTGTTTTCGCCGATCATTCTTGCTCTTTTAGCAGCCATTGTAACGAGTGTGTATCTGCTGTCCGCCTTCTTAGAAAGCTCACTTATTCCGGGTTTTATCATCATAATAAAATCTCTCCTTTTTGATCTTGATAAATTTATTTTTGCATTAAAAGCTTTTCAATTTTATTTCTGTCCGATTTGCATTTGTCCATTATATCCATAACATTTCTTACGCAGTCGGAGAGTCTATCGTTTTCAACTATGTAGTTATATTTTGCAGCTTGCATAAACTCCCATTTTGCCGAGCTTATACGGTCGCTTATTTCCTCTTCGCTTTCACGTCCGCGTGACAGAAGTCTGCTCTTTAAAACCTCCATTGACGGCGGAACTATGAAAATCAAAACCGCCTCCGGAAGCAGTGACTTTACCTTTAAAGCGCCCTGCGGCTCTATTTCAAGCAAAACGTCCTTTCCGCTCTCAAGCTCCTCTTCAATTTGCGCTTTCGGAGTTCCGTAATAGTTGCCGTTATAAACAGCCCATTCGAGCATTTCACCGTTTTCCGCCATTTTCTTAAAGTGCTGCGGCGTGGTGTAATTATATGTTATTCCGGCAATTTCTCCTGCTCTTTGGTCGCGCGAGGTTGTTGAAACGCTGAGATGAATATTCCTCTTTTCTATCAGCTCTGCACAGAGCGTTCCCTTACCTGTACCGCTCGGACCCGATATTACGTATAAAATTCCCTTATTCATTTATACCGTTTTCCTCCTCAATTCTTCCGACAATGGTTTCCGGCTGCACGCTTGAGAGTATTATATGTCCGCTTTCGGCTATAATAACGGCTCTTGTTCGTCTGCCGTATGTAGCGTTTATCAGCATACCGTTGTCCTCACCCTCGCGGATAATTCTCTTTATCGGCGCCGAGTCCGCACCGACTATTGCAACAATTTTGTCGGCGCATACCATATTGCCAAATCCAACGTTTATAAGCTTCATGCTGTCCTCCTATTCGATGTTTTGTATCTGCTCTCGCATTTTTTCAAGCTCCGCTTTAAGCTCAACAACCATTTTTGAAATAGACAGGTCGTTTGCCTTTGAGCCTATCGTGTTTATTTCGCGGTTTATTTCCTGAATGAGAAAATCAAGCTGACGTCCTGCCGGCTTGTCCGAGTCGAGAAGACCGTAATATTCCTCAAAGTGACTTGCAAGACGGACTGTTTCTTCATTTATCGCAACCTTATCGGCAAATATTGCAACCTCCGTAAGAACTCTTGCATCATCAATTTCGCGCCCCTCAAGAAGCTCCTTTATTCTCTCGTAAAGTCTTGCCTGATAATCCGCAACAACGCGCGGCGCATTTTTGTCTATCTCCTGCGCAAGCGATTTCATATAATCAACTCTTGCCTTAAGGTCCTGATAAATTCTTGCGCCCTCTCTTGCTCTCATTGCCGAAAACGCTTCAAGAGCCTCAGTCAAAACCTCGCACGTGTCGCTCCACAGCTGCTCCTCGTCCTCGTCCTTTCTTTCGGCCTTGAATATATCGGGGAAGCGGCATACTCCCATTGTTGTTATATCGTCCGCAAGAGAAAATGTATCGCGCAGCTGCTTTGCCGCTTCAATATATCCTTGCGCAAGCGATTTATTAAGAATAATTTCACGGTCGGTATCGTCATAGCTTTCAATGCTTATAAATATATCAACCTTGCCGCGTGTTATGTATTCAGCGGCTTTTTTTCTTACCTTGTCCTCAAGGAACATCATTCCTCTCGGTACCTTTACGGAATAGTCGGAAAAACGGTGATTGACCGATTTTATTTCGGCGGAAATCTTTTTCCCCGAAAGTATTTTTTCGCATCTTCCGTATCCAGTCATGCTCTTTATCATTTGTCCACCTTCCTAACTATAACTAAGCATAAATATACATTATAATTATATCATATTTTTCGAAAAAGTAAAACAGTTTTTAGTGAATATTTTTTTAATTTTTTTAAAATTTTTTATGCAAATTAACCAAAAACGTCAATTTTCAGCTTATTTTGAGGAGTTTTGCATTGACAAAAGGCATGACAAATTATATTCTTAAAGAAATCTTAAGAAATTTATAAGCCAATTCTTAATAAAGCTGTGATATAATTAAATAAAAAAATACGGAGGTGCGAAGTGAATATACTTGTAGTAGATGATGACCGCGAAATAGTTGACAGTATTTCAATTTTTCTTTCGGGGGAGGGCTATAATGTTTTAAAAGCATATAACGGAACGGACGCGCTTGAAATTCTTTTTGAAAGCGATGTTCAGCTTATGCTGCTCGATATTATGATGCCTGTTATGGACGGAATAAAAACGCTCATGAAGCTGCGCGAAACAAAAAATATTCCGGTTATATTAATTTCCGCAAAGTCTGAGGACGCGGATAAAATTTTGGGGCTTACGGCAGGTGCGGACGATTACATAACAAAGCCGTTTAATCCGTCGGAGCTTGTGGCGCGTGTAAAGTCGCAGCTGCGGCGCTATACGCAGCTCGGAGCTATGGAAAAGAAAGAGGGGCGGATAGTAATCGGAGGCCTTGTGTGCGATACGGAGGCAAAAACCGTTTCGCTTGACGGTGAAGAGGTGCGCCTGACTCCCATTGAGTATAAAATTCTTGCGCTGCTTTGCGAAAACAGGGGCAGAGTTTTGTCGGCGGAGGATATTTACAGCCGCGTATGGAACGAGTCGTATGTTGTCGGAGATAACACAATTGCCGTTCACATAAGGCATATAAGAGAAAAGATTGAAATAAATCCGGCAGAGCCGGAATATTTAAAGGTTGTGTGGGGGATAGGCTATAAAATTGCGGGAGAGGAGAAGAAGTGATGAAAAAATTTTTATATTCTGATATACTAAAGCTTACTGCGGTTATTATAATTTCCGCATTGGTCGGAGCCGCTGCGTTTTCGGCAATGAGCTGCGGACTGAAATATAACATGGAATATATTTATAACAGCGAATACGACTTTAAAAGCACTATGCGCACCGTTATCGGTGAGCTTCCTTACGATGAAACGGAGTTCGACGAGATGCAGTATAAGATTTTGATGCGCGATCTTGCTGGCTTCGGCGATATGATAAATTACTATATTGATATTCCCGAAAAAAATATTGCTCTTTCAAATTGTGATGATTTATCGGTTTATGAAAAAAACAAATATCACTATATAACCGATACCGCTTTAAATCCGCAGGTTTATGACAATACGGTCGGCGTGGAGCGTGTGCCTGAGGAGCTTACGAGCAATGCAAAAATATATCTTGCCGTGAAAAATGAATATGTTGCAAAGTACAATCAGCAGAAAGAGGAAGCTCTTGCAGCGCTTAAAAAGCTTGTGTACACAGTTTCCGAAATGTTTCTTGCCGCATTTATTCTTTTTATATATTTGCTTGCTGTTTGCGGCAGAAAGGAAAAGGGCGGAAAGGTCAATATTATTTGGATAGATAAGATATATGCCGAAATTGATATTCTGCTGATATTTGCCCTTTTATGCGTCGGATTTGTACCGGTAGGCTTTTATCTTTCGGACGCAGAAAGTTTAAAAGGATTTTTACAGTTGATTGCCGCCTTTGAAGCCATGATAAGCGCAGCGGTGCTTACTCTGCTTCTTTCTCTTGTGCGGCAGATTAAAAACAGAAGCGTAAGGAGTATTATTTTTTCGGTCTGCAAAAAACTCATATCGCTTGCAAAGACTTTTATGCGCCAAACGGTGCAGCTGCTTTCCGATAAATCGGGGGCTTTGGCTGCGGCAGTGCTGCTTATATATACAGCTGCCATAGGACTGTGCGGTATGAAATTTATTTTCGGCGGAGTCATAATTTTTGCGTTTGCCCTGTTTATAATCGGTACACGTTCAAAAGAGCTTGAAAAAATAAAACAGGTTACAAAGGATATAAAAGACGGAATACTTACAAGCAAGGTCCCTCCGCTCAAAAGCGAGGACTATAGGGCATTTGCTGAAAATATCAACGCAATAGGCGACGGGCTTTCAAAAGCGCTTGATGAGCAGATGAAGTCGGAGCGGATGAAAACGGAGCTTATAACGAATGTGTCGCATGATTTAAAAACGCCGCTCACTTCAATTATAAGCTATTCAAAGCTTCTTGAGGATATGGAGCTTATGCCGGAGGAAGCGCGCGACTATGTTAAAATTATTTCAAAAAAGAGCGACAGGCTTAAGGCTTTAACGTCGGATTTGTTTGATATATCAAAGGCGCAAAGCGGCAGTGACGAGATAAGCCCCGAAAAGCTGAGCGCGTCTGAGCTGATAGCTCAAAGCATGGGAGAGCTTGACGGAGAAATAAAAAAATCGGAGCTTGAATTTTTGGTTAAGGCTGATGAAAATCTGTTTTTTACGGCAGACGGCAAAAAAATGTCGCGAGTTATGAGCAACCTTATATTAAATGCGGTAAAGTATTCTTTAAAGGGTACAAGGGTGTATATAAACGCGTCTGAAAAGGATAATAAAATATTGCTTGAAATAAAAAATATTTCGGCTTATCCGCTTGATTTTGATACCGATGAGATAACGGAGCGCTTTGTAAGGGGCGATAAATCAAGAAGCGAGGAAGGAAACGGACTCGGACTTGCAATTGCAAAAACATATACGGAGCTTTGCGGCGGCAGCTTTAGGATAACAACGGACGGCGATTTGTTTAAGGCTTCTCTTTCGTTTGAACGTTTTGCCTGACAGATAAAAATAATGTGTTTAATAAGTCCTGAAATTAAAAAAGGATCTTGCGCGGAGGTCCTTTTTATTTCCCGTAAAATTTATTGAATTTTGCGTAAACAAAAAAATTCAGAGCAGATACCTTCCTTGAGGCGTCAGCAATGGCAAAATAAGCAGTAAAACGCGCCGGATACAAGTATAGGAATAAGCGTGTAGGAGCAACGTGGAAATAATGTATAAGTTACATACATTTCACCACTTTTTGCTGCACCTACACGCTTTTAAAAGTCCCTGTTTATGCCTGTTTGCGGCTATTAGTTATTTTTCATAGCTTCTTCAACCGCAACTGCGCAGGCAACTGTCATACCAACCATCGGGTTATTACCTGCACCGATAAGTCCCATCATTTCAACGTGAGCCGGAACTGATGAAGAGCCCGCGAACTGAGCGTCGGAGTGCATTCTTCCCATTGTATCCGTCATGCCGTAGGAAGCAGGACCTGCTGCCATGTTATCGGGGTGAAGTGTACGGCCTGTGCCGCCGCCGGAAGCAACCGAGAAATATTTCTTACCCTGCTCGATACATTCTTTCTTATATGTACCTGCAACCGGGTGCTGAAATCTTGTCGGGTTTGTTGAGTTACCTGTGATTGATACGTCAACGCCCTCGTGATGCATTATTGCAACACCTTCGCGAACATCGTCTGCACCGTAGCAGCGAACCTTGCTTCTTTCACCATCGGAATACTTAATTTCTTCAACGATTGTGAGCTTGCCTGTATAGTAATCAAACTTTGTTCTTACATATGTGAAGCCGTTAATTCTCGAAATGATCTGAGCCGCGTCCTTTCCAAGACCGTTAAGGATAACTCTGAGGTCTTCCTTTCTTGCCTTGTTAGCGCTCTTTGCAAGACCTATAGCGCCCTCAGCGGCTGCAAATGATTCGTGACCTGCGAGGAATGCGAAGCATTTTGTTTCTTCTCTGAGAAGTCTTGCACCGAGATTACCGTGACCTATGCCGACCTTTCTGTCGTCTGCAACCGAGCCCGGAATACAGAAGGACTGAAGTCCGAGACCGATTTTCTCTGCAGCGTCCGCAGCCGATGTGCAACCGTCCTTAATTGCGATTGCAACGCCTACAATGTATGCCCAGCAAGCGTTTTCAAAGCATATCGGCTGAATACCTTTTACAATGTTATATACGTCGATACCTTTATCATCACAGATTTTTTTGGCTTCTTCAATTGAGCCTATGCCATGCTTTTTAAGCTCGGCATTAATCTGATCAATTCTTCTTTCATAACTTTCAAATAAAGCCATTATATTGTCCTCCTTTTCTGATTATTCATTTCTCGGATCGATGAGCTTTGCGGCTTCATCAACTCTGCCGTACTGACCGCTTGCTTTTGCAAGAGCGTCATTTGCGTCCATGCCGCCTCTGATCATTTCCATCATCTTTCCGAGATGGACAAACTTATAGCCGATAATCTGATCCTTATCGTCAACAGCAACCTTTGTTATGTAGCCCTCTGCAAGCTCAAGGTATCTCGGACCCTTTTTAAGAGTTGCATATGTAGTACCTGTTTGGCTTCTGAGTCCCTTTCCGAGATCTTCAAGACCTGCGCCGATGGGGAGTCCGTCTTCAGAAAAGGCTGTCTGAGTTCTTCCGTAAACTATCTGGAGGAAAAGCTCTCTCATAGCTGTGTTGATAGCGTCACAAACGAGGTCTGTGTTAAGAGCCTCGAGAAGAGTTTTGCCGATGAGTATTTCGGAAGCCATAGCTGCCGAGTGAGTCATACCGGAACATCCGATTGTTTCAACGAGAGCCTCCTGGATAATGCCCTCTTTAACGTTAAGAGTAAGCTTACAAGCACCCTGCTGCGGTGCGCACCAGCCTACACCGTGTGTAAGACCGGAAATGTCTTTAATTTCCATAGCCTGTGTCCATTTTCCTTCCTGAGGAATAGGCGCCGGACCATGATATGCGCCCTTAGCAAGAGGACACATTTGTTCAACTTCGCTTGAATATTTCATTTAGTGTTGCTCCTTTCACTTCAATAGGTGGGAAAATCGCGGGGGAAATACCCGCAATCGTCCGTTTGGTCATACGACCACTTATATTATTATAACATAGTTTAAAATTTTTTCAATAAACTTTCGGCAAAATAGTCAAATAAAACAAAAAAAATTTCATTTGCCGCGTTCTGTCTTTGCATTTATACACCTAAAAACACGCAAACGCTTTGGCATATTTCACAAATATAATAAAAGAAGTAAAAATCTATTGAAAATTTTTATAAATCGTGTTATAATAATAGGATAATTTACCTATTGTTTTTTTTGCGAAATGGAGAAGAGAAACTATGCAGATTTCCGAACAGAGTATAAAGAAAATTTGTTCATCGGTTATATATAAGCGCGGAATTGAATATTACAATCTCGGCCGCGTTCACATGAAAAAGAGAAATGCGGGCGGCTTTACAGCTGTTGTTGACGGCGAAAAGCTGTATTCGGTGAGCGTTAAGCTTAAGCCGAGCGGAGATATTGCCGACTGCATATGCACCTGCCCGTACTATGAAACTATGGGCAGCGCCTGCAAGCATATTGTTGCCGCCTGCGAGGAGCGCCGCCGCGAATTGATGGGCGAACAAAACGGATTTGACCCGAGTAATTTAATATCCGAAAGATTTATTTCAGACTTTTGCCGCATAGATAACGAAAGAGCGCTTTTGCCGATAAGATTTGAGCTTTGCGTAAGGCATATTGGTATTGAAAGGGCGAATTATGCAGTGAGGCTTTTTGTCGGAGGGCGCATGCTTGAAGCGCCGGAAGAGCTTCTCGAATGCTTTGCATACGGGCATCCTTTTATGATAAGCAGAAAAATAAATTATCATCCGAGCGAATACACTTTCGGAGAGCATGAAGAAAGAATACTTTCTCTGCTTGCGGAAAGCTATGAAAGCCGCGAGGCGGGCTTTGAAGATTATATAAAATGCATCGGTGAGGTGCCTATAGGCAAGGAAGCGGTAAAAAGGCTTGTGTATATGCTATCCTCGGTTGACTACAAGGTTATTTTAAACGGCATGGATCTCGGCCGCGTTTTCATAGTTGAGGAAGACCCTGAAATTTTGATTGATATTTCCGCCGTTTTCGGAGAAATAACAATGTTCGTTGCAAATCGCGGTATTTGTATAACGCCCGACGCGAGTGTGTTTTACTATGAGGGCAGCATTTTTATTACGAGCGAAAGGTGGAGCAAAAGCTTTCTGCCGATTTACAGGGCGCTTTCTGTTGATTCGAGAACGCAGCTTACCTTTAAAGGACAAAACGCGCTTGCATTTGCAACATATGTTCTGCCTAAGTTAAAGGGCGAGCCGGGCGTTGTTATGGACGGACTTGACGAATATGTCATTTCCGAAAAGCCGCAGTTTACGATTTACATTGATTCGGTTGAAAAAAATATACGCTGCAAAATAAAGGCGTCCTACGGCAGAGCTTCATTTTTTCTGCCGGACGATGACCGTTCGGCAGAATGTATAGTAGTTCGCGACGCGGATGAGGAAGACAAGCTGATGAGCTATTTTTCGGGCTTTGCGTATACGGGAGGATATTATGCGGCAGATGACGATGATGTTATATATGATTTTATAACGGTGCGGCTTCCGGAGCTTAAAAGCCGATATAACGTTATAGAATCGGAGCTTTTCGGAGATATAAAAATCCGCGAAAATGTTGATATAACGGCAAGCGTAAGCTATATGGGCAGCGTTCATCTGCTTGAAGCCGCGCCGCACACAACGCTTTCGGCAGACGAAATTGCCGGAATACTTTCGGCGGTAAGGCTTAAAAACAGATTTTACAGAACATCCGGCGGAGATTTTTACGACATATCGTCAATCGAAGATAAAATGCTTTTTTTCGAGGGCATATTCGGCGATAAATTCGAAAAGAAGCAAATTCCCGAATATAATATGCTTTATCTTTACGCATCGGCGGGAGAAAATGTAACGTGCTCGGAGGAGCTTGCGGATTATGTTGAAAAAACAAGGCAGATTAAAGCGGAAGTCCCGCCGGAGCTTAAGGCGGATTTGAGGGGTTATCAGTCAGACGGCATGACCTGGATGAAGCAGCTTACAAGGCTCGGCTTCGGCGGCATACTTGCAGATGATATGGGTCTTGGAAAAACCGTTCAGGCGCTTGCGTTTATAAAGGGAGAGAGGAGCGATAAGCCGTCGCTTATAGTAACTCCGTCGTCGCTTACGTATAACTGGATGCATGAAATTTCAAGATTTTTGCCGGAGTCTAAGGCAATTGTAATTGACGGCTCGGCGCAGGAGAGGGAAAAGAAGCTTGAGAAAATTTCGGAGTGTGAGTTTGTAATTGTTTCATATGCGCTGCTGCGGCGCGATATTAGAATATATTCGGATATTGAGTTTGCATTCTGTATTCTTGACGAGGCGCAGGCTATAAAAAATCCGCAGACAATGAGCGCGCAGGCGGTTAAGAAGATACGCGCAAAAGGAAAATTTGCGCTTACCGGTACGCCGATTGAAAATTCTCTCAAAGAGCTTTGGTCAATATTTGACTTTTTAATGCCGGGCTATCTTAAAAGCTATGAAAACTTCAAGAAAAGCTATGAAACGCCGCTTTTAAAGGATGGCAATGAAAGGGTTCTCGGTGAGCTTAGGGAAAAAATACGTCCGTTTGTGCTTCGCAGAATGAAAAAGGACGTGCTTTCGGAGCTCCCGGATAAAATTGAGGACGTTGTATATGCAAAAATGACCGATGAGCAGGAGAAGCTGTATGTTTCATACAGAATGATTGCAAAAAACAAGGCGCTTGCGGCAATGTGCGAGGACGGGCGTGCAGGAATTGAGGTTTTGACTCTGCTTTTGCGGCTGAGACAGATAAGCTGTCACCCGTCACTGTTTGACTCGGCATATCACGCGGAAAGCGGGAAGCTTCGCCTTTTATACGAAATGCTTGATACGGCTGTTTTGTCCGGGCACAGAGTGCTTGTTTTTTCGCAGTTTACATCTATGCTGAGCATAATCGCATCGGGCTTGAGAGAAAAAAAGATGAAATATTTTTATATCGACGGCTCAACCGCGCCGCAGAAACGGCTTGAATTTGCCGAAAGATTTAACGGCGGCGAAAACGATGTGTTTTTGATTTCTCTTAAAGCCGGCGGAACGGGTCTTAATCTGACGGGCGCCGATACGGTTATACATTATGACCCGTGGTGGAACCCTGCGGTTACCGACCAGGCTTCCGACCGAGCATACAGGATAGGGCAGAGTAAAAATGTGCACGTTATACGCCTTGCCTCGGAAAACACAATTGAAGCGAAAATAATAGAGCTTCAGGAAAAGAAGCGTTCACTTGCGGAGGATGTTGTTAATGTAAATAATTCGACATTATCGGGGCTTTCAAATGAAGAGATTATCTCGCTATTTGACTAAAAGCCGCATATGTTCGGGCGCTCTTTGGCTATAAAGATTACAAAGTTGCATAATTTTTCTTGACATGAGCGTTTATATGTGGTACACTGTAATAGTATAGGTCTGTATGCTCTAATATACCCTAAGGCAAAATTTATAATACACTAAAGCTGATTATAATTTATTATTTTGTATCAGGGGGAATTAAACTATGGAACAATCACTTAATTTAACGACAAATATCAGGGCTATTGATACGATAAAAAGCGAGGTCTTGTGCGAGGTTGCAAGGCTTTACAGTGAGCTTTCCGATTTTGAGGACTCAAATCTTTACGAAAACGTTTCAAGCTCTATTGCAACAATTATTGCAATGGATTACATTCTTGCAAGAAGAATGGGACTTGAATTTTCGGATATTGACAAAAAGATTATTGATCTTACAGCCATAGCCGAAGAAAATCATCATGAGCTTGAGGAAGCTTTTTCGGATATGTCGGAGCTCGGAAGGTACGTTACTTCGCACCGTATGTAGCATGATGTGCTTTTCTTCAGGAGGAGCTATGAAAAAAAACTATGTTAAAACGATAAATCTTTTGATATGCCTTAGCGCAGCTGCTTCCGCACTTCTTATTATATGCGGCGCATTTTTGTGGAAAGAAAGCGCGGCGGCGTGCGCGGCGGCAATAGCGGCAGGCTGCATTATAATGACGAGAGTTATTATTGCCGCAGCCGGAAAAAAAGCCGAACAAAACGAATACATGAGCCTTATAGCCGACAGCAGAAAGGTTACTACCGGAAATGTGCTGAGTCTTTTTCCTATGCCTATATGTGTGCTTCATATTGCAGGCGATATTGTATGGTTTAACGAGAAAATGAGCGAAATGCTCAAAATGAACGATTTATACGGAGTAAAGCTTGACAAGCTTATGCCGCAGCTTAACTGGGAGTCTGTTATAAAGTCCGGCAGGGTTGACAGAACGGTTGAGTGGAAGGACAAGCATTATCATGTTCTCGGCTCGATAATTTCGGCGGATAACGTTTCCGATGACGATGAGGAAAAATATTCTGTCTATCTGTATTTTGCGGATAAAACGCAGGAAGTTGAGATAACTCAGAAATACCTTGAGGAGCAGTATGACAGCGCTGTTATAAGCATAGATAATTATGATTATCTTTTGCAGAAAACGGACGATTCCAAAGGTCAGGAAATTGTTTATCAGATAAATCAGTATATAAACGCCTGGATAAAGGAGTCGGAGGGAATTATCAAGAAGCTCGACAGGGATAAATATTTTGCTTTGTTTGAGCATAAATATCTTGATATGTACATTGATAAGCGCTTTGACGTTCTTACAAAGGTAAGAGAGCTCAGCGAAAAGGCGGGTATACCCATAAGCCTTACGATAGGAATAGGAACAGGCGGCAAAATTGCGGAAAATGAAGCCGGTGCGCGCTACGCGTTCGACCTTGCAATAGGCAGGGGAGGAGATATGGTTGCTGTAAAAGAGCCGGCACAGTACAGATTTTATGCGAGCAAAACAAAGGAATACGACAAGAGCACAAAGGCAAAGGCGCGTGCGAGCGCTCTTGCGATAAAGAGCTTTATAGGCTCGGTTGATAAGGTTATAATAGTAGGTCACAGCGGAGCGGATTATGACTGCTTCGGCGCGGCGATGGGTATGCAGCGTGCGGTCAGATTTTTCGGGAAAAAGCCGTATGTTGTGTGCGATAATATGTCGGGCGTTGAAAAGCTTTATGATAAGGCTGTAAAAATCGAAGAGTATGAGGGTATGTTCGTTTCGGTGGAGCGTGCGTCGGATATTGCCGATTTTAACACGCTTGTTATTGTCGTTGACACACATCGACCGGCGCTTCTTGCCAATGCGGAAATTTTAAAGAAAACCGATAAGGTTGTTTTAATAGACCATCACAGACGCTCTACAGACTTTATCTCGCCTGTTTCGCTTACTCATCATGAGCCTTATGCTTCATCAACTTGCGAAATGGTTACGGAGCTTGTTCAGTTTATGGGCGCGGGCGATAAGCTTACAGGCTTTGAAGCGCAGTGCCTTTATATGGGAATTATAATGGACACGAAAAACTTCATATTAAAAACAGGCGTCAGAACGTTTGAAGCTGCGTCATATCTGCGCCGCGCAGGGCTTGACACGGTTGCGGTTAAGCAGATGTTCGCGGTTAATAAAACGGAGTTTGACGAGAGAGCGCAGATAATAGAGCATATGGAGCGGTTTTACGATATTATCGGAATATCGGTTACTGATGAAGAATATAAAAATATACGCGTTATAGCCTCTCAGGCGGCGGACGGAATGATGAATATCGAAAACATTGAAGCGTCATTTGTAATATATCCGCTTGATGGCAGCGTAAGTATCAGCGCAAGATCGTTCGGCAACATAAATGTTCAGGAAATTCTCGAACAGCTCGGCGGCGGCGGTCATCTTACCGGAGCCGGAGCACAGATAAAGGGCTGCAGCATAGAAGAGGTCAGATATATGCTCATTGACGCTATCGGAAAATATCTTGCCGATAACGAATAAATATATTCAGGGTGTTTTTTTCACTCGGCAGACACTTATTCAGAAAGGATTGATTTGATATGAAGCTTATACTTACAAAGGATGTAAAGGGACAGGGCAAAAAAGGAGAGCTTGTTGAGGTTTCCGACGGCTACGGAAGAAATTATCTTTTGCCGAGAGGGCTTGCAAAGGAAGCTACAAAGGAAAATCTTAACGTAATGGAGGGTCAGGCGGCAAGCGCGGAGTTCAGAAGGCAAAAGGCTGTTGAGGAAGCGCAGGCTCTGGCTGACAGATTAAAGGAATTAACCGTTGAGATAAAAACAAAGGCAGGGGATAACGGAAAGCTTTTCGGAGCTATCACCTCAAAGGATGTTGCTGAGGCGCTCACAAATCAGCACCATATTAAGCTTGATAAGAAAAAATTTGTTTTGCCGGGCGGAATAAAGCTTCTCGGCATGACAGAGGTTGAAATTAAAATTCATCCGGGAATAAGCGGAAAGCTTAAAGTAAGAGTAGTTTCGGAATAATAAAAGCTTCATATAACAGTTATGTCGCTGAGATTTAAAAAGGGGGGAGCAGCGGTTGGAAAAACAAAATAACATATATGTTGACAGAGAGCTTCCTTACAGCAAGGAGGCTGAGGAAGGCGTAATCGGCTGTATCCTCTTTGACGCTAAAAGTATTTCGGCGGCTGTTGAGATTGTAAAGCCGGAGGACTTTTTTCTGGCGCAGGCAAGGGAAATTTACTCAGCGGCAATAGAGCTTTTTAATAACAATAAACCGATAGACTTTGTTTCGGTATCGGATCTTTTGTCAAAGCGCGATAAGCTTGACGCTGTCGGCGGAAGCGTTTATCTTGCAAATCTTGCGTCCTCCGTTTCAACATCGGAGCATGCCGGCTATTATGCAAAAATAATAAAGCAAAAGGCAGTATCGAGAAAGCTTATAAGCGCTGCCGCAGGCATAATGAAGGACGCTTATGACGATAACGATGATGTTGATAAAATACTCGACCGTGCGGAGCAGGCGATTTTTGACGTTTCCTCATCAAAGGAAAGCACGGATATTGTACCCGTCAGCGACGTTGTAATGGAAGCTTACAATACTATGGTTGAAAATGCGATGAATCCGAGCGGTATCAACGGGCTTGATACGGGCTTTGAGGAGCTTAATTACAGAACGGGCGGTCTGCATGGCGGAGAGCTTATATTGATTGCCGGACGTCCGGGTATGGGAAAGTCAAGTTTCGCGGTTAATATAGCGGAGCATGCGGCGTTTAAAGATAATAAAACCGTTGCGATTTTTAACCTTGAAATGCCTAAAGTTCAGATAGTAAACAGAATTATGTGTTCTCAGGCGCTTGTTGATTCGCATAAATTAAAATCCGGAGAGATAGAAGCGGATGATTGGCTGAGAATAGGCAGAGCGGTGAACAGGTTCTATCAGGCGCCTATGTATATTGACGATACGGCAACGATAACCGTGTCGGAGATAAGGGCAAAATGCAAGCGCCTCAAGCAGACGCGTCAGCTTGAGCTTGTTGTTATAGATTATCTTCAGCTTATGCAGGCTCCGGGCAGAACAGAGAGCAGACAGCAGGAAATATCAGAAATATCGCGTTCGCTGAAAATTCTTGCAAAGGAGCTTGACATACCTGTAATTGCGCTTTCTCAGCTTTCGAGAAACGTTGAAAACAGAAGCGATAAAAGGCCTATGCTTTCGGACCTTCGTGAATCGGGAGCTATCGAGCAGGACGCGGATATTGTAATGTTTCTTTACAGAGATGAATATTACAATAAAGAGAATAGTGAGGATAAGGGACTTGCCGAATGTATAATCGCAAAGCACAGAAGCGGTGAAACATCGACCTTTAAGCTTGGTTGGCAGGGACAGTATACCAAATTCCTCAATGTTGAAAGAGATGAAAATGACCAAAGCGGAAAAAATAATTTTAAAGACAATAAGGGAGCTTAAGCTCCGCGAGGGCGTGGGAGTACTTATTGCGCTTTCAGGCGGAGCGGATTCGGCAGCTCTTTTATGTGCCATGCACAATATAAACAGCGCTTTCGGATTTAAGCTTTATGCGTGCCACGTAAATCACATGATAAGGGGCGGCGAGGCGGATCATGACGAAGAGTTTTCGCGGCAGCTTTGCGGGGCTCTTTCGGTGCCGTTTTTCTCAAAAAAAATAAATGTTCCGCTTATGGCGAAAAATGAACATCTTTCAGAAGAAACGGCAGGCAGAAAGGCAAGATATGCATATTTTGACGAGATAATGAAAAATAATAATATTGATTATCTCGCAACAGCTCATCATAGGGACGACCGCACAGAAACCATACTTATGAATATAATACGCGGAAGCGGCGCAAGAGGCTTTAAGGGGATTGAATATAAAAACGGAAATATAATCCGTCCCATGCTCGATTTATCAAAAAAGGATATTTTGAGCTATTGCTCGGAAAACAATATTGATTACTGCACGGATTCGACCAATACCGATGAAAATTACCTCAGAAACAAGGTAAGACGGAGGTTAATTCCGCTTTTGGAGGAGATAAATCCGTCGGCTGCATCTTCAATTATAAGAATGAGCGATATTATTTCGTCTGATGATGATTATCTGGACGCTCTGGCGAAAAGTGAGCTTAAAAAAATGATTTCTCCGCGAGGGCTGAAAACATCAGCTTTAAACAGTATGCATATGAGCCTGAAGCGCAGAGTTGTTTTTGAATATTATGCGGACATAAAGGGCAGCGCTGACGATATATCATTTGAAGCGGTGGACTCAATGCTGACTTTGGCGCGCGGAAATTCGGGAAAACGTATATCACTTGGCGGAGGGTATACCGCCGCCGTATCATACGGATATTTAAAAATATTTAAATATGAAGCTAATCTTTCGTTTGAGTATACATTAAAAATAAATGAGCCGTGTTTTGTTGCGGAAATAGGAAAAACCTTTGTTTTGCGCGAAAGCACCGGCAAAAGCCGTGATACGTTTTCGTTTTCCGGCACTGAAAGCTTTGTGCTCAGGAGCAGGCGCAGCGGAGATTATCTCTATCCTGTCGGAATGATGGGCAAAAAGAAGCTCAAGGAATTGTTTATAGATAAAAAGCTTGACAGAGCTTTGAGAGAGCGTGTGCCGGTTTTGACGGCAGACGGAGAAATTGCCTGCGTGTTCGGGATAAGAAACGACAGACGGTTTTGGTCTGAAAAAGGAAATTATGAGCTTGTCTGCACTGACGGCTGATAAATAATCGGGAGGGGATTGTTTGAAGAAAATATACAGAGGTACAGGCTGGTGGCTGTTTATCATAGCGGCAGTTCTTATATTCAGCTATTTTACCGATTTGAGATCGGCGGCAAAGCCTGCGTCGTATTCTCAGCTTGTCGGAGATATAGAAAATGCGGCGGTAACTCGCATTATAGTGGATGATACGAGGGTGACATATTTTAAAGGACAGGACACGTCCTATTCGGTAAACATTCCCTCACAGGAAACGTTTTACAGCGATTGCGGAGATAAGCTTTTGGAGCAGATGGAAAGCGGAAAGCTTGTTCAGGAGGCTGTTTCAAAGAGGATTTCAATTTCCTCCGTGCTTAATATCCTTTGCTCGCTTTTGCTTGTAGGTTTGTTTGCGTTTATGATTTTTTCGAGAAACGGAAAGACGGGCGGAGGCTTTACAAAAACAAGCTCACGCGTTGAAAACCTGAACGCTAAGGATAAGGTGTCGTTTGCCGATGTTGCCGGAGCGATTGAGGAAAAGGCGGAGCTTGAGGAAATTGTGGACTTTCTTAAAAATCCGCATAAATTCATTTCACTCGGCGCAAGAATACCTAAGGGAATACTTCTTGTAGGTCCTCCGGGAACAGGCAAAACTCTGCTTGCGCGCGCGGTTGCAGGTGAAGCCGGAGTGCCGTTTTTCCTAATGAGCGGCTCTGATTTCGTGGAGCTTTACGTTGGCGTTGGTGCGTCGCGTGTAAGGGATTTATTTGAACAGGCTAAGAGAAATAAGCCTTGCATAATTTTTATAGATGAAATTGACGCTGTCGGCAGAAAAAGAGGTGCCGGTATGGGCGGAGGTCATGATGAGAGGGAGCAGACTTTAAATCAGTTGCTTGTTGAAATGGACGGCTTCGGAAAAAACGAGGGCGTTATTATGATAGCCGCAACAAACAGACCCGATATACTCGATCCGGCGCTTCTGCGTCCGGGACGATTTGACAGGCGCGTTGTTGTTTCTCTTCCCGATGTTAAGGGCAGAGAGGAAATATTAAAGGTCCATATAAAAAACAAGCCTATTTCAAAGGATATTGATTTGCACGAGGTTGCAAAGAAAACGTCGGGATATTCCGGCGCCGATCTTGAAAATCTGATGAATGAGGCCGCAATATTTGCCGCAAAGCGCGAGCATATTGAAATAACTGCCGAAGACCTTGATGACGCAAACATGAAGGTTATGATGGGCAGCGAAAAACATTCTAAGGTTATTTCCGAAAAGGAAAAGAAGCTGACCGCTTATCATGAGGCAGGTCACGCGGTTGTAACATATGTGGCGGACAGCTCATCGGTTGTAAGCCAGATTTCAATTATTCCGCGCGGCAGAGCCGGGGGTTATACGATGTCGCTTCCGGAGGAGGACGACTCGTCCTGCCCGTCAAAGAGCGAAATGCTCGGCCGCATATGCGTGCTTCTCGGCGGCAGAGCGGCAGAGGAATTGGTGCTTGACGATATAACAACGGGTGCGTCGAGCGATCTTAAACGTGCAACGGAAATTGCGCATGAGATGGTTGCAAAATACGGCATGAGCGAAAAAATCGGACCTGTTGCGTTTTCGGGCAGTGACGAGGTGTTTATAGGCCGCGATTTTGCACATTCGAGAGAATATTCCGAAGAAACGGCCGCAAAAATAGATATGGAAGTCAGAGATATACTTCTTAGGGAATATGACAGCGCAAAGAAAATTCTTACTGACAATTCCGAGCGGCTCGAAAAGCTTGCAAAGCTCCTGCTTGACAAGGAAACGGTAAGCGGAGAAGAGTTTAAAGCGTGCATGGAAGGTTAAACTTTGGCAAGGTACGGCTATAAGGCCGCCTTATATATAACGGACTGCTCTTTGGCAGAACGGAAAAACAAAAAGAAAGGATTTGTTAAAAATGAAAGTAACTAAGGATATGATTATAATGGACGTTCTCAACATGGATATGGGAACATCGAAATTTTTCTATGACATCGGTATGCATTGTCTCGGCTGCCCGTCCGCAAGCGGAGAGTCAATCGAGATGGCGTGTGAGGTTCACGGAGCCGACGCTGATGAGCTTGTAGGAAAAATAAATGAATATCTTGCTTCAAAAGAAGCGTAAAACCAAGCGGCAAAACCCGAATATTTTCGGGTTTTGTTGGGTTGACCGAAAAAAGCAATCAGAACGCATTGCTTTTTTGGCCGGGCATGAGGAGCGACTAAGTATTAAGAACGTAAAAATTTACGTTTGCAATTTTCTTGAAGGGATTGATAACTGTGGATTATATGAGCGAATACAAGCTTTGGCTTGAAAAGGCCGACGAGCCGACTCGCAGAGAGCTTGAAGGTGTTACTGATGAAAAGGAAATAAAGGACAGATTTTATTCAAATCTTAAATTCGGTACGGGCGGACTCAGAGGAATTATGGGTGCCGGAACAAACAGAATGAATAAATATGTTGTCGGGAAGGCAACGCAGGGTCTTTGTGAATATATCAAAGGTAAGGGCAGCGAGTGTATGAAGCGCGGAGTTGTAATTGCTCATGATTCAAGAAATAATTCGCGCGCCTTTGCTGAGCATACGGCAAATGTTTTGTGCGCGAACGGAATTAAAGCATATCTTTTTAATTCCCTGAGACCTACTCCCATGCTTTCTTTTGCGGTAAGGTATTTAAAATGCTATGCCGGAATTGTTATAACGGCGAGCCATAACCCTAAGGAATATAACGGATATAAGGCATATTTTGAGGACGGCGGCCAGCTTCCGCCGGAGGCTGCTGACAAGGTGCTTGAATATATTGATAAGGTTGATATATTTGCTGTGCCGGATAAGTCTGATGTATCGCCGCAGATTATCGGCGAAGAGGTTGACGAAGCTTATTACAGTGAGGTTTTAAAGCAGCGCAAAAACAAGGACCTTGACAAAAAGGGATTTAAGCTCGTTTACACTCCGCTTCACGGATCGGGAAATATTCCTGTGCGTGAGATTTTGAAGCGCTCAGGATTTGAAAATGTTTTGCTCGTTGATGAGCAGGTTGAGCCGGACGGAAATTTCCCGACGGTTAAATCGCCTAATCCCGAAAATAAAGAATGCTTTACGCGTGCGATTGAAATTGCAAAGGAAAACGGCTGTGACCTTATAATCGGAACAGACCCCGACAGCGACAGAGTAGGTATTGTTGTTAAATCTTCAAGCGGTGAATATGTTACAATGACGGGGAATCAGGTCGGCGCGCTGCTTTGCGATTATCTGCTTTCTCAGAAAAATGTGCCGTCAAACGGAGCTGTTATTTCAACAATAGTTTCAACAAGACTTATAAAGGCTATATGCGAAAAGAAGAATATTAAATATTTTGACGTTTTAACAGGCTTTAAATTTATCGGCGAGAAGATACACGAGTTTGAAACGGATAATTCCTACAGCTTTATTCTCGGTCTTGAAGAAAGCTACGGTTATCTTGTGGGAACATATGCAAGAGATAAGGACGCCGTTGTAGCCTCAATGCTTATAAGCGAAATGGCTGTGTATTATTCAAAGCAGGGAAAGACGCTTTATGATAAAATGATGGATATATATGATGAATACGGCTATTTCAAGGAGGGCGTGTTCTCAGCCGAGCTTAAAGGACTTGACGGTGCCGAAAAAATCCGTGAGATTATGAAGAGCCTCAGAAGCGTTAATAAAGCTGAATATAAAATTGCAAAAACCGTTGACTATTTAAACGATGAAACGGGACTTCCGAAATCGGACGTAATGCAGTTTGAGTTTGAGGACGGCAGCAGCTTTATAGCTCGTCCGTCGGGAACGGAGCCTAAGATTAAGCTTTATATGAACACTGTCGGAGAAAATTTACAAGACGCTGAAGCAAAGGAAGAAGCGCTTAAGAAAAAGGCGCTTGAAATCTGCGGCTTGAGCTAAAATATACACATTTAAATTATAGCATCAGAGTTATGTTTTTACAAAGAGCGCACCGAAAAAGGCTGCGCTCTTTATTTATCGGCGCGAAAAAAATCAGTTGTTTGCAATAGGTATAATTTTGTATATAAAACTAAATTTTTTTTGAATTTTTTTGTGCGCTTTTGTGCGTTATTTTTAAGTTTATGCTTATTTTATTTGACTTTTTTTTATTTTGTGGTATAATAATAGTATAATAGTTTTTATTACATATGGTTTTTGCTTTGTTTTGAGCAATAACCATGAATGGCGCTTTCATGCGCTGCGGAGGAAAGATATGTACAGTGTCGGAGATAAAATAGTATATCCGCTTCACGGAGCAGGTATCATTGAGGCGATTGAAGAAAAAACGGTTCTCGGTAAAAAGAAAAAGTATTATGTAATGCGTATTCAGTCAGGTAAAATGACGGTGCTCATTCCGACGGATAAATGTGAGGAAATCGGAATAAGGGGCGTAATTGACGCTTCGGAAGCAAAAAAGGTTTTGGAGCATTTCAGAGAGCAGGCGGTATGGAATGATGAAAACTGGAACAGACGTCAGAGGGATAATATGAAAAAAATTCATACCGGCGATTTGTATCAGGTGCTTGACGTTATGAAAAATCTTATGTACCGCGAGCTTTCAAAAGGGCTTTCAACAAGCGAGAGAAAAATACTTGCAAGCACGAAGCAAATGGTTATAAGCGAGCTTGTTATGAGCGGCTTTGCCGATGAAGAAGATATTGAAATGATTTTAAGCGAAACGGTAAGGGCGCTTTTGCCCGAAAAAAAGGATTGATATGGTGGACGCTGTAATTCTTGCTGCCGGTATGGGGAAGCGAATGGATGCCGGCATGAACAAAATGTTTTTAAAGCTTTATGAAAAAGAAATCCTTTATCATACGGTTAAAAAGTTCTTTTCAAGCGATGTGATAGATAAAATTATTGTTGTTGCAAAAAAGGACGAGCTTGATTTTTGCAAAAGAATATGTTCTGTTTTCATGAGTAGGACAAAATTTGTTTTGGGCGGAAAAACGCGTCAGGAGTCGTCATATCTCGGCGTGTGTGCATCCGATGCGGATTTTCTTTTAATTCATGACGGAGCACGACCTTTTATAACACATGAGGATATTGCTGCCGCTGCCGAAAACACTGTCAGATACGGCGCTGCTGCGGTCGGCTGCAAATGCGTTGACACACTCAAACGGACGGCGGATGGCTTTATAACCGAAACGGTTGACAGAGAGGAAATAATTAAAATATATACTCCTCAGGGCTTTAAAAGGAGCCTTATCAAAGAGCTTCACGAGCGCGCATTTGAAGATAAAATCAGCGTTACGGACGACAGCAGCATATGCGAGCATTACGGAGTGCGCGTGAAATTTGTAGAGGGAAGCCCTCTTAATATAAAAATTACTTCAAAGGCAGATATGCTTTTAGCTAAGGCATTGCTTGGAAAAACGGAGGATTTATGTTTAGAATAGGACAGGGCTATGATGTTCATAAATTAACTGAGGGCAGAGAGCTTTTTTTGTGCGGCGAGAAAATACCGCATAAAACGGGGCTTGACGGACACTCTGATGCAGATGTTGCGCTTCATGCGCTTTGTGACGCGCTTTTGGGCGCTGCGGCGCTTGGCGATATAGGAAAGCTTTTCCCGGATAATGATGATAAATATCTCGGAATATCGAGCGTGCTGCTCCTTAAAGAAACGGCCATGAGAGTCAGAAACGCCGGGTATGAGCCGATAAACGTTGATGTTACAATAATAGCCCAGAAGCCGAAAATTTCTCCGTATATTCCGAAAATGCGCGAAAACATTGCGGCGGCTATGAATATTGATGTATCTGCCGTCAGCGTTAAGGGAACGACAACGGAGCATTTAGGCTTTGAGGGAAGAGAGGAGGGCATAGCCGCAAGCGCGGTTTGCCTGATAGAAAAAAATGCGCTTTAAAAGTGTACAAATATATAAAAAATAGAAATTACTATTGCATTATTATGCAAAATATGATATAATTAAATTATGGATATAAAGAGATTTTGTAAATATGCAAGCAAACGGGAGGAAACGATAAATGGCGCGAAAAAAGACGGAAAAATCCTTTGACCTTGACGTTATAGGAAATTCAAAGGTGGTTGACGTTGAGCTTAACAGCGAAATGAAAAAATCGTATATAGATTATGCAATGAGCGTAATTGTCAGCCGTGCTCTGCCTGATGTAAGGGACGGCTTAAAGCCTGTACACAGACGTATTTTATACGATATGTATGAGGCAAATCTGCTTTATGAGAATGATTTTAAGAAATCTGCGGCAACTGTCGGCGATGTTTTGGGTAAATATCATCCGCACGGCGACAGCTCTGTTTATGACGCTATGGTGCGTTTGGCGCAGGATTTTTCACTGCGTTATCCGCTTGTTCAGGGTAAGGGAAACTTCGGTTCAATAGACGGTGACCCTCCGGCTGCTTATCGTTATACGGAAGCGAAAATGTCAAAAATCGCGGCGCATATGCTCTCGGACATCGAAAAGGAAACGGTTGACTTTGTTCCGAACTATGATGATAAAATTCCGGAGCCGAGCGTTTTGCCGTCAAGGTTTCCAAATCTTCTTGTGAACGGCTCAAGCGGTATTGCCGTAGGTATGGCGACAAATATTCCGCCGCATAATCTCTGCGAGGTTGTAGACGGTATAATCGCCGTTATAGACGATCCGTATATTACGATTGATGAGCTTATGAATTATATTCAAGGGCCGGATTTCCCGACGGGCGGTCTTATCATGGGCAGAGGCGGAATAAGACGCGCGTATACAACGGGTCGAGGCAGAATTATAATGCGTGCGCGTGCGGAAATCGAGGAGCATAACGGCAGAAACAGAATTGTTGTAACGGAGCTTCCTTACCAGGTTAATAAGGCGCGCCTTGAAATGCACATTAACGAGCTTGTGCGCGACGGTAAAATTGACGGTATTTCTTCAACGCGTGATGAGTCGGATACTAACATAAACTTTATTATAGAGCTTAAAAAGGACGCAAATCCGAATGTTGTTTTAAACAATCTTTATAAATTTACTCAAATGCAGGATACTTTCGGCGTTATTCTTATAACGCTTGTTGACGGTGAGCCTAAATGCTTAAACCTGCGTGAAATGATTGACTATTATATAGCGCATCAGGAGGATGTTATAAAGAGAAGAACGGAGTTTGACCTCAAAAAAGCAAGAGAGCACGCTCACGTGCTTGAGGGCTTCAGAATTGCGATAGATTATATCGACGAGGTTATAAGCATAATACGCTCTTCAAAATCAATACCCGACTCAAAAATCAATTTGTCGGAGAGGTTTGGTCTTACGGATGTTCAGGCAACGGCAATAGTACAGATGCAGCTTGGTCGTCTTTCAGGTCTTGAACGCGAAAAGATTGAGGACGATTATAATCAGACAATGGCTAATATCGCCGATTATGAGGAAATTCTTGCAAACGAGCCGAGAGTGCTTGAAATTGTAAAAGAGGATCTTACTCAAATGAAGAATAAGTTCGGCGATGAGCGCCGCACAGAAATTGCAATGGTAACGGATGAGCTTGATATAGAGGACCTTATTGAAGAAGAAGAGGTTGCAATAACAATGACTCATAACGGTTATATAAAGAGAATACCTGCCGACACGTATAAATCTCAGCACAGAGGCGGCAGAGGTATTTCTGGTATGTCAACACGTGAGGAGGACTATGTTGAAAAGCTGTTTACAACCTCAACTCATGATGTTATACTGTTCTTTACCGACAGGGGAAGAGCGTATAAGCTGAAAGGCTATCAGATACCCGAAGCCGGAAGGACCGCAAAGGGTACCGCTATAGTAAATCTCCTGCCGATTGAAGCCAATGAAAAGGTTACCGCAGTTATACCGGTTAAGAGTTTTGAGGACGGTGAAAACCTGCTCTTTATCACAAGAAACGGTATCATCAAAAAAACAAAGCTTACGGATTATTCAAAAATCAGAGCCGGCGGCTTAATTGCAATCACGCTTGATGAGGACGATATTTTGATAAATGTTGATATATCGGACGGAAACAGCGAGATTATGCTTACAACCTATAAGGGAATGGCTATAAGGTTTAAGGAAACGGACGTAAGAAGCGTCGGAAGAACGGCGCGCGGCGTAAGAGGCATAAAGCTCAGAGAGGGCGACAGAGTTGTAGGCGGCGGAGTTATCCGCGAAAATTCAACCTGCCTTGTTGTAACGGAGCGCGGCTACGGAAAGAAAACGTCATTTGACGAATACAGCGTTCAGGGCAGAGCCGGAATGGGCGTAAGAACATATAAGATAACCGAGAAAACGGGCTTTGTTGCCGGAATGGCTTCCGTAAGCGATGAGGACGACGTTATTATGATAACATCTGAGGGCATTGTTATAAGAATGCACGTAGATGAAATAAGCGTTATCGGAAGAAATACGCAGGGCGTTCGTCTTATGAGGCTCGGCGATAACGTTAAGCTTGTCAGCATGGCGCTTACGGGCAGAGATGATGACGAGGAAGCGAGTGCGCCGGAAAACGAGCAGGAAGCCGAGAGTGCAGAGGATATTCCGCTTGATGATGAGGAAGTAATTGACGATATTGCAGACGACGATGAGGAGGACAACGAATAGTTATGGAGAAAATTAAAATAGAAATTGAAATGCATGACGGCAAGGTTATGAAAGCTGTGCTTTATCCGGAAACAGCGCCGAAAACCGTTGAAAATTTTGTAAAGCTTATAGGCGAAAACTTTTTTGACGGTCTTATATTCCACCGCGTTATAAGCGGCTTTATGATACAGGGCGGCGGTATGGATGCAAGCGGCAATGCGAAAAAGTGCGATAGCATACGCGGAGAGTTTTCGTCAAACGGATTTGAAAATCCGCTTAAGCACACAAGAGGTGTACTGTCAATGGCGAGAACAATGTTCCCGAATTCCGCTTCGAGCCAGTTTTTCATAATGCATGACGACGCGCCCCACCTTGACGGTCAGTATGCGGCGTTCGGTATGCTCACGGACGGCTATGACGTGCTTGACGAGATAGCCGAAACTCCGACAGACTATCAGGATAAGCCGATTAAGGACTGCGTAATTAAAACAATTCGTTTGGCAGAGGGTGAATAAAAATGCCGGTTGTTAAAGCAAAGCTTGACTGCATAGCTGTACCGAAGCAGCTTGCGGAAGAGGTGTTTCCAAAAACAAACGCAGTTTTTATTAAAATATATATTCATATACTTATGCTGCTTGCAAACGGGGAAAGTATTGATTTCGGTAAAATTGCCGATGAGCTTCAGCTTCTTGAAAGCGATGTTATGCAGGCGGTGAGATATTGGGAAAATATCGGTGCGATTGAGGTGCTTGACGGCGCGGCGGAGGAAAAAGCCGAGCCTGCATATCAGGGAAATTCGGAAGCTGATGAGCCTAAGGAATATGAACTTTCCGAGATAACGCGCAGTGCGGAGAACAATAAAAAGCTTTCCGAAATGCTGCAGCTTGCCGAAGAGGTGCTCGGCAGAACGCTGAGCACGGCGGAAATGAAAAGTCTTTATTGGTTTTATGACAGTCTTGGATTTTCGCCTGAGGTTATACTTATGCTCCTTGAATACTGTGTTTCGATAGGCAAAAAAAGTATGTCATATATAGAGCGCGTTGCGTCCGGGTGGCATAAAAGAGGTATTAACTCGATTGAAGCGGTTGAAAAATTTCTGCGCGAGGATGAGATGAAGAAAAATTATATGAATAATTTAAAAAATCTATTCGGTATACGCGACAGAGATTTAACCGGAATTGAGGAGGATTATCTTTCAAAATGGCACGATAAGCTTGATATGAGCGAGGAAATGATTGCTCTTGCGTATGAATACTGCGTGCTTAGAATTAATAAAATCTCATTTCCGTATATGGATAAAATTATTCAGGAGTGGGATAAGAAGAATATCCGAACGATTGACGCGGCAGAAAAAAGCAATGCCGAGTTTCAGAAAAATAAGGAGCTTCTGCACTCCGAAAACACGAATTTTGATCTCCTCAGCGATGACTCCGGCTCTGATGAGCTTGAAAGGCTGACGTGGGATAAAACGGAAAACAGATAAAATAAAGGGTAATGGTAAAAAATTCGGAACGCAAGAAAACGTATTATAGGGATTTTTTTAAGCTTTTTTGAAATGAATAAGGGCTGTTTAAAAGGTCGATTGACCTTTTAAACAGCCTCTTTTTATTTATTCGTTTATAAAAATTCTTGTGTACAGCGGAACGTATGCAACCATCCATTCAATATCGCTTTTTCTTAGTCTTACGCAGCCGTGAGAAAGCTTTACGCCGACACGGTCATCATACGGCGTTCCGTCATATCTGAGAAGTGTCGAGTGAATTGCATAGCCGCCGTTAAAGCGCATTATAGGTCCTACATAATAGCTCGAATACGGCCACATTTTTTCGCGTGAATAGTATTCAAACTGACCTGTGCAGGTGGGTGTTGAGCTTTTGCCTATTCCGCAGGTAAATTCCTTTATAAGCTTTCTGCTGCCGTCCTCACCGAGAAAAACTCTAACTTTGTAGTCGCCCTTTTTCACCCATACAAGATAAGGCGTGCGGCTTGTTATTCCGGAATTGTTTATAAAGTCCTCATACTGATGATTTCTCATTTCCGCTTCAAGCACGCCCGATGTTGAAACAACAACGTTTATATGACTGCCCTCATACTGAATATCGAGCGGAGCGCCGACCATTGTTGCAAACGATTGAACCGATACGTAAGGAATATCGTTTATTATTTTTGGAGCACCGTCAAGCGCGTGTTCCTCTCCGAAAACGTTTACTGCCGTGCTGCCTATGTTCATGTAAATGTACTTGTCGTAAATTCCGAACGAAAGGCTGCCGTTCTCGGAATATGTAACGTTTGAAATTCCCATGCTTGCCGCACCCTCATAAGCAGGCATATAAATAATTCCGTCGGAGCTTTCGAGCGGATGCTCAAGCGTGTAGGGAACATAATCCTTAAAAAAGTACAGCGCAGCACTGTCCTCTGCCGATGCGTGAGCAGCCGCCGCGCCGCAAAGCATTGCTATTAAGCAAATAAATAGTTTCTTCATTTTCATCCTCTTTTCATAATATTTATGCAGGCAGTTTGTTTGTCTGTTACAACTATATATAATATCATAAATTTCAGGTTTTGAAAAGGGATTTTTCTTATCATTATAATTTATTACTAAAAATTTGTTAAATGTTTGTCTATTTTTATTAAAAAAATATGATGAATGTATTTTTATGCATTGTCTTTATGTAAAAGTGTACAAAAAACGCGGAATTTAAAAAATAATATACAAAAAATCAAAAAAAAGCTTGATTTTTTTGCAAAACAGTGGTATAATTCATATGTTAAATATTTTTATTGAAAGAGGTAGATTTTTATGAAAAAGATAATGGGTTTAATGCTTTGCATATGCATGGCTGCAAGCGTTATGGCAGGCTGCGGTTCAAAGAGCACAAAGCTTACAATTCTTGACACGGAGTATGCCGATGAGGATTATGCAATCTGCATAGCTAAGGAGAACACGGAGCTTCTTGACAAGGTAAATTCGGCTCTTGAGGAGATTAAGGCTGACGGAACGGCAGACAAGATTGTTGCAAAGTATATTTCAAATGAAGAACATGATTTGACCTTCCAGCAGGATGCTGACGGAAAGGAAGAGCTTCATATGGCAACAAACGCACAGTTCCCGCCGTATGAATATTATGAGGATAACAAGATTGTCGGAATTGACGCTGAAATGGCTGCTGCAATTGCCGATAAGCTTGATAAGAAGCTTGTTATTGACGATATGGATTTTGACGCTATAATAACAGCTGTTCAGACAGGTAAGTCAGACATGGGTATGGCTGGAATGACGGTGAACGAGGACAGACTCAAAAACGTTAATTTCTCAGACACCTATGCTAAGGGTATACAGGTTGTAATCGTACCTGAGGGCAGCAAAATCAAGTCTGTTGACGATTTGTCGGCTGACGGTGCTAAATACCTTATCGGAACTCAGAAGGGTACAACCGGAGATAGCTATGCAGAGGGCGATTTCGGTGCTGACAGAGTTATGAAGTATGCTTCCGGTAACGAAGCTGTTCAGGCGCTTGTTACAGGTAAGATTGACTGCGTAATTATAGATAAAGAGCCGGCTAAGGCATATGTTGAAGCAAACAATAAATAAAATTTTGTTTATTTTGAATTTCGGGGTGCTGCCTGAGCGGCACCCTTATTGTTTAGCTGTGTGCAGATGATTTTCTGCGGCGGCGCGTGATTGTCACGCGGAAAGGAAAGGTTATAAAAATGGCTTCATTATCAGAAAGCATTTCTGCATGGGCGTCAGGTATTAAGGCTGATTTTATATTGAATTTTATAAAGGAGGATCGCTGGAAGTTTATAACGAGCGGTCTTAAAAACACGCTTTATATTACTTTTTTTGCAGTGTTTATCGGCATAGTGCTCGGCGTAATCGTTGCCGTTGTGCGTTCGAGCTATGATAAAACGGCAAAGGATATGAAGAAGGGCTTTAAGAAATTTCTTCTTTCGTTTTTCAATGCAGTATGCAAGGTTTATCTTACGGTTATAAGAGGTACGCCTGTTGTTGTTCAGCTTATGATTATGTATTACATAATTTTTGCAACGTCGAGAAACAGCGTTCTTGTTGCGGTGCTTGCGTTCGGAATTAATTCGGGCGCATATGTTGCTGAAATCGTGCGTTCGGGTATACAGTCTATAGATGCCGGGCAGTTTGAGGCAGGAAGAAGTCTTGGATTTAATTATGCAAGCACAATGTGGTATATTATAATACCGCAGGCTTTTAAAAATATCCTGCCGGCTCTTGCAAACGAGTTTATAGTGCTTCTTAAGGAAACGTCCGTTGCAGGCTATGTTACAATACGTGATCTTACAATGGCGGGAAATATTATAAGGTCGAGCACATATTCCGCTTTTATGCCGCTTATCGCGGTAGCGGTCATTTATCTTGTCATGGTAATGTTCTTTACATGGCTTGTAGGCAAGCTTGAAAGGAGACTCAGAAGCAGTGAAAGATAATATTATAATAGAAACGAAACAGCTGAAAAAGAGCTTCGGCAATGTTGAGGTTTTAAAGGGAATAGACCTTGCTGTTAAAAAAGGTGAGGTTGTTGTTATAATCGGCCCGTCCGGCAGCGGAAAGTCAACTTTTTTAAGATGCCTTAATCTGCTTGAGGTGCCGACAGGCGGAGAGATATTTTTTGACGGAGAAAATCTCCTTGATAAGAATACGAATATAGATCTTCACCGCAGAAAAATGGGAATGGTTTTTCAGCATTTTAATTTGTTTCCGCATATGACGATATTAAAAAATATGACGATTGCGCCGATTAAGCTTCTGAAGCTTTCAAAAACGGAAGCAGAGGCGCGCGCTAAAGAGCTTTTAAAGCGTGTAGGTCTTGAGGATAGAGCGGATTCGTATCCGTCACAGCTTTCCGGAGGTCAGAAGCAGAGAATTGCAATCGTCAGGGCGCTTTGCATGGAGCCTGATGTTATGCTTTTTGACGAGCCGACAAGCGCGCTTGATCCCGAAATGGTCGGCGAGGTTTTGGAGGTTATGAAGGACCTTGCAAAAAGCGGCATGACAATGGCTGTTGTAACTCATGAAATGGGCTTTGCACGCGAGGTCGGCGACAGAGTTTTGTTTATAGATGACGGCGTTATTATGGAGCAGGGAACACCTGAGGAGATTTTTGAAAATCCGAAAAATCCGAGAACAAAGTCGTTTTTGAGTAAGGTTTTATAAAAATATAAAAGGCTGCGCGGCAAAAGTCATTGACTTTTGCCGCGCAGCCTTTACGCGTTTTTAACATTTCTTTATGTATTTAGTTATTACCGCAAATATTAACGTCAAGCTTGTTGTAAGGAATTTCAATACCGTTTTCGTCAAAAGCTCTTTTTACCGCTTCATTGAGTCCGAAGCGGACAGCCCAGTAATCATCGCTTTTGCACCATACCCGAAGTACAAAATCAAGTGCGCTTGCGCCCTGCTCGCTCATTGCGGCAAAGGGAGGGGCAGGCTCGGAAATTACAAGCGGATTGTCATATGCAGCTTTTAAAAGAATTTCCTTTACTCTGTCAATATTGCTGTCGTAGCCTGCTGAAAAGGTTAAATCAACTCTCCTATTTTGCATTGCCGAATAGTTTGTAATGCACGCTGAGGAAAGCGTTCCGTTCGGATAGGAAATAACCTTGTTGTCGGGCGTTACAATAGTTGTTGAGAAAAAGCCTATTTCCTTAACGGTGCCGCTTATGTCACCGGCTTCTATAAAATCTCCGGCGCGAAACGGTTTGTTTACGAGAATAAGTATTCCGGAGGCAATATTGCTTAGCGAGCCCTGAAGCGCAAGACCTATCGCAACGCCGGCGGAGCCGAGAACGGCGATAAATGAAGCGGACGGAATACCGATTATCCCGGCGGCTGAAATTATAGTAACAGCATAAAACGCAATTTTTACCGCATTGGCGGTAAACTTTTTAACGCCTGCGTCAAAGCGGTTCATTCCGTTTGATCTTTCAATGCGTCTTGAAATCCATTTTGAAATTTTAATTCCGACTATTAATACTATAACCGCTCCGAGCAGCTTTACGCCGAAGTTTGTTATATAGGGTATTATCGAGTTTAGAAAAACTCCAGTCTGATAGAAAGTATATGGCATAATAAAATCTCCTTTCGTTTTTAAAGCATGTTTTATCCTATTCTGTCTTTTACAACCTCAACCTTTAGAATATTTGTGTTTCCGGAAATATCGAGCGGAACGCCTGCCGAAATTACAACCTTGTCGCCAGGCACTACAATGTCAAGCTGCTTTGCGCAGTCAATGGCGTGGCGGAACAGCTCGTCCGTTGTGCTTTGGTATTTTGCGATAACCGGATAAACACCCCACGAAAGTGCAAGCTGATGAAAGGTTTTTTCAACCGGAGTTGCGGCAACAATCGGCTGATAGGGTCTGAATTTTGACATTCTGCGCGCCGTTTGTCCAAGCTTTGTAAGCGCTATTACGGCTGTTGCTTTTATGTCCTTTGCCGTTGTGCATACGGCGTCACATACTGCATTCGTTATATCCGAAGAGTCCATTTCATATTTAAAGTCGCGGTACACGTCAAGGTCGAATGCGTCGTTTTCCGCCTGAGAAACAACCTTTGCCATAACCGATATTGTAAGTAGCGGATTTGCGCCAACTGCCGTTTCGCCGGAAAGCATAACAGCCGAAGTGCCGTCAAAAACGGCGTTTGCAACGTCGGTTATTTCCGCACGCGTCGGGTTGTGATTTGTGATCATGGATTCGAGCATTTGTGTTGCGGTTATAACCATTTTTCCTGCCTTGTAGCATTTCTTTATAAACCGCTTTTGAAGACCCGGCAGTCTTTCAAATTCAACCTCAACGCCCATGTCGCCTCGTGCGACCATAATTCCGTCCGACTCTGCCAAAATGTCGTCAAAGTTTTCAATGCCCTCTCCGTTTTCTATTTTTGATATTATTCTTATGTTGTGGCCGCCGTTGTAGTCAACAAATTTTTTGAGCTCCGTAATATCCTCCTTACATCTTACAAAGGAAGCGGCTATAAAATCAATGTCATGCTCAATTCCGAACATTATATCCGATTTGTCCTGCTCGCTTAGGTACGGGAAATTAAGATGAACATCGGGAATATTAATTCCCTTTCTGTCCGTCAGCTCGCCGCCTGTTATAACCTTGCAGTAGATGTTTTGTTCATCTGTCTTTTCGGCTCTTAAAACAATTTTTCCGTCGTCTATCAATATAATATCTCCGGCTTTTATCTGCTTTGAAAGCTCGCTATAGGTTACGCTTACGCGGCGCTCGCTGCCTTCAACGTCCTCCATAGTAAGCGTAAAGTCGTCATTATCCTTTAAAAAGATTTTTCCGTTTTCAAATGTTTTAATTCTTATTTCAGGTCCCTTTGTATCAAGAAGAATTGCCAGCGGAGCGCCTGTGTGTTTTCTGACGTTTTTAAGCATTTTAATTGTTTCCGCGTGATATTTGTGATCTCCGTGCGAAAAATTAAGTCGTGCGACGTTCATTCCGCATTTAACCATTTTTTCTATCATTTCCTCGCTTCTGCAAGCGGGCCCCATAGTGCATACAATTTTTGTTCTTCTCATAAATGCAAAGTCCTTTCAGTTATCTTATTATTATTTCCATTATAATTATTATTACCGCTGCCGCAATAAAAATACCAAATGCAATATAATCGTTTCTGCCCATATGGCTTTCGTTCATTTTCGTTCTGCCCTCACCGCCGTGATAGCATCTTGCTTCCATAGCGCACGCAAGCTCATCGGCGCGTCTGAAAGCGCTTACGAAAAGCGGAACGAGAATGGGAATCATAGCTTTGGCACGCTTTATAATTCCGCCTGTTTCAAAATCGGCGCCGCGCGCCTTCTGCGCTTTGATTATTTTGTCGGTTTCGTCGGCAAGAGTCGGGATAAATCTAAGAGCAATTGTCATCATCATTGCAATTTCATGTGCCGGAACCTTTATTTTTTTAAGCGGCTTTAAAAGCCTTTCAATTCCGTCCGTAAGCTTAAGCGGCGTTGTTGTCAGCGTGAGCACGGAGGTGAAAATGAGCAGATACATCAGTCTGATTACCATTAAAACGGCAATTCTGAAGCCTTCCTTTGTTATTGTCATATCCCATCTGCCGAAAAGAGTAAATGATACAAGCGGCTCGCCGCGCGTCATGAACAGATTTAAAACGGCAGTGAATATAAGGATAAAAAGCATCGGCTTAAGTCCTTTAATTATTAGGCGCGGCGATACTCCGCAAATTGAAACAGTCAGCAGGGTAAATGCGCTTACGGCTATATATGAAGGAATTGTTTTAATTGAAAACAGAAGTATCATATATAAAAATGCTATTATTATTTTTGCCTTTGCGTCCATTCGGTGAATAAATGAATTACCCTCTACATACTGACCTATTATAACGTTACCGAGCATTTTTATCACCGCCCTTTCTCATAAGCGCGGCAATTGCCGCCTCGCCGTATTTCAGGGTGTATATTTCGGTAGGAAGCGAAAAACCCATGTTTCTGAGCTTATCCGTAATCTGCGTTATCTGCGGAACGGCAAGCCCGATTTCGCGAAGCTCGCTGCCGCGCGAGAAAACCTCAGCCACGCTGCCCGTCATTGCAATTTTGCCGTGATTCATTACAATTACGTGCTCCGCGATTTTTGCAACGTCCTCCATAGAGTGAGAAACGAAAATAATCGTCATTTCGGGGCATTCGCGGTGAAGCCTTTCAATCATGGAGAGTATTCCGTCGCGGCCGCGCGGGTCAAGCCCGGCTACCGGCTCGTCAAGAACGAGAACGTTCGGCTCCATTGCAATAACTCCGGCAATTGCCGCGCGGCGCTTCTGACCGCCCGAAAGCTCAAACGGCGAATTTTGCATATATTTTTCGTCAAGACCGACTATATTGCAGGCGGATTTAACGCGCTTGTCAATTTCCTCCTTGTCAAGACCGAGATTTTTCGGACCGAACGAAATATCCGCATAAACCGTTTCTTCAAAGAGCTGATATTCCGGATACTGAAAAACAAGTCCCACTTTTTTTCTTATATCCGTTTTCTTTGTTTTTTTGTCGAATATGTCAACATCGTCAATTATAACGCTGCCGGACGTTGGTGTAATAAGCGCGTTCAGGTGCTGAATAAGCGTTGACTTACCCGAGCCTGTGTGACCTATAATTGCGGCAAGATCGCCTGTCGGAATTTCAAGGTTTATGTCATAGAGCGCCTGCCGCGCGTTTGCCATACCGGCAGAATATATGAAATTTAAATTTTTTATGCTTATCATTGTCCGCCGCCTCCTTCTAAAATGCGTGCTATTTCGCGAACACATTCGTCCGGAGTCAGAACGTGGGGAATAGGGAAGCCGTCTTTTCTCAGCATATAGGCAAGCTCCGTTGCCTGAGGCACGTCAAGACCGATTTTTTTGAGCGGCTCAACGTTTTTGAAAACCTCAAACGGCGTGTCGTCAAATAAAATTTTGCCGTCGTCCATAACAATAACCCTGTCCGCGTCTGCCGCTTCCTCCATAAAGTGAGTTATCAAAACAACGGTTACGCCGTTTTCGCGGTTTATTTTTTTAATTGTGTTAATAACCTCGCTGCGCCCGTGAGGATCAAGCATTGCCGTAGGCTCATCCAAAACAAGATATTTCGGCTTCATCGCAAGCACCGAGGCTATTGCAACGCGCTGCTTCTGACCTCCCGAAAGCCTTGCAGGCTCTGCGCGCCTGTAGTCATACATTCCGACGGTTTTAAGACATTCGTCAACTCTTTGACGGATTTCCTTTGACGGAACGCCGAGATTTTCCGGCGCAAATGCAACGTCGTCTTCAACAACGGCTGCAACAATCTGGTTGTCAGGGTTTTGAAAAACCATTCCGACGCGCGAGCGGATTTTAAGCAGCTTTTGTTCCTCGCGTGTGTTATCTCCGTCAATAATGCAGTCGCCGCTTTCGGGAAGGAGTATAGCGTTCATGTGCTTTGCAAGTGTTGACTTTCCGGAGCCGTTATGTCCCAGAATAGCCACAAATTCGCCTTCCTTTATTTCAAGCGACAGATTATCGAGAACAAGTGTTTTCTTAAGGCTCCCGTCTGCTTCTTCTTTTTGATAGCAGTAGGATACGTTCTTAATTTCAATCATTTATTTTTCCTCGTTAAATTAGTTGTGAGGCATAAAGCCTATGTGTTTAAATTCGTCCATGTCATGCCTTATTATGTAGTCTATATATGACGAAATAACTCTTGCCGACATATAATATCCGGCAGGCGTCAGGTGACCGTTGAGGTAGTAGCTTTTTTTGTATTCCTTATCATGAACGCAGTCGTATTTTCTAAGGTCTATTACATATGCGTTTGAAAAGACTTCGGCAAGCGAAAGCAAAAGCTTCCTGTGTTCGTCCTTGCGCGCCTTTGTTTCGTCGGAGTCGTTTGTGTCTTGCGGCATTGTTACAAGAAAAAATTTAGCGTTTGGCTGAATTTTCTTGTATCTTTGGATTATCTCGCCGTAATATCCGGCAAAGGTTCTTTTGTTTTTTGTATAATCCTCAAAATCTATATCATCCGCAGTACCCATGCTGCCGTATGCCTTAAAGTTGTCGCCGTTTATATCATTTGCGCCGAGTGCAATAATATATGCCTGCGCCGCCTTTCTCACGTCCCATAAGCCCCATTCGTTTGCAAATGAGTCGATGTACCATTTTGCGCTCATGCCGCCGCGCGAAAAGTTTGAAACCTCGCAGCCGCACATTCTTGCAACATATTGTCCCCATGAATATTCATACATATCATGATAAGTGTGATTTCCGTCGTCGCCAACCAATTCAAATTCACCCGAAGACAGACTGTCGCCGATAACGCATATTTTTCTGAAAATACACGTAAGACCGCCGTTTGTGAGTATATTGTCAAGAGGTTTTTCGTCTTCACCGAAAAGACAGCTCTTATTCATAAAAAAACACTCCCCCATTATGATTTTATACTTTGATTTTACCACGTATTTCCCCGTCAGTCAATAGAATTTATTAAATTTGTAAAAACCGCTTAAAATTTTGTGAAAAGTATTGTGATATAGGGGAAGTTGGAGGATAAAGCTGTTCATTTTAAAGGTAAAAACATTTTGTATAATTTGAAATTAAAACATATTTATCAAATATATAACATTAATAGTCGATATTAATAAAAACAATGTAGAAATTATGTTTATAATCACGAAAAATACTGTATGATGTTGAAAAACAAACTAATATATGGTATGATTGGAATAGGATATATCCAAAGTAAAAAGAGGGGAAGTAACGTAGAAAAAGAAGAGTAAAGGAAAGTGAGGGAATTATGAAAAGATTTGTCAGTTTATTTTTAAGTGCTGCAATTATTATTGGGGTTATTCCGTGCGTTTTTGCGGAGAATGAAGATTTGATTGCAGAGGAAAACTCAAAGGCACATGCGGTTATTTCGGAAGAGGAGCAGAGCGGCGAAGATGCAGTTATTGAGTATATACCTGCCGGAATGTTGCATGATGAATTTGAGATTGAGGACAACACACCGTATGTTAATACGAGGGAAGAGCAGTCAGACGGAGATGTATCACCTGTGGCGTTTAACACACGCGGTACAATTTGGGATGAGATTATGTCAAAGCAGTTCGGTGATGAATATTTCAGACCGTATTCGCTCAAAAACGGAGAATCCGTTGACGACTATACAAATAAGCTTAGAATAAGGGAAACGGATTTAAGTTTGCCGGGAAGAAACGGGCTTGACCTTAATATCAGACGAGTTTATAACAATCAGAAGTATTTTACTAATTATGCAGCGTCAAAAACATCTTCTTTTAAGTTTCCGGCAATATTCAGACTGTATAAGTTTAATACCTCCGGCGGAAAGACATTAAATATAGCTTTTCATAATGATGATGAATTTCAAAAATATATGAGTAAGCCTATTTATGTGTCGGACGACAATTTTTCTACATATACGAGAAATGATAAAACATTTGTTTTGTTTCATGATGTTTATCAGCGCAAATCCGATTCGGGAATAAGACTTACATATGACAGTACATCGACGCCGGGAAGAGTTACATATAATGAAGATTCGGTTTATGATATAGTGAATATAACTGTCAATAAAACAATGTATCCGATTGCAAAGCAGTGGGAATATGATTTCCCGTATGTGAGTATGCTTACCGACACATATGAAAAGGATGTTGATTCCGAATACAGATTTCTTACAAGAGACTACAGCGGTATTTTTAGGGACATCGACGGAGTGATACATACATATACGGCGAGTGCGCATTTAAAGGAGTATAGAGGTATATACGCAGGCAGACCGTCAGAGTTTGGCATGACATTTTTTCCGGACAATAATGATAAGCTTGAATATCATATGTATTATGTCAGCAAAGAAACGGAAAGCGGAACGGTGTACAATATGGAGATTTTCGATAAATTCAAAGGAATAACATATTATTTGTATGCCGACATTGTTTTCGGAGGAAGACCTAATGCAAGAATTTGTGAGATTGTTGATGATTATAATAATTCAATAAGGTTTAATTATGATGAAAACTGTAGTCTTATCGGAGTTGTTGACAGCTACGGCAGAGGAATTTCTTTAAGCAAAAGCGGAATTTCGTATCATGATGAGGCAAGCGGCGCCGACAGAACGATAACGTATAGTAGCGAGAGCTTGCCGGCAGAATCACTTGTAAACGACAGCATATGGAAAAATAATTCTGTTGAAAAGCTTACCGTTACAAATGAAAACGGTGAGGAAACTGTTTATGAGGGAAGATACTCAAATGGTTATTCGGCAATGGTAAATAGTCCTTCAACCAATTTATACAACGGTCTTGATGATGGTTATATTCGCAGAGCAACATATGAAAGACTTATTTTTAATACATTTGAAGGGCTAAATATCGAAAAGATAACATATCCGACCGGAATGGAAAAGCATTATAAATATACCGATTTGTATGATGTAAGCTCAAATACAAGAATAGCTTCAATGATTCACGGCGTTTCCGATGTACTGGAGAAAAGCGGGAACAAGGTAATAAACAAGGAAAGCTATAATGTTATTAATGATATAAAGATGCAAATTACCCGTGATACGGACGGACGAGTCATTGAGAAGAATTTTTATGATGACAATGCTCTTAAAAGTGTAAATATAAATGATTCTTCCGGCAGCTCGCTTGTTAAAGAAACCTACAACTATGACAGTGCTAATAATCTGACAGGAACATATAAATATATTAACAATGTCGGCAGCGGAACGTCTTACACTTATGATTTCAGAAGCCGGATAAATGCAGAGATGACAGGGGATTACAAAAAAGAGTATACTTATTTCGGCAATACCAAAGTACCGTCGGAAATAAGATATTATAAAAAATATAACAGCAATAAATATTCTCTTGATTATAAGATAGTTAATACTCAGGCGGAAAATCATTTTAAAATCGCGTCAAGCACTGTTGTAAAAAATAATAATGAAATAGCCAAAACAGCATATGAGTATGACGAAACAGGTGAGATAGCGTCAACTAAGGTATGGCTTGCCGACACTGATAACAACGGCGCCCTGGATGATTTGGACGAGGTGCAGACTGTTAAAAGAACAGCTTCTGTTGGAGCGGATAAGCTTGTAACGGTTACGGAGTTTGTGGAAAATGTTTTAAATGCCGACGGTGAAAATACAGGCACAATAAGCTCGTCCGTAAAATACAATATGTTCGGAAAACCGATTTCGCTTACTGACGGCGAGGGTAACATGGCGCATGCGTTTTATGACGCGCTCGGCCGTCCGGTAAAATATACGTTTCCTAACGGAGCGGAGAGAACGGCGGAATATTCGCTTGCAGACAGATATGCTGTTGCAAATGAAATTGACGGAACGAGTATAAAATACACATTTGACGATTTCGGGCGTGAAATTGCCGCATACCGCCCGAAAAATAATGAGTGGGAGCTTGTCGGCGAGAAAACGTATGACAGCGCTTCGCGTGTAACGCAGCTTAAGAGCCTTTCGGCTGAAGGCGTCGGAACGGTAACTGATTATACATATGATTTTGCCGACAGACCGCTTACCGAGAGTGTAAAGGACTTAAGCGGAAATCTTCTTAATACAAAAACGTATAGCTACGGCGTAGTAAACGGCGGACGTTATGAAAGAGTCGTCTTAGCCGGAAGTGGAAAACAGCGCACTGACGAAGCCGTTTATAACAGCTATGGGGAGCTTATAAGAGAATCTGCCTCCGACGGTGAAAAGACTTATACAACAGAGTATACATATGATGAGTATTCAAGACCGCTTACAAAAAAAGCGCCGAACGGCGGCACGGAAACAAATGTTTATGACACGCTCGGAAATGTTTTGACAAAAACAGACGCGCTCGGAAATACAGAGAGCTTTACATATGATTTGTCGGGACAGCAAAAAACGGCAGCTGACAAAAACGGAAATATAACAAGCTATTTCTATGATGCGGCAGGACGCGTTATAAAGGTAGAAGCTCCGTTTGACGAAAATAATGTATCGCTTGTAAAGACATATTACGATAAAAATTCAAATGTTGTCAAAACGGCTGAAAGGTCAAATAAGCCGGGCGAGGAAGAAAGCTTTACGGTCACAAACGCGGAATATGACAGCATGGGCAATGTTACGCGCACGGATATGGCAGACGTTGTTGCGGAATATACATATAATGCAGCCTGCAAGCCGCTGACAATGAAAAACGGCGATGCGACAGTAACGTATACATATAATAATGTGGGACAGCTGACAGCTATAACCGATCCGCTCGGCATGAGTGAAAGTTATACATATGACTTTTTGGGCAATTGCCTTACCTCAACCGACAGAAACGGAAGTTTGTTTACAAATGTTTATTCTGTTTTCGGAGTGACGGAAACAAATGCTGAAAATACAGCGCTCGGTATGAGCGAAAAAACCGTCAGCAGTTATGATAATCTCGGAAATGTAACGGAAAGAAAGTTATATTCGGATGAAGAGCTGATCGACAGCGTCTCTTATGAGTATGATAATTTCGGCAGAGTTATAAAGGAAACAAACGGTACATCCGAGCAGAGCTATACATATGACAGCAGCTCAAATGTAACAGCCTATTCGCTTAAAACGGGCGATACAACAAAAACGACAAATTATACCTTTGATTTGAATAATAGGTTGACACAGCTTCA